>JAIEQI010000194.1 GCA_019747875.1 Candidatus Obscuribacterales bacterium
CCGAAAACAGCGAAGCCGGCAGGATGCCGGCGCTCCCGGGATCGAACCGAAAACAGCGAAGCCGGCAGGATGCCGGCACTTCCGGGAGCCTGCCGAAGTCCGCGAACAAAATCAGGTTTGCCTGGTTGGTACCTTAAACGAAAACTCATAATCCGCAGTGGGTGGGAATTTCACCCAACCTGCGAGTCCAAAATTTGGCGAATCGGAATACAACTCAGAAGTTGATTCAGTTTGGCGTTCGTTTGATAATTTTTCGGCAATTTTCGAGGTAATCCTCCCCCCGAACTGTCTCTGCTTGCTTAAGTCAACTGCTTAAACGGAGACGACACTATGGCTGGAATTAGCGGAGAAGTTCTGCGCGGCGAAAGTTCTGCAAAACTTCAGAGTGCCTTGAGTGAATTGGAAGTTCCGCGGATGAGCTTCGAAAGCGCAATGCACGGTGCGGGCGCATCGTTGGCAAATATGGCTCAAGAGCTATTGAAGAAATTTCAAACTCCAGTGAAACCTGAAAATAGCTCTTCAATTAGCACCTTGCCGAAGCTAGATCTTTTTTCCCGGCAGACGTTTGATTTTTCACCCAGTCCTAGGGTGGAGCCGTTCTTCTTTCCTGAAGCAAAGCCGTTTCAATTCACTCCATCGCGAAGTGCATTGCAATTCAAAGATTCGCGAAATCCAAATATGGCGATGGGTAATCCAAGCAATGCCACCGACAATCCAGTGATGAGTAATAACTACTTAGTCGTTCGCGACCAGTATGTGCTCTCTTACAACAACGACAAGAAAACACCAAATTGGGTTTCATGGCAATTGAATGAAGATTGGCTCGGTAGCCAGAAGCGCACCGGCACCTTCATTCCAGACGACTCATTGCCATCAGGTTTCAATCGTGCACAACATTCTGATTACAGTCGGTCTGGATATGATCGCGGGCACAACACACCGTCTGCTGATCGCACAGCTTCTCGCGAAGACAACGAAGCAACGTTCATCATGACCAATATCGCTCCACAAGCCCCCGATAACAATCAAGGACCTTGGGAAAAACTCGAAAGCTATTCTCGCGAAATGGCTCGCCAGGGCAAAGAACTTTATATCATCTCTGGTGCCGATGGCAGCAAAGGCACCATTGGAAATGGTGTCAACGTGCCGGAAAGTTGGTGGAAGGTAATAGTGATTCTGCCACAGAAAGGTCAGGGCGTTACTGACGTCAAAGCGAACACGGAAGTGATTGCTGTTGAAATGCCAAATGAAAATGGTATGAAGAACGATGATTGGCGCAAGTATGTCACTACCGTTCACGCTATCGAACGCCACACGGGTTACGACTTATTGTCCGAGTTGCCCGACGATATCGAGCACAAGGTCTCGAGCACGAAGTTTCCGAAGTGAAATAGCCGGATGGTCTATTCGTTCTCGTATGAGAGGAGCCTTAGGTAAGACCTCGCAAAGGGGCGCCGATTGTCCAGTCTATCGAATGGAATCCGGCGTCACCGCTTGTAGATCGCGCGAGCCCCATAAGCCCTTGGTTCAACATGAATCTGAGAAAAGCCAAAGTAAATAGTTGCAGTCAAGAGTGTATCTTATTGTAGTCTCTCTTTGGCGATGGTGTAATCGTGCTAAGAATCTTCATCTCGGTCATACTTTGCCTCGCTCAGTTTTTTCATTCAGTTCTGGCTGACGGATTGTCCTATTCTGACGGCACGCTCAAGGGAACTGCCCAGTGTACTAAAGTCGGATCACTTTTCGCTGATGACTTGACTGTACTGATTAATGGAACGAATCTGGAACTAAGGAAGTCCGGCCAAGACAGACCTGTTGCGTCAGGTACCGTGTTCAAGGCAAGTGTGCAAGATAATAGGCTCACAGGTCTTTGTTATTTCAGACGAGGAGAACGTCTTTCCGAAATCTTGGGTAAGAACGCTGGAACTCCGGATTTGATTGAGAACAGGTCTGGAGAACAAATTGTTTGCAGAATTGAAGATCTGGATTCAGAGATGATTCTATTTGTTGTGGATGGATCGCAAAAGCAAATGATGTTGAGTGAGTTGCACAGCATTAGTTCTGCAAACGTATTTAGATTCTCCGCACAGCTGAAATCTGGGACAGAAGCCGACAATATAGTTTTCTCGTCAACGTGCGACAAAAGTCTTGCCCGCAGGTCTCGACACCAAGCACTGGGACCTGTTGATAACACGACAATTCCTGATCGCGTAATTGGATTTGCAGCTGGAATGCTGGCAATTACAGCAATTGCGGGAATCGTGTTACCTCTGTCAATTGCTCTGCCAATAGCTAGCTATCATCGAAAAATGCGTAACAGGCGCAACTCTCAGCTAAATGAGGTTCTGGTTCGACGCTTCCTGCCGCGACCAGTTGCTTCTCCGCTCAGGCGTAACAACAACAACAATAACAACAATATTTAGGTTTCTGTCATGAAAAAACTTGCTCTAATCCTATTGGTTCTCTGCGTTTTTCAGTTGGGTTGTTTTTCTTGCTATTTCGTTGAAGTCGCAAGGGCGGCGCAAGAAACTAAGGTAAGCACTCTTCTTGGCACAGACCTGGCGGCTTTCCTCAATGACAAGGGACAGATAACGATAAAGGATAAGGGCGGCAGTGAGCAATCGCATGTTCTTCTTAGTGGAACTGTGCTTAGTAAAGTCATTGATGAATCTGGACGCGCGTTTGTTAAGTGCATTTTTTCTGAGGGTGAGAAACTCGCAGATTTTTCAGGCAACATGAAGGACGTTGATACTAGGCTCAAACTTAAGAACAACAAAGTAGTAAGCGGCAAGGTAAAAAGCTGCGATGCAGAAGGGATATCCTTTTCGCAATGGAAGGAAAATGACGTTGCCCAGGCTGCTGAGAGCCCCAGATTTGCCTGGGCAGAAGTTCAGCAAATAAGTTCTCCTGATTTTGCATACGTCTTTGCTGTCTGCCCAGAGCGAAAGCTCTCGCTAGCTCCTCTTAGCGTAAAAGTCATGTTCGCTGGCTGTGGTGACGTTTACAAAACTCCCGACGTAAAGCTGGAGTTCAAGAATGACCAGAAGAACGCTGATGAACTGGATGCCAAAGTCAATGCACTCTTTTCTCCAGGCAAGGGCGACTCAGAAAAACCTATGGAATCTTGTCCTCTTTTTTGGCCTGATCCTAGCGAAAAAGGCAAGAGAGCGGCGCCCTTCATTTCTACTAAAGCCTGTGATCCTGCCGATGCCGTGGAGAGGGCTAAGTTTGTTCTACCTGAAGGAATTTCGGAAGAGGCATTCAAGGTACTGAGCGAATTTACTCCGCAAAGGGTGAGAGAGCCGGCTGTTAAAATGGTCAGGAATCCCCGAAAGAAAGAGGAAGAACCTAAGAAAAGCGATGGGCCATTAGGTCCGAAAGGAGAGCTAGAGATAAAGAGACCACCGCAACCCTTGCAGGACATTCCAGCGCCGGATAAGAACAAAGTTCCGCCAACGGAAAATGGGGTTCCCGAAAAAGATGATGTAAGTTCGATAATTTTGGAGGTTCCAATCAGCTATCTGATCACGGACCCGGTCATCGGTGGCTGGAATACTGCACCGTTGAGAGAGGGGCGAGGGGAAACGCCTCCACCTTATGATCCACCTGTCAAACCTATTGAACCTGTCGACCCGATTCCACGAGCCCACAATCATGTTTGGGTTCCGCCTGCAGGAAAGGTAGAGGAAGAAAAAAAGAAAGTAAAGGAAGAGAAAGAGGGCGGAGAGAAGAAGGGAGAAGGAGAGAAAGGGCGCGATGGAAAAAATCCATTGCTTTCCTTTGCTACGGTTCAAAAGACGGCAAGCACAATCGCGCAAATTAGTAATGGAGAGATTCTCATTCGGAAATCTGACGAGGAAAAGAGTGAACCATTGCTCAAAGGAATTCTCCTGAAAGATGAACAGAAAATCGAAGACAAGAATTCAAGTAAATTGATTTGTCTATTTTACGAGGGCACAGAACTCAAGAAAGTCTTTCCAATTACTTTGGACTCCAACAGAGACACTGTCAAGATTGATAGAGGTAGTTTCGTCGGCTTTATAAACGGTGTGACGGATGTCGGACTGCGAATGAAGCTAAGCGACAATACTGAGCGGATAATCGCAAAAAAGGATATTTTGTCTCTAGAATCCTCTCGCATTTGTTCAATTGCTTCATCAACCAGTGGCCGCACCTCTTGGAACTTTTCGATTCCCGTAAAAGCGGATGGGTCACTTGATTGGAATACTTATCTGAAGAAAGAGGATCTTTGGCCTGGACCTGAACGGGTACTTCGGTTTTCCGACTACGACACTACCTTTGGTGGCAAGACGAGCAATGGAACCGGTATTACACAGATCTACTACTACAAGGATGGCTCGGTGGCTGGTTTTGTGCGTAATGGTCAGAAAGTTTGGTATACGGAGGGAGGCAAGCAGCCAGATTCTAGCGAGCTTTTAAATCCACCTAAGGTTGAGGCGACCGCTAATGCTACTGCCACTCCGATTCAGTTGGAGGAGGCGCAGAAGCAGGGCTTATGCGAAGTGTCTATTCGGTCTGAGAACAATCCCAACCATTGCGAAGTGAGTGTAACCAGCAAGGGCTCTGCGTTCACTGCGCAGATTGCAGAAAAGGCTTGCTTTCTCTCTTCTGATCCTGATAAAGGACAAAACTTGATGGAGGCTACCGACCCGGTATTTACAGTTCCGGCAGGGAAAACAGTAGTAATCCCAATTGACACTTTTTGCATTTCAACAAAGTCGATCAGTCCTCCTCCTGCAAGCGGCATGAAATATACAGCCGGAAAATACCCTGATGCTGCACTGTTCAAAACGCTTGTACAGATTGCTCAGAATGCAAGAAAACTTGACAAAGAAGGTCGCTTTGGAAATGTGCCGCTTGCTTCCGACAAGCGCGCAACCAAGATTGCTCAGACAGCAATTTGGATGTATCTAGGAAAGCGTTCGGGAAAGAAGATTGATATCGTTAGTGTTGCCAGCCTCAAGGACGATTTGCTCAGTTCCGGACAAATCTCGAAAGAAAATCTTTCGGACGTACAACTTAAGAAGGTTGAGGATTTTGCCACCTTGATTTACTCAGCAGCTGAAAGAACGGTTAAGGAGTCTACAAAATAGTCTACCTCTCGATGCCTACTGAAATTGATCGAATACATTGAGCACAAGGTATCGAGCGCGAGGTTGTCGAAGTGAAATTTCAGCGTTCTCGTATGAGTCAGGAATCTTGCTGCTTGCCGGCAAGTGATTTCTTGATCGCTTCCAGTTCATCTTCCAGATCTGAACAATAGGATTTGTCGGCAGTCGAAGTAGACACATCACTCATTGCCTGATTCATAGCTTCTTTATGGCGAAATTTTTCTTCAGCCTGCTCAAATCTGTCCATTGCACCGGAAGCGGAATTCTTTGTGGATGCCGCTGACGCAGATGCTGCCTTTTCTCTTGCTTCCACGTTGCTTTTACGAAGTCTAAACTGCTGCAACTGTTCTTGCATCTCCGCATACTTTGTCTTCAGGGTTGCATTCGCTTCCTTTTCGGTTTTCAGTTGTGCTGTAAGGACTTGAATTGCTAGGTTTGCTTCAAGCTTTTTGGCAAGGCACTGCCGGGCTAATTCGTCATTGTTCTGATTAACGGCTTGCCCTGCGCGAGTCTCCCACTTATCACGCTCTTGAACTTTCTTGTTCAGTTCCATTTCGGTCAGTTTTTCGGCAGCAAGACTCTCAACACAAGCTTGCCTCATTTTGTTCACGATGTTTTCGAGATCCTGCTCCGCGCCCTCCAGTGTCTGATCGGCTTCATTACCAATTCCCTTTGGCTTAGACCCAAATTTGTTTTCGTCCGCTGTTCCAGGAAGGCAGTAAAAAACAACAAGAGTAAGTGCACCGACCACAGGCACAAACCCCATTAATTCCCACCATCCAGTGCGATTGCTATCGTGCAATCTGCGAACTGCTATTGCCAGACCAGGCACTAATGTTGCAAGAGCATAAATGGTTGAAATAACGGACAAATTGATCGCGGTTGCCGTCCACAGACCTATAATGGCGAGATTAATAATGAATGATATGCAGAACTGCGCCAACATGAACATCCAAAATTCTTTCCGGCTTGCGCGCCCGTCAAAAGAAGCGTATTTGGTCGTCAGCACTCTAACATAGTTGGTTTTGACTTCGTTTATCATGTTTACCTACGTTCGTGGTCGTATGGTTTGGGCTACAGATTTTGTACCCTCAACGTAACAACCCGAACCAGTGAGGACCAACAGTTAATTTGGGACTGCCCGCAAGAATTCCCAAGATTGGCGTCTCTTGCCGATTTGCTTTCGACTAAAACTGCCACCCTATAGCTCCACCGGCAGCTAGGTTTTGCCCGCTGGCGATACTGACTGGGACGCCGAAAGCCATAACGGCCTGCATTCTGCCACTTCGCGATCTGTGCGCCATTGAGAGTGCTGCCGCAGCTTGTCCTCCGTAGTAACCTCCCCCTACGTTAATTGTTGACTTACCTGCATCAGGAACTCGAATGGTTGTGAGCATAGCCACTGTTGCAGCAACTCCTTGATTCGCGCCTCTTTTCACCTCGTTGATTTCACGGCGCAGGCTGTCATTTAATGCGCTGCCAACTGCATTTGTATAGTTGATGGACTGGTTGAACCGCTGATCCGTATATTGAACAGATTGTTGAAACTTATTGTTGGTGTAATTATTTGCTTCAATAAGTGTTTGAGTGCAGCAATTGTTGTTGATAATGCCAGTCAGTTGACTGACATTCACCGCATCCGTTGGGTTTACACCAGCGGCTACGTTCGTTATTCGCCGCTCGCCTCCCGCTGTCCCGACAGAGACGGTATTTGCTGCAGCTACTGAGCCTGGTCCAACCGCCGCACTGTTTGCAGCAGCACTGGCACCATTTCCAAGAGCGACACCATCCCCAGTGGCAGTTGCATTATTACCCAATGCCGAACCGTTCGCACCAGATGTGGCGCCATTTCCTATTGCTGTGCCGGAAGCAGCTGCTGTTGAACCGTTGCCTATCGCCGTTCCATTAGCTGCTGCTGTTGAGGCATTTCCGATTGCAGCTCCGTTAGCAGCAGCGTTTGCACTTGCGCCAAAAGCTGAACCGTTTAATGCGGCAGTCGCGCCTGAACCAAACGCAGAGCCTAGTGCGGCAGAGTTTGCTCCGTTTCCAAATGCCGCCGCATTAGCAGCTGAGTTCGCTTGATTCCCGAAAGCAGCCCCGTTGAGACCGGCAACAGATAAGTTACCGTAAGCAGACCCGTTATTGCCTGAAACCTGTGCACTATTCCCGATTGCTGTCCCATTGAGCAGTGCACTAGTATTTAAGCCGGCCGCGATTGAATTGTTCCCAGTAGCTTGTGCTTGCGCACCGATAGCGATACTGTTCAGTCCGCTTGCGGTACTTCCCGTGCCGTAAGCCGAGCTATTATCGCCGGATGCTGTATTCTGAGTTCCTACTGCCACACTAGATGTACCAGAAGCCGTATTAAGTGAACCAACGGCGGTGACGTTGTCAAAGCCGGCTGCATTGCCGTTTCCGATCGCTGTGGCATTGAGTCCGCCGGCAGCATTACCATTTCCGACTGCCGTAGCTCCTAGACCTCCCGCAGCATTGCCATTGCCGATGGATGTGGCTCCAGCTCCACCTGCAACGCTGGCATTGCCATAAGCAGCGGCTCCTATACCGCCTGCAACAGATGCAGGACCGATAGCCGTTGCACCAAGCCCTGCTGCAGTTTCGAACCCAGCTGGTCCTTGAAGACTTGTGCCACCACTACCATCTCCCAAGAGAGTCTCGGCAGTTGCAGGTGTTATGGCTGAGCAGTTTAGTATTGTTAGAATTATTGCCATGACGGTTGTAACACAACGTTTTCTGTCCATTGTTAGCCCCCCGAATATCTGGGTCAATAATATCTTCAGACCGCACTAAGCACGAGATCTTGATAAGTCGTTCCCAAATATTTATCGTTAAGCAATTGAATCCGTTGCTTACAATGAAATCACGCCTTGGTTTCCAATGCAGTTACATTGGAGATTCGCTTATTTGCACGCCGACTCGTTTTCGAATATGAAAGACTTGATTCCTTGAATCCGAGCACCGCAATCCCGAAGTTCCTTGAACTCAAAAAATCCTGAGCAAAACGCAACAGTTTGCGAACTGTCATTTGCGCGGCACTAATTCCTAACGCACCAAATACCATAGTCAATGTTCTTGGTTCTTGGAGTGATGAAATGGAACGTCCTGCTATTAATGAAAACAGTCCAGCCTGGATGGCTTGTGTATGGATCTCTTTTACTTTGTCGGTTTTTCTGACTTGCGCTGGAATTTATGGATTGCCTGTAGAGATCTGGATTAAGGGATACATGATGATGGGCTTGATGTTCAGTATCGGCTCTTGCTTCACGCTGGCGAAAACTGTTCGCGACAATCACGAAGCGAAAAAGTTGATCAACCGCGTTTCAGAAGCAAAAACTGAACGCATTTTGCATGACTTTGAATTGAAGGATGCCGCACGCCATGTTGCGTAGAACGACGCAGTGCGCAAGCATGGTTTGCTGAAGTGAGGGCTGAAAAATTGATTTGGAAGGTAGCTTATTTCTTGGCAGCATTTTTCAAATGGCAGTGACCGCTTGTATCCAGAATCTGGGCCGAAACAACTTTTCCCTAACCCTAAAGGAATAAGATGCGTTATATAGCTAGGAAAGCCTTATTAGCACAAGAAGGGGCACGATTGAACGTGCCCCTTCCTGTGGGAGGTACGAGAAACGGCGTGGAAAAGTTATTTAGAACCTTTTGCGCAAAGCACAGACAACTCTTGCTCTGCGGTCAACCAATCATTTAGATCATCTCCATGCAAACCACCGCGAGACTGCCATAGCCTGAAAGCGCGTTCCGCAATTTTCTCTCGGGAAATCAGTGCAGAACTTGAGTTCTTAGATGTTTTCACCTTGTTCGCAATTGGCTGCTTCTTTGAATTTGTGGAAACTGCTTTACTGATGAGTTGCATGATGAATTAAGGTCCTCCTGAATCGGGTATCAAATTTGCCAGTCTTGGCTCGGCTCCCCTTATTGGAACATGGTAAAAGCATCAACTTGTTGGTGATCTGTCTAAGTAATTGCTTGACAGAATTGGTCAATTTTCCAAAAGCATAACACGGATTGCCTAATTGCGCAATTTCGCAATTAGGTGAATAATCACATAGGATAATAAAGATGTAGAATATGGGAACTCATGAGCGACAAATTAGTCACTTTCAAGGCCGAGTTCTTCAAAGCTCTTGCGCATCCAATCAGGATCAAAATACTAGATGAGCTGCGAACTAACGAGCTTACTGTATCTGAAATTCGAGATCGCCTGAGTCTGGAACTTCCGAATGTCTCGCAGCAGCTTGGAATTTTGAGAGCACAGCGGCTAGTTGTAGGCCGAAAACAAGGCAATAACATCTACTATTCGTGCGTTGATCCGACTGTCTTCAAGCTGCTGGATGTAGCAAAGGAGATTTTTAACAATCACCTTGTGGATGTTAAAGATACTCTCAGTCAATTGTGACTTCCAATCAAACTTGGAGTATAAGTTTGGAGACGCGCCTGTCTGGTGGCTTTTCATAACAATGGTTGCGCGGAGTTATGTCACCGTACCAGCCCATAGCTTACTCGCTGCAGGAGATTGATAAGATATTGGCTTCAAAAGAGCAGTGCCAGGCAAAGATGCAGCTTGACTCCTTGCCACAAAAGTGGTTCTGCAATGCGTTAGAAAGTTGAACTACTAGACACAGCATTGAACAACCATATGAATAGAAGAGTCAAAGCTGTAGGAGCGATTTCCCGTAAGGAGTTCCTTCTAATGGGTCAACTTCTTGCCCGAGCCAGAGTGGCTTACGAACTTTGCCTCCAAGCAAATTTCGAATTTGACTTACCCGGAACAGATGTGAAATTTGATGCGGAAATTAAAACTGTAAGCCAGCTCGCTTCAGGAATAAGAAAGAGAACCCGCAGCCGTTTGAAGTCCGTAGTTTGGAAGAAGTTTTTTTCAAGTTCTGCCCGAATGAAAAAGTACGTCGCTGAGCACTGGCCTCCTCAGATTGAAGCATTGGATTATTTGATTCAGCAATCAGACAATGTTCGCCGCCCTGTGGTATTTGACGAGCAACGATCTGATGCCTATGGCGACGAAATCGAAGCTGAAGAGAGCAATAAACTTGACTATCATGAAGATTATGATGTGGAGCAATTTGATTTAAAAAGAGTAAAGCAGGAATGCGAAGCTGCTAAACAAAGCCTACTTGCAGCCGATGAGTTCTACAAGAGAAATTACCTGAGGCAAGCTGAGAAGTTTTACTGGAAGACAATGGGACATCTGATTTTGTCAGGCGCAGGAGATTGCCAGAGTGCTTCCCATGTTAAAGACATGCTAAGCCAGCTTGCCGTTCATCATTGCAAAATAGACGACTCTTTCAGAGGCGACGATGAATGGCTGACAAAGAGGATGCAGCAGGAGATCTCGGACATAATTGAGTTCTTCAAACTTAGTAATTGCTGGCCACCTTGCGTATACTGCGAGAAACCAGTCTTATACCAGTACGTTACCGATGGAATGCGCGAGTTTTTGGGTTTTACTGAAGACTTCTATACAACAGACATCAACGGATACCGGCACCATTGCTATTTCATGGAGCCGCAAGACGAATTGAGGAAATCTAAACGAAACCATCGAATAGGCGGCAGGAAGATTCAGGGAATTTGACCTGCATCGGAAGCACCAGAAGGAAAACGACCCACAAGGAGGCTTCGCCATTCTGATAGTTTCAGTGCGTTGTTTGCAGGTCCTGCAGAATTGAAGGATACCGCACGCCATGTTGCGTAGGTAGCGTTAGAACGCCAGAACAATCTTGCCGAAGTGTGATCCACTTTCCAGTGTATTCAACGCTTCTGTAATCTCTTCTACCTTGTAGCCTTTGTCGATAATCGGTGAGATCTTGTTCGCATCAACTGCATGGTTCATGCGTTCAAACATTTCTCTAGATCCAACAAAAATTCCTTGTAAACGCAAATGCTTCATCAGCAATTTTGTCGGATCGAATGCACCATCAGTGAGTCTGCCGATCATGCTAATGTGTCCGCCTGGTCTGGCAGCTTTCACTGAGCGATCTAGTGTGCCTGCGCCGCCAACTTCAATGACATGATCGACGCCTTCTGGGAAATGTTTCAGCACTTCTTTGTCCCAGTCAGCGTTCTGCTTATAATTGATGCAGATATCGGCACCTAATTGTTTGGCTCGTTCAAGTTTCTCCTCTGAACTTGAAGTGATTGCGACCAGTGCGCCGGCCGCTTTTGCAAATTGCATTGCGAAAATCGAAACTCCGCCGGTGCCGAGAGTGAGAACCTTTGATCCTGGTTTGATATTACCGGTTTCAAAAAGTGCGTTCCAAGCGGTTACTGCTGCACAAGGCAGAGTCGCTGCTTCTTCAAATGTAAGGTGATCAGGAATACGCACCAGTCCGCTTTCATTGAAAACAGCTTCGTTCATGAGCACGCCGTCGATTGCACCACCAAGTGCACTCTTTCCATCATTCGCTGCAATCTGTCCAGCGATCCATGATTGCATGAAAATCGGTGTTACTCTATCTCCGCGTTTGAACCGCGATACGGCGCTTCCTACCTCAACTATTTCGCCCGCGCCATCTGACAATGGGACCAACGGTAACTTAAGATTTCGGCTGTACAGTCCCTTGGCAATGAGGAAGTCACGGTAATTAAGCGACACTGCTTTCATCTTCACAAGGACATCATGAGAACCCAGTTCCGGTAGCTGGCGATCTCTTATTGTGATCTTATCCAAGCCGTAATCCGTTAGCTCAAATGCTCTCGTCGTAGTCTGTGTCGGCATAGTTTTCCTCCGCCTTTTAGTTCACAGCTAGCCTGGCAAACTGTCCCAGGTCCGCTTCCCTATATTGTCCACTGCTCTTCAGCATTAGGGCTGCGATTTTGCCTTGAATTAAGATCTTGATTAGGAAGATTCCATTCGTTCTTCGATTTCGCGGAGGCGATCTTTCATTGCGTTGCGCTCGCTGGGGAAGAGATGCGGGAGTCTGATCCAGCAGGCATAGAGTGTGTGCTCCCAGCAGCAAAATCCGAAACTTGGACGATATTTCGAAAGTTTCTCGAACGCCTCTCCGATTTTTGGAGAATAGACTTCTTGTTCTTTCGCTAAATATGCCATTGCTCTGATGGCGGCTTGAGTGGTCCAATCGCAGGGACCATAAAGTAGAGACAATAGCGCTTCTTTCCTCTCCGAGCCGTCCCAGCCCTCGTCGATATTGGCGAGAACTTGCGCACACGCGAGTTGTACGCGTGGAACCCAGATCAGCCCGTTCCAATTTTCCGGCATTTGTGGTGGATGCACCATGCATGCCAAAATTTCCGGCACCATTTTGGGACCTAACTCTGCCGCAATCCAGCTTGCAGCAGCCCAGTTTTTATGCTCTTCGTAAAAGGTATTAGTGATTGTGGCAATCAACATGGAAGTTTTCTGGCTTGGCGCCGGCAAGGCTGGTTCAGGAGTCTTGTCCTTATACTTCCAGAGAATGTATTTGACTTTTGGAATCACCGGGAAGCGTGGATCCGGTCGCGGAATATCAGTAGGTGTCACTTCCATTTTTAGATCATGCTTAAGTGCTTTCATGTCCATGTTGAATGCCAAAAAGTTGCTTGGCGCTTCGACGCTGCTGGTTTTGAATTTAATTACGCCCTTCGGAGCTTGCGTTGGATCTTGCATAACTTGACCGGCGATTTGCGCAATCATGTTTGCCATTGCATCTGTCGGTCGAGGTAGACCGCCGAACTCTTTGAAGAATAGCTCGTGTGCACGCTCATTGTTCTTTTCTCCCAACTTGGCCATTTCATCAAGGAAGGCCTCATTCATTGAAAGTTTGAATTTGCAGAATAAGGATGACGGGAGCGCCCACTCATGATCAGCTTGCATTCGCAGGATATCTTCGTACCAGGCGAGTGCTGTTTTGTAATCTTGTTGGTCGAAGAACATGTCTCCGATTTCTGTTTTTGCGACCATCTCACCTTCGGGAACAGTCATTGCAGTTTTGAACGCTCCGAGGGCGGCGTTCACATCGCCCTTCGCCTTCAGTACGAGTCCGAGTGCCGCTGCCATGTTCCAGCTTTTATCTCTCGCCATATACTGCCGCGCGGCCGCTTGGGCATCGTCGAACATCCCAGCTTTGCGAAGCAGACCAACTCTGAGCGTGTTGGCCCGAGTTTCCGTAGTTGGATGAAGGGAGTCGAATTTGTTAATGAGCTTTGCCCATCGTTCTAAGTTTCTCAACCCTTTGATTGTTGAATTTTTTGCTTCCGGATTTGTATGCAAAACTAGCGAGAAAATGCACCACCCGATAATGTCGGAAATATTTTCCAGCACGCCTTTTTGTTCGAGCCATGGAAGTGCCCATGCGTTCAAATAATGTGAATCGGGTTTGGCGTGAACGACATCGAACAAGAGATCGAACGCCTCATCCAGCCTTCCTGTGCGGAACCAAATGTAGGCGCGAACTGCTTCGGTGGAAAAATATAGATCTTCAGTTTTGGGAATCAAACTTTCAGGATCAGGTTGCGCAGCCGATAAATACCTTTCGAGCAGTGAAACCCATTCCGGATTACCGGGATCGAAGGTGAGCAGATTCGAAACGTGATTAGCTCCGTGGCGCAAATCGCCACCGGCTTCCAAAATTGATTTTGCAACGAAGAATTCGAACTCGGGGCTGCCAACTCGCAGTTGCACTTCTGGATGTTTACAGCCAGTTTGTTGCATTGTTTGTTCGTTTTCCATGCCAGCTCTCGCCTCCGCTTACGAGTCTGCTTCGACTGCAGTTGACCCAAACGAGCCCCTTGCCAATGGGCAATAAATTGACAGAAGTCGGCCCAGTTTATCAGCTTGAAGCCCGAATTCCCACACTTTCAACCATCCCAAGTGCGCATTGGGAAGTTAAAAATGTGGGCTCGGAGTGGATTTGTGCCTGTCGCATTGCTGAGTCGTTAACGATAACCGGCAGTGAAATGTCCTGGCAGGTTGATCGGAAGCCGGCGTATTGACGGCGCTCCAGAGATCGAACAAGTTCAATCTAAGAAGGCGACTGCTCGAGTGCGACGTTCGGTATTCATCAATACACGATGCCATGTGTCTAGCACGATGGTGGCATGATCCGGGTGACGGATCTTTCCGCGCACGTAAACTGTTGGATTGCGCTTCATTTCGCGCCAGCCATAGTTCTTCGCACGGGGCGTACCATTAATTAGCTTCGAGTATTGCTTGAGTGTGAGTCCTTGAGGATACTTAGAGCAAACCATCACAGACTCGCCACCGACGCGGTATGCATATTGCGCCATGTGCGCTTTGCTACCACCGCCAGGACGGACGAGCGGTTCGTCGTTGCGGACGAATTGCTCATCAGCGACAAGACCCGGTGTTGGAACGAAGAACCATTCGCCTTGACGTCTGAAAACGGATGTCTTGCGGCGGTTGCGCTTCGCTTCGTTTTGACCGGATTCTCTTGCTCTGATTTCAGCAGGCTTCAGAGAGGCTTTTGCTGCCGAGACAGTAGAGACTCCCTTCACTGCTGCGACGAAAAGATGACGTTCATCATGACCGCAGAGGAAGTGATTCTTTGAAATCAGTGAACCATCTTTGTCGAGCAAACGCGCGAGCAGAACAAGGTGGCGATCTTCAGTTCTTACTTCAAGAACGGAGAGATCGAGAGAGTTATCTCTTCCTTCGTTTACTGCGATCTCAAAAAGTTCTTCTTTACCTTTTGAGATTACATCGAGACGAACTGGACTTCCCGCTGTGCTAGAAGCACGGTCGCTTAGTTTCACAAAAGTGACTTTGGCACCAATCTTTCGAAATTGACTTTCGACGTTTGTAACCATAATCGTTTTTCTCAACCTTTCTGTATGTATACGCTCCGGAATTTTGCAAGGCTGCCGCCCTCTCAATTCCTTCGCTTGTTCCGAGAAATTGGGTTAACCCTGAGAAGTGCGTGCAAAGCTAACAGCGTCAGCTGTCAGAAATAACTGAACACCTGAAGCTAGTTGCAAAACAGATTTTGATTGAGGATGTGGTCGTCGTCGTGACCAAATCATCTATCTTTTTGCCTAAGTCAGAACTATAACCGCAGCTTCAGCTGCGCCTTGCATGCACTAGCTCGTACGGACAATTCATGGGCAATCTACTTCGCCACGCGAACTGCTATTCAGCAAATTGCTGCGGAAAATGAATTACACATGATGCCCTGATTGAAACTATTTATGCAGAAATGCGATCTGCAGGTTCGTCACAAGGAACATTAACACTCTCTGGTTCTCAGGTTTGAATCATGTTCCTCATGCTTGCATGTGACTGTGGCGATGCCCACAATCGAATTTCTGCTACGCATGAGATCTCCCGAACATGATGTCACCTCGCTTGAATAAGAACTACATATTTCATTCTAGCAATCAGCAGTTACATGTCAAGTTTAATTCGCTTCCGAATCGTTGATCTTTGCATTTGGTGACGTATTTATTGGTGATTCTGATTGCAGCTTTTTTAGCAACGCTCTTTCTCTCTGTTCTGCATCTGAAAGAGCGCCGGCTAACTCTTGCAAAAGATTTTCCAGTCCGCCAACATCTTCATCATTCTTTATTGCCGATGCAGCCGCCGGTCCAGCAGCGTTGTTCGCTGGATCGACAATGGTTTTTATCCGATTTGGAGTTTTTCTCACGAAGTACGCGATCATGGTAAGCAGAACGCTGCTATTCAGTAATATCGAGAATAGCCCGACTATAGACACTCTTGTCTGACATTCGTCTACCTTTTGCTTCTCTATCTTTAGTTCTTTTGATTCATCGCTCTGAAGCTGAGTGAGCAGCACTTGTTCTTTATCCACCTTAGCGGCAAGAGCCGCAAATGATTTCATGTTAGTGAAGATGTTGGAAAAGCTCGCACCATCATCAGTGGGCAGATTCTTCAGCTCATCGTAAACTGCATCCATTGCTTGTTCAAAGATAATTCTCCGGTGCTGAAACAATTTATACCTTTGAGGCTCATCTTTTAACAGCAACTCTATTGCTTTAAAGGTTCGACGCGCAATTAAATTGTAGTGCTTATAGTTCTTCAAATGCGATGGTTTTCGATCCATCAAGTAAAGCTCGGACTCACGATACATCCACGCAAGGTGCGTCGTCGCCAAGCCGTATTGATTGATCACGCTGTTTTTGTTGAGCAATCGCCTATTGGATTCATGTAAGTATTCGGCGACCACAGGTCGCCACGAGAAGTGTCCAGGAGCAAGCAGTTACTGGCGCTTTTCGTCATTTTC
>JAIEQI010000199.1 GCA_019747875.1 Candidatus Obscuribacterales bacterium
CTGATGTTACAATCTTCCGCAACGGTATCAATAATCAATTCGGTTTTTCAACAATGTGGTTGCTGGAACGCTTACGTTCTAAGTACGGAGCCGCAGAGGGGATGGAGCGGCAACGTTCTAAGTATGGAGCGCGGGCGTCCCGCCCGCCCATAAGCGCGAAGCGCGTGGCTGCTAGCGATCTATCGCTTCCCCTTAAGTAGCGCAGTAAGACGTTTACCCGCCGAACTATTCTTCGCGATCAAAAGCAGCGCGTTCTCCCGCCAATTTGCTTCGATCTTACCCTCAACAATCTCCATCCCGGGATCCGAATACCGAATCGACGAGGCTATCTCCCCAGCACCCAAAGACCGGTGTGGATCCTTAAAATAGAACGCCTGCCCTTCCTTGATCTGAAGAGTCTTCTTATCCGGATCCGCCTGCGCACTCTGCGGTGAAAAAGAAAGCACGGCGCCAGAGCCTTTCAAGATCGAAACTTTCAATGTGCCCGATTCATCAAGTTCAAACATTGCCAAATTATCACTGAGCAACTCGAAGTAGATTTCCCTCGCCTTGATTTCGAGCGTCCTTGACCCAGTGCACATCAGCAGCTTACCCTTCAAAAAGGCGAGACAGTCACCACCAAAAAAGTTGACCGTACTCCCCGGCTCGGGCACAAGAATCAAATCCTGTTTTTCCAAATTAATGATTTGCGGCGACCCGCCGGCAAATGAACGTGAAGCCTCAAAGAGCTCTTTGATCGAAGGTCCAACTTGCTGCGCCTGGGCGATGATCTCTTGCGCTGAACTTTCAGACACCGCTAACGCGCACAACAACCCAAAAAAGCAAATCAGCACTTTCAAAACTTGACCGCTTCTCATTAGTGACGCCTGCCAGGGATCGCTTTTCTCATCCTATAAGCAGCAATGGAATCAGGTCATCGGTCGAATGCATGATACACAAGATTCATTCATGGAAACGCAGGCCGCTAGCCGGCTTCTGGCTTTACGCACAGTTAAATCAATATCTAAAGCGCATGTTGCTCCGAGCGAGGCGTTGGTAATGCACTCGGATGACTTGTGATTACTCGGATAATTTCGGTATTGGTTCGGCAAGGTTAATGGATGGCGCGTGTGCCTTTTCCGAGAACGAGGTAAGCACCTCCACCAACGACTATCACCATCAGCGATTGCAAGAAAAGCCGTTCCCAATCAACTTTGCTGGCGCGGATTTGTTCCTCGACTTCAAGTTTCAGTCCAAAGATATTGATGCCTTGTTCTTGTTGCGCGACGGGAGGCTGCCACAGCGGTCCATATCCCATGGATTGCCTTGCGCCATTATCTGTGTGATGTACCCAAGGTGGGAGGAGCGCCATTCCGACCAGTACTGCCGCCGAAACTAGAATGATGGAAAGTTGAGCCTTCGTCATAAGTTTTCTCCGCTGGTATGAAAGCGTAGACGGAGGTCTGTCGCCAGAGTGCCCGATTCTTCGAAATTCGTCGACCGATGGTGAATTCTGTAGGCGGTCGTAGGCACGAACCGATATGATTCTCAAGTATTACTCACGAAAAACTGACCCCTCTCAAAACCTGGCTCATCGAAAGTGAGAAAGTAGTGAGGCTAAAGTTTAGATGCCGCGCGCTTCGCGCTTATGGGCGGACGGGACGTCCGCGCTCCATACTAAGACCGTTTAAGAATGTCGATGTCGCGAGGTCGGCGTATTCGCGTGCTGATACCGTCCCTGGTGTACGGAACCATGTGTAGGTCCAGTTTATGGCGCCCATTAGATACATGGTGAGGGCGGTCAGTTCTGCGCTTTTGGTATCAGGTCGCAGTCGCTTGATCGCGTTTTTCATTACTTGCAAAACACGCCGCTCTTCTATTTTGATTTCTTGTTGTTGCTCGTCGGGGAGGCAGTGTAAATCGTTCAAGAGCACCACATGCTTATCGCGCGAATTGACGTAGAGTTCCATAAGCGCGCGCACGAGATCGCGCAGCTGGAGTTCCGGATCCGCTGATTCTTTTACGGCGTCGCCAGCAACTTTGGCAAGCAACTTGCAATGCGCCAGCAGCATGTCGTAAAGCAATGCTTCTTTCGAATCATAGTAGTGATAAAGCAGGGCTTTCGAAACTCCGCACTCGTCAGCAAGCGTCGAGATGGATGTGCCGTTGAATCCATGCATCGCAAACATGCTGGCAGCGGTATCGAGAATACCTTGCTGACGTTCAACATAATTTTCGGCGCGTGGTCTTACCATAAGCTTCAATCCCGAATGTGCAATGATCACCTTGCGAATAATGGAGTCTTGACGAAACCCGTCAACCTAAGTAAAAGTCCAGAGAGCGGGGCAAAAACCAACGAACTAACTAAACTTTCGATCCGATTTTGTGATTGAGTCGAGGATGGAACTAGCCAAACTCTGAATCCGAATCAACCATTAACTGCCGAGCGTTAGAGACTGGAGCTAACTAAACCTTTAACAGAATCGGCGACAGAGCCGAGCTTTCAGGCGGCGGATTGCATGCGCCCGCCTAAAAAATCGGAACGATCTTGTCTGCGTCGAACGCAACCGTTTCGCCGTCAACGTCAATCTCCGGCAATGCCGGGAATTTAACGCCATATGGCTCTACGATCGTCTTCAAGCGGACGACAGCCGTACGCCAGTTTTCTTTACGCTTCTCGAGTGTGAGAATGCCGAATCCAGCTTCGCGCGCTTTCTCTTCCAAGAGTCGCTGTGCGGGGATAAACGTATCCGGCAATTGCCAGAACTCATGCGGTGGTTCGTAGAGAATTCCGGAGAGGAAAATGAAGCCAGCGCGGAATTGCTTCGTGACTGTTTCTTTGTCTTCTTCGCTGAGTTTAGGCAAGACCTCTTTGAGCAGTGCAAGGCAGAAACTCAAATGGCGACCTTCATCGCGACCGATGTTTCTGAAGGCTTCTCTGAATACAGGAATCTGCGTGCTTTCATACATGCTGTGGAAGAGCGTTGATGATGCCACTTCGCCGAAGAGGAATGAACTGAAGAGCACTGGCATCGGATAGTGTTCGATCGCTTTCTTGTAGCCTGACCAGTACCGCGAACCATTGTGATAGAGCCATTCGATGTTGTTGCGCGCAAGTCTACCAAGTTCAGTCTCAGGCTCGTAGCCGAGCGGACCGCCCGGAGTAAGGCAATTTATCGCGCGTCCGCAAACTTCTTCGTGATTCATTTCGTCGCGAGTGACGGAAAGGAAGCACTTGCGAATCGCGTCTTCTTCGTGCACTTCGTAGGCGTGAATCATCGCGCGAGCGAAGACTGCAGGTCCGGAGGCATCGAACACGGAAAGCAACGCCCACCAGTAGGCGATGGCGTACCGCTGGTCTTGCGTCATGCTCTCTACTTCGAGAGTGTACCAGGGGAGCTGCCCGGGATTCCAGCCCGGATCTCTGGATTGTTCGTAGATTTCCATCAGGCGCGGTGTCTCAACGCGCCATTCGAAAGGGAATATGTTCAGCTTGTCAGTGATTTTGGGCGCTTCTTCCAAATTGCCAAGTATCTCTTCGGCGCTAGGCATCTTTTCATGCTTGGTCGGCGCCTCGAGGAGCTGTGAGTCCATTCCGGTTGTTTTCTCAGTGGGCATAGCCTTTTCCCTAATCGATTGGTTTATTTACTGAACGGTCGGTCAATAAATGAAAATGTAGCATTCATCAAGGCAAACTGTCAAAGATCTAAGAAGAAGCTAAGTTTGTTATCGACGAAAACCGTTTGAGTTAAGACCTGACGTTTGGTTCAGCGCCTGTGTCTACTCTTGTATATTTGGCGATGGAGGAATAGCTACAGGAAGTTGGCTTGGCCCAAATTCTTGCCTGATTCTTCGTAGCTCACTTCGATCGCCGGCAGCCATCATTCCACATTCATGAGTTTTACGCGTGGTGGTCGCGAGTTTAGTCTTGCGAGCCTGTCAGAGCCAAGAAGACTAAGGCTGTGGATTGAATATGGTTTCAGTGGGTCTGAGTATGTCTTTGAACAGCTTGTCTTTGTTTGTGTTCTTGGAGGCTGTTTTCTCTTCTCTACATTTTTGACGCGGCAGTAGCTTCGTTAATGACTCTCGCAAGGCTCTTTTTATCGCAATCTTCAAGCAGTTTGATGCTTCGTCATATCTCTCGAAATGTCCGTAGCAGCCAGCCAGGTTGATGTAAAAGAACCACGCATATGGATATTTCAAAATAGCTTTTTCAAAGTACTTCTGTGCTAGCTCGTATTTCTTCTTGCGCGCTACGGCTGAACCAAAGCTCCAGTATTGGCACGCTTGTTCATAATCTGATAGCTCGGAGGTTTTCGGGAATACAGGCTTTGCGGGACGAAACTCCGCAAGTGCTTCGTAAAAACGCTTCAATTCTGGCATGTTTGGTTTCCGGGATTTGGTGGGATTCAGGTTGGACGGTTAGAGAACGAAAGGCTGTTACTCGTTAATTACTAAGATAGCCCATGAATCTGAAATTGTTTTGAGTTGGTCGATACCTTTTAATGCATTTTTCTTCTTCCCTCAAGTTTTGCAATAGCTGCATCAATGTATTTCAAATCGCATCCAGCATAGACCGCTCCAAGCGTTGCGGACGCATTGGGATACTTGTGTTTTTTGAGGTTTCCGCTGCCGTTGAGTTTAGTCAGCCTTCTTTGTCGAAGCCTTCTTCCGTTTCGATTGAATTTCGTCAATCTGAGTAATTAGCTCGTCTGTTTCCTTTGCGTTTTTGATAGCAAATTCTGCATTCGCATCTTTGTACAGCGATCGTGCTAGTGTCAAGTGTGCCAAAGCCCTATCATACTTTTTTGCCTTAAGAAGAAGCTTTCCAAACTCAAACTGCGCCTGTGCAGAATGGTGATTCCTTTTGATCACCTCCGTGAAATCATCAATAGCTTTCTCTGTCTTATTCATGCCGGCATAGGCTTGCGCTTTGATTAGGCGAGCGATTTCTCTTTCTGTGGAGTTGTTAGTCGCTGAAAGAACTTTTTCCGCATCTGCCAATGCGCCTTTATAGTCCTTCAAAAGAATCGCCAATTGTCCACGAGATAGGCGGTAGGTAAGGTGTTCTGGTTCAGCTTCGATAAGTATTGAGTATTCTTCCTTAGCTAGGTCGTATTTCTTTTCTTCGGAGTATTTGAGCGCGAGATATAGGTGTGGCTTCTTTTCTTTGAAGAAGACTTTGTGATTACTCGAAGGATATTCAGCCAGTGCAGGTTCCAAGCAGAGGGCAACATATGCGAAGAAAAGACTGATTACATAAAGGTTGGATTTCACCATGACACCTTACCTTTCAAGTATCGGTATGTATTGTCGCTAGCATTCTTTACATGCTCTGCCACTTCATCCTTGGAACCTAGAATGTATGACATTAGTTCGGCCGCCGTTTCTAGCGCTCCCTTTGAAATTCCGTCTGTAGATTTCGTTGGTACGTTGGTAGAGACGATAATAGCAAGCACGATAACATTTTGTCTTTTCATTTACTTGACAGGCAGAAATTGAAGCCGGATAGACCTTGAAGGCGGTAGAAATAGATTAGTTTTCCAACTTTTTGCTTTTGGAAACAGGCTTTTTTTCTTTTGTATTCTGCTTGAGTTCAATAGCTGCAATCATTGTTTTGGCATCGTCGATCTGCTTTTGAACATGCTCATTTGTTCTGCGCGAAGATAGAATTCTCACAGCGCTATTCAAGCTCTGTAATGCCTCATCGTAACGGTGTTTCTTAAAGTACAGTGCGCCCAATTCAAACGGTGCATCTGCTCGCTCTGGTTGGCGACTAGATGCCTCTAAGTAAAATTTCGTGGCGTTCTTCATATCATTTAGACCAGCATATGCCCGGGACTTTAGCATAGCGACCCAAAACAATCGTCCGTTTAGCGTTGTTAGCTTTTCAGCGCTCACAGCGTCTTCTAAGGCGCTCTTAAATTTTTTCTGCTCCAATTTCATAAATCCCCTTGAACAATAAAGCTCAGGATTCTTGGGATCCAGCTTCAACAACACTGAATATTCTTGCTCAGCTAAATTGAACTTTCGGTCTTTCCGATAATCCATTGCCAGCGCGAAGTGTGATGACATCTGGTTCGCGGAGGGATTATCCTCCGCAAAACACTGGATTGTAGTGACACTAAAGAGAGTTATTGGAAGAATTACGAGTTTTCTCACTTTTGAACTTTCTACTGAAGGACTCGTTTTAACGTTTGTCGTTCTTAATGATATGACCATTGATGCGAGTTCTTGAAAGCCTGACGATGACGAATTGTTCGAGGAGTTAAATCGATGTTTTCCTCTTTGACATTTTTACCCGTGTTTGCCGGAGTCTATTGCATTGCATTTTGACCGCCACTATCAAGTTGCCCTCGATCGAGAGTTACCTGCTTATGTTGAACCTGGACGGGCTCGTCGTGCTGACATGGTTTACAAAATAGGAACACCGTCGGGGTTGCACTAATCGGAGCCTTTAGGACGTTTTACGTCTCCCAGCAGTATGTCTAATCGTTCATTGAGCAGAGAAGCGTACTTGCCATGGAAGCAACCCACTTTGAAGACGATTAATCCATTTCTGTCCAGTAGCACATTGCACGGGAGGCACATTGAAGCGGGTGAGCTGATATGCTTGGTAAGTCTTTCCACAAAGTCTTTTGGCGCTTGTTCTATAAACGGAAATTGAAACTTATATTTTGAATACGGCTTGGGTGGATTTTTTGGATCCGGCATCAAAAAACAGATAACTTTTACTCCAAACTTTGAATATTTCTTTTGAACGGAGTTAAGGTACTGTAGGTTGTAAGGGTCGTACGGACCATCAGCAGTTACAAATCCTAAAACGGTTACGTGCCCGAGCTGCTTCAGAAGGTTTGTTCGCTGTCCTTTTGTAGATGTGAACATAATAGATCTCAATTCTTCGGGAATCGAAATCGTCTCTTTTACGACGTCTTGAGCTTGGATTTCGTAGGAACGAACAGACTTTGATTCTTTGTCTATATCAAATGGTTCAGATCGAAGATTTTTCCACAGGGCCTGCAAAATCAAGGCGGAAATGTGATCTGGATGCTTTACGCCAAGCTTATTGAAGTATCGTGCCAATGGCTCTTGACCATGACCATATAGCCAATTATTTCTGATCTCGACACCGACTGTAGAATTGAATTTCCAAAGCTGAGAACGTGGAGTTGTTGAAAAATTGTTCAAAAACTCTTTCGGCAGAACTGTTCTAAGGCGTTGTATACAAGCATCCAGTGAAGTCGGCACTGTATTTCCTAATGAATTGGATTCTGCAGCTTGTACTTTAGTACATAGCACTGTCAATGCTATCGCGATTACGTATAGGAACGAGATTCTGTTCTTTATCATTTCTTGATTTCGCCAATAAGTACTGTTCTTCCGCTAGGTTGTTCCCATGCTGAATTCACTCCAGAAGTGCCGGCTGGGATATATTGTTTTAGTTCTCCATCAGTGGTAAGAAGCAAGTTCGATCTTCCAGTTTGATCCGCACGTTGGGTATCTCCATCCTTATTCGAATGAAAGTATCCGTCGAAGGCGCTTCCCTCTTCATGTCCATCATGAGTATGCATTTCTTGGTAGCCATGATTGCCTTCCGTGGGTCCATTGATATCGATTCCCAAATCCTTTGGAATCCAATTGTTCGCAGCTGACACGGGATCACTGGTTATTGGTGAACCTCTAAGCGAAGGTGTGTAATGCCATTTTCCATTATTGTCTTGATACAAAGCGGCTGCGTATTCTCTGTGGGTTTCTTTTGAAGTCTTGTAAACGTCTTCGGCCCAACTCATCATCGCTTCTTTTTGCGTATCAAACGTTTGATTCGATCTACCGGTAATTACCTCTGGACCCGCAGCATATTGCTTCTCGATTTCAGCAGCGAGTTTTTGGTGCTCTTCTGGTATTCTAGATTCAACTTTTTTTGTTGGTGTATCAAACTGTACTGTTGGAGCAGGGGCTGCAGCAACACGTTTTAATACTAAGTTACCAGTTTTTGCAGCTATGGTGACATTGTCCGCATCCGCAATTGTTAGCACTCCTGACTCCCAGTATGGGTTCATGTACCCGGGATATGCGCGTTGTACTGTCACTGTAAACGGATTTGAGACGTAGTTACCTTTGAACCTTACTTGACCTGGAGGTATGTATCCGGATCCTTGTTCAACCACAATTGCTGTAATGAAAGATGCGTCCGAATAGTCTATTCGTAGCTTAAAAGTATTGGAGGTGGTTGTATTTTTTGTTGTCCATTGACCAGTAAGATTGAATTTTTGAAGACTTATCGCCGCAGGTTCTTCATTGCTAGGGGAAGGTGCTCCGTCACCCGTTAAATTTAGAGCAAAATCGCTCCCTGTTGGATTTTCCATGCCACCGCCGTTGAGGCTCGGTGGCGTTTCCTCCGGTTGGCCTCCCGATCCTCCGCCTCCGGAGTTTACAGCGGCTTTGTCAGCGGCGGCTTTATCGGCAGCGGCTTTGTCAGCGGCGGCTTTGTCGGCAGCAGCTTTGTCGGCAGCGGCTTTGTCAGCGGCGGCTTTGTCGGCAGCGGCTTTGTCAGCGGCGGCTTTGTCGGCAGCGGCTTTGTCAGCGGCGGCTTTGTCAGCGGCGGCTTTGTCGGCAGCGGCTTTGTCAGCGGCGGCTTTGTCAGCGGCGGCTTTGTCGGCAGCGGCTTTGTCGGCAGCGGCTTTGTCAGCGGCGGCTTTGTCAGTGGCGGCTTTGTCAGCGGCGGCTTTATCGGCAGCGGCTTTGTCGGCAGCGGCTTTGTCGGCAGCGGCTTTGTCAGCGGCGGCTTTGTCAGCGGCGGCTTTGTCAGCAGCGGCTTTGTCGGCAGCAGCTTTGTTAGCGGCGGCTTTGTCAGCAGCAGCTTTGTCAGCGGCGGCTTTGTCGGCAGCGGCTTTGTCGGCAGTGGCTTTGTCGGCAGCGGCTTTGTCAGCCGCATTCTTGTCCTGCGTTTGCGAATTCTGTGCAGGAGGTTTCAAATGCCCGCTCGCATCGAAGATCAGCGCAACGGATTGCCCCGCCGCAGGCACCACAACCTTTTGATTCGCGATAGTGATTTCTTTGCCCGGCTCTGCATAAATGACAGCCGGCCACAAATCCTTGTCCTTATGGAAGACTCGCGACGGATCAAATGGCTGAACTTGCACCGGGTTGGCGACCATCGCCGTGTCCGGGAGCGGCGTGTAGACAGTTGTTCCGTAGAGCGCGATGCTCTGCCCGTTCACGGTGATGTGCTTCAATTCGCCGGCCGCGGGCGCCTGGAATAGCTTTCCTCCGATGGTCAAAACATCGAATGCTTTGGCATAGATTGCTGTCGGGAGCTCGTCCTTGCCGCGCCCGTAAATAACGTTCGCGCGCGTGGGATCCTGCGGGAGTGAGGGGGCACCATGCTCGAAAGTGCCAGCCTTCGCCTGAGCCAGTTGCTCAGTCAACTTGCGTATCCCCATTAGATTTTGATTTTGATTTGGACTGAATCTTTTCTATTTTGGAGATTAATTGAGATGTTTCCTTTACGCGATCGTTGGCTCTGTTTTTGGGCATTCGTTCAAACTGAGAGAGTGCGAGTTTTAAGCGTGTCAATGACTCATCATAACGTTTGGACTTGTACAGGAGTTTTCCTAAATCGTATTGGGCCTCTGGCCTCGTTGAATTGTTTTTCAATGCCTCTGTGTATTCGGCTATCGCGTCAGATGTTCTATTCAATCCGGCATACGCCTGTGCTTTTAGCTCAGATGCCAGATAGCGCTTAAACGGATCGGTCGTTAAGGTCAATATTTTCTCCCCGTCCGCTAATGCTCCGTTGAAGTCCTTCAAGCTGATTTCGACTTGCCCCCTAGAAATCAAATAGATTACGTTCGTCGGATCAGTGGCTATTAGAATTGAGTATTCAGCCTTGGCTTTGTCGTACTTCTTCTCGTCGGAATATTTTTGTGCAAGATAAAAGTGCGGATTTTTTTCTTTTGAGAACACCTTAAGTTGGCTGGAAGGATAGCCAGCTATGGCAGGCACTTGCACGCTCGCGCATGCGAGAATGAGTGCAACTTGGAAGTGTCTCACGGTTTCCATAATCCATAGTCTACCGTATTTCTTTGTTACGAGGTGGAGCTGAGGTTTTTCGTTGATTTGCTCGGCGTACACTGAGTTAGGCTTCGTTGCAGTGCCTTCCTTCCGTTTTGTGGTTGATGAAACCGTCGGGGTGTTCATCAAAGCGCATCTAGAGTTCATGTATTTATCCTGCTAATCCTAATCCGAGCTCAAGGGCGCTTTTCGTTTTCTCTTGCCATAACGTTATTTAACTCCTGTTTGGTTCGTTCGATTGTCGCGTCGGTCCATTCACCTGTTCGCCACACCATTTGTCCTTTTTGGTCAATGATGACGTTAGATGGAACCGATCTTACCCATGGCGCGTACAACACTAGACTGAGATCTAGCAGGTATCTGTGAGGAAAGGTTTTAACCACGGGAAATCTCGGCAGCTTGTACGCGCCCATTGTTTTTGGATCTGTATTGTTGTTATTTGAGGAGAACCCGATGACTTTGATTCTATTGACATATTTTTCACGCACGAATTTAGAAACTCGATATTTTGCGATGTATTTTGACCGGTTGAAAGGAAGGACAAGATGGTCACATATCCTTTCTGTTCAGCCAAACTAATCTTTTTGCCTTCTGTCGTAGTTAACGCGACCGAGGTCAATTTCTCTGGAATTGTTATCACTTCTTTGACAAAGTCTTGTTTACGCAACTGTTCCAGTTTTTGAAGATCACTTCACGGAATATGGCTATTAATCTCATCGCTAAGATTTTTCATGGTGCTGTCGTTCCAGCCGCCAATGCGATAAACCATTCTGCCTTCTTTATCCAAAAGTGCGTTGCAGGGTAGATAGATTGCGGCGGGCGCCGTCAGCGTCTGGGTCAGCTTCCGCACAAAACCTAATGGTGGCTTTTCCACGAAAGGGAAATTCATCTGATACTTTGCAAATGGCTGTTCGGGATCGTTCGCATTCTTCATGAAGAACGCAATTATTTTCAAACCATGCCTCCTGTACTTTGTTTCTAGCTGATTCAAAAGCTCAATCTCGTTTGAATTGTACATGTTGACTGCATTAACAAATGCCAGAATGGTTACCATACCACGCTGATCATCGATTGTTATTGTTTCACCAGTTGAAGTTGTGAGTTCGGCGGAAGTAAGCTCTTTCGGTATCTCAACTATTTCTTTCACAATATCCCGCGATCTCAACTCGCCAAGTTTCGCTTTATCTGCTTGTTTCTCAAGGTCAAAAGGAACGCCATTTAGATCAGACCACAACGCTCTTAAAATGATTCCGGACATATGATCAGGATGATGAATTCCTTTGCTAAAAAAGAATGCTGCCAGTGGCTCCTTTGAATGACCGTAAAACCAAGTATTTCTCATTTCAGCGCCAAGGGAGGAGTTGAATCTCCAGATGCCATCCTCGGGCAGCGACTTTATGTCTGTCAACATTTTTTGAGAGAGTACTGCTTTCAGTTGGATCACGGATTCTTCCACTGACCTTGGGATTTTAGTACCCAGGTCCATAGGTTTTGCAAAGACTTCTGATTCTTGGCTTTGCGAAGCAATGAGCATCGAAACAAGAAGAATAATCGTTTTTATCTTCTTTTTTGCTTCTATCATTTTCCAGCTACCTATTCCGTTTTTTCAGCAGCGCAACGAAAATTGCGTTGTACTAATCGGATCCTTTAGGACGTTTTACGTCTCCCAGCATCCGAGTGCCTCTCCTATTCCGCCACATTTGGGTCGGGGTTGTCTTTGGGTTTTGTACTAGACGTTGCGAGTAGCTGCATAAAATTTGCCAAATCAAGATAGATCTTCTTGTCAGAATCAAAGGTACTTCTGTCAGCGAAGCGCTGATTCAGTTTCGAATAAGCGTCTTTGATTTCCTGTTTATGGGAAGTTTCTACCAACCAATCTGATGGAATTCTTTCGAAAACTCTAAGCGGAGATCCGGTGTTTCTTCGTGAATACTCGTATCTCATCGTTTGCATCCAAATGTTTTTCGATATGATGAAAGGAATGGATCTCGGATAATCATGCTTCCGGAAATAGTTATCGACTTCCCTTATCTTTCCACTTCTAATATTGTCGAATTGATCAAATAACCCAGTCGGAATTTCTCTTGTAAGCTTAAGCAAGCTAATCGAGGTCAAACCTGGCGTTTGCATCATTCTAATTGAGTGGTCAGATATTGGATTGGAATTGAGATAAATGCAAAGGTCTGCGCTCTCACCCAGTTGGGCTGGCAGGTTTTCATAAGGAGCAGCGAACCAAAGTGCATTTAGACATGCTTCATTGACATTATCACAATCAGACTTGGTTGTTTGATCGACATCCAAGACGAGTCCACTTTTGTGCACTTCTAAAACTAGGACCGGTTTCGTGCACCTTGCAGCATCCCGAGGAGGAAAGTAATTGCGTTGAAGTTGTTTCCATAAACGTTCTTTATAACCCGTGTCGACTTCATTATTTTGTGCAGAGAATGCAGCACTGTGTAAGCACAAAGTTTGTGCGACAAACAATGTGCAAATAATTTCTTTCAGCTGGTGCAGTTGCATTCTAACCTCGAGGTCTATTTTATTAGAATTGTGGAACCTGATGGCTTCTGTGTGTCTATTCGCGGATCATAAAACGGATGCTCAATAGGGTCCGACGAAATGCCCGCTGGAATGAATTCATGAGTGCTGTTAGCCGGATCTGTCATGAATATTGGATATTGGGAATTCTTTGCAGTCATCTTATCATCATTGCTGAAAGTCGTATTTGTCAAACAACCATCAGTAGAAAAACTAGATTTGCTTACCGAGCGGATTTCTGACTTTGTGTCGTTAGACGACTTGCGTACATGTTGAGTGAATAAAAACTTTAACACGTCGCGAATTCGATAAAAGAATTCACGTCTTTAGAAAGCTAGTCAGCATCAGATTTCTTGCGCTTATTTTTCTTCTTTGCTGAACTCAGTTTCTCTCGAATGTTCTCAAGCATTGTTTCGGACTCACGAGCTAATTGAATAATTCGCTTATCCTTTTTTACATCCACAAATTGTGCATGGGCCTTAGACAGGCAAATATAGGCTTCATCATATTTTTTCTGTCGATAGAAAATCTTTCCAAGCTCAAACTGAGCTTCCATGTTATTAGGCATTCGTTGAGTTGCTTCTAGGTATTGTTTAATGGACTCATCTGTTTTGTGCATTCCTTCGTAGGCTCTTGCGCGTAGCAAAGCAATGAGACCCATTGCGCCGTTGAAATTTGTTAGCGCCGACGCATGTTGTGCATTGTCTAATGCCGCTACATAGTTTTTCAAATGCAGTTCTATAAATCCACGAGAAATGTAATGGCGCCAAACGTTCGGATCGGTCTGTATGATTTCGTTATACTCGTTTCGGGCTTGTTGCCACTTCTGCTCCTCCCGGTACTTAGTTGCAAGAGCAAGGTGATCGATCTTGGCTGCTTTATCTGTTGGTTGACTAGAGACTGGTGATGGATGTAAAACAACGAAAGGAATCACTGAACTAACTCCTACCAGTAAAACAATCTTTGCTCTCATCAAGCTCAACGATTCTCCTTAGATTTTAGGCACTCAAAAGTTCTCTTTCCTACCAGCGCTAGCTGAGGTCCGGGGCTTTTTCGTTTGACCCAAAAATCTTTGCTAGCAACTCCGCTGCGGTTTCCTCCATACCCTTTTTGGTTTGACTTCCTTCCCTTAAGTTTTCATTGCTAAAGTTATACTGGCCGTCATTATCCCTGACTTGAATTTTTGAAGAATTGGATTTGCCTTGTCTTTCAGATCGCCTTCCCTCCTTCCGCATGTGCTGATCGTCCGTTGGGTAAGCAGCGACCGGACTTTGCCGCTTGAGTCTTATGTCGTTCTCGATTTCTTCCATGCTATCAATTCCTGTTAGAAACAACGTTTTTTTTGCGGAATGCGTGACAAATTTATGAATGAGGGCGATTCCCGTTAGCACGAGATTGGATGCCACGATACCGGACAACACGTAGTTAGGTTGACTTTTGTTTGTCCCGCTGAGCTCACGAATTCTTTGATTGTCAGATTCGGCTAAACTCGCCTTTCCTGACTGCCTGTATGCCACCGCCCGCCAGCTCAAGTAAGAAATATTCTGAGGGTTAAACGTAATCGCTTTTGAATAGGAATCAATGGCCTTATCTAACTGATTCATCCGATGATGCATGGTGGCCATTTGGTAGTGAGCCTCAGGATTCGTCGGATTCAGCGATATAGCCGTATGCGCATCCAGGACTGCAAGATCATATCTGCCTAACTTAAGGTATGTCTCTGACCTGTTGAGCAAAGACTGCTGGCAAGTAGGATTCATATTTAAAGCTGAAGTAAAATCAGCGCATGCCCCTGCGTAGTCCTTGTGCAGTGCGCGCACATAACCGCGTACGCGATATGAGCGCTCAGCATTCGGTTTTAGCTTAAACAGCTCCGTGCAGTCATTCAGAGCTTCTTTAAACATTCCTTTCTGAGCAAGAAGCTCAGACCGAACCGTTAAATAGTGATAGAGTAAGTCGTTATCTTTTCTTGCCCTAAAAAGGTCTATCGCTTTCGAATAATCCTGTTGAGCCAAATCCAACGAGTTGAAAGTGTGATGCTGCCTTGCTCTATTGGCGTAGCTTACAGCAGATGGCTCCATCGCTATTGCTTTGTTGCAATCATTTAGACATTCTCTTTCCTTTCTTTTCATCCCATAAATGAAACCTCTTAGTCCAAGAGAATGAGCTGAGGGCTTTATAGCAATCTCCTTCGAAAGATCGGCAATCGCAAGATCCAGCTTGTTTTGGCTATGGTAGATATGCGCTCGTTGGTGATAAGCCCGAGAAAAGGTGGCATCAATTTCCAGGGCTTTGGTATAGGACTTCACAGCTTCATCATTTTTGCCCGAATATGTCTTTGCTAGCCCAAGCGCATAAAAGGCATGTGCCGATTTGGGACTTAAATCAATGGACTTGCGCGCATAAGTCAACGCTTGTTTAGAACCTGGTTCCAGTATCACCAATTCCACGTAGGCTTCCGAGCGTTTGCCATTCATTTTGATGGCGCGCTCAAGAAACGAGCGTGCATTTTTGCTGTCCACATCAATTAAGGCTTCCGCTTTCTTCACAAGCTGGTCATAAGTTGTGGAGTCTTTTGCATTTGCACAAACTGATAGCCCGAGGGACATGATTGCAGAGATAAGCAGACCCCATTTCATAGATCTTGCACATGCAAAACTCAGATTCTTCATGAGGAGTCCTCTAACGGTGTCTTAAAACAAATGCGGACGGCTAGAAGCGGAGATATGCCCCTGCGTCTTGAGTAGAATAGACATGGATTCTGAAAATTAGTTGAGAGTTTTGCTCGATTTCGCCGGTCCAACATGCGGTAAGACTAGAATGCTTGAGATCTCTTTCCTTTCGATTGAATTTCTGCAATCTGAGCGATGAGTTCGTCAGCTTCCTTCACATAACCAAGCGCGGTTTTTGTTTTCATGCTTTGGTACATCGATCGGGCCAGCGTCAAATGCGCTAATGCTTTGTCATAATTCTTTGACTTGAAAAGTGTCTTCCCGAACTCAAACTGAACTTTAGGGTCTTGAGAATCAGTTTTCATTACCTTTGTGAATTCATCAATGGCTTTTTCAGTCTTATTCATTCCTGCATAAGCTTGGGCTTTAAGCATGTGTGCTTCCTCTTTTTCTAAGGAACTATCGGTCAATGAAAGAATCTTTTCCGCATCTTGCAAGGCACCCTTATAGTCCTTTAGAAGCAGTTCCAATTGGCCCCGATAGAGCCTATATGATAATTTTGATGGTTCAGCTTCAATAAGTATCGAATACTCCGCTTTTGCTAAGTCGTATTTCTTTTCTTCAGAATATTTGCGAGCAAGGTAAAAGTGAGGCTTCTTTTCCTTGAAGAAAACCTTATGATAGCTTGAAGGATATTCAGCGATAGCCGGGTCGCCAAAGAAGGCAACACATGCAAAGAAAAGTGGGAGCATATAAGAGTAGGATCTCACCATAACATTTTGCCCTTCAAGTACTGATATGTATTATCACTAGCATTTTTTACGTGCTCTGCCACTTCTTCTGTAGAGCCTAATATGTACGACATTAGCTCTGCAGCTGTTTCTAGCGCACCCTTTGGAATGCCAAATTGTAACTCTTCATTGGTGAATGCCCGCTTGCCGCCGCCCTCTCCACCTACAAACTCCTTCAAAAGGTTATCTTGATTCAAAAAATCAATGTCTTTTTTCCATGCTTCGACAAACTTCGGATCTGTGGTCAAACCCAAGATAAAATCGAGTGCGTGACCAACTTCATGAGTTAGAATTTCACCAAAATCGTCATAAAAATCTTTCGCAAGTATTGTTTGATCAGCATCATCTAGAGTCGTTTCAAAAACGTGAATGGTCTGGTCTTTCTTGTCAGCATAGCCGAACGCATGTTGTTCCTCCGCAAGCCATGGTGCCTTCGCAACTGTGATTACGTACCCATTTTCTCTCAGCAATTGTTTTACTTCGTCTGGCAATTTTGCATAAGCATCCTGAATCTTCTTCAGAAAGTCAGCAGAAGGAGCTTGCTCCCCAGGGGCAGCTTTAGGACTTGGGTCAATTCGCCTTGTAATGGGATATGGAACGAATGCCGCATTCGTTGATGGTATCGTCGTGGAGGTCCCGGTCTCGGAGGGCGCGGCTGGCTCTGTTGGCGCTACCATTGGGGTGCTTCGTTTTAACGTTAAGTTGCCGGTTTTGGCACTTATGAAAATGTTGTTTATGTCTTGAACCACTGCCAGTCCGGATTCCCAGTAGGGATTCGTAAAGCCGGGATAAGCTCTCTGCACCGTGACCGCAAATGGATTTGCGTTGTAATCACCTTTGAACCTAACTTGTCCAACAGGAATGTAGTTGTTTCCTTGTGCGGAAATGATTGCCGTGATGTAGGTATTTGATTGTTCGATGTTTACACGTGCCTGGTTTGTTGTGTGCGTGTTTACCAAATCCCACTCACCCCTCACGTCTAGTCCTCGGAAACTTGACTCAGCACTTTCGGCAGCGGCTTTGTCGGCAGCGGCTTTGTCGGCAGCGGCTTTGTCGGCAGCGGCTTTGTCGGCAGCGGCTTTGTCGGCAGCGGCTTTGTCGGCAGC
>JAIEQI010000161.1 GCA_019747875.1 Candidatus Obscuribacterales bacterium
ATACTAGCTGCAAAAATCTGCACTAGACCAAGCTGAGATGAGATCGCCAACAGCATCGGGACGTCCGCGCTCCATACATGAGATCGCTAACAGCATCATCTTGCTGGCTTCTAAAGCTACCCTAAGATCAAGACTTGCTTTGCCAGTGCCTGAATTCACCAATAATAAACGAACCGGTCTCATGCACGTTGTTAGTTCTTAAGAATGCAACAGTTCCATCTTGAACAATTAGAACGGCATAGCCACCCGTTCGAGCCTCTATAACTCGACATTTCAATCGTTGACCAACTTTGTATTGCTCAGGATCGGGGTCACCTGTCAGCCCAATTGCCGTATCTGAGGGCGGGCGACCGCTACCGGCGGAACGATCGGATTCCAGTTGCGTTTTCGGAATTCTTTCTTGATCGCCTTCCATTAACGACTCTCCTAAAACCAAAGAATCAGTTCTGATCCTTTTTTTGCGAGTTCGATTCGGTTCCAGGCTTCGAATCAATAGGTGCTTTCAATTTGCAAAACATCGACATCTGAAAATTCAAATACCTATTGTTCTCAATAAAGCTTTTTGCGATCTCCGACACTTCTGTTTCCAGAACCTTGCAGCCGCTCTGATATCGCACCTTGGAGTGGTCGTTGACGAGCCGCTCGAAAGAAAGATTGTTTCCGACTCGGCCGCTCTGCTTTAGCAACACAGCTGCATACAACTTACCTGCAGGCGTGCCACGATCCAACATCAGATTCAGATCCGACGTCTCAAGTCCTGAGATCATGTTAGAAGCTTCTTGATACGCCTTGTAGTTTGGCGTAAGTTCTGGGCTCTCGCCGCGTTGACCGTCATCAAAGCTGCTTGCATTGATCAACTGTTTCAAACAAGCAGGAAGGTTTTCTTTCTTCAAGGTGTCCTCATTTGTTTGCGCAACGGAAAAAAAATCGTAGCAAGAAGTGATGATAAAAACGATTGCAAACAACCTCATCATCCATTTCAAGATGGTGGTTTTTGCTTCGTTATTCATCAAACGAACTTTCACAAGAGTCCTCACGAACTACTTCGGTGGAGTTTTTTCATTTGGAGAAAGGAGAGGAGCAAGGTCCGCTGGAACTGTGTCTGTTATTTTCGGAGAGGTAATCTTTGTCAAAACCTTTCCTGAGATAGCATGCTTGACACTATCAGTGATACCATTGATTAGATCTGCAGACGTATTTGCATCGTAGTACTTGCCTCCTGATTTCTGCGCTATGCAGTTGAGCTGATCAACAGCTTCGCGATCTCGGCGCAACCCCAGTCCAACTATATCAACCTTCATTTTGACGCCCATGCGTGTGAGCCGATCGATATACGCGCAGGGATCTCCACCACAAGTTTCCGCACCATCTGAAATCAGAATTATAGTTTTCGGTCCATGCACATAGCGCAAATCGTTCTCTGCTTGCATCAGCCCATAAGTTAAAGGCGTCAGGCCAAAGGGCAACATGCCTCGTGCCGCTTCAATGATGGCTCGACGATTGTTCTTTCCAATCGGAACTAACAACGCCGACTGCTGGCAATCTGTATCAAATCCGGTGAAGCCGTTTCCAAAAACTCGCACGCCGATATTCACATCGCCAGGAATTTTCGAGATAGCTTCTTGCAAGACGCGCTTAGCAGCTTCCATCTTGGGTTCTTTGCCGCTTTCAAAGCCGACCGAGATTTTTTCCTTCATGCTCTGAGAGGAATCAACGAGAAACAAAATATTGACCGGTGCTCCTTCCCTTTCAATGTTCGCTTGCAAAAGAGTCGATTGCGTTCCGGTTTGTAGAAGCGTTTGCTCCGTGCCGACCTGCAAGGTCGTACTGCCGGCTCCACCTTGAAGTAAGGTCGATTGCGCCCCACCTGTAAGCGGCTGATTCCCCAGAGGATTGTAGCCGCTCTGAGGATCGCTGGAATACGGATCTAGTCCTGTTTGCTTGTTCTTGCAGCCTACACAGGGCTTGGATTCTGCACTTGGAGCAAACATAAGTGCACAAACTGTGATAACGAGAAAAAGCGCAACCTGTACAGCCGCTGCCCAACTCTCGGAAGGAAGCTTGAAGTTGTTACAACTTTGCGTCGGTTTGGTCGTTTTTACCGTCATTGCCTGCTTCGGATTCCTTTGAATTTGATGGTGCAGTGTCCGGGGAGCTTTGTTGAGTTTCAGCACCGTTTTTCAGATCGCCACTCGAAGTTGGGGCCGGCTTGTCCTGATCTTGCGGATCATTGTCCTTCTTTTTCTTCTTTGATTTCTTCTCTTTGCGCTTCGGTTGGTCATCATCAGAAGAAGTTGATCCGGTCTCAGCAGCTTTGTTTAAGTTATCAGCCCCGCCAATCGGCTGCTCCTTACGAGCAATTATAGCCCGCCGAGAAACAGGAAGCATTTCATTTCCCGAACCTGTCGTAGCCCAGACGGTGACATAGTATATGCCTTCCTTGCCCTGGTTATTTAGAGGCAAATGATGTGTGAAGTTACTCCCATCAGTTTTGACGCCACCCCTTACAGGAATTTCGGAGACGGGTTTAGGAGTCGAAGCTCCCACGGACGCAGCGATCAGAGGTGCCGCCAAAGCAACCGGCGGAATGAAGATGCCGCCTGCGATGGCGGCCGTTATACCAGCGATTTGCAGAAATCGAATGCCCTTCTCAAAATCTCGGTTCGATTTGACTGCATGCGCCTCATAGTCGAGTGGAGGGAAATAAGGTAAAGCTTCTTCTGATTCGGCTGAATCATCGGGCGGCGAAACCGGACCCTCCCATGCCAATGTCAATTTATGGAAGTGGTAGGGTTCTTTCACCGAGCCTTTTATTTCAATACGATCTCCAACACTTGCCTCAAGCGGAATCGGTTGCATCTCGCTATGCTTGGTCAGTGTCTCCGTCACACAGAGCAACTTGCTCTTGTCCGGTGTCCACTGGAATGCCATCGCATAACCGTTTGCGTGAGGGAAGAGCATAGCTTCGCGATCATCTTGACGCCCATAAAGAGTCTCAAGCATCTTAACGACAAGCTGTCTTGTAGGCTTTAAGTTCTCGGCTTGCGGAAATGCGACGGTGCTCTCAACGAGTGAATCGGATCCACCGGCAAACGAATAGCGAAGGTCCGGATTGTGTCCTTTGCTGCTTTGATGAGAAACAGCACCGCGCTTACTCAAATCAGCGACGTGTTCACTTGCGATCTTATAGCCCAGATCATCCCACACAAGTTCGTTCAAGCCTTGTGCCGAGCGCACCTCATTGATGACCGTCAGCGCAAATTTCTCTGCCTCTGGCATTGAAAGAACCTGATTCAAATCATAGTGTCCATAGTTTTCAAAAAAGGGATAAGGCGAAGAAGATGATTGCTTCTCCGGTGCGGTTGGTGCTGGACTTGCGGAATAGGGACGCGTTACCGGATTCGGATTTGGCATAGCGTAAGCAGTTGGATCATTTGCATAACCCGATCGACTTCCGGATCCTGAGCTCAGGCCTCCGCCAGAATACGGATTGCTTCCAGCTCCCTCGCTGGAGGGAGGCTCCGTTCCGACTATGACTTCCTTCAACCTGTGAATGCGATGTTCTATATCGAGATTGGGAGAGCTCTTTTGAAAGATGGCTATTTCAAGTTTATCGAGGCGATTCTCAACTGCAATGTTAGGGCTTGAGTGCCCAAACATCATGTTCTCCAGATTGCCGACACTGGGAAACTTCTCTCGCGGAGGTGCTGTTGGTGGCTCTTTCAGGAGAGGCATTGGGTTATCCGGCGATCCGACTGCTGGTGGAGCAACAGGCGGCATGCCGTCAGTTCCTGGTCGATGAATTCGAGTCGGCGCACCAGCCGGATCGGACTGCGGTTCAGCCTTGATGTACGCGGGTTTCGCCGTTTTCGGTGTGGTGTTGACCTGAGCGACCTTGTCTCCTGATTTCTCAGCGCTTTTACTTGCCGGTTTTGCACCGGAAACGTCCTGTGCATAGGCATCTACACGGAAACAAAGCTGGCAATTGCTCAAAAGAACAATCAGCGTTAATGCAAATGCTAAATTTCGGGAATTGGACAATGTGATTCTCAGGCGCTACGGCGTTTGTTCCAAGGTGGCGACATAGCAACAGGACGCACTACCTTGTATACCTATTATTGTGGCCCATGCGTGGCGATTTTGTTGTAACAAGATAAAAATTAAACGTCTTGCAAAGTCGAGAGCTAAGCCCACACGCCTTTTCGCCTTTTGAGTCCGAGAGAATTAATCCGCCACAACAAGCCCATCTTGGTCAATCTCAAGCGCCATAATCCGGCAGGAGTTCTTTTTGGCGGTAGCCCATTTCTCTAGCTCTTTTATGACGAATGGTTTCTGAGTGCTTTCAACGATGGTCAGAATGGTTGGTCCACCGCCACTGAGAACGGAGCCTAAAACATCGTGCTCCTGCAGCAACTTGCGTACTTCAGCCAGTTCCGGAACAAGCTTGCCTTTGTACGGATCCTGCAGTTTGTCCTTCAAGGCAGCTTTCATCGATTCATTGTCCGCAGCTGCGACAGCTTCAATCATCAGTGCCATCTTTTGTACGTTGTAAACCGCGTCTTTGTGACTGACACTAGCCGGTAATGCGGCGCGTGCTTTCTTGGCGGGAATCGTATAAGGCGGAATCGTCGCAATCAAACTCCAATTCTCAGACCAGGTCAGCTTTCGTGCCAGGATATCTCCCGGAACTATATTGGGAGCACAAATCATAAAGCCACCAAATATGGAGGCACCGGCGCTGGCAGCATTGCCTTCGTATTTCGTCGCTTCCGCAAAAATTCGCCCTTTCTCCAGCTGGACTCCACCAAGGGCAAGTGCGGCAGTAACTGCAGCCGTAGTGGCGGCGGCACTATATCCCAGACCGTAATACGGTAAAAAGTCAGTTTCGATTCCGACACTCAAACAGGGGAGAAGGCGGGGATCTTGAAGCCAAACCTGCTCGAGTACCTTCGCAATCAAGTTGCTGTTGTCGGTAGGGAGCTGACTGGCGAGCTCTCCATTTGTCGTGATTTTTATCCCCTGACCTTTATGCGGAGCTTGCACACTTACCGTCACGGTCAAATACTGCTTGATCGCAAGCGCCAAGGTTTCAAAACCAGGTCCCAAATTTGCACAGCAGGCAGGCACTCGTATCGTCAACCCAGCCTTGGATCCCGTTTGCTCTTGCGGCTCAAGAGGAACACTAGCCTCCTCGACGCCCATCAACTCCTCGGTTGTCATCATCTCTCCGCGTACGATCTAATACACAAAGGTGGAATCGCCGTCTCAAATGGAGGCAAAACACCTGTAAACTCAGATCATATCGCAACTGAGAATGTCCGTCGCGACAACCGGTTCCATACTATCTAAACCGATGTTTTCCGCTAGGTTCTGGTCTAAGTGGAACAATCGTGTTGGCAGCTTCGCCAAGAATGCGTCTGCGGAACTCGTCCGGCAGCTCGGCTGGCAATCTGTTTCGTTCTCTGACGGGTAGTTTTTCGCGCATTTTTTCGAACGCCGCAAAGGTTAGTTCTTTATCTTTCGCAGCCTCAGCCGGATTTATTCTTGACTGTACCTGCCAATGAGAAACGGCTCCCTCCGCAAATGCTATTAATTTGTTGTAGAGTTTACGCGACGAGTATTTGCCTTCGATTTTCGATTGCCTCATCCAATCTTCCATGCTCCGCATGTACTCAATTGCACTTAAAGATCTCGTAGCAGTGAAAGCTTGTTCAAGAGTGAGCGCCTGGGCACCCAAGCGATCCGACGGTCGCCCCCATTGATTGTCCAGCATGACTTTGGTGGGCTCGCCATCCTTGCCTTCGATGATATCTGTAACAAGCGAAACGTGACCGTCGTCAAACGGCTCATTACCGATGGTGGCATTGGTGGTGCCGATCTCTTTGATCTCCGCTCTATGACTGTGCACGGATACGATAGCAGGTAATTTTCCTTCCTTCTTGAGGCGGAGCAATGCATCTTGCATTTCTTGCGGCGTGGAAAAACCGGCGACATCAGAATCTGAATCATATCGGTTCTCGTTGTTCACAAAAATCGCATCCGCGATGTTTTTACCGGTGAGCAATTTGTATGTATGCACCATTGCGTTGCTCGTGGCAACGGGTCCCATATCACTAAGCGGGGACTGGTCTCCAATCTGAGATGGATCGTATTTGGATGGATCTTTCGGATCCAAAATTACATGTTCTTTTCCGCCATAGAACTCGTAGCGATAGTCACCATCAGGATGATTCTGATTTCTGCGCCATGTGTAGTAGAGGTTTGCAGATGTCACTTGAAAGATCTGAGAGGCTAGCACCCTCTCGCCGTTCTGCGGATTGTTTTGTGCTTCCGGACCGTGAGCCTGCACATTACTTTGCGGAACTGTGACCACGGTACCGTCCGCACCTGTGAATTTACCGGTTAGAGCAACCGAAGCAATCACGTTAGCTGCCACAGATGGAGTCAAGGTATACAAACGATTCTCAATTGTCTGCTGGGTGCATGTGACGTTAGCACCTTGATCTACCCCGGTTGGATCAGCGACATTACGAAGAATCTGTTCGGCCACGCGAATTCGCTGGCGCTCCTTCATGAATCCATCCCCGCGCTGCTCCATCAACAAGCCAACAGCGTCATAAGTCCCCTTCACCTCGGCAGCATCAAGTCCCTGAGCCCGTGCACGCTCTTCGAATACTTCCATATTCTTTCGGAAGTCATTCAACTCTTGCTTTGCATTCGGATGCTTGGTGTCGGCAATTCTTTTCTCTGCAATCGCAAGCAACCGTTGCCCCTCTGGACTAACGGCATACTCGAGGTGCGGAGACACAGCCTCCAAGTTACTGCCAAACCTTCTACTGATGATCCTCAGTTCCGGCAGCGGTGCCATTTCTCTATGTGCTTCATTTTGTTGGCGTCCGCTTGCAACCTGAGTCGCATGACTGCGCTCTTTCACAAGCCTTTCCGACAAGGAATGCTCATCTGTTTCGTTTTTATTTTCATCGTGCTCAGTTGCACGCTCTGGGGAAGCGATTTCTGTATTTTTATCCATGCTGAATCACGCCGCGATATCGCGGTCCTCGAATTGGATATGCCAGTAATAACTACTAAATCGGTCCTGGACCGCAAGTAACCAGAAAGTCCCAGATGCTTTTCAGCTCTTTTTGGTAATTACAGGATAAGGCAAGAGCTAACGCTCCTGCATACCATCGCGCGCAATAATTACTGTTAATCCCCGCAAGCACATTTGCGGGGATTACCCTTTTTCTAAACCAGACAGGCAAGCGCGCCCTGGCGACCGGTCTGTCCTGCCGATTGGCGGTGTGAATAGAAGATTTCGGGGTGGCAAGCAGTGCACCAGCTGCTAACGTCGATGTTTTCCACCCCGGCTTCCAAAAGCTGCATGGCGTTGAAGGCTTTCAGATCTGGGTGTGGGGAGTTGTCTTTGTATACAACGAGAGAATCAGATTGCGAAACGGTTGGTCGAAGCCCCTCAATCACCTCGTTACCAGTTTCATAACAGCAAGTGCCTATCGCCGGTCCAATTGCGGCATGAAGATCGGTGGGCTTGCAATCAAGCTCTTTGCACATAAGCTCGGCGCTCTTTTTCACGATACTAGCGGCAGTACCACGCCAGCCGGCATGAATGACGCAGATCTTTTTTCTCGACGGGTCAACTAGCATGACAGGAACACAATCCGCGAAATGAAGCAAAACGGGCTGCTGCTTGCGATCCGTGGCGACGGCATCGATAGCTGGGAAGTGAAATGGTCCCGGCGGCATTCCATTTTTTGCACTTATAAAATGTATGTTGTTCGTGTGTTGCTGGCCTGGAACAGCCAGATCCTCAGAGTTCAAACCAAGCAAATCGCATAAGCGTTTGCGATTTTTCATCGCATCTGCCCGGCTCTCATCCGTGTTCCAGTGCCGTCCAAGATTGAATGAATCCAGGGGGAGCGGGCTATTGCCCCCCTTGCGCGTGGTGAATGCGTGCGCGACGGTATCGATAGTCTTGAGCAAGGGCGACCGCACGAGTGTGAGTTCTTCAAACTGTTCTAACGGCCAATCCCGTTTTTCTAGCGCCTTCGCGGCCAAATCCTTCACGTACACACCCTCAACTTAGACACATGCCCCCACAGATATTTATAGCCTGTCCTGTGATTCCGCGCCCGCCCTCTGAAGCTAAATAAACTGCAAGGTCAGCAACCTCACTCGGTTCGATGAAGCGCATCTGTGGCACGGAAAACCTTGCTATATCTATAGATTCATGGGGTTCAATCGAATTCAACTTGCACCATTCCGGATCCTGTAACTGCTCCGTTGCCATATCCGTATTGACCCATCCTGGACATATGGCGTTCACTGTGATCCCATTGCCGGCAACCTCTAGCGCCATTGATTGAGTAAGCCCGATCACTCCAAATTTGGAGGCAGAGTATGCAGCACCGTGAATCTCGGCATGTTTTCCAGATATCGAAGCTATATTGATGACGCGTCCCCAACCCTGCTGCTTCATAGCAGGCAGCACTTCACGGCTATAGATGAATGGCGCTCTTAGATTAGTGCAGATGACCCGGTCCCACAGCTCTGTCGGGTGCGCCTCGACTGGAGCGGTTTTATAGATTCCGGCATTGTTAATCAGTACGTCGATTTTTCCAAATCGATTGGCAATTTCTTGCAATGAGGTTTTAATTGCAGACTCTTCGGCGACGTCAAGAGCTTGAACAAGCAACTCCTCTGCACCGGCCGCTCGCAGTTCGGCGGACGCTTTTTCCAAGCGAGCAGGATCTCGCGCCTGAATTATCAGCCTTACACCTTGCCTGGCGAATGCCATGGCGATAGCAAATCCGATGCCCCGACTCCCGCCGGTTACAAGACAAACCTTCCCGCGAAGTCCAGTTTGAAAATCTTTTATTTCAGAATCTTTCCTCATCATGAAGCTAATCTAGCTGCAGCCCCCCGCGCTTGTCCAGCGTTGGCGCTAGCAAACACGCTTTTCTGCAAAAAATACAGATGGTGAAGGATTTATGAGCTCTCAGAAACCCTGCGGGGAACATTGCTAGACTGGAGAAGTCTATTCGGCTATAAATCCCGTTCATCTCACGGAGATGTCCCAATGACTTCCAGAGCACGTTTTTCCAAGCGCACAGTACTTGTCCTCGCGCTTTCCTTAGGACAAAGCCTTTCCCTTCCTATGCTGCCAGCCTTTGCCGCTGATGGTGCCATTCGCATCTCCGGACAAACGGTGTTTGAGAACAAGGTTGCAGCAGGTGGGATGTCTGTTGAGCAGAGAGCCGAGACAATCCAAAAGAATCTCGACAATGCTCTGGTCGCAACAAAAGACAGATCGCCTTCGGCAGTTAGCATTGTTTACGTCAAGGGTATCCCGGTAATAACGCTGGGCGGCTACCAAGTTTGCACCGTTGATGCAGATAACGCCAGGCTCGCAGGTACGACACCGGCTGTGTTGGCGCAAAAATGGGCAGACTCCTTGAAGAAAGCCCTGGCAGATCAATCAAGCGTAAACAGCTACATAGCTCAGATTACCGGTGCTTATCAAGCTGCGCCAACAACGGCACCAGCACCTGAACAAGTGGCATATAATCCACCACAGACTGTTACTCGCGATGTTCCTCAGCAACCGCAATATGGCGGACCGCCGCCCAACTACGGTGGTGCATACAACAATAATGTCCAGCCGGTTCAGTACGGCGGATATGCCAACGACCAATACAATCGTCAGACTGGTCCAGGCGGATACGGCGGACCTCCGCAGCAGGGCTATGGCGCCCCACAACAGGGCGGTTACGGCGGCTATCCTCCGCAAGGGCAAATGCAGCGCGGACGCGTCGCTTATGCACCAGCAGGACTGGTCATGTCAGCGACATTGAACACTTCTATTGCAACCCAAGCAGCTCAACCAGGCGATTTGATCCAAGCAACAATTGGTCAGTCGGTTCTATTGGGCGATGCTCAAATTCCGCCAGGCTCCGTACTTGTTGGAGCAGTTACCGAAGCTAAGAAGGGTGGCTTCCTCGGACGAGCAGGTACCCTCGGAGTTAAGTTCAACAGACTTCGCACACCAGACGGCGTCGAAACTCCTATCACCGCCCACATTGAAGGCGGCGTAGGCAAGTACGACGACAAGAACGGCAACGATGTCTTCCGCGGTGAAACCTGGAAAACGAAAGTTGGTCAAGGTGTAATTCGCGGTGGTATCGGAGCTGGTGCAGGCGCTGCACTCGGTACTGCAGTCGGCGCCATCGCAGGCGGTGGCAGAGGCGCGGGACGAGGCGCCTGGTCAGGCACTGCAATTGGTGCTGGCGTTGGCGTCGTCGACAGCCTTGTTCTCCGCAAAGGCAAGGATGTCGTAATCCCATCCGGACAACAAATCCAAATCCAGCTTGATGCTCCAGTCAGCATCTCAGTAGGCGGACCGGCACCATACACTGGTGCGTTCTAAAGCAATTGGATTAGAGACTTGAAGAGCTGGCAAATGCCAGCTCTTTTTTTTGGAATGACGCGCTTTGAAGTCATTGCCTATGCTGTAACTAGGGGATGACAAATTCTTCCAACAGTCGGGCTCCGTCTAGAAATTCTGCCTCTGTAGCGCTCGGACGATTAAATAGCGCACAAGGGTGGAAGCTAGTAAGCATGAACCCAAATGACGTTCTCAATCCGGAAGACAATTATCAGACAGTCTCTTTTTTGGCAGAGGGATCACGTTCGCGCGTTTATTTGGCAAACAGCACCACGGCACCTGGCAAGAAGTTCGTAGTCAAGTTCCTACGTGAGGATGAATATCCGGACAATGAAACCGCCCAGAAACAAATCAAACATGAAGCCGAATGCCTAGGCGCTCATGCAAAAGTTTTCGTCGCCACAAACGTCAACGCAAGTGGCAGGCCGTATCTAATTACGGACTACATAGCTGGAAAATCGCTCAAGCAACTTTTCGAAGAAAAGGCGATGGAACGGAAAGCAATTCCTGCAGACAAACCAATTCCAGAAAAGCAAGCATTGCAAAATGCAGCAAGTATGATCAAGCTGCTGCTTCCGCTAATGCCAACGCTAGATAACATGCATAAAGCAGGCGTTTTGCATTTGGATATTCGACCGGACAAGATAATTTTGGAGCAGACGGACAAAGAAACTATTCCGCGCCTAATCGGGTTCGGGCGCGCGCAATGGTTGCCGTGGGCTGGACGAGAACAAACGGTTGAGCCCGCGCCAAAGCCTGACATGTATGCAATTCAATATTCGAGTCCTGAGCAAGCGATGGAAAAACGATGCTTACCGACAAGCGACTATTACTCCTACGCTTGCATTATGTTTGAAGCGCTCACTGGCAAGGCGCCTTTCGATGGGGAGAACGCACTACATTTGATGGCACAGCATCTGAAAGCACCAATACCGTTGGTTAGCACTACAAGCGGCATTCCGGCATTGAAGAAATACGACGATGTGCTTACACAGTGCTTAGCAAAGGAACCGCATAAGAGGTATGTCGATGGCGCGGAACTAAAGCAGATTCTCGATGAACTGATCAAGGAACCGCAAGGTTGGGCGGCGAAGCTATTTAAGCGCGGATAACGACGAGCTAGAAGTTTGCAGGATGCCGGTTCTCGGGGGAGCGGGCGGGGGTTTGACCAGGATCCTTGCCGCCGCTCATTTTCCGGTTTTTTGGCGAGCTATTTTTCAATTTCTTGGCGAATTAAATTTCAAAAGCAATAGAATCAACTATTTCCAGCTGTTACCTGTGAAAAATAAATCGCCAAACTGTGAAATTCAAACGCCAGGTCACAGCAACATCGCTAACAAGTTCGCGACAACATTTTTGCTTGCTCGATACTGCGCTCATGTTGCACAGATCTGGCAAAGCGGCAGATCCCAAGCTACATTGTAATTTACGACATCGCCCACGAAGATGATGCTTGCGCATGAGGGCGTTAAAGCATCCTCGGAAGCCCCTTATATATGAGCCCTGACAGTGTTTTGGCGAAGAGGTTGATTGCCAGAGCTCGTTTCCTGGACCATCATCAACACGTGGATAGATGAAAGCGTGATGTCGCAGCCGACCTTCTTCACCACGCAGGCAGATCCAGCGCCGCCGCAACCTACCGCTCACGTGGACGAACAGACAAAAAAACAATAGAACCAGAGCAGCAAAAGAAAACGCCACACTCGAAAATCTTAGCGATCAAAGCGCTGATTTTCCATTGATAACGGCTGCTAATTCCTTTGCTCCGTTCAGGCGGCTATAAACAACTGTTCCGGCAGAGGCACCTCAATTGGTGGGTCACTGACCCAGATCACCAATCTTGCCGCTGGGCACATGTAAACAAAAACTCCTTTGGACTTTCCATCATAGCTAAATGCCATGTCAACAGTCCTATCCGTCAAGCGATCGAGCGCTTCCCAGATTCGATAGAATGCTTTGTAATCGTCTTTGTACTTTGAAAGCAACTCTTCGACCTTTTCAATGTCTCCTCCCTTCATCGCGTTGAGAACAGCAAGAACATCGGCCTTCTCCTCTTCTGAGAGATTTAGCTCATCCATTACTTGTTTACGGCTATCTTCACTTTCTGTGTCGTTGAATACATGGGCTTTCACCGCTTCTGAGAGATTCAACTCATCCACTTCTTGTTGATCGCTATCTTCACTTTCTGTGTCGATTATTTCCAACTCGACAAGCTCATCGTTCGGTTTGTTTTCACGATGTCCGTCGCAAAGCATAAGTAGAAGGCAATATTCATAATCGACGGCAGAATTCTGACGTATCGGCTGGTCCTTGAAGATCTCCTCCCATACTTGATGCTCAATGCCTCCACCGTTCTCCGGAAGCTTCTCCTCTGTTTGTTCTTCCAATCGATCCATCACCCCCCCCGTCTCATTCCAGTAGATGGACACCTTAACGAAAAGCACCTTACAGTGTCCTCTTATCAAGCTCGCAGAGAGTTAACAGTTGCCGGAGTTCCAAACGCGGTTGGACCCGACTGTTCTTTTTATGCAGATCTTCTGGAAAATCAAACATCTTCAAAAAAAATTCCAGTAGCTGTCTTGAGTTTGAATCGCGAAAGAGTAGTTGCACCCCACCTGCAAACTCACAAGCGCCAATAGCCGACATGCCGCACCGCCCATAGTGCTTCAGCTTGCAATGGTGCTGAGATTCCTTTGTAGGCTCTACAACCGGCCTACATCGGCTCGCCATCTCCGTATTCATCTGGGTCGTGAAAGCTCCTGTACGATGCCATGAGCCTGTTGCCGATTTGACCGAGACGCTTACCGCCTGTCTTATATGTATAAGCACATACAGACATTTTATTGGAAAACCTGGTTTTGACTTAAATACGACCCAATCAAGTCATCTTTTTTTGGTAAGAGTGAGTGTTGACAAATAAACTCAAGTCCGCTCCTGGTGAAAATTCTTCACTCACTCCTCTTTTCGATCAGATAGCTGCTGCAATTCTTTTACAAGGGAATACTCCTTATGATTAAAGACAAAGAAATAGAAACGACGACAGTACCCCCTGAAGCAAAGAAGCAAGCACTTCCTTTGTACATCTCATTCATTACGATAATACTTACCGTTCTAATTATTGCTTGTGCGGCTTGGTTTAATTTCGCTGGTCAATCGCTGCTTTGGACTTTCGAGCAAACAGGCGCCGTTACTTTCTCGGGGGTAGCGGTTTTGTTTGCTACCGCTATTTTGTTTGGTCTGAAGATAATAGGTCGACTCTCACCCGGCTTCAAATCTGAAAAACGACAGATTCTTGAGATAGGCTTTGTATATCGTCCATTGGGAATTGCTCTGTTGTTTCTTGCGTTCGCGCTCTCTTACATTAGAAATGAGTGGCACATCCACAGGGTTGTCTATTTTTCGCTTGCTACTCTAGGCAGCGCGATCCCACTTGCAACTTGTTTTGTGGAGCTGAAGCGAAGCAAAGGCAAAATTGAGCTGTGGAATGTTCTCTGCTGGCTTGTGATGCTGGCAACGTTTCTCTGGAGGTTCGCGTTCGGCTCTCCCACCGATGGTCTGTTTCTCGGATAAAAGAAGCTCCCGGGATCCTTGCTGCTGCAATCTTGAACTAGAATTGATTGGACAGACTCAAGATTCCCACGCTCCATACCAATACAAGATCCATGCTCCATACGAACACAGGATTCCCTCCACATACAAGGAGGATTCGCGCTCCCTGGAACTTGTCGTGATTAGCGGCCGAAGGATTTGGTCATTTTCTTGATCTGATCTTCGCTGATTGAATAGTTTCCTTTCTCACCGTTAGCTGGATTGACATAAGTTGCTTTATAGTCCATCTTGCCAGCTTTTCCAGGCTGCGACCTGATCTCTGTAATGTTCATCCCAAAGGCTTTAAGGTTCTGAATGTCAGTCATCTTCATGCCTTTCTCATCGTAGGAGAACTTCATCTTCAAGTCCCCGTCAAATTTGAGAATTCCCTTCTCATCCATTTGTTGTTTCAGTTGTTCGCTAGGCTTTACTGAAACCTTGAACTCACGAGCTCCGACTTTTTCGACCTGCAAGTTCTTGCTATTTTCAGCAATTGTTTTCATGATCTCGCCTGTCTGCTGAATGTTGTTAGCATCAACACTTCCGCGTGCTTTGTCTGTCATAAGATGTTGAGGCGTCGATGTCCAACCTCGTTCGGTGTGTGAGTGCATTCTGCCGGGCTCTATCTTAATGGCATCGACATCGCCGCTGCCAGACCACCATCGTCCAAGCGGTCCCCTCCTTGCACCATGGCCTGTGATACCATCAACTCTCATTTCAATAGCACCATTCTTGTATTTGGCATTCATCACCACGTGGTTGCCTACAGTGCTACCATCAATCCGCGTCCCGTTAATAACAGTACCCGGATTCACGGAGTTCTGAAAGGTCGCTCTTGCATTATGAATATCAACGTGCAGACTCCCATCTCTGAGAGTGGTGACACTGGCTCGTCGCAGATTATTCAGTTTGCTATTTGAATCGAGATTTCGCGCCGTCTCCTCAGCCTCTTTCTTTGCGATCAGGTTAGTATCGCGAGCGGTGATTTCTCCATCCTTCACGACGTACTTAGAGTCACCATCCTTACTGGATACGGACACATCCCCTGTCGCGTTGAGCCTTCCATCTTTGTCGTATAGTGCCCTGGCCGTGACCACTGTTCCATCTTTCTGAGTCAATCTGGTTTCTATTCCTGTGGCCTTTCCGTTTGCCGACGTTACACTTGAGAAAGACTCAGCACCGTCAGCACGAGTTTCGACCAATGATCCGGCCCACCTAGAATCATTTCTTGGATTGCGTTTGTCGTGCCCGATCATAATGTGCGCGCCCTCCTTATCGAGCGCCAATTTGCCGACGAACTTATCGGAGTTGCTTCCGTAATTAACGACCTGTCCTTTTTCATTCTTCGCTTGCCAATACGCAAATCCGTTTTCGTTCTCCGGAGAAACGCGGTTGAACGTCATACCGGACGGTGATTTCAGCTGAATAAGCTCATTCTTGTCGTTATACTTCGCCTCGTAGGGCTTGTCTTTACCAGCAACAGCTAAGTTCTCCAAAGGTTTTTCTTTGTTTGCGTCTTCAGGGTTTGCCAATGCGTCTTTTGCCGGTTCTGTATTTTTGTTTGCGCCAGTCTGTTTAGAATCGCGAAACTCAAAATAGCGATTGATTGCTTCGTCGCCATTTTTCTTTCCGGCTTCGGCGCTGCTTTTGACAGCCCGGTCTTCCTTCTCTGCTTTGGCTTTTTCAGCAGCTGATGCATCGCCCAGACCTATAATTGATAGATCAGGCAGCGACTTCTTCGCTGCTTCAACAACCTGGTTGCCCGCGCCACTTAGCGACTTCCACAGATAGGCAGCAGTAGATCCTTGTCCGTCTGAGTTGGCTTTTCCACTTGTGTCTTTTGAATCGGCCGCCTGATCAGCACGATCATTCTTCGGTCCCGTGATTTCCCTGGGCAATTCTATCGTCGCGGCAGCAGGCTGCTGCGGACGTTCTGACTCAACATCCTGAACTTTATCGTTAGGCACAAAAGGGTCCTCCTAACCAGAGAACGCGAGTCCGCCCCGACGCTAAGCGTTCTGTGGTCTACTAAATGCGGAAAGCCCTAATCCATTCCAGAGTATACGTTTGCCTTGTGGCAAATGTGTTCCCGCGCATGACGACAACTTACGGCCTTCTTGCAAAACCAAGTAGGAGGTTCAGCCCTATTGTCAAAATGATGCTCAAGATTAGGCTGGTAGCAAGCGGAAAGTAGAACTCAACATTGCCAAATGAAAAGCTCATATCACCTGGCACACGCCAATTCGGCGCGAATGAAAACACGATGCCGGTGATCATAATGGAAACACCAAGGAATATTAACATCGGTCCAATTGGCATACTCATTATCCGGTCCTCGATTACCTATAAATGCCAGATGATCTGAATAGCGAGAAGTTCCCGCCAACAGCTCATGGGAATGTCGATTCCTCGACCGCAACTCAAGCTCTGGTTTAGCGCTATTGGCACGCTCAAGCATGAGGCGTATCGCGACTATTTGGTGTTTCTTCTGTTCACGGGTCTACGTGCAGGTGAAACGAGAAATCTAAAATGGTGCCATGTAGACTTTGAAAATCAGATTCTGCTACACGACCACAGACGCACGTTTGTCTCGATGATTTTGAATGATTGCGAAACATCCTACCTGCAGGCTTCGCAATTTTCTTTTGCGATTGAACTCAGGTTGCTCCGCAGTTGAAAGCTATGCTAAACACAATCCGCGGAGCTAGACGAGCCCGGTGTCACCTTAATCTTTAGACTTGAATTCAACGCGAGTTGCCGGACCAAGAAGTCGTTTTCTCCACTTTTCCGGGTTTTCCTTAAAATTCTGTTCTGCGCGTGCTTTATCGACCATATTTCTGTACATCTTGCCGGCCGGATCGGAATCTCTTGTAGGCTTTTCCCCGTCAGCAGGTGCTTGTCTGGCTCTATCAACCATTTCCCTATATGTCTTGCCGGCCGGATCCTCGGTTGTCTGTTCTGCGCGAGCTCTATCGACCATCTCTCTGTAAGTCTTGCCGGCTGGATCGGAATCTCTTGTAGGCTTTTCCCCATCAGCAGGCGCTTGCCTGGCTCTATCAACCATTTCCCTATATGTCTTGCCAGACGAATCCTCGGTCGTTTGTTCTGCGCGGACTCTATCAACCATCTCCCTGTATGTTTT
>JAIEQI010000040.1 GCA_019747875.1 Candidatus Obscuribacterales bacterium
AATATGGCCGACAATTAGCGTTCTGGGGTGGCCGACAATTAGCGTTTTGGGTGGCCGTTTTCAGCGGAATTTACACTGATTCCATCTCAGAGTCCTCCTTTCGTTTTGCGCAAAACGCAGTTGGCTCAAACTGTAATTGAAATCTCGCATGCATTTCACGTCATGGACACTGGGTTATACATGCGACCTTGTGCGGGTGGCGAGGACGGCTTGCAAGCTTGCTCTCTTGCCGGGGATGGCGATGAGGCATTTGAGTGGAGCGTTCAGGACGGCTCCGATTTTTCGGCTACGCCAGCTTTCATGAGTCATGTTGCGAATGAAATGAGTATGATCTTTGGGAAGGATGCAATTGATTACAAGCTGACGTCACACGCTGCAGGCGTATTGCGCTTTTCGCAGACCGGTAAACCGTTTTCTGGTCAAGTTGGAGATAATCGGTGGTTGTTAACTGGATTTGGGGCTGATGGGTTGGCCCTTGCTCCCTCTATGGCGGAAGACCTGGTGGACTCGATCCTGAATTAGATCAGTGGCATCGTCACAGGCTCAGCTTGGCAAGCACTGTCCTCACGAGCACAAGAAATGCGCGCTTAAGATCTGGTGTTGACATCTGCGGGACAGCACAACGAAATGGTCCAGAATCGTATGTACTGCACGGGGTTGAGGCAATGAGTATGCTGTTCGTGAATCATCCACTGAAAAAGTTATACGGTATTTGAGCCTTTTTGGTACGGCGCCTTAGTAACCGGAAACCGTTTAACTACACCCGTTTCCGAGCCTTTGTCGAATGAGATGAGAAAGTCAAGAGGCTGAATTATTGCGAGCGTTCCCTGCTCTTGGTTACTTTCGCTTAGACGTGCGGTATTATAGGAGCTGGTTTCGCGATGGGACTATCTAGAGGTCTGCAATCGTGATGGAGCTTCAAGCTCTATGTTTGTCGGAGATTTGTTCCGATTGCATACGACGCTTGTACTTCGATTGAAATAGATCGTTGATTCGCTCCGAACTAAGGGTGCTCTTGTGAAAGACGCTCAAACGAAAACTTGCAAGGAGTATTTTGATCATGGCTCAACAAAGAGGAATGAAGCGCGCTGCTAAAGTCGCTAAGCGTAAAGCACGCCACGCTCGCCAAACATATCGCAGCAACATCAAACAAGCCGTCTATGCATTCGAAAAAGCATTGAGAGAAGCTGATGGCGGTCACGATCACGTCCACGACGAAAACTGCAATCACGAACACTAAAAAGTCGAACATCCGATTTTAAGAACAGGGGTTCACGCCGCGGTTCGAAACTTCCAGTCATAACGCAATAGCTTGAGTCAACACTTCGTCCCTTATGCGGTCTCTCAAGCCTTTTTCGTCGACTACATCGACCTTGCATCCAAGCAGTTTCTCTAGCTCTTCATGCAGGATATCGAATACCTTCCAGCTTACTGCTATCCAGCTGAATGAGGAAATCAATGTCGCTATCGGGCTTGCAATCACCACGCGCTACAGAGCCGAAAAATCGCACGTTTCGAGCTCCGTATTTTTCGGCAATTGCAAGAATTTGCTCTCTCTTTTCAGCAATTAGCAGACTCAAACTCATCTTGTCACCTCTCTATAGCTATCTTACCAGCCATGATGATTTCCGCGTCAGCTTTGCACTTTGAGTTTCATCGCTGATTTTGTGCAACGAAGCAAAATAAAATAGTGCGTCTGGCTACCGGTCACAATAGTCAGAGACGCTGCGAAACGTCAGGAAGAATTACCGAGGTAGACCGCAACTAATGTTCTGTTTCTAAGGGCAGCATTATCTTCACTTCTGTGGTCGGTAAACCAGTGTTAGCTGGGAAGGGAGCAAACTTAATGGCTTTGAGTTTGTCTTCCAAGCCTGGTGGAATGAATTTTTCAAACCCAGTAGAAAATATTACACGTTGGACCGCACCAGTCCTTTCAACTATTAAATAGACTCTACCTGCTATCGATCTCGGCAAGTCTTTTAGTGCCTTGGTAACAACTTTACGAGACTCGCTTCTGAACTCCCGTTTAAAAACATAATCTTCATGCGTATTGTCATACGGTGGTTCTGGCGTCACTAGCGCAAAGTCAAACTGCGCTACCAGACGGTGGATGGAGCCCAGATCAAGTTTGCTGTTCAAAGAAATTCCATGAAAATCTGGTACTCCCTGAGCGAATGCATCCTGAGGCAGGCTGATACTAGACAGTTCCGCCTTTGGGGCTCCGCAAATTCTTTCGCCTAAAGCAGCACTCGGTAGAAGATCTCGGAGTTCTTGAGATATCTTCTTGTCTTGGTAAACAATAATCTTTCCCTTTGGAGCACCGTACAGTAGTCGCCAATCAACCAAACCGGTTGTACTTGGTTGCGGCTGGAACTTTCCATTAAGATCAAACACAGGCGCAGGAAACTGAAGGTTATCCTTGCTTGATGATTGATAGCAAACTAGCAAAGGCAGCATATTCTCGGGAGTTTCCGCAAAGGCACAAACTAGAGCTGGACTCTCGCCGTGTAATCGCTTAAATGACTCAACAAGGTTTTTTGTGTCGATTTGATAATTCGGTGGAAGGCTGGCAATCGCCTGCGCCAATTTGCTTGGACCTGCTACTCTGCTAATGTGCGCAGCAGTAAAGGCGCCTGAAAGAGGCTTGTACTCCGAGCGCATGCTCTTCTGAATGTCTTCCAGGAAATGCGGTGCTGTTTTGGTATCAACAAGAACAATGTTGCTGTCTTTTTTTGCATTTAGAGGAATTACTATCAATAACGGCCCACTTTGACTCTTGCTCCATTGAAGCGACAAAGCCATCAAGTTCAGCGTCTGATTGTCTTTGTGAATCAACGTTTGAAAGATTGAAACTGAGTTGGGCGTTTTGTTTGTTATCAAAGCCATTGCAGGAGTACCTAATATAAACAGAAGAGCTATTAATACGACAAAACAAAGTTGCATAAATTCCAGCCTGATCATCGTTAAATTCCTTTCCGGGGGTCAGAAACTCTAACGAAAGGTCCATTTTTGTTTCTGAGAACCTGTAGACAAGCTGACATTTTATAGACGGATTCCAATATAGATCTATGCTCAGACTTTCTTACTGTAGATATGAGATCATTCTGACACAGCAAGTGAGCAAGTGGAAATTCAGCTATCCAGATTTCGTAGTCGTTAGTTTTCTTTACTATTCGGGAATAGCGAAAACCAAGGTTCTCATTGTCATGAAATTCGCCTGGGTTGGAGATTTCGACAATTTCTCCTGGCCGGATGAAGACATGTTCTCCAGTAGCCATGGCAAGATGCAAACTGTCCTGTCTTGTATCCGAGAGATTCTTGATGCAAACAACCCCATCAGCTTTGGAAAGCATGAGTATAGTTCCTTCCTTCGCTTTGAGTGTCAGTCCTCTCTCAAGGTGGAATTCTAGAGATGCTTTACATTGAAGCAAAATCTCTCCTGTTTCCAACTCAAAGGTTGAATCGCCGTCGTGCGTTACCAATGCATTTCTCGAAAGAATTCTGCACTTCTTTTCAGTAATACTTGCTTTAAGGCTGGGAGGCGAAGATTCTATAAAACCAATAGGTTGGAATGGATCAGCCACTCCAGATCTAATTTCTGCCGTCCCTTCAGATGAAATGGTGGCTCCTTCTCCAATACCCACAGAAATGGCGTTGCTTCCAATTCGCTGAATGTGGAAAACGCCGTTCAAACCAACTAGCTGAGTCGGAAGTGAGACGCTTTTGCTTCCATTTATGAGTACAGATGCGCTATTGGTTGTGTAAGGTGTGCTGTTTGGAGCATACAATGAAGTTGCGCTCTCTCCATTGCCGGCTTTAACGGTTATCGAATCGCGAGAAATAAGATTTGAAATTGAAAAAAAGCCCGTTCCAAGAGTTAAGTTAATTCGTCCATCCGCGCGGATAGAAAAGCTGCCGCCTTGATTGCTCGATACATTTACAGAGCCGCTAGAGTTGATAATGGTGCTCTTTGCGACAATATGTAATGGCTGACTTGTGGACCCGACATTGCTAAACTGTGTTGCTCGGGTGTCAATCGTAACAGTTCCTTTCGAGGCAAATATTTGTGATTGGGGAGAGGCATTTGATACCGTTCCGTCAGCCAACAACATGAAGTCGCCGTTTGTTATCGAGATTTGTTGCAACCGCAAGGTATGTGAGGAGACTTCTGATTTTTGTTTTCCGTAAAAACTCCCTTCGGAAATGCTTACACTTAGTTTGTTAGCATCGAAAATGAAAGGACTTTGAGCTGAACCTATCGTACCGGAGGCAGTAAGTCCAAGAGTATTTACGACTGGAGTGGATGTATTGGGATCGTTTTGTTCTATAGTGCCATTTGCAATGTTGATTAACAGATGCCCCGTCGCTTTTACGTTTTCGTTCAGAATGATGTTGCCGGTGCCGAAAGTGCGCAAGGTTAGATTGCTAACATCTAGTTCAGACGATACAGTAATGCCACCATTGCTAGCGGTTAAAATAAGGGAATCAGTTACGATGGCATCTTCTAGGTCTGTGCCTATCTCTATGGATCCATTGTTTGTTATGTCAACCAAGCCAACAGCACCAACTTCCGTTATGCTAAGTTCCTGCGGCGACGACGAATTTGCGTTTATGTGAATGCTCTTATTCGACGTGGCGGATTGAATAATAGATAGCCGCTCCGTTTGAATTCTAACTGGACTTGCACTGCTGCCCATGCTTCCGGACTGTAGGGAAATGTCGATTCCGCCACCAGTTGAAGTAATGGCAGAGAAAGACTGAGTTGTTTGGTTTATGTTTCCGTTGCCCGCCACACCTATGACGATGTTTCTTCCCGAAATGCCGCCCGAAAAGACAACACTTTTTTCTGCTCCATTATTGTTAGTTATGAGGCTGATGTCACTCGCGGAGATGATGTGCTGCTCAGATATAGTAGTCCCGATAATAAGATTTCCGCCTGTAAGTAGTACCGGCCCTTCGGTCTGAATTGCAGGTGCGGATGTTGTGGGCGACAATATTGTGATAGTCGATCCGTCTCCAATCGCCCTTACGATAACCGTCTCAGGTGGATCTCCTGATGGCGTGTTAGCTGCTGAGGCTACGATCGATCGTATGTTTAGTCTTTCATCGTCGCGAGTCAGATCGAACTTCACTCTCCCTGCACCTGCAGAAACCGCACCGCTCAAAACGACTCCACCTTGAACATTAATGGAGCTGAGCACCTCTGCTGAGGTACTTGCGGAAAATGTAATACTGCCCATAGTATCAGTGTTTCTTGTTATCAATGTGCCGTCAAGAAACAGATTCAGATTGCCTGGCAACAATTCAGTTCCAGCCGATGGTGTTGAAAATTCAATCTTGCCTCCTTCACGTCCGCCCCTTCCTATAGCTGAAACCGTTGCAACTTCATCGAGCGTCATAAACCCCAACCCTACGAATCTTACTACTCCGCCGCGTCCCCCTAAAGAAGATCCACCGTCTGCGTGAATCTCGGCACCTTCAATTGTTATCGCCGCTTCCTGTCGATTTTGACTAGTGCTTTGCAGGGTGATTTTTCCGCCATCACCACCTTGTACACCGCCGTTAACTGAAAGGAATGCACCATTGCTTACTAGGACTTTGCTTCCGATGGCTATGATCTCCCCGCCACGGCCAGTTCCGGCCCCATTCATTTGGAGAACATCTCTAAACTCTATTGTTCCTTCCTTAGAGTCGACTGCAAGTAATCCGGCGTCGCGGTTTTGAGTTCCTCCAAGCGCAATCCCATTCCCATGGATGGTGATACTTTCGTTTGAGGTTAACACTATCTGGTTGATGGATTCACTGTTAGTGCGCCCACCACCTGCGTTAATCAGGAAGTTCACTCCCCCGATAGAAAGAGGTGTATCGTTGCATTCCACTACCACGACTCCGCCACCCTTGCCACTTGCTTGGAAATCTAGGTTGGAAAGAATGGTCCACTCGTTCGTAAACACTTCCACTCGCCCACCGGAACCATTCTGAGAGCCATTAGAATTGAATGAGTATATTCCGTGTCCCGGAATAACATTTCCAAATCCAAGAGTGTCAGCGGCAGCAGTAATCCGGCCTCCTTTTACTGTTCCCGTTGTGTCAATAGCGAGATTCCCTTGCCCTTGGAGAAAAAGGTTTCCAACAATGTTTCTAGTTACTACTGCACGAACACCAATTGATGAGCCTAACGTCCGAGGTGGACTTTCCCCGGCATATTGGTCGTTGGTTTGGAGAATCGAGTTCTCTTTTGTGACGAGAAATACATTGCCCCCTAACGCTCCTTTAGAAGCCACAGTTGTGTTGTCGAACGAAATCGATTCACCGGACAATACAATGTAGCCACCATCTCCGAACCCAGTTGAATTTGCGGATAGCAATGGCTTAGTTGTCTCAATCAGCGCAGTGAGATTTATTGTTTTTGCCTGTATTACCACTTGCCCCCCACCCAAGAAACCATCATTATTAATTGGCTCATTTATGGATATCGTTCCATTCGGCGCATCTAGTATGATTGCCAACGGGGCGCTGGTGAGAGTGCTGGTTCTGAAGGCTTCTTTCGAATTCACGCTTATTCCTGCACCTGAATCTTGGATGAACACATATCCGTGTTCGCTGTACTCCCCGGTAGAGATAACATCGGCTTTTGTCGGTCTTGACCAACCTGAAGCCAATATGTACCCGTTTATTCCGTTCGTGCCGCCGTTGCCTATCGCAAATGGTGTTGCGGAACTGTCTCCAAGTTTGTTAGCAGAAATAAATACTGAGCCGGCGCTTCCATTGGACGAATACGTCTTAATGGATCCCGTCGAAATATTCTTGCCTGCTTGAAGAACAACAAAACCACCGTCCGAAATAATCGTCTTGTCGTCGGCCCGCATCGGGAGCAAGGAATGGGTGTCCACATCTTTTATGCTGATGTTTCCATTCTTAGAATGAACGTAAAGGCTTGCTCCCGGTCCTTCAAACGCATAAAGCAAGATATCATCGCTGCTGGTTATGTCTCCGCCAGCGACGAGAATAAGATTTGGTGGAGCTTGAGTTTTCTCCATAGACTTTAGATCCGCACCGTCAATGGTGATGGTATTTATAGCTTCAATGAAGATGTTCCCAGGGCGCCCGTCTTGCTTGATCCGGCTATCAATTTTTCCTAGAACTACATTATCTGGTGGATCGATAGACAGGCTTCCACCTATGCCATTGTTTGCACCGAGATGAAGATCTCCCTGGACCGTTAGGTCTCCACTTTCCGTGTTTAAGGTCACGTCCCCACCATTTCCGACCTTTGCTCTGGACTCAGACAAGATTTGACCACCAACCGAGAGTCCAGATGTGGAATTCACTGTGAAGTTTCCTCCATTGCCGCTTTCGCCGCGACTAACGGTCGAGATTGTGCCGGTATGTAGCTCAGTAAACCCTCCGCTCTTAAAATCAAGCGTACCTCCGTTACCGGATAGTTTTCCACCTTGTGCATTTATGCTGGTGAGCTGCACAGCCTGACCGACCACAAGGTCATTGCCAGCAAAAAGCTTGATGTTCCCCCCATTCCCGCTACCGCCTCCTTCCGATATGAGATCGCTTTGAACCAACAGTGAACCATTTATCGCGCTAAGAGTTATGTTTCCTGCATCACCTTGTGTAGCACGAACGTCTATGGCGTTTGCCAACATAGAAACCTGATGCTTTGCTGTAACAGTGATCTGTCCTCCCGAACTGAAGCCTTTCGCTTGCAAAGCTCCGGACAGCGTAAAATCAACACCACTGTTTAAACTTATGGATCCTCCGATCCCATCATCACCTCCACTGTTCGCTTGAATAGCCACGGTAGAGGGTGAACTGATACTGACAGAACCTTCGGCAGTGTTAATTTGCACGGTGCCCCCATTCCCGCTGCCAGCACCGTTTACGCGGAAGGAAGCGTTTGCTACAGCAGAATCTTCAGCAGCATTCGCTGCAAAGTTTGCAGCGAATGCTCCGATGATCACACCGCCGCCGTCGTCGGCAACAGGTGCTGGATCAAGATACACGGAGATGTTTCCGCCTGACCCATTTTTGGTGGCGCTTGCAGAAACAGTATTCGCGTTCAGAAATATCTTGCCATTGGAATAGATGTTGATGCCGCCGCCGAGAATACCGCCGTCTGCCCTTATCGCATAAGACTTTGTTTCGTCACCGAGTTGCACGCCTGCCTGGTTAGACAGGACCTTTCCGTCGGAAGTTCGGTTGGTCTCAGCATGAATTTCGATGAATCCGCCAGCGGCTTGAGAGCCACCATTGACGTTTAGACTTCCATTGATCTGAATCTGTCCATCTGCTTCAGCATCGGGACCTGGCACCAAGGCAAACGATCCTATCGGACCTCCTCCGCCATCTGAAGCCGCGATCCCATAAGCTTGCAGTTTGATAGTGCCACCATATCCGGCTTCACCATGTCCATTGGCTGAAAGATTACCATTTATTGTGAGAGAACCACTTTGGCGGTCCTCAGCGGAGAATGCCGTTTGCGAAGTAGATCCACCAGTGAATGACAGATACCCGCCATCACCGATGCCTTCGCCGCGTGCATCCACATGAACATGAGTGCTGTCGACTCGTAGGTTTCCGCCGCTTTGGATAACTATCTTTCCACCAGTACCGCCATCTTGTCCACTCCTGGCAAAGAGTTTTGGCATGTCCGAGCCATCCGAGAATGATAAGGGCTGCCTGGATCTAGCTGTTACAAATATTTCGCCACCACTGCTGGTGCCCTTTCCATCAGCATTCAAGGAGTTGTTCTGAATCTCGATGGTGTCGCCTTCAAGATAAATGGACCCGCCCTTGCCTGATGTGCCAGCTGGAGAGACGTCAAACACTGATTTGTTTACAGTCAGATGACCGCCGGACGCGAAATAGACAGCACCGCCGTTGCCTCCCGCTTCGCCGCCACGAGCGTTGGCTCTGATAATTCCGCTGCCGGTTACATTCAGATCTTCTCCGGTTAGAACTTGGATGGAACCGCCGGCTCCAGTACCAGCACCGTTGGCCGTCAAGTTCAGTATTCCAGTATTGATTGTGTTTGCTGTGACTCTTATCACACCAGCATCTGCATTCCCCGCACCATTTGCGTCGATATTTCCAGTTTGCACGGTGTTAGCGGCAACCAGCACCCGATTGACTCCGCGTTGAGAGTCGCTGCTGACCAAATCGATAGAACCAGCCACCGTGGCAAACAAGTCTCCTTTAATTTGTAAATCAACCGGATTGCCGAATTTCTCGCGAGCCAAAACCGGGGTGCTTATCGTCACGCCGCCACCTGTAACTGATTCGAAGAGGGCACTGCCACCACTTACATCCACAGGTCCTTGAACGTCGAGGTTGCCTTCCCGTGTCACCAGGCGCACGTCGACATGAGGAAATACCGCTCCTTGTTGTCCTGGTACGTCATCAGCTTTTCGCGATGCATCCAGAACGCTGCCCACTTTAACGTTGCCACTGTTCGTAAAGACCCACAACCGGCTACCGTTCCCTGACAAGTCTCCTGCAGAGATGTCACCGATTCCCGTGGTCATCATGATAGTGCCATTGCCGGTCTTTGTCTCTGAGTCAATGTTGACGTTGCCGACCTTTAGGTTGCCCACTGATCTTTGGTGATGAACAAATAGTGTTCCTGGCGGAAAACCAGGCACTTCCTCTTCGGATATGAATGCACCGGCTGCAACAAAAACGCTTCCCGCCGGGCTTGTGATGTTGCCCACGGTGAGGTCTCCCGGTGCTGCCAGCAAAACTGAAGATGGAGGAAACTGAACCAAACCACCTGCAAACGTGGCAGGGGCGAAAGTACTACGGATAGAGGTGCCCGACAGGTCGAGCGATCCTTCTAACGCAAGGAATCCGACCTTACCCGCATCTGGCACTTCGGCGTTGATTGAAATGTTTGTGGCAAGAATGTTTTGTTTTGCAAGAACGTTCACCATGCCTTCGCCTGTTGTCACAACAGCGGCATCGGAGCCCCAAATAATGTTGCCGTTTTCTGCTTCCACACTAAAGAATCCGTTCTCGGTAGTGACAGATTGGAGCCCACTAATCGAAACGTTTTGTCCGGCCTTAAGAGATACGTCACCGCCACCACTGTGCAGCGTGCCTGCACCTATTTCCCAGGAGATGCTGCCATTTTCTGCCGCTATGCCTATTTGTCCCCCGTCAGTGCCCATAAACGCAAGTCCATCCAGGACAATGTTCTGACTGGCTCTCATATCTATGTAGCCTGCGCCTGGTGCAATTATCTTTGAAGCACCTTCGTTTAAGATGCTATTACCCGCATGAAGAACCACGTTACCCGTAATTTCATCGGTAGCAACAATGTCGCCGGTTAGAATGATGTTTCCATTGTCATCAACTTCGAAAGAAGGATCGTTTGTAACTGTTACATTTCCAATTCTTAAATCACCGGACGACCGCACATGCGCTTCGCCGGCATTGATATTCAAGGCTCCGACGAGAGATTGGGTGGCGATGTTGACCAATCCATTGTCAGAAAGAACGTTCAGCTGATTGGTCAAAAAATTGCCACCGTTTATTTCAAGATTTTGCAGCACGGTCTGCGTTCCAGATTGTCCAATATTGATCGTTCCATTGAGAGCTTGAAGAGTTCCACCGAGCGAATTAATGGACAAATTTCCAGTGGCATTCGTAACGATGTTCAAATTAGCAAGTTGCGAAACCAGCATGCCACTGTTTACTAGGGCATTCGTTTGCAGATTCATTGATTGCATTGCTGACATTACAGGAGCAACGGTCGTAATAGCTGTTGATGGTAACGCGTTGTAGATCGCTGGTGCAGTCACAGACAAGCTGCCGGCGCTGGTAATGCTGCCGGTGTTGACAATATTTTGAATGGCGTTGATGCTAAGGTTGAGTCCTTGAACAAGGTTTGCTGTGTTGTAGCCAGGCAATCCTCCTGTCGGAATGATGGTGGTTATGGTGCCTGCATTGTAAATGTTAAGTGCAGAAAGCTGCGCGTTTTGAAGTGTTGGGTTTGTGGATATTGCATAAAGAATACCGCCAGCGGCGTTCGAGAAATTGCCGCTTCCGAAATCTAAGTGACCGCCGGAAAGAGTGCCGAAGTCAATGATGTTCATTCCTGAAAATGTGGTGGCACTGTTAAGTCCAGTCATGACCGACTCAGGCACACTGGTGGCACCATCGTGCGGCGTAGCGTTCGTAACATCTATTGCACTCGGTGCTGTCGGAGGAGTATACGCTTGTTCTGCATATACACCGGGAGCGAATTGACCTGCGAGAAAGATCGAACTTGCTAGCACTATGCCAAATTTTCTCGCCGCTTTAAACTCTCTCTTTGCAAAAAAGGCATTCATCCAGATTTCCCCCGGTTTCCGAAAGTAACCAACCTTAGCTGAAACCGTTGCCCCTTATTTAAGAACCAATGGGCAGTTGCGAACCCACCGTGTAAGCGGCTAGTTTCAGGATCGATTATGGTCAACAAGACTCATCATATGAAAGTAAAAAATGGTAGTCAAGGATTCGCCCGATCTGCCACATGAAATTTCTTGCTGTCAGAAAATGCCTTACATCTGCTTCCGAAAAATGGAAGATTTTGACATCGAATTTTAGCTAGGTAGCGGCAGGCTGAACCAAAGTTTTGTTTCGGCCTCTTCGCGTGTTGTGCCGACTTCGCCTCCGTGCAGTTTCACTATCGCCGCAGCCAGTGCCAGTGATTGATCTTCTGGAATTTGAATGTCGGTAGGATGAAGGTCTGAATAGCGTTCAAAAATTGCAGACAGACTGGTATCAGTTATTAGTTTTGGAATTGAAAATTGAAACTTGATCGTGGACTCTATCACGCGGAGTTCGATGTTTACTTGTCCGCCCGGAGGCGTTGACCGGATAGCTGTTTCTAAAAAAGCGTTTGCTGCCTGGCCTATTCGATGAGGATCAACCTCAACTTCTAGCTCAGAAGGTGTAAACGCGACTGTGACCTGAGCCTCCTCTGCAGCTTTTTCCAACTCTTCAATGGACTTTTCTGCGATTGTCTCAACGTAAATAGATCGTTTCGCAAGTTCCATGGCACCCGCTTCAAGCTTTTCTGAATCGAGCACGCAATTAATCAACTTGACCACATTGAATAGCTCTCGTTCATGAACTGCTGCCGTTTCTTTCAACGCTGAGTTTTCTTTTCCGGCATATGGTCCCTCCGAAACAAGCGATAGATAGCCTGTCACCGCATTCAGTGGTGTCCGTAAATCATGGCTAACCATGGAGAGCATTTCTTGTTTGAATTTACTTGCTGCTTCCAAGTCGGATGCCATCTTGTGAAATGCGATGTCGACCTGCGCAAGTTCGTCACTGCCTTGCATTGTGGGTAGCAAGCTCTGTCCACTCTGAAACTTCTGTGCGTTTTGCATTAGGGTATGTACACCAGAATAAATGGTTCGCATGAAGTAAAAATACAAAAGCATCGTCAACAAAATGCTGATTGCAAGTGCGGACAATAAGGTCATATTGATGAGTGCATTCATCTCTTGAACTTCTTTTGCAGTCTCACCGCTAACAAATCGTTCTTGGCTGCGAAATGCTCTGAAAGCGGCACTCAACTCGTCGAGGGGCTCGACGACACCTTTTACGATGTCAAAATTTTCTTTGAGAGCTTGAACTCTTTCGATGCTGCTATGGTCTGGACCCGGAACAGTAACGAAAGCATCGGAATACATAATCACTCTTTTTGCCGCATCGAATATCTTCTGGACCAGCCGAAATTCAATATCGCTAGTCATCGTTTGCAGAGCCTTGTAATCTGCTTCCATATCCTCTTTTTGTTCGCGCTCCTGATAGAATCCACGCTCATCTGAGAAGATTCTTGCTGCGATGCGGCTGCTAATTATACCGGTGCATTCCACGTAGAAGTTATTGGCGTGAAAGATTTGTTCTTGAGTTTTGACTTCTTCTTGCACCTTTTGCTGATAGAACTGATTGAGGAAGAGTAGCACCGTCGCCAGAATTAAACCGAAGATCAACGGTGCTGCAATCAATACAATCGCTTTTTGATACAAACTGAGGTGTAAGGGCTTCTTCATACGTGCACCTTCGTTTTGGGCAGCTTTACCCAGAATGTGCTTCCTTCGCCATTTTCACTATGCACGCCAATGCTGCCACCATGCGCCTCAATAAAGTCCTTGCAAATAGGTAATCCCAAGCCTGTTCCACCCTTCTCACTGGCATCGCTAGCCTCCGACTGACCAAATCGTTCAAAGATCTTCTTTTGCAGATTCAGTGGAACGCCTCTGCCCTGATCTATGATCAGAATCTCAAGTTCGCTTTCATTATTGTGTAAATCAATCTTGATTGTGGATTGCTTAGGTGAAAATTTGATCGCATTAGAGAGCAAGTTGACAATGACCTGAATGACTTTGTCGCCATCGGCGTTGATTGTGCAGGTCGATGGGTCTAGCTCGATATTGACCTGTCCTTTCGCTGCGAAGTCCGAGACGGATTCGACGGAACGCTTCAATAAGTCGTTAATGTCTACGTCCGTTTTTTTCAGCTCAATCAAGTTGGGTTGCCGCGCTTTCTGCTCAAGTAACAGTAATTCGTCGATTAATTTGAGTAAGCGCTCCAGATTTCGTTCGGAACGCTCTGCTCCTCGTCGGCCATCAGCCGATACGGTTTCATTATCTTTCAGTGTGGCCAAAAATAATTTAGATTCCGAAATCGGTTTTTCGAAGTTCTTGCGCAAGAGTTCAATATAATTTTGTTTGCTTTTTTGCGCGGCATTTAGATCCGAATACATTTTGTGAAACAGCAGATCGAGCCCCGCGATCTCGTCCTTGCCAGTTATCGGCTCTCTTAGTTGTTGCCCTTTTCCGAAGCGATGCATATTGTCAATCAGATGCTGCAGCTTCTTATAGATCGACGACATGAAGAATCGCAACAAGAGTGCAGCGATGATTAGATTGCCTATAAATGAGGCAGCAATTGTCGCGCTGATAAGTGAATTTAGCGTCGCACTGTGTTGCAGAGCAGTCTCGCCTTTCTTCAACTGTGCTCTTCGAAATTCCCTCAGGCTGTCGGTTATATCTAAAACCTGCCTGGAAAGACTTTTGATTACTTTGATCTTGCCACCGAGCATCGCATTGGGAACGGGCGAGTCACCGCCACGATCACCTCCCAGGCTGTCAGCTTTCTTGACCAGATCATCAATTGATCGCAGAATTGGAAGGATTACTCGTTTTTCCGTTTTATCCTCTAACGTGTAGTCCTTTAACCAGTCTCCGATTGTGCCAATCTGTTGCCGTCGTTCGCGGAAGTTTGTTAAGTTCTGATCTTCGATATCAAATGAGACCGACATCCTGTTAGTCAAATAAGTAAAAGCCAGCCTACCAAGCTCACCTGCATAGGACACTGCCTGCTTTGTTTGTGTCACAGCCGTAATTGTTTGGATGTAATTGTTTTGAAGAAACAACAATGTCGAAAAGATGAACACTTCAAAGAGAAGTGGTATGCCGATTATGACGAGTCCTTTGAAAAAAAGAGGTGAACGGCCTTGCATGGAATTTCTCTAGAATGTCCCCTCGCCATACGAGAACGAGGTTTTGCCGATCACTATTTCATCGCCCTCTTGAATGCCTTCGGAGATGAGTGCATCAACGATGCCCATTGCTCTGAGCACATGGAAAAAGTGTTGCAGGGATTCTGGGCTGCGCAAGTTTGTCACCCCAAGTAAACGCTCCGCTCGATCTCCCGAGACATAGAAGACACCTTTCTTGCGGCTGATCGTGAATCCAGTATCGGGGTGCTGATAGGCCGCTTCATCATCGTGGACTTCGACGAATTCATCTGGTTTTGGTGTCTTGGAAAGCAATTCCATAATCTCATTTTGAAGAGCTTTGATGCCGTCGGTGCTTGCACAACTTCCATGCATCACCTTTGTAATCGATTCAGGATTGGCAAATATGGATTTTAGATTTTCGCTTATTTCTTTGTAGATGGCATCTGCTTCTTCCGGGAGTAGCAAATCTGATTTGTTCAAGAAAAGTATTTGGGGCATTTGAGCTAGTCTCAGTTCGTAAAGGCTGAGCTCATCGCTAATTGTTCTTAGATCTTGTTTGAGGGTTTCGGAACTTATGTCGGCAAGATGAACGATAACCCTTGTGCGCTCGATGTGTTTTAGAAATGTGTGCCCCAGTCCAACCCCTTCCGACGCGCCTTCGATCAGTCCTGGAATGTCTGCCACCACAACCCCTTCCCCGCCGGGTCCGCGCATTACTCCGAGGTTCGGCGTAAGGGTTGAAAATGGATAGTCAGCGATTTTTGGTCTGGCAGCAGTTAGCACAGAAAGCAGTGTCGACTTGCCCGCGTTTGGCAAACCAACAAAACCAACATCCGCCAGTAGTTTGAGGGTCAACTCAAGTTCACGTTCAATTCCGGACTCGCCAGGCTCACAGTAGTAGGGCGCCCGGTTTTGCACAGTAGCAAGCGCCGTATTTCCGCGACCGCCGCGGCCACCTTCGGCTACTAAGGCGCGCGCTCCATCCGTCGAAAGATCTGCGATTATGCGATCCGCTTCGACATCGCGAATGACCGTGCCAACGGGGACTCGAAGAACGAGATCGGCACCCTTTTTACCATGCCTGTTCTTTGGCCCGCCTTTGGCACCATTTTCGGCAATAAACTCGGACTTGTAGTGAAAATCAAGAAGTGTCGACAAATCATTCGTTGCCTCTACAACGACATGACCGCCTTGTCCGCCAGTTCCGCCGGCTGGTCCACCGAGTGGCTCGTATTTCTCACGCCGCCATGCCACCATGCCGTTCCCTCCGTCGCCGGAACGAACTTTGATTTTTACTTCGTCAACGAACTGAGCCATTCTCTTACTTTTTCTTGCCGCTCAGGGCAATCCTGGAAAGCCAATGTTTATTGTAGTGAGCTGAACTGTTTCCGGATCTCTGCGTAATAGGAATTTGTTGTTATCAGACTATCGGATTCTCTCTTGACCACCGAATTTCGTTGGCAAATGATGGCTGGACCTGCGAAAATCCTGACATGCCCATAAGCGCGGAGCAGTTCAAAAGTATTGTCCTGCCTGCGATTCCGCGCACTGCGTCGCTGCGTTTAGCGGTCCACGCCGCCGCTACCCCTATAGATCTCTAAAAGATCTTATGTAATTCAGATCTTTTAGAGATTCTCTTCAGGATCTTTACTAATTCTTATATTCTGGTTATGGTAGTAGTGCCGGAGTCTGATTTAGTAGACGCTTGTTGGGGAGGGCGTTCATTGGAAGAGAAGATAACGATTCACGAGAAATCGCGTGGTGAAACCATCAATGTCTATATCGGAGAATATGCAGGAAAGAGATATTTGCATATCCGTGAATGGTATTTGGATAAGGACCAATCGGAAAAACCCACAAAGAAGGGCGTTGCCATACCGTTAGAAAAGGTTGAGCAGCTTTTGGAAGCCATCGAAAAGTTGATGCCAAAAGATTAGTAGAATTGATAGCGTTGGCTATCAAAGATGATTTCTATGAACTACTTCCGGCGTAGAGTGTTTTCGTATCCCCAGTTTTTGTTTTCACGTTTACTAGACAAGCTTTGTGCGATCTTGCTTTTGAGGAATTCGGGAGGACCTTGCCTGAAAAGTATGGCTGGCGGTCTCTTGCTTTTGGTCCTGCTGGTTTCAGCTCAGGCTTGCTTTGCTGCCATAGAAATTAGACCTCCAGTCGCAAAACAAGGACAAACGATTGAAGTACTGATACCGCGTGCTGGTGGAACTGCAGGCGGTGACAGTACTGAATCTGGTGCTGGCACTGCCGCCGGTGATAGCACACCACCTGGCCCGACAGTGCTCTTTCATAATAAGGAATACAAAACTTTCGCCCATCAAAAAGGTGAGGAAGCCTTCAGTAGGGCTCTAATTAGTGTTCCGGCTGATCTTAAGGTCGGTACTTATACAATCAAAGTGGGCGATGCCAGTGAAAAACTGAAGGTTATTGCTGGCGGTTTCGGTGTGCAATCGATTCGCCTGCCTCCAGGCAAGGACAATTTTGTTGCTTCTCCTGGAGAGGAGGCTGCTGTTGATGGTGCTAAGGGAACAGTCTCGAACAAGCAATATTGGGATGGCAAATTTTTACGACCGGTGCAGTCACGCGTTTCTTCAACATTTGGACTTCGCCGTCGGGTGAACGGCAAGCTATTAACTGATTACTTTCATTCCGGGCTAGACTTTGCAGCTGCAACTGGTACGCCTGTTAAGGCTGTGCAGAAAGGGAAAGTGATTCTTGCGCGACGTGGTTGGAAGCTGCACGGCAATACCATCTGCATCGACCATGGGCAGGGGGTGGTTTCCTTTTACATACATCTTAGTAAGGTCTTGGTGAAGGAAGGCGATATCGTTGATGCCGGACAGAAGATTGGTGCCGTTGGATCTACCGGTCGGGCAAACGGTCCGCATCTTCATTTCAGCATCTACGTAAACAAAGACGCCACCAACCCCGGTGATTGGTTTGCCAAAGCTTTTTGAGAATCGCTCGCAAAATCGAAGCCGGCAAGATGCCGGCGCTCCCGGGATCGAACCGAACTCTTAATCGCAAGTCCTAAGCATGGAGCGAGCTGTTCTAAGTATGGAGATACTATGTAAGCGCCGAGCGAAAGCTGGTCGCTTGTAAACCGAGAACAATTGCAGTAGC
>JAIEQI010000067.1 GCA_019747875.1 Candidatus Obscuribacterales bacterium
CGGCAAGATGCCGGCGCTCCCGGAATCGAACCGAAGTCAAAAGATAGAAGCCGGCAAGATGCCGGCGCTCCCGGAATTGAACCGAAGTCAAAAGATAGAAGTGGGCAAGATGCCGGCGCTCCCGGAATCGAACCGAAGTCAAAAGATAGAAGCCGGCAGGATGCCGGCGCTGCCGGAATCGAACCGCCCGATAGAGCGAAATCGCTCGCTGATCGACAACGCATATTGCTCTCCCTCAAGTTAGTGACATTGAGCTTGGAATCGAAAGAGGTTTCCGGTCTTCGTGAAAAATTGCCCCGGTAACGGTGGAATTTACCTTGTACCTGGGAATTTGATCGAATATATGGAACTCGCGGCATAATAGAGCCCGGGTCTGGTGGAGGAAACCTCTTGGCTGGCAAGTACACGGACGAAGAAGCCCTTTTGCATGACAACACGATCTCTCCGCGAGACGATCGTAGAGTTCGCGGTGAGGCAATCAGGAACGCGATTCCGCACGAAGTTCATGCCGGCTGGAAAGCTCCTGCAAATAGACCAGACCCGATTACGGTCCTCGAAGAGTCCAATGAAGGGCGTCTTTCTGATCTTATCCCTCTACGCTATGGGCGGATGATGCAAAGCCCCTTCACATTCTTTCGGGGTGCCGCGTCGCTCATGGCGATGGACTTGAGTTCCGGCAAGGGAACCAAAATTCCCGTGCAGGCTTGCGGCGACTGCCATCTGCTCAATTTCGGTGCATTTGCCACCCCCGAGCGGAATATAGTTTTTGATATTAATGACTTTGACGAGACGCTTCCTGCGCCCTGGGAGTGGGATGTGAAGCGCCTTGCTGTCAGTTTCGTCCTTGCCGCCAGAGAAAACAACCTGAAAGCGAAGTATGTTTCAGCTGCCGCCGAAATGGTGGTGAAAGCCTATCGCGAGAAAATTACCGAACTGTCGAAGAAGAGTATTCTGGACATCTGGTACGAGCGCGTCGATTGGCAAAGCGTGATTGAGCGCACAACCGACGAAGTTTTGCAGAAGAAGCGTGCTGCCAAATTGAGGAAAGAACTCAAACGGACGATTCAAGACTACTACTTCCCGAAATTTGCTGAGGCTGCTGGCGGAGGCTATCGCTTTAAAGACAGCCCACCGACGATGTATCACCTCTCGGGGAACGAAGGTAAGCACTTCAAACATAAAATCGAGAAGGCGCTGGACCTATATAAGGAATCATTGCAGGAAGACAAACGCCGTTTGGTAAGCCGCTATCGTTTTGAGGACGTTGCCATAAAAGTCGTCGGAATCGGCAGCGTTGGAACTTTGTGCGCGGTCGCATTGATGCTCGCTCCAGATAATGAGCCCTTGATATTGCAGATCAAAGAAGCTAAGGACTCGAGCTTACAGAAGTATGTGGGCAAGAGTACTTTTGAGAACAATGGTCAGCGCGTTGTTGAGGGACAGCGAATCATTCAATCAGCTAGCGATATTTTTCTAGGCTGGACGCGAACTGAGGACGGGAAGCATTTCTATGTCAGGCAGTTGCGCGACACGAAAGTAAAACCCGATCCCGAATTATGGGATGGTCCACAAACTGTTGAGATTGCCGAAGTAATGGGACGCGTTCTGGCTCGCGCACACGCCAGATCAGGCGATGCCGCGATCATAAGTGGCTATCTCGGAAATACTAATACGTTCGATTTGGCGGTCACAGATTTCGCATTGAATTACGCAGACCAAACCGAACGCGATCACGCGCTGCTTGTAGCTGCAGTAAACTCAGGGCGCCTGAAAGCCCTTGCTGAGCTAGAAGAAGACTAATACTTATCGATCCAGGACCATGAAGGGGATGTTGGACTCTTGAACCGCTCGCCAGGTGCGTTCGGGGATCACTAGTGCGTTGGCTGCCTTTTCATTCGGAGCCAGTAGCCAGGCATGTTTCTTGGATGCGGCCACCATGCGCTCGAAGGTTGGGATATCCATGTTTTGGAATGATAGCGGCCGTCCTTTGCTCATTATCCCAAGTCCAACGATATGTGGATTATTTGCTTTTACTTCCGTGTGCGCATTCAGTGGGCTGCCATCTGTCCCGCTTGTGAGTGTTTCGGAAAGCTTGCTTTGTGCTTCCACTAATTGTCGTGAACCATTTTGAACCAGATCATTGAGGTTATCGAATTTTGTTGTTTCAACGAAAAGATCTTCCATTGATTTTGGACCGCGATCTGAGCGCTTGAGCCAATCTTCATAGCCCCTGGTCCAGCTCGTTTTGTGGTCTGACTTGTCGAAGCTAAGGTCGACATGACCCTGCCAATCAACCAGTTTGCCAGTGTTCAAGTTGTGTGGTCCCGCAGTTGAAATGCGTTCTGGTGTTGTTGTAACCAGGACAACGAGATTCGTGTCTTGATAAGGAATCTGGTGATTTCTGGTGAAAAGAGAAGTTGATAGATTGGAGCGATATGACTGAATTGAGGGGCGATGCTTCAGGAATGCTGCTTCGTCAGGCGTTGCATGCGCTAGAATCTGGAACTTCTCCGGCATGGTGTGCAAACCGAAACTGGATGGAACTTGCGTGAACAAAAGCGGAATCGGTTTAGCCAGCTGCTGTTGAATGCTGCTCACGGTGTCTTTCGCGTGTTGAAGCTCTGCCGCTACTTCTGGGGTGAATTTACTTGATGCTCCGTCCAGCGCTTTGATATCAGCGGTGTTGAGAATGGACAGCTGATCAATCGCGGAGGGATTGCGATAGAACACGGATAGTTCGCGTGCTAATGGCGTTCCACCATTTTGGGCGTCGCCCAAAGCTTTTGTTGGCGGATTCTCCGGCCAGAAACTAAGCTCGGAATGGCGGCTTATCAGCGTCGCGATTCTGCTTGTTCTTTCTGGTGGATATCCGAGCGATTCGAGCACGCCCCAGGCGAGGTTCGCTGAAACCCACTCATGTCCTGGATCCGATATTCCTGCACGTTTTCCTGAATCATGGAAGAGTGACGCCCAGAGTAAGTCCGTCTGTTCTTTTTCGCTCAAGGCTTTGAAGCGGGGATCGTCAAGTATGTTTGCCAGCTGCTCCAGAGTGTGTTTGTCGACTGTGAATTCATGTCCTTCGTGTTGGATGCGTCCAACGATTCCGCCTTCTTTGCTTTCACCGAATACCATCGGGAAGCGTTGTCCTAACTCACCCTTGCCGAGCAGCTGTTTCAAAGCTTCAGGGTTACGCAAATCGCTTTCTGCCTTTTGTCTAAGAGCGGTTTTCGCCTCTTCCGAGATCTCGATTCTCGGAAGTCGAAGATCCGGGATGCTCAGGTCGCGGGCGCCTTCAAATCCAAGTCTTTGCTGTACGGCGATCTTTCGCGCGAGGTCCAATCGGTGAGCATATGGCGTTTCGTTAGAAGATAAATGCTGTGTTAGTGATTGTCCGAAGCTTCTTTCGAATGCGGCTTTATCTGCGCGTCCAATACCTGCTGCAATTTCAATAGCTCTAGCAAATATATGTTCGTCCTGTTCCGGTTTCTTGATCGTTTCGAATAACTTGTTCAAGACTTCGGTGCTATCTTTTGTTCCCTTCGCGACCTGACTCATCAGGTCGGGCAACAAATTTACACCCTCACTCCTCATATCTTGTGCCAAAGCGGCATCCACTGTGTCTGCCAGTGAATCTGTTTTCAGCCAAGTACTTACGAGCTTGTCTAATTCGGGAATGCGTTTGTTATCCGAGCCGAAAAATTCTTTTCTAGCGGCTGCAAGTTCGCGAACGGCATTCGGATGTCTCGCGGCAAATTCTGACGCTAACTGCGGATTCTGAGGTAGCAAGATCTGCGCTAAGCCATCTACTGGAAGCTCGGTGGCAAGGTGTTGTCGCAAGGCAGGAACCGATTGTCCGTGCTCATTTGTTTGTTCAGGAAGTTGACGCCACCATTTCTTGAGGGTGATTCCTTCGCGAAGGACAGGATCCGTCATGACTTTGGTGAAGACTGATTTCGCAATTTGATATTGCTCTGCCGCTGGTCTATCGAAAAGCACGTCCATATCGACGCTGAGAAGCATGTCTTTGCGCGAAATCTCATCCGGAATCTTCTTGATTGTGTCCATCAAAAGTGGCAGTTGCTCGGGGGGAAGCGAGCGAACATTCCACGTCCATGAATGCAGTTCTTTTCCACTTTCTATCAATCTTGAGTAAGCTGATAATCGTGACTCCGCAGGCAAAGATTCGATTGCTTTAGCGAGAGGATTGACGTCTAAGTTTGGTAGAGCGTTGAACGCTTCAGTCCATGCCCCTGCGCGTTGGTGCTCCGGCAGCGTTTCCAATGCCATCATTACACCACGATCCCATTTGGATTCCTTGTTGACTGTATTCAACAATTCTCTCCATGCGTTTAGGCGCACGTCGTTAGCTTCCGGCAAGCTCTTCAGCAGCGGGTTGAGTTGAGCTGGTGTCATATCACCATCATACTGGATGATCTTCGACCAAGCTGCTTGTAGCTCAGCTTCCGGTAGGTTTTTTGCTTGGGCAAGCAGTGCATTTACTTCATCCGACTTGCCCGGGCTGTTGCCCTTCACGTTTGCTTCGTCCCAAGCTTTGTTCCAGACTCTACTATGTGACTCTACTGGCAGTGCTTCCATATTTGCCAGAGCGGAGCTGCGTGTGTACGGATTCTCATATGCTTTATTCCATAAGGTCTCCTTCAAAGCCCGCTGTCCAGTTAGCTCTGGCATTTGAAGCAGCGAGACCATTTGCATGTTCGGCGTGTCGGCGCTGATCCTTCCGAACCTTACGAGGTTGTGTGGTTCATGCAAGAAATCCTTTGGATTTGCGAGAATGAAATCGAAAGCATCAGGAAGCCGGTCCTTCGGCAAATGCGCCATCAGAGCCATTGTCTTGTCTTTGAGGTCCCAATTGTCGGATTCGGCGATTTTTACCCAACGGTCAAATCGATCTGTACCTGCCAGCTTAGGCAACGCATCGGCTGCTGCTACCGCGACACCACTATCGGTGTCATCGATCAGCGCATCGAAATACTTTGCACGATCGGCAGGAATCTCATTGCCGAGCCCCTTGAGCAAATTTACTTTAGCTGTTGCATTTACGGAAGACCAATCAATATTCTCAGGCTCGACGCGTACTCGGCGCCTCGCTTCAACTTCACGAGCTTCTGCCAGTAAGGCTTGCGGCTGCTGTTTCGTTTCACTTCCAGCAAAGGGAACTTCTTTGCGATCGGCGCTGATGGACGATTCAGGCTTCACTTCGTTATTGCCTGAGTTCGCTTCAGCTTTATCTGAGGCTGGACCTTGCTTCTCGCCACTCTTAGCTTGTTCCTCGGCGGCCTGTCTTGCACGGGTTTGTTTTATCCGGTCCTGCATGAATTCAGGGATAATGCCCCCAGCTCTATGTTGGTCTCCCAGCTTTGCAAGATTATGATTAGTCGATTCAGCTGGCGCTTCCGTGCTTTGCGCTTCATTTTGTTTCGCGCGCGTTTCATTGACACGATCGCGAACAAATCCAGGGATAATACCGCCTGGTTGATCCGGACCTCTAAGCTTGAGCGGTTTGCTAGCTTCGAGGCTGTCCAAATTCGCTTTCTGACTAGCGTTGTTCTCCTTTGCGCCTGTTTCCGGTGCATTGCTGAATGATTTGGGCTTTGACGGCAAGAATGCGTTTGACGCTTCTTGATGAATCTTTGGAAGTAAGCTGTTCAGGGTGGCACCGGAAAGCATGGCATTCGCGTATGCTTCAGGCGATGCGAATTCTTGTTTCGAGATGAGATTGCTTGTTGTAAGATGTGCTGCGCCCCCAAGTGCTCCCGTAGCCATTCTGGCCGCTGCCCAGTTGAAACCCTTTGTTCCGGAACTCAACCAGTTGCCTGTCTCGAATACGGAGAAGGCCGCTGCCCCACCGAGTGCATTGCCGATTCTTGTCTCGCCTTCATGCGGTTTGCGCATGCCATCATAAATGGTGGCGCCGGCGATCAAATGCATGCTTCGCGATTGCAGAAATCCCGTAACCGCTGCTCCGGTTTTCAGTGCAGCGCCTAGTTTCGTGCTGGCTATTCCTGTCCCAATAGCTGCCAGTCCATAGGGAGCTATTGCACCGACGGCCCCGAAGACGTTTTGCGCGAACCATTCTTTGCTGAGCAGTTGTGCCTGGCTTGTCTCGTAAGGCTTCCAATCCGCAAGCAGCGCGTCACCTCCAAGCAGCTTTGAAACGTCGTTGACACTGCTGCTGACTGCGTTATGGCCATCGATGAATGCGGCATTGGCAAGTGGAGCGCCGATATTCTTACTAATCCATTGCGTCCCGCTTTCTTCCCGAGATGATTCAAGAAGCTTTTCATAGGCTTTCTTTTCTTCGTCAGGAAGGCGACCGGGATTCAAGACATTCTCTTGTCTTGAATTGAGCTGCTGATTAGCTGACTTGATTTCGCGGTGGGGGAATTCTGACATCAAATCGTCCAGCCGGCCTGACCCTGTCAAACCTTGTCCTGATTATGATGAGATTCCGTTTAGTTAAGTAGTGGGAGGACCACGTAGGGGTGGGGGAGTTCCACGCAGCGTGCAGTGCCCACTGGCTAGCGCCCACGGCTACAGGGACCGAGGGCAGAAATCGAGAGCTAGTAGGAAAACCTTCGATTGATTCTCAGGTCATTCAGATCCCAGCCGCCGCCCATTTTGTGTGTGTTGCTGTTTGCTCCTGATTTTGAATTTGGATTCGAAGATTTTGCTGATCCGACATTGGAGGAGCTTTCTGCATGATTTGCGGAAATGTGGTGAGTTCGCTTTTGAATTTGTTGTTGAAGCAAGGCATATGAACGCATAAGCGGCTCCGCCTCGGAGTTTCGTCCCTGCAACTTATAAACTTCAGCAAGTCGAAGCAAGCTCGCCGCCAGATGTACGCTTTGTTCGCCAGGCTTTTGTGCTTCGTTCAGTGCAGCCCGAAACAAGCCAGATGCCTGAGCAAGGTCGCCGCGTTTGTAAGCCGCTTCTCCGGCGCTATTGTATTTACTCCAGGGGCTGGTATCCGCTGCAAATGCATTCGAGCAGATGAGCAGAAGTGTCATTTGAATAATGATGTTTTTCATGGGGAAGTTAAATCCTCTTTTCCTTGATGAACAGGCAAGCTTGCTAATGTCCGGTCAGCTAAATTTTGCTGTAGTCGAATTTGCGATTGAGTCGCAAATCGTTCCCGTCCCATCCGCCTCGGCTTAATTGAGTCGATGATTTGTCATTTTGAGTTGGCTGACTCTGGCGCTTGAGTGCCTTCTTCTGTTCTCGCGCCTGAATTTTTTGTTGCAAGATTGCGTAGGAACGCAAAAGCGCTTCCGCCTCGGCGTTCCTACCTTGAGTCTTGTAGAGTTCGGCAAGGCGATGCAAGCTGAAAGCCAGGTGCTTGCCTTCCTCTCCCGGTTTTTGCGCTTCGGACAGAGCTAAGCGAAACGCAGTTTCTGCGTGGACGAAGTCACCGCGCTTGTACGCCGCTTCTCCCGCGCTGTTCTGTTTACTCCACTGAGTCTCTTCCGCATAGACACTGGCAGATGTGCAGCAGAACAGAACAGCAAGAATAAACAATTTGGCGAGAGGCTTCATAAGCAAGCTCCTGGAGACTTCAATCACCAACATACAGAAGTTTTGTATCTAAGTTGTTTACGGCGAAATTCAGTTCGAGATTCAAGAGCGCAGGGTATGGATCGCGGACGCAACGTCCCCGTCTATGGCTAGCGGATATCTTGCCGTTTGGCGATCGCTTCTGCAAATTCAATTACGTTTTGATTGCTTCTTCGTAATTGCATTCAGCAGCGCTTTCGTTTCGCGCAATTCTGGATGATTGGGTGCAAGAGCTTTGTTGTAGATCGCCAGGGCGCGTTGTGCGTCTTCCTTGGCTTGCTCTAGCTTGCCTCGTTGCAGATTTAGCCGCGCCTCTGTTCTCCACGACGCAGCAAGATCCGGATTCGTTTTTCCGAGTGTCTTTTCCCGAATAGTTTTGGCGCGGTTAACAAGTCTTTCGGCTTGCTGAAAATCTCTTGCATCAATGCAAAGTTCCGCGAGGTCATTTAGTCCTTGCGCCAGATCCGGACTGTTTGGATCCAGCGTGCGTTCCTTGATTGAAACGGCTTTCGTTAGCATAGTCTTTGCTTTAGCTGTTTGTCCCGTGGTGGCGTAAACATTCCCAAGATTAGACATCGTGCTTGCCGTCAACGGATGATTGGTTCCAAGCTGTTTTTCTCTTATTGCCAGAGCCTTCTGGAATAATTTTTGTGCCACAGTATAATTCGCTTTTTGATAATTGAGAGCGGCAAGATCTCCCAGTGAATTCGCAACGTCGATGTGCTCGTTCCCGCAAATTTCTTCGCGAAGATTCAATCCCCTCTCCAGCAAAGGCTCAGCTCTGGAGTAATCACCCATCCAAAAGTAGAGAGCGCCAAGGTTGTTTAGCGCTGCAGCGTATTCGCGCGAACGTGGATTTGCTTTCTTCAAATTCGCTACTGCAGCCTGGAGGTACGGCTCGGCGGCTTTGTATTTGCCTTGTTGTCGGAGAGTGTCGGCCAAAAGAAGTTTATGAATTGCGATTTCATTGTCCGCAGCCTTGAGATGCTTCTCTGCAATCGCCAGTGCCTCTCGCTGCAAGGACTCTGCCTTACTAAAATTGCCCCAGTTGTTGTACAGAGAAGCGAGTCGGTTCAGCGATGTTGCTTCCTCAATCGAGGCGGGAGCGTTAGCTTCAATTGACTTGTGTGCTTCTGTCAAATACTTTTCGGCGTCAGAGAATTTACCTTGCGCTCTGAGAGAGTCACCCAGCCACATCTTTGATTGGGCAATCAGCAATTCCTTCGAGTGCCTAGCTTGACCTGCTGCTAGGCTACTGCCAGAGTAGCTGCCGCGCAATTCGTCGCGCTGAGTGCGAGTCGTGTCGTTGCTCGGATCGCTGCGGAACGGGACCTCCGGCGTCTGTCCGCTACCGGGCTGGGAGCGGATTTGGAGCGCAGTTGAGAAACATGTTTGAGACTTTGAGAACTCTCCGTTTTCCTGATAGATAGCTCCTAGCTGCATTTGTAGTTCAGCTAATGCTAGTTTGGCGCTTTCGGATCCAGATCCCTTTAGTTTCGCGATCTTTGCTACCAAAATTCCGACTTCGCGATCTTTTGCGAGATTAGTTGCCGACACCGTAGCTGGTGTCGATGCAACTAATGCATGTACAAGAAAAATATAGAATAGAGTTACTACGGTTCTGTTGCTTACCACTCGTTCGCCCGAAATCGTCACTGTCAATAATGTTCGATGTTACCGTATCTACTTCTTGTCAAGGAATGTTGGCCTCTTCTAACATGGTACACTCAGCGTCTATGAATAAGAACATCGAACAATGTTCATATTGGCTGGCGTCCCGTCACAATTACGAGCCTAGCCCGGCTCTGGACAAAGACATCAGGGTGCAGGTTTGCGTAGTCGGTGCTGGTTTTACTGGCTTGTGGACTGCCTATTTTCTGAAACAGCTTGACCCATCATTGGATGTCGCGGTGGTCGAGCAACAAGTTGTGGGTTACGGTGGCAGCGGTCGCAACGCTGGGATTGTCAGCGCTTGCATCGACCACTCTCACGCGCTGGCCATCGCTCATTTCGGGCGCGATGACGCACAAAGACTTGCGCACGTCGGCTTGCAGAATATTGACGAGTTGGCCGAGTTCGCAGCAGATTGTGATTTTGAAAAGACTGGACAACTTCACGTCGCATTAACTGATGCGCAGATGGAGGATTGTCGCGAAAGTGCTGCCGTTGCATCGACTTTAGGGATTGGCGGACACAAGTTTTTATCAGCGGAAGAGGTCAAAAAGGAGTTGAATTCCCCACTCTATCTGGGCGCCGCATGGGTTCCAGGCGGTGGAATCGTAAATCCGGTGAAGCTTGCCGATAAGGTCAAGCGTAAATGCGAGGACGCGGGGGTGCGCTTCTTTGAACGCAGCCGAGTTGTCGAATTGAAGGACGCAGAAATCACAACGAGTAGTGGAAAAATTTCTGCAGACAAGATCATTCTGGCAACTGATTCATATACTCACCATTTGTTGCCTCAGTTGCTCTGGCGATTTATACCGTTGTACGACTACATCGTAGTAAGCGAGCCTCTGACTGATTCACAGCTCGCCTCAATCGGATGGAGCAATCGGCAAGGGGTTACCGACGGCAGAACATTCTTCAATTACTATCGCCTCACCGCCGACAATCGCATTCTGTGGGGAACGAGCGAAGCTATGTACTATTCGCCAAATCGCGTGGACGAATCTTGTGATCACTCTGAATCACACTACGCAGACCTTGCCGTCAGCTTTAAACGTCACTTTCCACAGCTTGCAGACTTGCAATTCCCTTATCGATGGGGCGGACCGATTGCGTCCACAACAAGACTGACCCCATTCTTTGGAACCGTAAATGGTGGCAAGGTAATTTACGGTTTGGGCTACACTGGGCATGGTATCGGTAGCACCAGGGTGGCTGGACGAATTCTTGCACATATGGCATTAGCGAAGGAAAGCGATCTGCTTCAGCTCGAGATGGTAAAGAAAAAACCATTTCCTTATCCACCCGAGCCATTCCGTGGATTGGCGGTTAACGCCGTTACCGCTTCCCTTCGCAAAGTCGACAAAGGCGAGAAACCGAACTTGCTGCTCAAAGCACTAGATGTTTTTGGCATCGGTTTCTCTAGTTGACCGTTAGTCGTTAATCTGGAACGATTCGGTCGAGAAGGGCTTTTCCCAAGCTTTATTGATGGTATCGCTTGCTCCTTCAAATGGTCCTGCTAGCGCGCCCGCTGCAAAACCGAATGGGACCGCTGCATATTCAAATACCAGTGTGTCCGGCGATGCATTGGGTACTGCTTCTCGTGCCGTTTCGATTGCGCCTTTAGCTGCGCGCTTTGACGAAGTGACTGTCAGTGCCGAAACGATAGCGGCGGTTCTAACTGGCAGTAGTACCGTGTCCTGTACATACTCGTCCAAATTTGCGCAGTAGGCCTGTGGTGTATTGGTAATGGCGATCAAAAGTGCCAACGCTGAGAATAGCTTTTTCATTGTGTTCATAACTCCTGTGTGGGGGACTCTTCAATATTAGAGTCGAAGCCCCGCCAAAGAACACCAAGCCGCACACTTTGCCAACTGTATGTTCTTGTTCTCAGACGGTAAGGTGTTATTGGTCTTGGGCGTTTCTTATTATGGATTTTTTCAATGCAAAAGCAGGCTTTGATCATTTTGAGGTTATTTCACGAGAACACCCTGAATGGATAAAGTGAATTCGGCGCTGGACGTTCAGGTTCTCTTTTTCTTTGGGATCGGTTAAATTGTTCTTTCTATTGAAAAACAAAAACGCCACCGCTAGCAGTGGCGTTTTAAGATATACCCTCATGGCTGCGGCATCCGAACCTTAGCGGGTCCGTAAAGGTTTATTTGCCTAGTCGGATGTTTTGCTTCCGGGTTATTTCTTTGTGCAGAGCAATCTTATTTTCTCTGCGATTTCCTACTTCTATTATTCTCACTGATCGATCATTTCTAACAGGCTTAACGATTTTTTCAACCTTTAGAGCAGCTGCGCTACGGTCATCAGTTTGTTAATGGTCCTCTCTATTTGATCGAATACTTTCAATATACTCTTGCAAGGTCAACATTCAAATTGGAAAATCAGCTCCGACTATAGGCGAAGCCGCTGAGCAGGGCGATTTCCACCAATGTTAGTTCGCCTGTATATTGCTAAGATTGCTAGGTTGGCGATCAAATGAAGTAGAGAGAATGACCCAAACATCAAACAAGGTTTCCACTGAGCGGGAGTTAGAGCTTCGCTGGTTATACGAGCAGGTGATTAGCGCCTGGGACAAACGAGATGCAAAAGAGTTTGCACAGAGTTTTGCCGATGACGCGATTGTTATCGGATTTGACGGATATCTACATGAGGGAAGGCTTTCTCTCAAGACTGATTTGAAGCAAATCTTCGAATCGCATCCCACCCCGGCTTATGTGAGCAAGGTGAAACAAGTCAAAATCATAAACGATGTGGGTATTTTGCAAGCAATCGTCGGAATGGTTCCGCCGGGTAAAGATGAGCTGGAGCCGAAGCTGAACGCAAGGCAGGTCATGGTCGCATCAAACGTGGATGGCAAATGGCAAATCAACGTTTTTCAGAATACGCCTGCGGCTTTTCATTGCAGACCGGAACTTATCGAAGAGATGACCAACGAGTTAAATGAAATCTGGCAGGAACTCAAAGCACTTAAACCGAAGTCCGAACAGAGCCGCTAATTGCCTGCTTTGCGGTAGGCCTTGCAGAGGACGGCCTTGGGTCTGTCCAGTTTCCTGCAGTCCTCAGGATTGTTGAATTTGCAGTTATCGCAGAGATACTTGCCGCCGCGCCAATTCCATGCGGAGGCAATAGTCAATCCGAGCGCGAACAAACCAAATGCGATTGGGAAAATTATTTCTTGACTCATGAGCTTCCGTACATCTTCGGATCCAATACATCGCGGAGAACATCGCCGATTGTATTGAAGCACAGTATTGTGATGAAGATAGCAAGTCCGGGCGCCAAAAGCCAGGGTTGGTTCAGCAGGTCGTTTACGTTTTGGCGAGCAGCTTCCAGCATATTTCCCCAGCTTGCGTCGGGCTGTTGAATTCCTAGTCCAATGAAACTCAGCCCGGATTCTGACAGTATAAAGTATGGAACCTGCAATGTCGCTGAAACTATTACAAAGCTCGCTGTTTGGGGGATGACGTGCCTTAAGACCGTCCCCAGTTCGGACATGCCTGCTGCTTTTGCTGCGTAAACGAATTCTTCTTCGCGAATGGCAAGAACCATGCCACGAATCACGCGCGCCAGGCTGGCCCATCCAACGAACGAGAGAATAACTGTAATCAGCGCGAATCGTTCGGTGCTGGACATACCTGCGGGTAACATAGCAGCTAATCCAATTAATAGATAAAAGGTCGGGATTGACATAATTGCTTCAGCAAAACGCATCATCACATTGTCAATTTTTCCACCGACAAAACCAGCCAGGGCTCCGTAAATTATTCCGACTGGAAAGGTGATCAACAGCCCGAGAAATCCTATGGTTAAGCTTTTCTGTGCACCGAAGAATAGGCGAGAGAAATTATCACGTCCGTTGATGTCCGCCCCCAACAAGAAAATTCGGCACGGCTCATCGACTCCGAAGAGGTGTATATCGCCTGGAATAAAGCCGAGGATTCTGTAAGGCTGCCCTTTGCAGAACATCTTTATGTTCGAACGCTTGTCCGGTTGCTCGACAAATGTCTGCTTAAATGTCTCGTGGTCGAAGGATCTAGTAGTGGCACACACATAGGGATCGCAAAGATTGCCGTTATCATCCGTGATGTGAATTAGCGAAGGAGGGCAATTCGCCACATCGGAATCTGAAAAGTTCATGCTATATGGCGTGAGAGGGTCGGCGAAAATAGCGGAAAAGTAAAACAGCCCCAGTACAATTAATGCTGCGCGTGCCATCTTGTCTCGCCAGAGCCTTTGCCATGGCGTTCTGCGTCGCTTCTCGGCTTTTGGGTTGACATCGATATTAGTTGTAGCGCTAATGGCGTTCACTCTAGGCGTCCTTTGGTTTGAGCGATGAAGAAGGCAGCGGCTTTGACTACTCCAAAGTGATTCGGGGATCCGCTACTTTGAGCAATACATCGGCGAGCAGATTTCCCAGAATTAGCATTAAGGCGCCAAGCATTATGGATGCCATAACCAGATTCATATCTTTCGTTTGCACCGCCTCCAGTGTCAAGCGACCGAGTCCCGGATAAGCAAGAACTGTTTCGGTAAGAGCTGCTCCGCTTAGTAAAGCTGCAAACTCAAAACCGAGCAGCGTCAGAAGCGGATTGATTGCATTTCGCAAAGCGTGCTTGTAGATGACCTCATTCTCGGGCAGACCTTTCGCTCGTGCCGTTCTCACATATTCAGCTTTGAGCACATCTAGCAGATTGCCTCGCATTTGGCGCTGGATGTGCGCGATATTGACGAAAGTAAGAACAGTCACTGGAATGATGAGATGGTGGGCAAGATCGAGAATTCTTTGAAATGCATCGAGTTCATAATGGTCTGCGCTTGTCAGTCCGCCGATCGGAAACCAATCTGTTGCCAGTGCAATCATCAAAAATATCATTGCAAATAAGAAGGCTGGCATTGCCATCGCGATGCCACTTAGTACCGACCAAAACTTGTCGATGAACTTTCCTCGATGCACGGCGGCCCAGATGCCACCAGGTATCGCGATTAGCCACGTGAAAAAGATCGAAAGCGAAGAGAGCAGCAATGTGTTGCCCGCACGCTGGAGCAGCAGAGTGGAAACGGAGCCACCCGTAACGGAGACTCCCAGGTCGCCCTGGAACAGGTTGCTCATCCACAAAAAATATTGCACGACCGGCGGTTTGTTCAATCCCAAGCGCTCCTCCTCGGCTTTAATCGCAGCGGCAGAGATCGCTGGATTAGCCTTCAAATATGCCAGGGGATCGATAGGAGCCAGCTTCAACATCGTGAAAGACATCACCGAAATGATGAATAACAGCGGGAGCGCTTGCAGCATTCTCTTCAGGAGATAGGTCGGAATAGACATTACTTCTTATCCTTTCCTTTTCGGTAAATCTCTTCAATGTTATGCAGGCTTCCTTTTGGTGTGTAGATAATGCACCAGGGAGTTGGTTTGTAATTGCCGATGTAGTCATACATCGCGGTAATGAGCAGAGGGCAATACAAGTAAATGAATGGGGCCTCCTCGTATGCGATTTCCTGGAAGCGATTAAATATCTTGTGTCGTTCTTTCTGATCGATGGTCGTGGCGCCTTGATCGAAAAGACGGTCGATTTCTTTTTCCCATGGGCGCGCGTCGTCTGCATGGACTGTGCCTTTTTCGTCGGGCAATCGTTGGTCGAACATGTGCAATCGCCCGTCAGATTTCCAAACATTTGCCCCACCATAAGGTTCGAATCTATCACCGGACAGTCCCATAACAATTGCGTCCCAATCGAGGCTCGTTTCCACCTTGTCGATCAGGATGTTGAACTCGATTGGTTGATAGTTTACCTTCATGCCGAGCTCTTTCAGGTCCTGAGCGATCATTACGCAGACCGCGTCACGAAGCATGTTGCCGGAGTTCGTGTTGAGTGTGAACTCAACGCGATGCCCTTCTGCATCGAAAAGCTTTTCATCTTTGAAAACAAAGCCGCCCTCTCTAAGCAGCTGCGATGAGTATTTCAGATCTTGGGGAAATGGTTTGAGATCCTTGTTGAAGAAAATGCTTGCGGGAGTTTCTGATGTGTAAAGCGGCATTCCCACGCCACGAAGAACATTATCGACTATGCGTTTTCGACTGATTGCATGGCTGACCGCCTGCCGGAAATTGCGATTATTGAACCACTTCTGTTTAATCGGATTGACGTATGATTTCCCTGTTTTGGGATCCTTCCTCATACAAAGGTTGAACATCAAAAACATGGTGCCGTCATCCGCGCCGAGATTGTACATCTTGAAGCCTTCCGCGTCAGCTCTCTGGTGCATAAGGGCGGCGTCGAAGCCCCGAACATGGCGAATATCGAGCAAGTCGATTTCGCGTCCGTAAAACTTCAAAATTTCCGTTGTTTGGTCCGGACAAATCGCATATGTAAACTCGTCGAGATAGGGTAGCCTCCTTCCACGCTTATCAACCATGTGATAATTCGGATTGCGTTCAAGTTCAATGCGCTGCCCCGGCACATAGCGCTCGACTTTAAAGGGACCACTTGTCACCATGCTTTTGGGATCGCAATTTATGTCCCAAAAAGCGGAGAATTCCTTCATAGGACGTTTCGTTATGGGCTCCATCGCGTGCTTTGGTGCTATTGCGATTGAATACAGGCTGCTCAAAAACGGAGCGAATGGTTGAGCTGTAGTGAACTTGCAAGACAGCTCATCGACCTTTTCCACTTTGGGAAACTTTCCATTTACGGAAAGCGTGTCCCGCGAGCTGCTGTTGCCGAAGCCTTTTGCGATCAGCTCGGTGAACGTGAAGTACACATCGTCGGCTGTTATCGGTTTTCCGTCGGACCATTTCAACCCCTTGCGCAGAGTGATTGTATAGCTCAATCCATCTGGACTTTGTGTTACTGTTTTAGCCAGCTTTGGAGTTGGTTCGCCAGTCCATGGATCCGGAAAGACGAGCGCATCCCATAAGAGAAGGCTGAGTCCATGGCTTTCTACATCAGATGCTTGCCAGTTGTTGTAGGTTTTTGGACCGCCACCAAATCCGGTGAGCGTAATGTTGCCGCCGAATTCGCCAAGATCTCCGCGCGCTTCCCAGCATTCAGTCTTGCTGTGGTCCTCGTTCTCAATCTCGACCAATTTGAATGGACCGGGATTTGCGGGAATCGGAACCCTCATGTCACCGACGACTTGGAAGTCGGTGAAGAGCGCTTGTCCACCTGCTTTATGTTCTGTGGGCGGTACCGAGTTTCTCTCTGCAAGTAACTTCTTGGGAGGAACAGTTGTAATGCAAGCTGACAGGCTGAACAGCATTGCGGCAACGATCGCATTGCGCAGCATAGCGGCGCATTGCGTGCGCTTGTGATGACACGCTGTTTGCAACCGGTGTCGACTGAAAGCTGTATTCAACCTTGAGAACCGCCAAGGATCGGGACCGCCTCAACATTTTAGACTAGCGGGCGTGTCAAATCTTTAGACATCCGTTTGCATTTGACGTGCGGATCTTCGCAGCGCAACTATTTAAATTGCCAGCGTTTATTCTGTTCAATTTTTCGAATGATAGCTGCTTTCTCTTCGACCGGCATTTCTTGCCATACTTGGCGATAGGTTTCAGCGCGTTCAGTTTCGAGCGGCTCCAATTCTTTAGCCAAACTTGCCTTGAACCGGTCAAGGTTTGGCGTGGCTGGTGGTTGTGGATTCGTTCGATAAACTGTTTGTGAATTATAGGTGTCGCGAGCGTACTTCTCGCTTGCTATAGTTTGCTGCTGCGCCGGTGTTAGCGCCTTCCAATGCCTATTTGCAATGTCTTCTTCTCTTCTTTGAATATCTTTGGTCGCGAGATCTACATCCTTGTTGTATTTTTCTTTTCCGTCCGGTCCCAACATTGGCATGTTGTGTTCGAGCTTTGGAAGGCCGGTTCTGGCGCGATCAGCTAGCCCTTCTGCTAGTTCTGATGCTTTACCTGCACCGCCTGGTGTTGGCCGTTCCGGTGCGATAAAAACGCCGTCCCTGATGGTTTGCTCTACCTTCTTGTTAATGTCTTTGTTTGCATCCTGGAAGAACTTACTAAAATCGTCGTTGCTGTTTGCTGTGAGCTTGATGTGCTCACCAGGCTTGCTGGATAGTAGTTTGCTGCTCAGATCATTCAATGCCGACGGCTCGCCTGCTTTGACGGTTGAGTCATTTTGTTCAATTGGTAATTCACGATGTGCCATAGCTCTTTCCCTTTAGCTAGCAATAGACCACGACACCTGTGTGTCCTGGAAGGCTATTGCGGTCATCTTTATACTACTGTTGTTAATCCGTCAGGCAAATGCATTCCTGCACCGACAGGGACTGCATAATTCTGCAAAGCGTTCGATCCCGGGAGCGCCGGCATCCTGCCGGCTTCGATTTTTGAGGGGATCTGCGGTTTGGATTTTGAGTTGGATCGGGTTCGATTCCGGGAGCGCCGGCATCCTGCCGGCTTCGATTTTTGAGGGGAT
>JAIEQI010000063.1 GCA_019747875.1 Candidatus Obscuribacterales bacterium
CTCCATACGAAAGCTCTCTAAGATTTCCTGCATTTCGATTCTGTATCGATTTCGCTACGTACACGAAACCGCGTAAACCAATCTCCTCGCGACTTTTGCGTCCTGTGCTTGATCCTGTTGACATCGTGTGCCGGCGTGCATAGAGTAATGGTGTCAGGGAGAGGACGCTTACTATTTTCACGCAGGATGAAGGCGAAGGCTGGACTCAGCTCGGCGAAGCAATTATGCCGAACTCGACTAAAGACGCCGGTATCGCGATGGATGCCTTTAAGAATGTCGGTGGCAGGGTCATGGATTCCCTCCTCGGCAATCAGACTCTACCTGATTTGAAAGAAGCCGTGGGCGTAATGTTCGGACCCCAGCCAATCGAGTTGAATGCTACCTTGCCTTCGATTGAGCTATTCGACTCCTCGATGCCTCAAGGGATGGAGAATGTTCAAACACTAAACAATATGGACCCCATGAACCCCTCCGCAGGGATTGAATCCGCGACCCCCGGCGGGACTGTTGAGACTCTTCATCAGGTGGATGCAAATTCGATTTCCGATGGCGGACTCGATATGGGTAAGGCTGTTGGTGAAATCTTCTCCAAGATGGGCGAGATGCTGACGTCAGCCATGTCTTCAGGTCCCATGGGCATTTTGGGCTCCATTTTCCAGTTCTTGTTCGCTATATTTAGCCAAATCATCGATGGACTCTCGCAAGTAATCCAGGAAACTGCCCGTGCGGCAGCCGCACTTGCTACTGAGACGTGGAAGAAGCAAATGGCAGCGGCGCAGGGCGCCATGTAGTTTAACCTTACAGCCTAGCTCTTTCCGCTGCCGACTGGTGGATTTGATTCTTGTTTCGATTCTGGTTTCGAGAAGAGTCCCGACATGCGTTTAAAAAGATTCGAAACGGATTGGCGGCCTGAGTTCACCAGCGAATTTGATGGAGCAACGTTTGGTCGAACTTGTTGTCCATTGACTGATTCCTCTTGCGGCACCACATCTGGTGCGACCATCGCTTCTACCAATGAGTCGCGGAGTTCTCCCATACTTTGAGGTCTCTTGCCTGGATCTTTTGCTAAGCATGTAAGTACAGCTCGTTCTACTGCTGATTTGATGCGTACATCCGGCGCAACCTTCGCAAAAGGTTCAGCTGGAGAATTGATGTGAGCGAACACTGTTTGAATGAAATTATCACCCTTGAATGGTGCTGTACCTGTGAGCACTTCGTACATCAAGCATCCCATCGAGTAAATATCCGAGCGGTGATCAAGTGCGTTACCCAGCCCTTGCTCCGGACTCATATATAACGGGCTGCCAAAGATCTCCCCAGTCTGTGTAAGGTGTTGACCAGCATCAGCTCCGGAAGGCATTATCTTCGCCAATCCCATATCCAGAACTTTGACCGTCATGCCTTCTTCGTCTTCGATCAGCATTACGTTGCCAGGCTTGAGATCTCTATGAATTAGTCCATTTTGATGAGCGTGCTGAAGTGCATCGCAGATTTGCATGAAGATCGGCAGCGCTTCTTCAAAAGGCATTCTGTGCCGGTCTGAAATAATGCTTCCGAGATTCTGCCCTTCCAGATATTCCATGACAATGTAGGGGCAACCATCGTCATTATGTCCGTGGTCATAGACCATGACTAGGTTTCGATGTTTGCATAGAGCCATGATCTTTGCTTCTTGTTCGAAGCGCTTACGGTTGCGCTCTTCCAGCATCTGATCTTTCTTGATAATTTTTGCGGCAACAAAGTGACCGAGATTTTTGTGTTTGGCTTTGTAGACGGCACCCATGCCGCCCTCGCCGATAACATCCACAATTTCATACTTCCCACAGAGAACTTTGCCAACCAGATTACCGCCTGCGCCCAGCTCGCGCAAAATTGCCGCTTCAGCCTTGATCGGTTTGGGCATGGCGGCGCGGCGAAGCAACGCCTTAACGCGAGCAAGAAACTCCCGCGCTTCAAAAGGTTTGGTCAGATAGTCATCGGCGCCTATGTTCAGCCCTGTTTCTTTATCTGCGACGGAAGACTTTCCGGTCAACATCATAACTGGCGCTAGTCCGCCTTGCTCGCGGTAGTAGGCGCAAATTTGCACCCCTGTCATATCCGGCAGTTCCCAATCTAATATCAGGACGTCATATTCATTCGAATTCAACAGCTTGATGGCGTCCTCGCCAAAGCCTGCTTCATCGACTTCATACTTGTCTAGCTGCAAAAGACGAACCACATTCTCGCGGACGTCTTCGGAGTCCTCTACCACTAAAACTTTCGGCATAACAGCTTTCCCCGAGGAATTTGCTTAAATTCTGTATGCAGGCACGTTGCACACAAGTCTTGTCATACCCCAAACGATGCGACTTCTATCGCACCCCCAAAATTCAAGGGGCGCATTGATTGCAGAAATACGATAGTTCGCGCGTTACTACAAGATTCCCAATACAACGATGCAGATCCAGTAATAACTGATTGCGCCGCCGAAAATGAGTCCGTCTCCGCGATCGAGCATGCCGCCGTGTCCTGGAATCAGGTCTCCGGAATCTTTCATGCCGGCGTCGCGTTTTAGCAAAGATTCGCAGAGATCGCCGAGTTGCGCTCCAATCGAAACGAAAAATCCAAGTAGAGGAGCTTGCCAGAGCTTGTGTTGAAAGGGCGCGTTCGGAAAGACGTAGTTGTCCGCGCACCAGACCACCAAAAGGGCCATGAAGATTGATGCGATGAGCCCGCCAAACGCGCCTTCTACAGTTTTCTTGGGGCTGACTTGTGGGTAGAGCAATGTCTTGCCGAATTTTTTGCCAGCATAGTACGCGAAAACGTCAGTGGACCAAATTACAAAAAGGCTCGCCCATACATATGCCAATCCTGGCTGTTGAAGCGGGTTTTGTAGTATCGCTGCGCCGGGCGGTGCGAGGTCGCGCAGCAGTATCAAATGACTTGGCAGCCAACCGACATAAATAAATCCGAGGATCGTTGTTGCGATGTCCGCGATTGTGGCGGGCGGGTTCTCGCTCCGCAAAAGCAACCGGAAAAAGGAAAGGCAAATTCCAATCGTGAGGAGAATCGGAAAGTGTTGAATCGGAAAGTCGATAGGAACGTGGAAGCCTTTGATTGGAAAGTGGGGCAGTGCAGCAAGTGCGAAAAATGCCGCGATCATATTTCGAATGATTCTGGGCGAAGGTTTCATTCCTTTCGCCTGTGTCATCGTGATGAATTCACTTCCACCAATGTAACAGGCAGCGCCAAGCGTGAGAGCCCATATAGCACCGCCGGCAATCAAACCACCAAGTGCTATTGAGAAGAGTAGGAATCCGTATACAACCCGTTTTGACATCTTACTCCTCCGCCTTACCGGAAGCGTTTGAAGAGCTTGAAGCCGTAGTCATCTTGCTTGCTTCATCTAATTGTGCAAAAACATTGTCTGATTTGGATTCCGAAACGTGTGTTGCTGAACCCATCAATCTTGATGCTGCTAGAGCCGTCAGAGGTATCGTTAGTACCAGACCTAAGCTACCTGCCAACGCGGAAGCAATTTCACTTGCAACAATGTCGAGGTTAATCAATTTCATTGAGGGCATTGAGGACATCAGCAATAGCAGCGGAAGCGCTCCCCCCGAATATGCCAGAACAAGGGTCGATGTCATGCTGCCCATGATGTCTCTGCCTACGTTCATTCCTTTGGTGTAAAGCTGCTTCGGATTGAGTGACTGATCCGTCTGACTCAACTCTTGCACCGCAGACGCTATCGAGATGGCAACGTCCATTATTACGCCGAGCGCACCGATTAGCATAGATGCTGCCAGCAGACCTGAGAAGAACGAGAGCGGTTGATTTGGCATGGATGCGCGAAGAATCTGTGCTTCCTCAGAGGACAAGCCCGTAAGTGGAGCGGCATCAATTACCAAATAGGCTGCAATACCGGCAACGATGACTCCGCCCATGGTGCCAAGGAAGGCTGCCGTCGCTTTCTTGCTAAGCCCGGCAATTGCAAAGATTGTCGCTATTGCTGCCGCAAAGCAAATGAGCGCCGAACTGATCAGAGGATTAAATCCTTGAAGGCTGAGGGGGAGGAGGACGAATCCGATTAAACAGATCGCGACAACTAATCCGAGTAGTGACTTAAGACCGCTTTTGCCGCCAAAGACCAAATAGGCGATCAGGAATATTGCAGCCAGGCACATCAATGCTGGTGCGCGGTGGTAATCTGCAATGTTGTATTCTTTGCTGTCCTTGCCTTGTTCTGATACTACAGACAGTATCACTTCTTTGCCGGGGCTAAGGTTTATGTTGAATGATGGATTATCGCCGAGCGAATTCTCGACTTTCACCAACGTGCCGTTTTGTGCGCCTTCCTGCAATTCAATTTCGGCAAATTGACTCTTTGTCACCATGCCGGTCTTATCCAATAAGTCCTTATTTATTGTTGGTTGGCTCACTGACTTTACCTTCCCAACGATAAAGTCTTCTTTGATCTTCTCTGCCTGTGCCTTACCAATTTGCACCGGATCGGCTGACGGATCCGCCACTTTGGGCGCTTCCCTGACTATCACGTTTGCCGGTTTGCTTTCGGTTTCGCCCTCTGCCAATGTCGGTGCCGCGAACAATAGAACGTTCGCAATAATCATTATCTGTACTGTGATGAGCCACAGCTTTGGAAAGCTTTCGGCAATCTCTTTTACGTTCATGGTTCGGCGTCATTGCCCAGCTTGAGTGTTAGCTGGCCGTGGGGAGCTGTCTTTCCGAGGTGTCCGTATGCTGCTGCTGTAGCGACACGGCCGCGTGGCGTTCGCTGGATGAAACCGCATTGAATGAGGAATGGTTCGTATACATCTTCCACTGTGTCCGAGTCTTCACCCAAGCTCGCTGCCAGGGCTTCTATGCCTACTGGGCCGCCGCCGTAAGTGTCGATCAAAATGCTGAGCAATTTTCGATCGGTCGGATCTAATCCTTGCATATCTACTTGATACGTTTCCAGCGCAACGCGGGCGACGTCCGCGTCAACGACCTTGTGTTCCTTATATTGGGCATAGTCTCTAACAAGTCTTACGAGGCGGTTTGCGATACGCGGTGTGCCACGCGCGCGACTTGCGATTATCTCAACGCCCTGATCGTTCATTTCAATACTCAATATTCCGGCTGTCCGTTTGACGATCTTCGAAAGCTCCGGAATGCTGTAAAACTCAAGCCGGCATACAAAACCGAATCGATCGCGCAAAGCATTTGAAAGCATTGCTGCCTTGGTTGTGGCACCGATCAAAGTGAATCGTGGCAGTGGTAGCCGCATTGTTCTGGTGGCATGACCTTTTCCTGCGGTCAAATCGATGGCGAAATCTTCGATTGCGGGATAGAGAAGCTCCTCCGCGATTCTGTTGAGTCGATGAATTTCATCGATGAAAAGGACATCGCCTTCTTCCAGCTGGTGCAGCAAGCCAATGATGTCGCGAGGGCGTTCCAGGGAAGGACCAGAGCTAAGGTGAATTTTTGCTCTCATCTCTATCGCTATAACGTTGGCCAGCGAAGTCTTACCTAGTCCCGGGGGACCATAAAAGAGGATGTGGTCTAAAGCTTCTGTGCGAGACTTTGCAGCGGCTATTGACATCTCGAGCATAGCTCTTGTCCGTTCCTGTCCAATGTATTCTGCCAGGCTTTGCGGACGCAAATTCAGGTCTGAGCGCCGGTCTGAAGGATTTTCTTTTGCCGACAAAACCTCTGAACGCCCGCCCGCAGGAGAGCCGGCTTTGCTTTTCCGGCTGCTTGATTTGATCCCGTTTTCGTCATCGGGATCTAGCGCGCCATTTACAGAGCTAGGAACAATAGTCATAGAATGTTAATTAGAACACGCCGCTCCACCTAGCGGGGACAAAATTTCTTAAGAGGCGGTAGTTCAGCTGGACTGTATGTTTTGATGGGCCTGGCGGATCGCTTACTCATTTTTCAGCTTATAGGAACTCAAGGTAATCACCTTGCAACCTTACGTATAATACTTGCCATGAGTTACGAAGTTATCAATCGAATAAGCACGGACTTCAGCCCAGTTGCTGAACAGCCGCCCAAAGTTGGGGGCTCGGCTACTAAAGTGAAACCACAGGTTTCAGTGTTAGTGCCTGTCTACAATGAAGAAGAAAGCTTGCCTGCTCTTTATGATAAGTTGGTAAGCTCGCTGGATAAGTTAGGGCGCACATGGGAAGTCATTTTGGTTGATGACGGCTCGCGCGACTTGTCCTGGCAGCTCTTAACCGAAATGGCTGCAAAAGATTCGCGCATACACTGCGTTCGTTTCGTTCGTAATTTTGGACAAACCGCTGCACTGGCTGCGGGTATTGATTTTGCTAACGGCGACATCATTATCCCGATGGATGCCGACCTTCAGAACGATCCAGTAGACATTGTTCGTCTTCTGGAAAAGCTCGATGAAGGTTACGATGTGGTTAGCGGTTGGCGCAAAGACCGTCAGGACGAGTACTTTACTCGACTGATACCGTCGTGGACAGCCAACAAAATCATCTCAGTTATTAGTGGTGTGCGCCTTCACGACTATGGCTGTTCCTTAAAAGCCTATCGTAGTGATGTCATCAAGGACGTTCGCCTGTATGGTGAAATGCACCGCTTTGTTCCGATTTACGCAAGTTGGATGGGCGCTCGTGTCACCGAAATGCCGGTCACTCACCATGCAAGACAATTCGGGCAATCCAAGTATGGTCTTTCTCGCACCTTCAAAGTCGTACTCGACCTGATTCTGGTCAAATTCTTGTCTTCTTACGCCACCAAGCCGATCCATATCTTTGGCTCAATGGGCTTCCTTTGTTTCGGTGCCGGCAGCTTGGCTTTCGCCTGGATGCTCGTACTCAAACTGTTTTACGCTACATCTTTCATATCGACCCCGCTGCCGGTGCTAGTTGCTATGTGTGCCATGCTCGGTGTGCAGTTCATTTTTATGGGACTGCTTGCTGAAATCCTGATGCGTACCTACCACGAGTCACAGGGCAAATCGATATACCGAGTTCGGTCAAAGGTCAATTGCGACTAGTTATTTCAGACTCTAAGCTCCAAAAACTATCGTTTTAGTTACGTTTTGGCAAATTAGGGGTAAGATTGGAGATGTTCGAAGGACCCGCAATGGTGTCTTAATCAAGCATCGTATGGTTTCAGCAGCTACGTCGACGTCAAAAGCTTCCAACTACTCAGTGGCTGGAACGCTGGCCTGGTTTGTTGTCGTAGTTTTGAGCTATGTTGTTCTGCTCCTGATTCTGGCTGGTCCCTATTTTTTCGGACACGCCATAAAGGTCGGCGACCTGGCTGAGCAGGATCTGCAAGCGACCAAGCGTGTATTGGTAAAGGACGAGGAGCGAACTGCCGAGGAGCAGGATAACGCGAAACACGCTGTCCTGCCCGTTTTGAAAAGGGATCCTCGCAAGTCCGGCGAGATAATCGCGCGCATTCAAAGCAGTTTGGAGCAACTGCGAGCAGCGGCTAAGCCGGCTCCAAATAGCGCGGCAAGCAGTGCGCTTGAAGGCGATGACCAGAAGCTGGTCAAGCTGTTGGCCAGCCTTAAAGACGATGAGCTCAACAGTTACCTGAATGAAACCAGTGCATCTGCACAGCGTTTGTTAGGACATATGAGTTTACCGCCATACGTAGAGAAGCGTGAATGGGAAGACGAGGTTTTCGAGTTTCTGCCTGAACACATGAAGCCAGAGCTAAGGCGCTTAACATCAGTTTTTGTCAGTAAGCGGCTTGAAACGAACGTTAGTATTGACAGAGCGAAGACTGAAGAAAAAGTCCTGCAGGCTGTAAGCCAGGTGAAGCCTGCTATGAAGCAAATCGATCAGGGATCGGTAATAGTAAAAAAGGGCGATCGTATTTCCGCGGATCAACTAGCGACACTCAATTCAATGGGAATCACCGAAGTACGAGATGCGAATCTGGCTGCAGTAATCGGCATTTCGTTGTTCGCTGCATTCTTGATGTTTGGCATATATCTATATACATTCATGCCGGAGCTGTTCTTCTCGCCTTCAGCGATCGGTTTGATGGCGACGCTTTGTATCGCACCTTGCGCAACTGCGTTTTTTGTCGGCAAAGACTACCCACCTTTTGTGCCGCTTTCAGCTGCTACCTTGATTCTCGCCGTAACCTACGGGCGAAGGCTTGCCGCGGTGTTGACAGTTTTGATATTGCTTTTCTTCTCCGTTAGCGAGCTTATGAGTGGTGCTAATTTGGTGGCAATGGGAACGGCAGCCGGAATGGCTCTTGGTGCTAGCATCAAGCGACGAAGAGATTTGATGCTAACTGGATTCTTGATTGGTTTGATGCAAATGGTTGGTTACTTCACAGCCATTGTAATAACGGGACAACCTGTACGTCCCACAGTGCTCGGTGTGGAGCTCGGGATGCAAATGCTTGGCGGATTGTTTGCCGCAATTGCAGCCATCGGAGCGCTTCCATTCCTGGAGAATATTTTCGGCATCCTGACACCATATCGAATTGCAGAACTGGCAGAACCTGATCAGCCCCTCATGCGTCAACTGGAGGAGAATGCCCCAGGCACATACCAGCACAGTCTTGCTGTTGCTAACCTTGCCGAAGGTGGCGCGCGCGCCATTGGTGCTGACGTCAATCTCGTTCATACCGGCGCGATGTATCACGATATCGGCAAGATGGTGACACCACGATATTTTATTGAGAACCAGTTAGGCGACAAGAACCCGCATGACTTCATTCCTCCTGAAGAATCCAAAGCCAAGGTGCTTGCACACGTTACAAACGGATTAGCGCTCGCTCAAAAGTATGGACTGCCGAAAGCGGTGCAAGCTTTCATCCCCGAGCACCAAGGCACCACTGTCATGGCGTATTTCTATCACAAGGCTTGCGTCCGAGACGGCGTCGAAAACGTCAATCAATTGGATTATCGTTATCCAGGACCGAAGCCGCAGACAAAGGAAAGCGCAATCGTCATGCTTGCCGACGTATCCGAGGCGGTGACGCACAGCATGAAAGATCCGACCATGGAAGAAGTGGAATCGGTGATGTCGAACGTTTTCAAAGCTCGCTGGGACGATGGACAGTTTAGCGAATGCGGGCTGACCTCAGATGAATTGGATCGGGTAAGAAAGGGCTTTGTGCGTGTGTGGCGGACTCTTCATCACGACCGCTTGAAATACCCGTCAACTACTACTGGGAAAATGCCCGTCGTCTTGCAATCGGAACAACAACCGTCAGGATCCGGTGGCGATGCTGGAAATGGGCAGGGGAACGGGAAGTCTGAAAGTACCGCAAGCGCCGCAAGCACAAGCGAAAGCACCGCAAGCACAAGCGTTGTGGATTCTCATGACAAAGCTCATGAAATGAAATCAGAAGCTGGGGCTGCGTCTGAGTGGGATTGCTAGTAGAGGCGAATTAAAACCTGTCTCAGCAGTCCGTTGCATGCACTTTTGGGTGCTGCTCTCTGCTATTTATTGATGCGACAGCAAACGGTCAAGGAGATTCAATGAGTTCTGGATTGTCGAAAATGGCGAGGAGCATAGCATTTGCGGCGTCCGCAATGCTGTTGATAACGAATGCGAGTGTAGCCACTCCGATGGACGATCAGCATGTAAAGATAACCTTCTTGCAGCTCAATGACGTCTACCAGACATCACCGGTCGACAGAGGCGCTTATGGAGGTCTTCCTCGCGTTTCAACGTTGAAGAAGAGAATCATGGCCGATAACCCGGATGCTATGTTCGTGCTAGCTGGCGATACGCTGTCACCATCTGTAGCATCACAGCTATTCAAAGGTCAGCAAATGATTACCGCATGGAACGCTCTCAAGCTGGACTATGCGACTTTTGGCAATCACGAGTTCGACTTTGGACCTTTTGAATTTATGAAAAGGATCGCCGACTCGAAATTCGGATGGATTTGTGCAAATGTTATTGACAAAAACACTGGTGGCACATTCGGTGGCGTCAGACCGTATGTGATTCGCGATGTGGATGGAGTGAAAGTCGGAATATTCGGTTTGCTGACACCGGATACTCTTAAGGCGTCACGTCCAGGCCCTCGTGTTGATATTGAGGATCCGGTGAAGTGCGCGCTGAAGATCATTCCACAAATGAAAGCGGAAGGTGCTCAGGTAATTGTTGGTCTGACACACATGACCATGGAACAAGATTTACACCTGGCTAAAAATACACCCGTCGACCTGATTCTTGGTGGACACGAACACGTTCTCTTGAGCGGCTTTGCTGGGCATGCCCCGGTGTTCAAAATGACATCGGATGCAAGATTTCTCGGCAAAATCGAAATCCACTACAATACGACCACCAAGTCAATCGACAACATCTTATGCGAACCGATGGTGGTTGGACACGAATTGAAAGACGATCCCCAGATCGTCGAAGCAATCAGGAAATATGACGATCAGCTTTTGAAAGAACTGGATCAGCCTGTTGGTGAGACTAAGGTTGAACTGAATGCCATTCAAGCTGATAACGAAACGAAAGAGACCAATTTAGCCGATTTCATTGCGGACGCGTTTCGCGCATCGACAGGAGCGGACGTCGTTTTGATCAATGGAGGCTGCGTCCGATCCAACCAAATGTATCCGCCTGGACCGTTGAAGAAACGAGAGGTGCTTGGAATTCTCCCGTTCGAAAATCCCATCGTCAAAATCGAAGTCACCGGTGCCACGATCAAAGAGGCGTTGGAACACGGTGTTAGCAAAACAAATGAACCAACTGGAGATGGACGTTTTCCACAAGTTTCCGGCATGACATATAAGTATGATTCGACCAAGCCCGTCGGTGCTCGAATTGTTGAATGCTTAGTGGGCGGACAACCGCTTGATCATCGGAAGCACTATACATTAGCCACTAACGATTACGTCACCTCCGGTGGTGACGGTTACACTATGCTAAAAGGTCGAAAGTTTGTGATCAAGCCCGAAGAGGGCCATGCCGAATCGGTCATTTTGATGGAAGCTCTTGCTAAAGGTGGTGCCGCTCCGAAAGTTGATGGACGGATCGCTCGTGTGGACAATCCGACAAGATCAGAGGGACCAGAGGTTCCCTGAGTAATAACAGCATTAGATTCCAGACCGGGCAGCGATGGCGCCCAAGCCCGATTGGTGCCCGGCAATCCTACTTCAAACTTCCAGTTTATTCGACGGCGATTTTCGATTTTAGCTGATAAAAGCTGATGCTTGTTTGTCCGTAGTTTCTGGTGCTGGTCAATGCCAGTGGACTATCCTCTGAGACCTCCGGAGTCGTGCTTTTTAGATGCTCGAGAATAAACACGCCGTCGTCTAGAAGATTGAATTGTCCGATCAGATTCGGCAATTTCTTCACTAGCCTATCCTTGTAAGGGGGATCGGCGAAAATGATGTCGAATGATTTTTCAGTCAATAAAGGGAGCGCTCTCTCGACGTGAGTGCTGATAACCTCCGATTGGTCAGCGTAGCCAAGATGCTTCAGGTTCGTTTGGATTTGTTTTGCGAAAGTCTTGTCTACTTCAACGCTGATAAGGCTTGCTGCGCCTCTGCTTAGCGCCTCGATACCCATGAGACCGGTTCCGGCGCAGAGGTCAAGAAATCGGCAGCCGTAAATCTTGTTGCCCAGAATGTTAAAGAAAGCCTGCCTAACTTTTGAGGAGGTTGGACGTATCTCCAAGCCCGGCGGAGCCGTAATCACCCTACCCCGCGCCTCTCCACCCGTGATTCTCAATCAGTTGTGCTCCCGGGCGCCAAACGCTTGTCATGGTAACATGATGTCTTGCTGTCAGCTACATTTCTGGGATTTGCCATGTCCGCTCGTCGAATAGCAAGAGAACTTGCTGTAATCATAATGCCCCAACTCCCCAAGGATAAAAGTCGCCTTGAGAGGATGGAATTCGATTCGCTTCTTGCGAAGTCCGTACATATTTTGACCGAGCACGCTCGTCAATGTCTTTCTGAGGCGAACGGTTATTTGATCAAGGCTCAACAGGAGCTGCATGAGATCGAGCTGCACCACCCGGATAATTCACGTAAGCTTTCTGATCTTAAAGGTGTGACTCTCACGACCACGCAGGTAAAAGAACAGGTCGAACTCTTGGAACTTGCGCTTCATCTGGTATCGGAAGCGCTCGACATTCCTGATATGGCTCTGGCATCTGATCAATCGATTGAAAGAGTTACTTGCAAGGATTGCGGGAAGACCGCAAAAGTTCCGTTGCGCAAACCGAACACTGGCGAAATAAAGGCATTCGTAGAAGCGCTGCTTAGCAGTTTCTTGGATAATCGCAAGATGATTGACGATATCATCGGTAGTATCAAAACCAAATGGCGCATGGAGCGCATGGTTAGCATCGACCGTGATATTTTGCGTCTTGCTTGCGCCGAAGCGTTCTTCATGCCGGACATTCCAGTGAATGTCGCAATAAGTGAAGCGGTGGAGCTTGCTCATCGTTTCGCTGATGATAAGGCTGCTCGTTTCATCAACGGCGTTCTGGCCGAATTGACAGAGGATGCACAGCATTACAGAACAACCGGTGAACTCAAACTGACTTTCACCGAAGAAAACGAAGATACGGAATCCGGAAAAGACAGAAAGGCTCCAGTGAGGAGATAGGCAATGGTAGAAGAAGAAAAAAGTGGATGGTGGGGATCGGCTCTCGGTAAGCTGAAAACAGCGTTATCGCGCACCAAGACTGCTCTTGTGGATTCCATTGTCGAAGAAGAAGGCGCCGCTGGCGGCGATGCTTCTGCTAGCGGGTCGCAATCCGGTGGTTCATCTGTCGCCCTTGCAACATCCATGGCGGCAGGTCATGCTCCCCGACCAGTTGACGAAGACTACTTGAGCGAGGTCGAAGAAAAACTGATCAAGGCGGACGTCGGACTTGCTACCGCGGAGACACTGGTTGAGCACATGCGCAAAGAAGCGCTTGCGAAGATGTGGACGTCACATGACGTCGAGAAATTCCTCAAGAAGGAATTCAGCTCTATGTTGAAAGCTGCACCCGACCCGCAACTGAAGATCGGCGGTCCCTTGTCAGTAGTCCTTATCGTCGGCGTCAATGGCACTGGTAAGACAACCAGCATTGGAAAGCTTTGCTATCGTCTCAAGACAGAAGGCAAAAAAGTACTCCTGGCTGCTGGCGATACGTTCCGTGCTGCTGCTGAAACTCAACTGGAGATATGGGCTGAGCGAGCTGGTGTTGACATTGTTCGCCTTGCCGATGGTTCAGATCCCGGAGCTGTAGTTTTCAAAGCTATAGAGAAAGCCCGCGCCGAAAACTATGATGTTCTCATCATCGACACTGCCGGACGTTTGCACAACAAAGTCAATTTGATGGCCGAGCTTAAGAAGATTCGTTCCGTCATCGATAAGAATGCTGCGGATTGCATGCTGGAATCACTGTTGGTGGTAGATGCATCGGTTGGACAGAACGGATTGCAGCAGGCTAAATTATTTGCTGAATCATGTCCGCTGACTGGAGTAATCTTGAGCAAGCTTGACGGCAGCGCCAAGGGCGGCATCGTATTCAGCATCGCGCGCGACCTGAATTTGCCGGTCAAGCTCGTAGGACTCGGTGAAAAAATCGACGACCTGCGCGACTTCGATCCACCAATGTTCGTCGAAGCACTATTCTCTAAATAGTATGGAGCGCGGAAGCGCGATAGGCTGTCATTTCGGCGAACAAAGCCGCATAGTATGGAGCGCGGACGTCCCGTCCGCCCATAGAGCGCGAAGCGCGATAGGGCTGTCTTTTTCGAGAGTACTTTTTTGTGTTACTGCTCTTGGGAGATCTCTGGGAGAATCTTGGGAAAAGTTCGGGAGAACCTTGGAGCGTAAGGCTTTTGGGGATTCGAAAAGTGCACGATTGAACATTATTGTTGGGATAATTATCCCTGTTTTTTGATCGGTCGAAGGAGCATTATGTTGATGTTACTACCGACCGCAGGTGTTTCATATGTCCAAGGAAGTTGAGGCTGAGGAAAAGCGCGACAACGCAAAAGAAGGTTCGGACAAAGGTTCGGAGCCTTCAGAAAGTGGTTTATCGCAGGCTGGAATTGAACTGACCCGTGCTGGAACCCGGGATGCTTTGGCCATAATTGGACGGATGAACAGTTCCAGCCATGCTGCTGCAGAGCAGCACTTAGGCTTAGTCCCATTGACGATAAGCTCTTCTGCTCCAGACATCTCAGCAGCAAGACCACCCGAAGCTGGCAATCCAAATCCATCGCAAGACGCTGCTAAACCTGGACATCAGGATCGAAGGGATGATGAAACAAAACCCGAAAGTGGCGGAACCGGAACAGGTGGACGCGGTGATCAGCCACCACCTACGACACCAGGCTCGGAAACAGATAATAACAATGATCATGCTGCGCAGAATGCCGCAAGACTGCGTGAATCACTAGGATTGCCGCCAAATGCCAGTGCTCTCGATGTTGAGCGCGCGATGAATGAACAAAATGCAGCTCGTCTCAGGGAGTCACTCGGTCTTCCTCCTAACGCTACTGATAGGGAAGTGCGGGAAGCCATGGAGCGACGAAATAATGATCGCATAAGAGAATCCTTAGGGCTCCCACCGGGCGCTACAGAGCAGGAAGTGGAAGACGCGACGAGGGCGCGCGACCAGGCTCAAATCCGCCAAGATCTAGGCTTGCCTGCCGATGCTTCGGACGACGATGTCAATCAAGCTCTGGTTGATAGAAGCACTCGTGCTCTTAACGAGTCACTCGGCTTGCCTCCTGACGCGAGTCCGGAAGAAACAGAACGTGCTTTCCAACAATATATGAATGATCGCTTTGCCGAATCGTTAGGCTTGCCGCCTGGCTCCAGCCCGGAGGAAATCGAACGAGCATTCCTTGCCAACATGCGCCGACGGGTTACCGAGTCGCTTGGTTTGCCGCAAGACGCCACAAATCAACAAATAGAGGAGGCTACCTTTGAGCGCCTTCGTTTGTTCGGCGGGGCACCAGAAGGCGCCACAAGGCAGCAGATTCTGGATGCGGTTTATGGGCGCCTGCGCCGGGAATTGCGCGAAGCGCTAGCTCCGAGACGGCGATAATACTTGCCATTTACGGGTATGAACCTTGAAGCAAATGCCTTGAGAGTTCCATTACGTTGCTTATCTTGAAATCAAAGCCAATTCTGTCCCAACTCCTAAGTAGCTCACTTCTTGTAGCCTTATCTTGCAACTGGTTGTTTGCATCTTTTGCAATGGCGGCAAACCTGTTCCCATATAAGGAATGTCATCTGGAATCGGGACCCGCAAAGCCGGTCACTGCAATCATGAAATTCAACGTCTCAGCTCCATCACTAAAGGCGTTGCAATGGATTGTTTTTAATCCAGCACCGCCTGAGCTTCCGCAGCAAAGGCTCTCTGACGTGAAAATTCGCATTGATAACAGCACGAGTGCGGCACAGTACATAAAGGAACTCAGCCCTGAACGTCGTTATCTCTTGCGTTCACTAGTTCCTGCGACAAACGAGAAACTATTCAAAAACATCAATATGCGCACTACCTATTTGCTTTCTTGCTCTGGAAGAGAATTGAAAGCGGGGGCACCGAAAGTGCCGCCAGAACCATTGACAGATGCGGCGCGCAAAATGTACACCGCTCCAAGCGAAACAGTAAACTTCAACTCGCCTGAATTCAGGGCTTGGCTGCAAGCAAACCATTTGGTCAAGACTACTGGAGAGCGTGACATCGAATTCGCCTGGCGGGTCTTCTCCAGAATTCGCAAGCAGTATAGCTATAACTATGATTCGAAACAGGACAGGCATATTTCGGTTCTTTGCGGCAAGGATTCGACAGATTGCGGTGGACTGTCATGGTTGCTTGTCGGAGCGCTTCGCGCCAACGGTATTCCGGCTCGGTCGTTGATTGGCCGCCGGCTAAAAAAGGATGCCGAACCAGACAGCGCTAACAATGGGTTCGGACAATGTCATGTGAAATCCGAATTCTATGCAAATGGAATCGGTTGGGTGCCGATGGAAATGTCGGGTGCTGTTAGCAGCAAAACGGCAGACCCGATGAACTTTTTCGGGAAAGTTGATTCCAACTTTGTCGTTTTGCATACTGACACAGATTTGATGTTGGACACTGTTTGGTTTGGTATTTCCACTCAACGCAATTTGCAGCAACCTGCTTTCTGGGTTACTGGGGAAGGCACTGTCAACGGATACACGGCGCAGATAACCTGGCAGACTCAATGACGTATTAGAAAAAACGCCTTAACCGTCAGCGACGATATATAGGAAAATGCTCTCTCTTTCCTGAATCGATCGATTTTGGATGCTAATGGTTTTCAGGCTTGTCGCGAGTTTCACTCCAAATGGCAAATCGCAAAGAGCTATCTCGAAGAAAACTTCTGCAGCTCGGCGGAGCTGGAGTCATTCTTTCTTCATTGCTTGCGAAAAACAATGCTGTCGCTGGACGCGTTAAGTCCGCCGGTAAGGCAAACGGAAAGATTGTTGTCATCGGAGCTGGTATCTCAGGGCTTGGCGCTGCGCGAGTTCTGAAGGACAGCGGATTTGAGGTAACAGTCATCGAGGCGAGGCAGCGAATCGGTGGGCGAATTTTTACCGATCGCACTTCTCTAGGTGTTCCTATAGAACTCGGTGCTTCTTGGATCCACGGCATCTCGGGAAATCCGCTCTACAAGCTTGCGTTGAAGGGGGGGATTCAGGCGATTGATTGTGAATACGACTCCATGCCGCAAATCTTTAACAACGATGGGAAGGAGCTTTCTCCCGACGCCATACTGCAACTAAAATGTGTTTTTTCAAAATTGAAAAAACGCTTGATGCATTTGCAGGGGGCTTTAGGTGATAAAGACAAATCTGTGGCCGAATCAATTTCGGAGATTGTTCCAGATCTAAATCTTTCACCGAGCGATGCTGTGCTCCTAAAGCATGTAATCGCAACCGACATAGAAAACGACTATGCGGCAAATGCTGATCGGCTATCGTTGCGATTCTTTGATGAGGACGAGAGTTTTACTGGCGGCGATTACCTCGTCCCGCCTGGTTATTCAAGAACCGTGGAGTACCTGGCACGAGATCTTGATATTAGAATGAATGCGGTCGTTCTTTCAGTTGATTACTCTGACTCAAAGGTTGCGATCGATACAGAAAGGGCGGGTAAGTTCACTGCTGACTATGTCTTGGTCACCTTACCATTAGGCGTGCTGAAAAAGAAAACTGTGCAATTTACGCCAGATCTCCCGACTGCTAAACAGAAAGCAATTAACGAACTAGGGATGGGAATCTTCGATAAGGTGTATTTGCGGCTCTCTGAGAGTTTTTGGTCATCCAAGTATACTTGGATAGAATTTGCTGATGAACAGCCTGACCGCTGGCCGATGTTTTTCAACATTCTTAAATTCACCGGTGAACCAATTCTGGTGGCATTCAATGTCGGACATTTTGCGCTTCAGTTGGAAAACAAAGAGAGCCCCGAGATTATTGCTGATTGCATGTCTGTTCTTAGAACGATGTATGGAGCCAAGATCCCTGATCCGATCGCGGCAAAATGCACATCGTGGGGCAAAGACCCTTTCGCTTTTGGCTCCTATTCATATATTCCTGTGAATGCATCTTCTGCGCTTTATGACGATCTTGGCGCGCCAGTAAACAACCGTCTGTTTTTCGCTGGTGAAGCCTGTAGCAGCAAGCATTTTTCGAGCGCAGACGCTGCGTACATGTCTGGATTGAACGCTGCTAAACAGATCCTACAAAGTGCTCAGTTCTCCAAATTCAAAGAGTGAGTCGTAAGAGCGGACAAGATGTCCGCTGCCCATACTTATGGGCGGACGGGACGTCCGCGCT
>JAIEQI010000138.1 GCA_019747875.1 Candidatus Obscuribacterales bacterium
CGAGGTCAATCAGGTTTAGCGAAAATAGCGTTTCTAGACGGAGCAGTTCTTGGACAGACTCATCTTGCCCGCCCATAAGTATGGGGTGCGGACGTCCCGTCCGCGTTTAACAGAAAGCGAAGAGCGAATCGCTCTCAAAAGATAGAAACCGGCAAGATGCCGGCGCTCCCGTGAGCGAATTCAAAGAGCCAATCGCTCTTGCTAAGTCTGTGGGAACTCTTCTTTGATTTTGAAAACGTTGACGAACGAAGTTCCATAGGTCGATTCGACCATTTTGCCTTTGCGCAATTGGTTGTAATCCATTGCGCTGGCCGCCGTATTCAATCGCTGCACTGTAAACGGATTCAGTGCAGAGCGGATCCCAGCGCTTAGTTGGGTGAAACCCTCATGTGGATCTTTTATGAACTTGCCTATACCATATGCAGTGGCAGCGCCTTCGCCTTTCTTTAGATCCGTTTGTATTTCATGTAGGCGTCTGTAGTCGAAGTCTTGCCCATCCGGAGAATTCAAATCACGAGCAATCTGCGCGTCTAATATTCGGAGTGATTCAGGCTGCATTTTCGCCTTGTCGAATCTCATCCCGCCAAATTCTGCAGCGTCTAATTTGATATTGGTGCCATCTACCGAATATGTTCCGCTCTGTTCAATGATGCTTTTCGGATTGGCTAGATCGATAGGTTGAAAGTAAAAATCTACCTGTCCTCTTCCGTCTTTAGTAAAACTATTCTTGCCTGAATAATCCGCTATGCCGCCGTTTGGAGTAAGCGCAGAATATTGAACATCAGCGGCCAGCGTCCCTAAATTTATGTATTCGGGTCCCTCGTTACCGGCTGCGCTAATCACTTTTATCCCGCGTTTTTGCAGCTCCATTATTCCGCGATTAGTATCTGCGGCTTCAGCTAAAGCTGATGCATTGATCGAGAGCTTTTTACCCTCGAACATTTCGTCCAATTTCTTTACTATTTCAAGCCGCTTCTCTTTCACGTTTTCCGGCGTGATATTCATGTTGAGTGCGGAGCTTACTTGATCGTACGTCATTGACAGGCCAAAACTCAAGTTGAGCGCAGTTCCCTCCGGCAGCTTTAGTTCGCCTGAGTCGATTCGTTTTGCAATTTCGATCATTGAATTGCCTAACTCAAAGGCTCCGGCTTTGGAGATCTCGACTTGAAAGCGTTTGACATTGAGCCCGTTCTCTTCTGCCATGCGAGCGCTTATCTCGCCATGTGAGAATCCGTGCTCATCTTTGAGGGCAACTTCATGATAGCGATAATCATCCAGAACTAACAGTGTCGGAGCATTCGCTTCTCTTGGTCTATCAAGCTTTGATGGCAATTCGCCAAATGGATGAGTCTTATCGACTTCTTTGTAAGGCTGCATTGGCACAGCCCCCATTTTGTCGGTGCCGAGCGAGCCCAGCCATTCTTGTATCAATTCGCCAGTTCCTTTGGCTTCGTTATCGGGCCTGCCTCGTTCAGCGTCCGGTTTTTCGTTACTTTCCGAAGGTTTGTTCGACAGCTCTTGTTTGCTAGTTTTGTTGTCTGTAAGGGTACTGTCCATGTCCATGACCAAAGTCCGCTAGTCCCGCTCAAATAACACACTAGCTACATACCCAAAAATCCTGGTACTAGGCGCTTGCTAGCGATATTCGTCTGGCGGGTTTAAGGAATCAGCTGTCAGATGCACCTTGATTCTTCGGCTTTTGCTGCGGCAGATGTGAAGCAAAGCACGATGAACAGCTTCGCTTTCCAGTTGAAACGAATTCATCAAAGCTTCAAGCCGAACTAACTTTGGAGCTGACTTCGGGCGTCACTAAGTAGCCACAAATCGGCTCATTTTTCATGATGTACTTTTGTCTTGTAGCTTTGGCTCCCAAGAGTCGTTCAAGCAGATTGCTTTCGACTGAGCACAATTGCCGATATTTTGTTGCGAGATTGTGAACGGCGCAGTGCTGTTGATAGATAAAGAAATTGCCATCTTCGAGCTTGTTGAACTCGGTCATGTAGCCGTTATCTGAAAAGATTTTTACGACCGCAGCGATGCGATCTTCAAAGCTGAGCGGCTCCAGCTGCGGCAGAAGCTTTCTCAGCATTGCTTCATTGCGTAGCGAAAGCAGCTCCATTACTCCTTCATTGCCCTTAGCTTCATAAACCGCGTCGAGCAGTTCAAGCGCAAAACTATTTACAGCAGAGGGAAAGAGCGATTCAGCCTTCTCAGTCAGCCTGTAAATATAGCTGGGGCGACCGCGCGATTTCCGCTCCAGCCGGCAGTCTACGAGCCCATCCTGCTGTAAGCCCGATAAATGTCGTCTGACCGCCATTGAAGTAATACCAAGCACTTCGCAAAGATCGGCAACAGTCATCTCGCTGCGGCGCTTTAGGTGGAAAAGCACCGCCTGATGCGTATTTTCAGGATTTTCCTTTAGGATGCTGCTGACCATTAAATGGGATTTCCTTTGCTTCCGCTTGATAAATGATACGCTTGGCACCTAGACGGCTGGGGGTGGAAGAAACCCTTAAGCCAGTACATTAATAGATATATTTTTGATACTATTATATCTGTAAAAGGCGCCAGTAGCAGGTTTACTGCGTCTAAGAAATGCAACAAAGTGAGCCGCCGTGCGGCTGGAGACTATATCCACATGTCAGCTACGCCAATTCTGGAAATTAAAGACCTTCACGTCGAAGTCGAGGGCAAAGAGATTCTCAAAGGAGTCAATCTCGTCGTTAATGCGGGCGAAGTGCACGCGTTGATGGGGCGAAACGGCTCCGGAAAGTCGACGCTCTCCTACACATTGATGGGCCACCCCCGTTATGTAGTGACAAAGGGCAGCGTTAAGTACAGAGGTGAAGACCTGCTTGCGCTTTCAACCGACGAACGGGCACGCAAAGGCATGTATTTGGCATTCCAATACCCTGTAGCGATTCCTGGAGTGTCAGTCTCCAACTTCCTGCGCAGTACTGTCAAAGCCCGCCGCGCAGTCGACATCCCGGTCAAAGAGTTCCGTAAAGAACTGAAGGAAGCAATGGCGAAATTGGGCGTGAAGGATGAGTTCCTTTCCCGTTACGTCAATGATGGCTTCTCCGGTGGCGAAAAGAAGCGTCTGGAAATTTTGCAAATGGCACTTCTAAAGCCTGAAATGGCATTGCTCGATGAAACAGACTCCGGTCTGGATATCGATGCGCTGCGCACTGTGGCGGAAGGAATCAATGCATTGGCCAATAAAGACAATGCATTGTTGTTGATCACGCACTATCAGCGAATGCTCGACTATGTCAGCCCTGGATTTGTTCACGTCATGCAAGCTGGACAAATAGTCAAATCAGGTGGCAGCGAGCTGGCTAAAGAACTAGAAGCACAAGGTTACGATTGGGTGACTAAGGAATTAGCATCCAGCGGATCTTCTAAATAACGGTGTCCCAGGAGGCAACATGGTGGCTGAATTAACCAGAGATGAAATGCTTCACAACGTGAAAGCCGACTACAAGTACGGCTTCCACATGGGTGAAGAAGATTATGCCTTCAAATCGGGCAAGGGTTTGACACGAGAAATCGTGACGCAGATTTCGAAAATGAAAAATGAGCCTGAGTGGATGCTCAAGTATCGTCTGAAGGCTCTGGAAATCTTCCTCAAGAAGCCAATGCCAACTTGGGGCAACTCACAGATGTTGGGTGACATCGATTTCGAGAACATCCACTATTTCGTTCGCGCCACAGAAAAACAAGGACGCGATTGGGAAGATGTGCCGGAAGGCATCAAGAAAACGTTTGACCGCCTGGGCATTCCGGAAGCTGAACGCAAGTTCCTCGCCGGTGTAACTGCTCAGTACGAATCCGAAGTCGTTTATCACTCAATTCGCGAAGACCTGGAGAAGCAAGGCGTTGTCTTCCTCGATATGGATAGCGGTCTGCGCGAGCACGAAGAAATTGTTCGTAAGCATTTCGGAACAGTTATTCCTGCTGCAGACAATAAATTCTCGGCATTGAACTCGGCCGTATGGTCAGGCGGAAGTTTCGTTTGGGTGCCGGAAGGCGTCAAAGTAGAAATTCCTTTGCAAGCATACTTCCGTATCAACACTGAAAATATGGGTCAGTTCGAGCGCACATTGATCATCGCCGAGCCTGGCAGCTATGTTCACTACATTGAAGGGTGCACAGCGCCGACATACTCCAGCGACTCGCTGCACTCAGCGGTAGTTGAATTGATCGCCAAGCCCGGAGCACACATCAGATACACGACCATCCAAAACTGGTCGAACAACGTGTACAACCTCGTCACCAAGCGCGCCGTCGCCGAAGCTGGCGCCAAGGTTGAGTGGGTTGATGGCAATCTCGGTTCGAAATTGACCATGAAGTATCCATCCATATATTTGATGGGACCGAAAGCACATGGCGAAGTTCTGTCAATTGCTTTTGCTGGTGAAGGTCAGCATCAGGACGCTGGCGCCAAGATGGTGCACTTCGCTCCTGATACCTCTTCGATCATAGTTTCCAAATCGATCTCCAAAGATGGCGGGCGCACATCCTATCGTGGACTTGTAAAAGTCTATCCCGGTGCCGACAACGTCAAGTCGTCGGTGAAGTGCGATGCGCTATTGATGGACGAAGAATCGCGTTCGGATACCTATCCGACGATGGAAATCGACGAGAAAGACGTCACGATCGAACACGAAGCCAGCGTATCAAAAGTCGGTGAGGACCAGCTCTTCTACTTGATGAGCCGCGGACTGACTCAGGACGAAGCGACAACGATGATCGTCAACGGCTTCTTCGAGCCATTCACTAAAGAGCTTCCGCTGGAATACGCGGTTGAACTCAACCGCCTGATCGCCCTCAACATGGAAGGCTCAGTCGGCTAGGTGACGCCGGTTCGCAGGTTAGGATCTAGGGGCGATGCCACGCGTCGCCCGCAACGAGAAAAAATGCGCTCAAGCGCTGATTCAGAAAAAAGAGATAAACGAGTAAGGAAAAATGGAACTACTACCAGTCTTGGAGAAAGCCACGGAGGCTAGCAAAGAAGAGCTTCGGAAAACAGTTGAAGAACTCGCTTCTCGCTTTTCCGAACCATCGTGGTTGGTTGATAGCCGATGGCAAGCCTGGGAGCTTTGCTCGCAGATGTCGATGCCGGTAGAGCGTGATGAAGGCTGGCGGAGAACCGACATTGCGTCTCTGGATCTCAGTGCGCTGCGTACCTCGATCCTTAGTCCTACTGCTGAAGCTAATGAAATCAAATCCTCGGTGCCCTGGGTTGAGGAGGCTTTATCGCATTTCCCGGCTAAAGCCGGCGTCGTATTTCAGGGTGCTAAGCGGAGTGGATTCTATTATCTTGAACCGTCGCTGAAAGAGAAAGGCGTTATCTTCTGCGACATCGCAACCGCCGTTAATAAATATGCTGATAAGTTGCAGTCACATTTTGCCGCTGCGACCAACAAGCAAGAGGATGGTAAATTTGGTTTATTGACCAAGTCTCTCTTTAACTGCGGTTTGTTCCTGTATATTCCGCGCGGTGTTGTGATCAAGGATCCGCTGGTTTATGCGCTTGATCTCTCCGGCAGCAAAGGCGAAGTTATTCTTCCGCGCACTTTAGTCATCGCCGAGGATAATAGCCAGGCTACACTTGTGTATGCTCTCGGTCCTGGCAGCGACGACAAAAAAGATGCTGCTGCCTCACTGACTTTGCTTTCGCAATACGCTGATGTTGAAGTCAAAGCAAATGCGCATCTATCTTATCTTGAACTGCAAGAGTACGCGAACGATGTGTTCATGATCAACAAGTTCAATTGCGCAGTTGATCGCGACGGTCGCTACGAGTCTCTCACACTGGCTCTTGGTGGACGTCAGACGAAGTCGGATATGGCTACTTCCTTGCGTGCACCGGGTGCAAGCAGCGAAGTCCTGGGAATTGTGCTTGGTGCTGGAAATGAGAAATACAGTTTCAACACTATTCAAGATCATGACGCGCCTGATACCAAATCCGATATCATCTTCCGGACCGCGTTGAAGGATAAGTCGTCTTCGATTTATCAAGGTATCGTTCGGGTTGCGAAAGTTGCGCAACGAACCGACGCCTATCAGTCAAACAAGAATCTTTTGCTAGATGGCACTGCAACGGCGGACTCAATTCCGAAGTTGGAAATTCTAGCTGATGATGTGAAATGTGCTCACGGTGCAACTGTGGGACCTGTGGATCGCGAACAGATCTTTTACTTGATGACACGCGGAATAAGCGAAAAGATGGCTGAACAGCTAATCGTTTTGGGCTTCTTCCGTCAAACGTTGGAACGCTTCCCCAACAAAGATGCTCTGAGTTGGCTTAGTGAAGCTGTGACACGAAAAATTCAAGGTGGGCAATCTGACGAATCCGCAAATGAATTTTTTGAGGAACTGGAATAAGGAGCCTGAAAATGACAGATGAGCTAACAAGACGTTTTTACAAGCTCGGCAATGTCGACCAGGTACCAGATCCCGGAACGAAAGTCTTCACCATCGGCAAGCGCCGAATTCTAGTTGCCCGTTGGGAAGGCAAAATCTATGCCATGGATGACCGCTGCACACACGATGACGGTCCTCTCGGCGAGGGAGAACTTGTGGACGGGGAAGTCGAATGCCCAAGACATGGAGCACGGTTCGACATCAAGACTGGGAAGGCTACGTGCTTGCCGGCTGTCGGAGCGGTGCGAATCTACTCCATAGAAGTACGCGAGGGAGAAATGTATGCTGGTTTGCCCCAAAATGATTGATATAGAAACGATCAGAGAGGACTTCCCGATTCTCAAGCGTGAGCTTGATGGGAAGAGGCTCGTCTATTTGGACAGCGCTGCAACTTCACAGAAGCCCAATGTCGTAATCGATGCGGTGAGCGAATACTACCGCATGTACAACGCAAATATTCATCGCGGAATTCACACTCTGAGCGAGCAAGCAACACATGCATTCGAGAAAGTGCGTGTGAAGATCAAGAACTTTATTGGTGCGCCTGATAGCCGCGAGGTTATTTTCACCAAGAACACTACCGAAGCCATTAATCTGGTTGCGCTCACCTGGGGACGTAAGAATATCGGCGAAGGCGATGAGATAATGCTGAGCCCGATGGAACACCATTCAAATTTGGTGCCATGGCAAATGCTTGCGCAGGAAAAGAAAGCCAAGTTGGTGTTTCCTGAACTTACTGCAGATGGGCGTTTGGACCTTCAATCCGTCGAAAATCTGCTTGGACCGAAGACGAAAATCATCGCGATCACTCAAATGTCGAACGTGCTTGGCACAATCGTTCCAATCGCTGAGATTTGCAAATTGGCACATGCTAACGGAACGATAGTTCTGGTTGATGGTGCACAATCTGTTCCGCACATGCCGACAAATGTGCAGGAACTTGCTTGCGACTTTCTAGCGTTTTCGATGCACAAAATGTGTGGTCCGACGGGTGTTGGAATTCTTTGGGGCAAGTCTGAACTGCTCGAAGCCATGCCGCCTTTCATGGGCGGTGGAGACATGATCAGCGCGGTTTGGGCAGATCGCTTCGTTCCGAACCAGCTGCCCTGGAAGTTCGAAGCTGGCACGCCGAATATTGCTGATGTCATCGCATCTGGTGCCGCGATTGATTATTTGAGTAAGTTGGGAATGGCTAATGTCAGAGCTCACGAGATTGAACTCAGCGCCTATGCAAGCAAGAAGTTTTCGGAACTTCAGGGCGTTACATTGTATGGACCCCGGGATCCCGAACTGAAGGGTGGTGTGGTTTCGTTCAACATGGACGGTATCCATCCTCATGATTTAGGTCAGATCGTAAATGAAGACGGCGTTGCCATCCGTGTCGGTCACCATTGCTGCCAGCCTTTGATGAGACAAATGGACGTGATGGGAACTGCGCGCGCTAGCTTCTATGTTTATACGACGACTGAAGAAATAGATATGTTGGTTGACGCATTGCAAAAAGCACAGAAGGTTTTCGGTCATGTCGCTGTCAGATGAACTATATAGAGAAACTATTCTCGATCACTACCATCGTCCGCGCAATCAAGGCGAATTGAAAGGCGACAATGTTCTTTCTGTTGACGGTGTTAATCCCTTATGCGGCGACGAGCTGACGCTTTTTCTGAAAGTAGAAGACGGCAAGGTTTCTGATCTTTCCATCAAGTCACGTGGTTGTTCAATCAACACAGCCTCAGCTTCAATGATGACCGAAGCAATTAAAGGACAATCGGTTGAACGCGTCAACGAACTGATCAGTACATTCAAAGACATGATGATGAGCGCAGATGAAGTAAACGTTCCAGAAGAGTTCGAAGATCTTGAAGCGCTTCAAGGCGTGAAGAAGTATCCTGTGCGAATTAAATGCGCACTGCTTCCCTGGAACACCTTAATCGAAGGATTGCGCAGCGCTGAGTCCGGCGCCAACCCCCACATGGTGACAACGGAGTAAGTATTGCGCTCGGACGTCCCGTCCGCCCCGAGAACATGAAGTCCAAGAGATCTGTCAAGTCCAGGTATACAAGCTAAACTGCGGCGATCTAGTCCGCACCGATGAGAAGGAAAGGAAAATCAAATGATGTCGAGCCTACAAGAAGATCTCGTAATGGAAACCATCCGCACGATCCTTGACCCTGAAATCGGCATCAGCATCGTCGAACTTGGATTAATCTATGGCGTTGAAGTCAACGAAGGCGACGTAAAAGTTCGCATGACACTCACCAGTCCTGCTTGCCCAGTCGGCCCAGTCATCCAGGCGCAAGTTCACCAGGCTGTTAAAAAACTTCCATGGGCAAAAGAAGTTAAAGTAGAACTCGTCTGGAGCCCACGCTGGGATCCAAAAACAATGGCTACAGAAGACGCTCGTATGGAATTAGGCATCCTCTAAAGCTTTGAACGCCTCTTCGAGCAAATCGCTGTCCTGCAAGCCTTCCGCTTGTTGGCTTAAATAAATGCGATCAAGTTTTGCAGACTGCGTTTTTACAATTGAGATAAGATCGAGCCACTGCTGCTCTGATACTTCATTTCCCAATCGAAATTATTCAGATCTTGAACCATTTTGAGCTTTTGCGCGGTTGTTTTTGAGCGCATCAATGCCAGCAGAACTCTTTCTGCTGGCTTGTATCCGAAACGGCGATTTCGGGCTCCTTGTGGTGTTGTTGATATTAAGTGTCGAGTTAAGGGCATTAATCCTCTGGGGATTCTTATGCAGCAGATTAAATTAGCGGCAATACTAGGATCAATGTGGGCAATTTCGATTTTGCCTGCATTCGCTGCTGATTTTCGCGAATTGAATAAGTGCGGAATTGGGGCTTTGCGTGCCGGAGATTATGCGAAAGCGGCAAGCTTATTCGAGGAAGCGCTAAAAGGCTACGCTCCAGAAAGCACTCGTTATGATGATGGCATCAAAGCGAATTTGAAACTTGCACAGGAGCTTCTTTCCGGCAAGAGTTCGGAGCCTGCGCCAAAGATCCACTCCGGCTATGTGAGTAAAGATGCTGCTGTCTTGCCTGCTGACAAACTTCTTCAGGGAAAGAAAACTGCAAAAATTTTGCGTCCACTGCTCCCGTCGGCGCAAGAGAGTCCGGATATGGATTGGGATCTTTCGGCACGAAACGATGCCTATGGCTTAGGTGGCCAGATCGATTCAGATGCGCGCGAACCGATGCGCGGCAATGTTATGGATCTAGCTTCCCGATTGCGCTACTTGATGCAATCGGCAAATGAACAGCGAACAGATCTGCGCAACCGCGTTTCCGAGATCGAAGCAAGGGTGGCCGAATTTGATCGCGCTAGCAATTTGCAAGCGCAAACCACTTTCATCCCCAGGTATGTGCCACCGCCGCCAACTTATCTGCCCAGAACTTACGCACCATACGTGCCGCTACTTCCTGCACCGGGCGTTTGAGAACGCCCCTGAACCGCCGTGAGCGATTCAACTAACTAATGAATAAAGACCGTATCGGCGGACGTCCCGTCCGCCGATATTTTCGCGCAGCAATTCATGGGCTTAGATCCAGAGAGTTATTCAGTTGGCTGGCCTATAATCCGCAAATGGCGCTAATCATGGGTAGAGTCTACTCAGTATCTACTCACGGTCATTGAGATGGAGTTCTACAAGACGGAAGCCGTTTGAAACACTGGTGAAAGTTTGGGTCATCGCACCCCTCTTGAAAACGCTTTTCCTTAATAAAATGCCATCCAAATGCTGTAAAGCTGATAAATTAGTCGCATGATGCGAATTGTCCATCAGACGGTTGTTTTTGGCGCTTAGCAACGGCATCCATGCCCAGACTTGTAATCCATGATAACGATGGTCACGTCGATGACATCCTGAGCAGTATCCTGCTATGGCTGTCACCGGATCAGATTTCCATGCAAGCGATTACGGTCGGAGAAGGTGACTGCTATGCGCAACAGTCTTACGAAGCGTTGCTGAAAATCGCGACCTTTCTCAACTTTGAGGGCGCAGAAATAGGTTACAGCGAAGATCCGTGTCCGAACCCTTTCCCGGATAACTGGCGTCGAGAAAGCTACATAATTAACGAGTTGCCAATCTTCAGTGACAATGATTTGAAGGCGCCGTATCAAACATTTCGCCCTAGAAAATCTCAAGTCATGATTACAGATGTGCTCGCTAATTCGAAGCAACCTGTCACGCTTGTATGTACCGGACCCCTCACAAACGTCGCACCAGTGTTCGAAGAGCGCCCCGAACTCAAGAAGAAAGTGGAACACGTCTATATCATGGGCGGAGCCATTTCTGTTCCTGGCAATGTTGAAATGCCTGATCATGATGGCACCGCAGATTGGAATTTTTACGCCGATCCACCGGCCGCGAAAAAAGTCATCGATACTGGCTTGCCGATTACATTGATGCCGCTTGATGTAACGAACAACGTTCCCGTTACTCGAGAATTTTTGCTAAAGCTGGACGCGCAAGCAGAGCACCATAAAGCTTCGCAACTAGCCGCACGGCTATTTTCTCTTGTGAAAGGATTCAACTATTACTTCTGGGACACTCTCACAGCTGCAGCTGTTCTAAAGCCAGATCTGTTCACCTTCAAAGAACAGCGTATCGATGTCGTTGCGCACGGCAAGAGTCAAGGCAGAACGCAAGGCTCCTTATTTGGTGGCAAGAAGATTCGAGTTGCAACGAGCGTTAAGGTGGAACAGTTTGAAAATTTGGTGTTGGAAGTTTTGAGTAGAAGATGATTGTAGGGGCGACGCCATGCGTCGCCCGTTTTTTTGAAACTCGAAGTGTAAGTAAATAATCCAGGAGTCGGTAAACGGAGAGGCGATGATGAGCAAGCGAACTTCTGTAATTCTGTCGGTGTTAGTTGGACTATTAGGGACGTTGTCGCCAAGCTATTCCGGCGAGATCTTCATGCAGAGCAGCCCCACGCAGTACTCGTCCGACTTGAGAGAATGGACCCAGAAGGTTCAAGAGGAACCAACCGCCGTTAATTACACTCGACGTGCTGAGGCTCTGCGACGTCTAGGCTTGCGTAAGGAAGCCGTCGACGACATCAATGCATCACTGAACATGGAGCCAACAAACGTTGCCACCATGGTGCTCAAAGGGCAGGTCTATTTTGAGGACGGTTTGTTTCCTGAAGCTGTTGGCAGTTTGAACAACGCAATTAAAACCGATCCCAATTTTGCAGGCGGCTATCTGCTTAGAGCTCTCACTTATCTCAGAATGAAAGAATATGGCAAGGCACTCGATGATGCTAACACGGTGCTCAAATCCGAACCGAAATCTGCAACTGGCTTATTGGCACGCGGCACGGCATACGAAGGGCTTCGCAAATACTCCGATGCCATTGAGGATCTGACGGCAGCGATTGCTGTGAATCCAAATTTAGACAAAGCCTATTACTGGCGGGCAGAGGCCTATCAAAATACTCAGCAATATCAAAAATCGGTCGATGATTATCTTGCAGCTATAAAAATCACTCCTGATTTTCGACCTGCTCAAATTGGTCTGGCTCTCAGTTATTACAAGATGGGAAAAGATACCGAAGCTCTTGATGTGCTCAGCGATGCAATTGAGTTTCACGATGCTGATGATCTCCTTGCTGTGAACACCTATGAAGGAAGGAAAGCCACCGACACAAACGACACCCCAGATCCTGAATACAACCTTGGTCAACAAATTGAGGAAGACCTAAAAGAGTGTTTGGTTATTTTCGATGACATTCTGAAAGACAAACCTGGTGATCGAGACGCTCTACGTGAGCGTGGAATCGCGAACATGCACTTAGGAAAATTCAAAGAAGCACAAAAGGATTTCGTTGCTGCAAACAAAGGTTTGCCTGAGAATCCGAGCGAGTTCTCCGGTTTGGGATCTGAGGACGCATATAAGGCTGCAGTTCCTCTCTACAAGAAAGGCAACGAAGCCTTGTCGAATCGTGACTACGCCGGTGCGCTCAAAGCTTATCAGGACGCCATCAAACAGTATCCTCAATTTGGCAGAGCGTGGCACAACATGGCGATCGCCTGCTCCGGTCTCGGAGATAACTTCTCCGCCGAGCTGTGCTGCATTCACGCAATTAGCTTCCGTCCATCCGACTGGAAGCTCTGGCGTACTCTAGGCAACGTAATGTTCTCCGAATACAAGCAAGACAAAGGCGATCCGAAAAAGCTCTGGGCATCGGCTACTGCATTCAACGAAGCGCTGCTATTCAACCCGGACACCGAAGCAGACAAGAACGAAATCCGCCATCTGCTTTCCGCTGTGAAATCAAACGAGCGAGCGCTCACTCCTCAGATCAACTTTCAAATCACTACAATGCCGATTAATTGACATTTATTGAATTTCTTAGCCTCTTCAAACTCGAGAAGAAAGACCGCGGATTTTGTTTAGCATACGTTGTCTAAGATGAATGGCGCGCCTTTCAGGACCATCCTTCGAAAGCAGGCTCTTCAAGCCACCCTTGTATAGCTGATTGTTGGGGTCGAGGGCAAGCTCCGTCATTTCTTGTTGGACCATTTTGGCCAAATCCGCTGGAGCTATTCTTGCTTCTTTGGCCGCAGACATTAAAGCGGATACGTCGTAAACGCTGAGATTTCCACCGCCGCTTGCTACCAGTTCCATAGCCTGTTTCAGGTTTCCGCCACCAGATGCAACTAGCTCTGCCAGCTGTTTTAAGTTGCCACCACCGGAGGCAACCAGGTTTGCCATGTTCTCGATGTTGCCACCACCGGACGCAACCAGGTTCGCTACGTTCTCGATGTTGCCACCACCGGACGCAACCAGGTTCGCCATGTTCTCGATGTTGCCACCACCAGAGGCAACCAGGTTCGCGACGTTCTCGATGTTGCCACCACCAGAGGCAACCAGATTCGCCACCTGTTCGATGTTTCCACCACCGGAGGCTACCAACTGTGCTGCATATTTGAGGTTTTCTGGACCGCCGGACATAATTTGTTCAATGTGTTTAAGGCTGCCACCGCGTGCTGCGATCACCTGAGCTATCTGCGTGATATTGCCGCCGCCAGAGGCAACCAATTGCTCTACTTGTTTCAAATTGCCGCCACCAGACGCTACCAACCGCTCGACGTCCTGAGCGGTGCCATTGCCAGCAGCTATTATCTTGGACAATTCCACTAAATTGCCCCCGCCGGAGGCTACCAATTGAGTTACTTCTTCCGGGTTCCATTTTGCGATACCGGCTAAGGCTATTACATTTGCTATTTCAGTTTTGAAATTGCCTCCGCCGGAGGCAACTAATTTGGCTATCTGCTCAGGTCTCCAACCGGCTCTTGCTCCAGCAGAAATGACTTCAGCTGCCTGATGCGAGTAGACCCCACCCCCTTCGGATACGAGTCTGGCTACATGCTCCGGTGGCCAACCCGCATGGGCACCGGCGGCAATAATTTCAGCTGTGTCTGAAGTGCCACCACCTGCCTTTGCAAGCTTGTAGATGCTTTCAGCTTTCCATCCAGCATGAGCGCCAGCACTAATGGCGTCGGCGAGTTCATGAGAGAAGTTGCCACCGCCAGCTGCAACCAGGCGCGATACATCGTCAAACGACCATCCTGATTCGGCTCCTGCTGCGACCACGGTCGCAAGCTCGCTGGTTAATTTTGATCCTGCGTAGCTTCCTAGAAGCTGTCCAACGTTTGCTAAGTTCCATCCGGCTCGCGCACCGGAGGTAATGATTCTAGTTGCTTCGCTATTGAAGTTTCCGCCACCGGTGGCGACCAGTTTTGCAACATCCTCTGGCGACCAAGCAGCCTTTGAACTAGCGGCGATGATATCAGCACCTTCAGACTTGAAGTTGCCACCGGCGGCTACTAGTGCGCTAACCTGATCGGGGGTCCAATGCGCTCGCGATGCGGCCGCAAGAACTGTCGCTGCTTCTGGACTGAAGTTGCCACCGCCTGTGGCGACCATTTTAGTGACTTGTTCAGGAGTCCAGTCAACGTCAGTAGCGGCCTTCACCACTGCAGCAACCTCCGGACTAAAGTTACCACCACCGGCGGCAACCAGACGGCTTATCTGTTGTGGTGTCCAGTTATCGCTAGCAGCCGCCTTTAAGGCTCCCGTTGTCGCATCGTTCAGCTTGCCGCCACCGGCCGCAATAATTCCTGCCACGTCCGCTGCGTTCCATCCTGCTTTATATAAAGCTGATACCATTTGTCCTGCATCAGTCGCAATATTGCCACCGCCAGCCGCGACGATGCGGGCTACTTGTTCCGGGGACCAACGGGACTCAGTTGCGGCAGCAATAATTCCGTAGACATCTGGATCTAGGTTGCCACCACCTGCGGCGACAAGTTGCGCCACTTGCGCAGGTGTCCAATCAGCTTTAGCCATCGCAGCAAATGCCGCGAACGTTTCCGGGTTCAAATTGCCACCACCTGCTGCCACCAGTCCAGCTGTTTTCTCCGGATTCTCAATTAACTTCTTGGCAAAGTCCGTCGTCATTTGTATTTTGTCTTGGCTCAACCCTTCGGTGATCTTGCGCGTTAACGTATCTAATGTACCTGCTCCCGGCTCACCCATGTTGGGATTAAGTGCATCAAACGCCTTATCGAATAGTTTGTCTCCGGTGACCCCACTGGCAAGACCAGCAGCAGCAGCGGTTGTTAGAAGTGCTGTTCGCTCTTCCGGCGATTGATTGTTGAGTTTAGTTGTGGATATCAAGTCAGCTATCTGAAATACTGTCAAACCGGCTTTGGTGCCGGATGCCACGACCATCGCTGTTTGCTCTGCCGAAAGCCCGCCTTTATTCTGCCCATCCTTCATTATCCAATCAAAGTTCTCGCCAGCGCCTTGCTTGGCTGCTTCCATGATGTCCGGAACTTTGCTCTGCTGAAGCTTCATCTGCTCGCCGGTTCGACAGAAAGTGTCGCCTTGTTTAAAATCACCGATGAACATTGGTTTGCCAAAGTCAGAGGTGATGCCGCTCTGTCCGCCGTCCTTTAGGTTCTGAATCCATGCTTGGGTGTTTGCAACTAGCTCTTGCTTGCCTTCACTTACGAGTTTGACCAACTCCGGATTGTTCGCCGCAGAACCTGATTCCGAGTGTGATTCGGCAATCTCATCGTCTTCGTTGTCGGACATACGGGTCTCCTCAAATGGCGCTATGGTGGTGCAGGATCTTAGCACGGGGAACCGAAATGAGGCATTGGAACCCACAACCTTTTTCAATTGATTTCTCGGTTGATTACGAAAGATCAAAGTGACGGAAACTCATAACATGCACCGGCAAACCAAGGACGCGTTCAAACTCTGAGATCGACTTCCTCATCAACCAATGTTTAGCCGTCCGACTTCTTTCGAATCTGTTTTGCACGTGATCTGAGCGCTTCTGCTTTGCCGAACTGTCCGTGCGATTCGTAGAGTTCGGCCAGCTCATCGAGAATCGGTGGGAGATCTCGCGAGTCAGGACCTTCGTATTCGTCGAGAATTTGGATCGCCTTAAGACCTGCCTCCTCTGCCTTCGGTAAATCGTTCATAGCAACATAAATACTCATGAGCAGAGTATATGGAGGCTCCGCAGTCGAACCGTATCTTTCGAGGTTTGCATAACTGACGCGGTTGGCTTCTTCACAAAGCTTTATCGCCGATTGATATTGTTGTAGCAAATACTTGCAGCGTGCCATGTTGGTGCAGACTAGCCGCAGATCGAGAGCTGAGTCTCCGAGCAGTTCTTTCTTGATCTTTAACGCTTTCTCGTAGAACTCATACGCTTTGGCATAAGTTGCATCATAGAAAAAGCAATCACCCAAGAGCGAATAAACTTCACTGGTATCCAAATTCATTTCGCCCAAGTGCAGCTCAGCTAGATTTCTTGCAGTGCGGAGCAGCTCAATGGCTTCGTCCAGCTTCTTGTTGCTCATCAAAGTGTTCGCGAGAAATGCCAAACTTCTGACTATGTCTGCGTCGTCATCTCTCAAATGCGCTCGCTTCTGTTCAAGACTTTTCCGATAACAAAATTCTGAGGCGTCGTACTTTAACAGGAAATTGAAATACAGTCCCATTTCTTCAAGCAGGAAGGCTTCGTCGAGCGTATCGTGTCCAAACAAGAACTGTACAAGTTCAAGTTCCTTTTGCTGGCATACGATCGCCCTGTCATATTCGCCCCGAGCTGCATACACGGTTGATAACTGGCTGAGCGTGCCAATAGATTTTTCGTTGAACTCGTCATTGGCGCTTTCAGCGTGTAATTTTTCAAGTAAGTAAATCTCGTCCTCGTCCCTTCCAGGCTCCCGCATAAAGGACTCATCTAATTTGCAGAATGCTGGAAAGTCGGATGCAGTTTTTCTTGTGGGTGTGAAATCTTCCCGGTTTGAATTTTTGCTGAGTTCTTCTCGACTCGTTTTCTGTGTCTTATCGATTGGGGCGTCTTCGGCTGGAGCACTTTGAGCTTGCGGACTCGTTTTTGGATCTTCTTTCGGTAAATCTATAGTCGGCATCGTGTCTGGAAATAAAGCACTGTCTAGGCTGGGCCGAGGGTTCAGTCCTTCACTTGCTGTGCCGGATTCTACAAATTGGCCGCCGCGTGCAACTTGCGAAAGCGCCGTTTTGAAATCATAGACAGAGTTGTATCGAAGTGTGCGCTCTTTGGATATCGCACGAAAAACAATCTTCTCCAATTTTTCTGGAATGGCAACATCGGGTGCAACCTTTGCGAATTCTGGCGGCATCAAATTCACATGCTGCATCACCACTTCAAAGAGCGAGTCGCCTATAAAAGGAAGCTTGCCTGTCAGCGTTTGATAAACAACACACCCTAATGCATAAACGTCAGATCTCAAATCGAGTGACTGCCCCATGCATTGTTCCGGACTCATGTATAGTGGGCTCCCGAAGATCTCACCGGTGGCGGTGAGCTTGTCGACGGTGCGACCGGTTCCGGGCAACAGTTTAGCTACTCCGAAATCTACGATTTTTACTTTGAACTTATCGCCGTCTTTTATCAGCATGATGTTGCCTGGCTTAAGATCGCGATGTAAGACGTTTCGATCGTGCGCATGCGCCAGCCCGTCGCATACCTGTAAGAAAATGGGTAGGGCAATCTCGTAATGCAGAAACTTGTGTCGTTCCAACAGATCATCGAGAGATTCTCCCGCGATCAGTTCCATAACGATGTAAGCCTGCTCATCTTCGCTTATTCCAAAATCGTGAATCTCGATGATATTTGGATGCTTTAATGAACTAGCTGCTTCTGCTTCCAATTTGAATCGTTTGAGCGCCACGGGATCCGCTGCGTGCCGGCGACTGATGACCTTCACTGCGCAATTGCGATTTAGATGCAAGTGAGTTGCACCGTACACGGCGCCCATACCACCTTCGCCCAAAAGCTCAGTGATCTGGTATTTCTTGTCCAGCACCTTGCCTACTAATTTCAGTTTATCGCTGTGCGA
>JAIEQI010000177.1 GCA_019747875.1 Candidatus Obscuribacterales bacterium
ATCAAATGGCCAGTCTTGGCAAGACTTTAGAAAATAATTTCTCCTTTAGCACAACCTGTATTCATCGAATGCTTACTAAAAATCCGAATTCTGCTATTGCTTATAGTATCTTTTGCATGAAGAGGAAAAGACAAGATCTCATGCGCTTTCGCGGCATTCGACCCGGTCTCTTCCAATGGCTGCATTTTCATGCAAACCTAGAACCGGCGCCGGGAGGCGATACCATTTCCGGTATCACACTCCCAGCGCGTTTGGTTCTTAGCGGGTGAACATCTTCCCGCTTGCCGCCTTCTCCCAGAGGAGTTCGGCGGGCTTGTAGTTGTCACCGGCGACGGTGGCGAGCAGTTCCAGCTTCTGGAGAACGACACGCATGCCGACCTTGTCGGCGAAGCGCAGCGGACCACCAGTTTGCGGAGCAAACCCGGTGCCGAGAATCATGGCGAGGTCCAGCTCAGCCGGCGTGTCCACGATGCCCTCAGCCATGCAGCGCACAGCCTCGTTCACCATGACCAGCACGAGCCGATCCTGAATTTCCTCGACCTTCTTCCGGTTCGGGGTCTTGCTCACCTGAGCCAGCACATCCGGGTTGAAGCCCAGGCGCTTGCCGTTCTCGTCGTAGAGGTAGATGCCCTTGCCGCCCTTCTTCCCGAGGAGCTTGGACTCCTTCAGGAAATTGAAGAACGGGGTCGGAGCAACGCGGTCGCCGAGCGACGCGTGCATCGATTCCACCACCTTGCCGGCGATGTCGATGCCGACCTCATCGAGCAGAGCCAGGGGACCCATCGGCATGCCGAACTTGGTCATGGCCTTCTCGATTTCCTCACCCGGAACACCTGCGGCAAGCAAGTTCGTTGCTTCGTAGATGTACGGGCCAAGGATGCGGTTGACGATGAAGAGCGGGACGTCCTTGGTGACGACCACGGTCTTGCCGATCTTGCTGGCGAACTGCCGCAGGACGGCAATCGTGCCTTCCGAGCTCTTCGAACCACGCACCACCTCCACAAGAGGCATCTTCGGCACGGGGTTGAAGAAGTGCAAGCCACCATACAAAGTGGCATCCTTCGCGGTCGACGCGAGAACGTCAACTGACAGCGAGGAGGTGTTGGTGGCGAAGACGAACTTCTTGCCAATCACCTTCTCCAGAGCCGCCAGCGCAGCCTGCTTGGCATCAACGCGCTCGATGATCGCTTCGATCACCAGGTCGCAGTCGGACATGTCCTCGTACTTGTAGGTGAAGGTGATGTTGCCGAAGATGCGGTCCGCATCTTCCTGCGACAGCTTACGCCGTGCAACACCTTCGTCATACGCCGCCTTGATGCTGGACCGCGACTTTTCGATCGCCTTGGTCCAGGCATTGACGCGCCACTCCTGGCAGAACGCAGGAACGGCGTCCCAGATGATCTCGCCGTCACCGTACTTCTTGGCGAACGCGGCCGCGATGGCCTCGTACTCCGCAGCAACCGGCTTGGAAAGCTTGGTCAGGTCCGGAGCGGGCTGACCTTTCTGGGTGTCCAGGAACAGCTTCACAGCGTCCTCGACGTGGAACGGCACAGGCTCACGAGCGACCACCTTGTAGCCAGCCTGAGCCGCTACCTGGATGATGCCAGAACCCATGACGCCGCAGCCGAGCACACCGACGGTCTTCACATCGACCACCGGCTTGACGCCTGCGGGAGACTTCTTCGCCTCCTGCATCGACAGCGCCATGCGCACGAGGCTCTGAGAGACCTCGCTAACGCAGAGCTTGCCGAACTCACGCGACTCCATCTCGAAAGCCTTCGCTTCCGGGAGACTGAGCGACGCCAGCGCAACCTTCAACCCCGCAAGCGGAGCCGGATAGTTGCCCTTGGTCTCCTTCATGATCTGCGCGGTGGCCATCTTGCGAATGACCATCTCGCCTAGCGGCATGAACAGCCCGGCGCCAGCACCAGCCAGCGTCAGGAGCGTGCTCAGCCAGAGAGCCGCAGTCGAGGCGAACGCACCGGGAGCGCCGAATGCGATACCAACGAGCCCACCCAGCAAGCCGCCCGCGAGAACGCCGGCAACCAGCCCAATGAGAGCGAGCGTGACGGCGGTGACAGGCTTCTGCTCGAGAACGGCGCGCATGGCGACATCCTTGAGCGGCTTGCGGAACGGAACAGGACGCTTGCCCAGAGCGATGCCGACGGCGCGATCGAAGATCTTCTCCGCCGGAACGACCTCGTGAACCAGGCCCATCTTCCAGGCTTTCTCGGCATCCCAGGTCTTCATGGGCTGCAGAATCAGCTCGAGAGCCGCCTGCACACCAATCAGTTTCGGGAGCCGAACGGTGCCACCCCAACCAGGGATGAAACCGAGCTGAACTTCCGGCAGACCGATCTTGGTCTTCCGGTTATCGGTAGCCAGCCGATAGGTGCACGCGAGCGCGAGCTCGGTGCCACCACCCAAGCAGGTGCCATCGATGACGGCGACCGAAGCATAGGGCAGTGCATCGATCTTCGCCAACACGGCCTTGCCGTGCTGGGTCGCCTCGAAGCCGACAGTCGGGGACTGCCGCTGAACCGTGGCGATCTCGGTGATGTCCGCGCCAGCAACGAAGTTGCCTTCCTTGCCAGAGCAGATGACGAGCGCCTTGACGCCGTCAAGCTTGGCAAGCGTGTCCAACGTCGCGCTCAGCTCATTCATCACCGGGAAAGAAAGCAGGTTCACCTTGCTGTCACGCAAATCGAGCGTGATGCGGGCGATGCCATAGTCGTTGACCGCCAGCGTCACGGCAACGCCGGAGCTGATGGTCTTGAAATTGTTGTTTTTCATATTCTTGTCCTTCTTCACAGCCAGGCAAAACAACTGTGTTGCTCATGAATAACTGGCTGTGCCTGATGCAGCCGGCAGCTGCGCGCCTCTGAAGACCGACCTCAGAAGCCGCTTGCTGCCTGCACTACATGTGATGTGATGATGTTCAGCAGATCTCGACCAGCGTGGCCACACCCATACCGCCACCGACGCAAAGCGAGGCAACGCCACGCTTCAGGCCGCGAGCCTTGAGCTCGTGAGCGAGGGTGAGGATGACGCGAGCGCCGGACATGGCAATCGGGTGACCGAGAGCCACGGCGCCGCCGTTGACGTTGGTCTTCGCACGGTCCAGACCGAGCAGCTTCTCGCAAGAGAGGTACTGCGCGGCGAACGCTTCGTTGAGCTCGAACAGGTCGATGTCAGCGACGGTCAGACCATTGCGCGCCAGCAGCTTGCTGATGGCGAACACCGGACCAAGTCCCATCTGCTCGTGGTCGAGCCCGACGGTGACGTAGTCGGTGAGCACAGCCAGCGGGGCGAGCCCGAGCTGTTCCGCCTTCGCTTCCGAAGCCAGCATGAGCACGCAAGCACCGTCGTTGATGCCAGAGGCATTGCCGGCGGTGATGTCGCGCGTGCCGAGCGTGGGCTTCAGCTTGGTGAGAGCGTCGAACGAGGTCTTGCGCGGATGCTCGTCGCGAGCAAAGGTGCCACGGCTGGTGAGCACAGGCACGATCTCGCGGTCGAAGCGACCAGACGCGATGGCAGCAGCGGCACGCTCTTGCGAGAGAGCCGAGAACTCGTCCATCTGGGCGCGGGTGATGCCGTTCTGATCGGCAATCCGCTGCGCAGTCTGCGCCATGGCAACAGTCTGCGTGTCCTTGACCAGCTCCAGCGGAGCCATGCCGTCATCAACGAGGCCGATCTGCAGGCGCGGGCCGATTTTCGGCAGCCAGCGCGAGAGCATGTTGTTCAGCCGGTTGTTGAAGCGCAGCTCGCTCGAAGCGAAGTAACCGATCGTGGACATGCTCTCAGCACCGCCGGCCAGGTACAGGTCGCCGCGGCCGAGAGCGATCTCGTCCATGGCGTTGTTGACCGACTTCATGCCCGAGCCGCACTGGATGTGCACCGTGTAAGCCGGCACGTTGGCAGGCAGACCGGCGCGCGTCCAGACGAAACGCGCCAGGTTTGGCGCCTTCGGGCTCTGGAAAGCTTGTCCGCAGATGAAACCATCGAACTGGGAGGGGTCGATGTTCGCGCGGTTGATTTGCTGCAGAACGACGTGCTCGGCGAGCTTGGCTGCCGGGATGTCCTTCATGCTGCGACCGTAAGAACCGATGGGCGTGCGAACGCCATCAATCAGGAGAGCCTTATTTTTGCTCTTCATAGCGATTCTCCATTTTTGGATATGGCACTGCGAATGCAGCACCTGGTTAGTGCGACCACCCGGACGTCGGGCAGTCATATCGGCACTGAAGAGGGGCTATGACTAAACCCGGAGCTAGTACTCGAAGCGAGTCACGCTAGCAGCGTAATTGCTGCTGCGCGGCCCTCCTGCTACGAAGCGAACTTCGTGCAGGTGCTTATGAGAACTAGCAACCTACTCCGACTGGAAGCTTTTATGGACTTCCGCGGAGCGCTTAGCAATACCCGTCTTTGAGCTTTGCCAAAAGCTCGGACTTTTCTTCATTCGAAAAACTAGAGACTTCCAGCGCCGTTAGGTTAACGGCTAGGAACTCCGCCTTTCCCCAGTTAAAGTACCTGTTTAGGAGCAGATACTCATTGCTGAGATCAGAGCGGGTGAAAAGCGTTCCGTCAGTGTTAACGGTGACACGCTTTCCTTCCCGATAGAGCGAGTCGATCGGGTGTTCCGAAAAGTTTCTAATCTGCCCTGTGACGCAGTTAGAACTTGGGCAGACTTCCAGAATTCGAGCTTCCTGCCTTCTTCCACGCATTCCGTGGCCCAGGCGTCTTATGCCGAATTCCGCAAGTCTAACCAAATCGTCGTCAGTTGGCTCGTCTGTCTCCCACAAGTGGAGCTCCGGCTCGATCCCATGCTCGCGCACTTTGGCTGCTTGCTTTGCCCACCAGAGTAGAACACCGGGATTAGCTTTCTCGTCACCAGCCAGGTCAAACAAACCAACATGCTGCTTGTACTTAATTGCCAAATCGGCAAGCCGCTCAGCCATCGCCTCGCCCTCATGACGAAGCGCGCAAATAATCAGCTTCACCGGTATCGCTGAATCGCGCATTCCCGCAGCAACTGCATCCATGACCTGTTCAAGAGTGAGCCCGGCGCGAATATGCAACTGGGGCGCAAAACGCAACTCAAGAGCGACTACGCCATCTGCAACAGCATCTTCGACACGCTCGCGAGTAATTCGCGCGAGGCGGTCCTTATGCTGCATGAGAGGCAACACATGAAGCACTATCGCATTGACGTAGTTAGCTAGCGATTTGCTAGCTTCACGAGCAAGGAAGTTCTGATATTCAGCAGCAGCTTTTTCAAGCTCGCCTTCAAGGTAGTACGTGCGCGCAGGCAATGGAAAGTTAGCAGGAACATTCCAGTCATCCTCGGCGAAGAATTGCAGCATGGTCGAAGGACGTAACGAACAGTCCAGATGTTCATGCAACAAAATCTTGGGCAAGCCGAGCACGACATCCCTGTTCAAATCATTCGCCATCAAAAATCTCAGACCCCTTAGCAAGCACACTTAGTCGCAGCTTGATTAGCTCGACATAATAGGGGAGGAAGCGTTGATTGTCACTACCTGCGCAGCAGGAAATATAGGCAAATCAAAACTTCTTTGGCGAACTATGGATAGTGGGGTCTGCGTTTTTTGAGGATGAAAGAGAGATACGGTCGTAATGTATAAATCTGATCTAGATAAATACAAGGAATTACGTCTTTTAGAATCTAAAACTGATCTTCTCTTTTATGCGATTGAAATATTCTCAACAGAACTTAGGATTGTCGGACAAACTAGCAGAGCTGATAAATTGCCAGCTGGCGCGGGGCTTTCAGGGTGCAACGTCAATAAAATCGAGGGTTATCCCTGTGGATGCATTTGTGTAAAAGCGCTAATATGAGAGCAAGCTCTTCTAAAGTGCCTAGACTGTTATCGGCAGCGCGGGTTGACAAGAGGAGATCAACATTCGCGCAGCTAGTTGATAAGGAGAACCAAATCTATGGCAATGGGTGGAAGAAGCGGTGAAACATTCACCGATATCAACGTAACCCCGCTAACGGATGTGTTCCTTGTGCTACTGGTCATCATGATCCTGGTTGCACCGTTGGTCAACCAGACCGTCTTAAAGGTAGACCCACCACAAGCACCCAGCAATCAACAGCAAAAGCCACCAGAGGACAAAGGTCCAAAAATCAGAGTGGACGTGACGGCTCAAGGTGTCGTCAATCTAAATGGAGTTCCAGTTAATCCGCCAGACTCCATGACCATTCAAGATCGAATTCGCCAGGAGCAGACCAAGGCTGGCAACAACGACATCCCGCTTGAAATGCAGTCAGAAGCAGATGCACAACAAAAATATGTTGTAGCTGTAATGGATGCCGCTGCCGGCGCCGGCATAAAGCGCATGCGCGTTCTCCCACTTAAGAAGTAATCACCTCGTTCATGAAAGACGAAATCATCTGCAAGGCAGTCGGTGCCTTCGGCGTTCAGCTGCTTGTCACAAACGAACAGGTCCGCTTTCGCAAACCAAGTAATAAATTCGTGGACTGGGTTTATCAGCTTGACGACAGCCGTGATGAAATAGTGCCATTTGCGGAAATCGCTGCGGTTGCGCATATGCCGGGTGAAGGAAATTATGGCGGCTACATACACTTGATAAAACATGGCGATCAAGATAAAGGACTGCCCAGAACAGCATTGGAAGCGACTTCTCTTGAACGGTGCCTCTGCTTCACCAGCGATAAGAATCGCGAGTTCAAGATTGTCCGCGATGAAATCGAGAAGCGATTAACTGGCCAAACCTAGAAATTCTGACCACCGCAGAAACGTCAAGACTGCGCAAGGGTTTTTCCTCTGTGTTCATGAAACTGGCAGGTTTATCATCACGATAGAACTGCAAGAACAGCATCGGAGCCATCAATGAAGACGAACCAAACAACTTACTTCAGCCAAATCAATGTCGCGCCTCTCACAGACGTATTTCTAGTTCTTCTCGTGATCATGATGCTGATTATTCCTCTGGCAGAGCAAACCACCTTGAAGGTCTCAGCGCCAGGCACCACCCCCGGTGCCGATTCTGAGACACCGAAAGTTATAGCACAAGTTTACGAAAGCGGGCTGATAAAGCTCAACGACCGAATCATCAAGCCTGCCAACAGCCAAACACTTCAAAAAGAACTGGAAAAAGAACAAAAAAGGCTAGGGACCAAGGATATCGTGTTGCAGATTTCCTCGGAAGAACTCGCTACACAGCAGGACGTAGTTAGCGTATTGGATGCGGCTGTTGGCGCCGGAGTAAGCCAGGTAGCGGTACTGCCACCATTACGAAAGAAATAAGTGCTACATCAACCGTCGCGGAAAGAACGAGCATGCTTTGAAGATACTACATATGGTGCCAAAAGAAGAGGCAGGATCACAAAAAGGTCAAGAAGTGGAGGAGAAGGTCCAATCATGGACACTTCTCCCCCACGGTTTTGAGACTTATTTGCCGCCGTTCATGCGAACGGGCAGCCACGAACGCCCCTGAACCGGCACTTCACCGAAGAAGATGGCGGTGGCAAATCCGAGGTAAACGATCGCAGCTGAGGCCAGCGCGAAGCTATGAACTTCGAGAGCCTGCGGGAAGATCCACGAACTGACGGCAAGCCCGGCAAGGCTTGTCAGCCAGAACGACAGATACTGGAACACGCGGCCGGTCTGCATCAGATTGAAGAGAGCACGCGTCTGCTGCGTGACAAAAGTGCCCGCAAGCAGTGACAGGGTCGAAGTAACGAAGGCTGGCGCAGCCAGATCCAGCAGAGAAGGACCAGCTTCGGCGCCGATTTCGAACCAGAAGGTTGCAAGCACAGCAGCAAAGAAGATCAGCATCATGTGAATGAGATGCGACCACGTGCGGAAGAAGGGAACATTGTTCAACATGGAATAGCTCCTAACAGTTTTTTTGTCGACCACCTTCCCACAGTAAAACCTGGATCCGATCAACCGAGCCTCGCTCAATTGAATCCAATATTTAGGTTTCTGAAAGCTTGGGTGGGGTTTGCTTTGTGGGAAAAGAAAGTGGAGTCGAGACTATGCTATTTCTATGTCGACAACTGCCTCGGATTCAATCTTGTCATCTAACCGAACACACAGATGAGACACATCTCTCTTAGCGAAGCTCGTGCGATTCCCTAGCAAAACAATTGTCGCGCTATCACCACAGACAGTGGCATGCTAGACAGCCCTGAAAATGAGCAATTCAATAGATCACATACAACGAACACACAAGACGATCGGATTCAATTGCCAGCATTTTCTATCCTGCTGTTAAACAAGTTACTAATAATGGATGATATGCTCTGCAATCCGATCATAAATAGATCCTGAAGACCGGCGCCAGACGACCTTCACAGCTTCTAAAAAACTGTTTACTGGCCCAGCGCCATTGGGACCTATGCGAGGCATTGACATCATACTTCCGGTGCCATATCGTTAACCGCCAAGCACCACCTGTTACTACGTGGTGATGGGCAGAAGCAATATCCCCCACCAGTCCAATAGCGGCATCCGCAGGAGATTCCCAAATGGTTGATTTATTCAAGGACCTGGAAAGTTATGGACACGAACAAGTTGTGTTCTTTCAGGACAAGTCGTCGGGTTTGAGAGCCATCGTTGGCATCCATAGCACAGCTCTGGGTCCAGCTCTTGGTGGCTGTCGCATGTGGAATTACAAAGACGAATCCGAAGCTTTTCGTGATGTTCTCCGGCTCTCTCGCGGAATGTCATACAAGGCTGCAATCGCTGGTCTTAATTTAGGTGGTGGAAAAGCGGTCATTCTCGGCGATTCGCACACACAAAAAACCGAAGCGCTATTGAAAGCATTCGGCCGCTATGTCGAAGCTCTAGGCGGACGATACATCACAGCCGAAGATGTCGGCATGAAAGTCAAAGACATCGACCTCATTCGTACACAAACACGCTTTGCAGTAGGCGGCAGCAATGAGGGCGGCTCCGGCGATCCAAGCGGCATGACTGCACTTGGAACTTTCCAGGGCATGAAAGCTGCAATCAAAGCAGCTGGACTCGGCGAAGATCTCAGCGGTATGACGGTTGCAGTCCAGGGGATTGGAAACGTCGGATATCACCTCTGCAGCTATCTTTCAGCGGCCGGCGCCAAGCTGGTTGTAACTGATATCTATCCAGAAAATGTCGAAAGAGTAAAAGAAGAATTCGGTGCTGTCGCCGTTGCGCCAGAAGAAATCTATGCTGTCGATTGCGATGTATTTGCTCCATGTGCTTTGGGAGCAATCCTGAACCAGAAGACAATACCGAACCTCAAATGCAAAGTCGTTGCAGGCGCTGCCAACAATCAATTGGAAACAGAAAATGATGGCTTCGCACTGATGAAGCGCGGCATCACCTACGCTCCGGATTACGCAATCAACGGCGGCGGTCTTATCAACGTTGCCGCTGAACTTGATGGCTACAACAAAGAAGAAGTACTTGGCAAAGTCACCAAGATCTACTTCACGATTCAAGACATCCTGGCGCTTGCAGGCAAGGAGCAAATTCCTCCACATGTAGCAGCCGACAAGATTGCGGAAAAACGTTTGAACGAAAAAAAGGTAAGTGGCTCTCGCCAGGTAGTTAAGCTCTAACAGCTGCGAGAGCACGAACGAACACCAAACAAAAAGTCCGGCCCACGCCGGACTTTTTCATTATCTAGGTCCTTTCTTGAAAACTTGCAGAAGCCAGAACGTTAAGATCGCCGTTCAAAATCAGCTTCTGCATGATTAATTCAGGGACAATAGGTGGCTAGGCGCCACAGGGTTAGAACCGAATCTCGGGTCAACTTATGTCTGAAATCAGCGGTTCAAACAGCTTGAATATCGATTGGAAATGCCCAAAATGCGGTAAACCCGTTACGTCCGGCATTGGTTTTCGCGCTGGGGTCGTCAAAGGAATCAGCTACAAAATAGGCGACAAGCTTGATTGGTCAGGCAAAAGAACATGGCCTGCAGAACGACCAGCCGGTGGTAACTTCAAAACGATCGGTTATTTCGAATGCGAGAACTTGCGCTGCGAAAGCTGGAACGATTGTTTTCCAGAAGTGCAAGAAGTCGTGATCACCATTCATGAAGATGTTATTTGCAGCGCCCTTCCCGTGTTTTACCAACCAGACAAAATCGATTTCTTCGTTTTATCCCCAGAGCAGGAAATATAAAAATGGACCCGAAAGAATTTTTGATGATCCCAGGACCGACTCCAGTTCCTGATGAGGTTTTGCAGGCGCTGGCGAAACATCCTCTTGGTCATCGCACCAAAGAATTCTCGAAGATCTTCATGCAAGCGACCAACTCATTGAAGCAGCTGGCATCATGCCAAGACGAGGCGTTCATCCTCACATCATCAGGCACTGGAGCCATGGAAGCGGCAATAGCCAACACTTTGAGCCCCGGTGAAAGCGTCCTTAGCCTGATTTGTGGAGTATTTGGCGAGCGCTGGGCCAAAATTGCTGAAGCTTACGGCATGAAGGTCGAACGAGTAAAAGTCGACCCGGGCCAACCGATTTTGCTGGAAGAACTGCGAAAGAGATTGCTTGCCGATAAAGACAGACAAATCAAAGCAGTAACCCTGACTCACAACGAAACCTCGACAGGCGTGTTGAATGATCTCCAAGAATTGGTTCTGGCAATAAGAGAACACGGAGCGCTGTGCATTGTGGATGCAATCACGAGCTTCGGTTCTATCCCGATTAACTTCACAGCCTGGGGAGTCGATGTTCTGATTGCAGGCAGCCAGAAAGCATTGATGCTGCCACCGGGACTGGGCGTTATCTTCATGAGCCAAAGAGCGATGGCCGCACAAGAAAAATCCAAATCACCAAAGTTCTATTTCGATCTTGCGAAATACAGAAAATCGTTAGAACAAGAAACCACTCCCTACACACCAAACGTCTCTTTAATAGCCGCTCTTAAAGTGTCTCTCGACATGATCAATCAGGAAGGAATTGCCAACATCGGCACCCGCCACGATCGAATGAAACGCGCACTGAGAGCTGGTTTAATTGGAATGGGATTGAAACCTTTCGTTGCTGAGAGCCATGCTAGCCCGACGATTACTTCAGTGCTGCCTCCCTCCAGTATCTCAGTGGATCAGATTCGCCGCATGATGAAAGAGCGCTATCAGATAAGACTTGCAGATGGTCAGGAAGAACTGAAGAGCAAAATCTTCCGCATCGGCCACATGGGGTACGTGTTCGAAAGAGACATACTGATGACACTTGCGACTCTGGAGGTAAGCCTGACCGCACTTGGACATCGCTGCCCATCGGGCATTGGAGTTGGCTCTGCCATCACCGAGCTGACTAACGTCGGCGGCTTCGTCAATAAATAAAATTCTGCTTGGCAACCTAAAACTTTTCCCAGAAAACGCGCACAAATCTGCATTTCTGTTATTAACAAGGAAGTTTATATATAAATAGGTGATTCTAGTGAGCCACCATAGAAATGGTCAACTGAAAACAACAACAAAAACGGCCTTCCTGTTGGCTGCAGTGGCGCTGCTAATTGCAACTCCCGCGCATGCCTTCGGTTGGGGATATTCGCCGTTAACAGGCAGCACGACGCGCATGTGGCTGTCTCGCTCTTTGTATAATCCCTACAACCTTATCAGAGGCGGCTATAGTGCGCCCTACTATCTGGCGAACACCCTGGGCTGGAATGCAGCCTATGCAGTGGGACAAGGATTCAACGCCGGAAAGAAAAATTCTCGAGCCATAAATCAAATGCAAATGTTCGGCCAGCCAGGTGTTGTCGATCAGATAGCTCCGGCGCAATGGGCGGCAGCAAAACAAAATCAAGCACAAGCACCCTTTCACGCACCGGACTTAGCAAGTTCTGCTCCAGCATTACTAGCTCCGGAAGCGGATCCGTTCTTCATGCCGGTACCAATGAGTATCGATGGCAATTCTTCGTCCACGCAAAGCGCGCCGATCAATCCCACGCAAGCATCAGCTATTCCGGCTGCAGCACCTGATTTTCGTAACTCAAAAGAGCAAAAGCACAAGCAGAAAAAGCAAAAGAAGCAGAAGAAACAAGATGCAGAATCTACGCTTTTGGCTAACAATCAAAGCCCGCCGCAACAAGTGCAGAGCCCGTTAAAGGACGGACCAGTAGCTGAGAGTGCCAACGATACTAATCTAGTCGCCCCTTCTTTCGCACAAAATCAAGCCAATGGATCAGCAACTGCAACAGAAGCCGGCAAGATGCCGGCGCTCCCGGGATCAAAACAGCCTATTGCTACGGCAACTGCCGCCGCCTCTGCCAATCCCTTTGCACAAGCATTTGTCGAGCATGTAAATGGAAAATTCGGCTCAGATATCAACAAAGCGTTTTCAGACAAAGAGACTTGTGGTTATGCTCAAGCGATGGGTTTGATTGACGATAAGAACAAGGCAATAACGATTCAGCCTGATCGAGTCGAACTTATCAGACAGATCCTTCAGGATCCTGCTGAGGACTCCCTCACTAAAGTGAACACGATTAGAATGCTTATCAAGCATTGAAAGAAAAAAGAAATGCAGCAAGCACCAATGCGGGGAAAGCGATGAATCTGGCGATTCGTCTGAGCTTTTTTGGGGTAAATTCATAACAATTTGGGATATTATTGTTTCGCTCCCCCACTTACTAACAAATGACTGATTTACTCCCACTTTGTCTCTTGCGAATTTGGTGCCGGATGAATGATTCCTGGCTCTCCTTCAAAACGCATACAAAAGACAGGTATTTAATCAATCCTTCCGGTTACTTTATTGAGTTGCCAGACGGTTCACTAACGCCGATTAGCCCCCGTGTCACCTTTCCAGTTTTTGACAGATTTCCATCAGTTCCACTTGAGATTCTGAGTGTACGCTCGCAATATGGCGACGATGCAAAGTTCGTGTCAGTACCGATGATTGTGCCTCGTGAAGTTGAGCCGACGAAAATCGAGATTTCGCAATTGAAAGAAGATCCGCTCGACAAGCTGGAGTTTCCAGAGAAGCTTTCGCCAATGGAACGTTATGTTCTCCTGCGCGCCTTTGAAACTGGATTGGTTTCAAAAGCCGGCTTCAACAAAATGGTCGAGCTGAGAGCCAGATTCAAAACAATTGGTGCCGCTTTGATTTCCGGCGGCATATGTCAGTGGGAATCATTGCTTGGATACTGTTTGGATACAAGGCCGCCCTCACGCTTAGATCCGCCGTCGCTGCGAACACTAATAGAACGAAGAGAGTGGGAATTGACTGGAGAAATTCTGGTCGCTCTCGGGCGCATTAATCGAACTCATTTGGAGTTTGCCCTCAAAATAAAACGAGATGGCAGTCAGGCTTTAGGGCAAATTTTGACCGCCATGGGCGCGTGCAAGGACGATGATGTCGAGCGTTGCTTGAAGATCCAGAACGCTGTAAAAGAGCCTCCCGGTGGGGAAGTCGCTCTGATTGGGCGACTCCTGGTTAGCCAGGGAATTATCGCAGAGGAAGAACTGGAGGATGCACTGCGAAACCAGCGCATCGCCAGACAGTCACTTGCCAGAATCCTTGTTTCCATGGGTGCTTGCTCTCAGCGTGACATAGACAGCTTTGCTCGCGTTTCCGGGGTTGGCTTCCAATCGGAAATCGATGACGTTGCGCTCGGCAATTATCTTTTGAAGACCGACACGATCACAAAAACACATTTGGAAGAGGCCCTGCGAATCCAACAAAGAGGTCGCCAGGTTCTTGGCGAATTGCTTGTATCGATGGGATTGTGCTCAGCTACAGATATAGAGAACGTGATCGATTTCCAACGAGAGGTTCGTGAGACGTATCGCTCTGGCGTCGAAAAGCTCGGTTCAATTCTGATTCATTGCGGAAAAGTACCGCCTACCAAAGTCGACGAAGCGGTCAAATTGCAGTCGATTGGTCGTCAGCCATTCGGCGCCATCCTTGTAGCACTTGGCGCTTGCACCGCGGACGATATCATGGAAGCGCTCAACATGCAGCAAAAATGGCGGACAAAAGAACGGTCTCCGGGAGACAGACTTGGCGAAGTTCTAGTCCGGCAGGGTATTCTCACTGAAGAAGTTCTGGAAGAACCATTGCTGGAACATATGCGAGACGAGAAACCACTTGGACGCATTTTGATAGATCGGGGTATTTGCTCACCGGAACAGATCATTGAAGCATTGATCGAACGTGACCATAAGCGCCAATATGAGTTCCTTGAGTACGTCAAAGGTTCTCAAGCAGGCGAAGGCCCGTCCGGAACAGAGACAGCCGACCAAGCTGAAAAGTCAGGCGACAGCAAGAAATCATCGCTTGTCGACAAGCTCTCCACCTGGTTTTCTCGTCCCAAAGGAAAACAGTAAGTTCTTATGTCCGAGATTCGACAGCGAGCACGCCAACTGGGAGTGATCGTTGGAACTCTGCCTACAGGAGCACGAAACGACATAACAGATGTGGGCGGTGTCGGCGTAGGACATACAACAATCATCAAAGGAGAAGGAAAACACCAGCCCGGAGTGGGCCCGGTTCGCACCGGAGTAACGGTCATTCTCCCTCATCCTGGCGATTTGTGGAATGACCGTCCAAGCGCTGGATTTTTTGCATTGAATGGTTGCGGCGAATTCAACGGTGCGCAATGGATCGACGAAAGCGGCACGCTAGAAGGACCGATCGCACTTACGAACACACACTCGGTTGGCGATGTGGCAAGAGCAATGACTGAATGGATGATCTCCAAACACCCTTCCATAGCTCGCGAAGATGATGCCTACTTGCCGGTAATTGGCGAATGTGATGACAGCACAGTGAACGATCTCCACGGCTTTCACGTAGGAAAAGAATCTGTTATTTCGGCGATTGAAGAAGCCAGAAAGTTCGAACGAGTATACGAGGGCAGCGTCGGAGCAGGAACAGGCATGAGCTGCTATGGCTTCAAAGGCGGCATAGGCTCTGCTTCTCGGAAAGTCACTATCAGTGAGAAAGAATTCCACCTCGGCGTGCTCGTTAACACCAATCATGGACAGTCCGATCAACTCATGATTGATGGCTTTCCAGTTGGACGCTTGCTGGCAGAAAAACACAAACGCCATAACAAAGAAGGATCGATTGTCCTCATTATTGCGACAGACGCACCATTGAACCAGCGTCAACTTGAGCGCTTAGCTAAACGCGCGTGCCTTGGACTAGCGCGCACGGGATCAATTGCAGCTAACGGCAGCGGTGATTTTGCACTAGCCTTCTCGACAAGCCGCAGAATCCCTCGCAATACCAGTGATGTCTTGATTCAGCTTTCGGAATTGCATATTGAACATCTGAACCTTTTTTTCAAAGCAACAGTGGAGTCAGCCGAAGAAGCCATTCTCAACAGCCTTTTCATGGCAACGACAATAGATGGAAGAGATGGAAATAGAGTCTCTGCTCTACCTTTGGAAGAGTGTTTGCTGATAATAAGGAAGCTAAATGCTACGGCCGATCGCGGTCTCTGACTCCCTTAGCCACACTTTTGGCTAAACAAACAATGCTGCAGCCAGGATGCCCGGTGAATCGACATGCTAAAGATCCTAACTCGTTACGCTTTTGCGGCTGCCACTGGAATAAAATCGAGGGCATCTTTATTGTCTACGGAAGCCAAATCGCCAACGTCTTCCCCGAGGTATTTCTTGCGAATCGTGCCTCTGACAATCTTGCCGGAACGAGTCTTCGGCAGCGCATTTACGAAATGCACAGCCTCCGGCTTGAGTGGATGTCCGAGCTTGCTGCCGATTAGATCTTTGAGATCTTTTTCTAGCTGAGACGAACCGGATTTGCCAGGCAAAAGAACCGCGAAGCAGACTAAGCCTTCGCCTTTGACCGCGTGCGGAACGCCTATTGCTGCAGCCTCAGCTACGTCTGCATGCTCTACGAGAATCGATTCGACCTCGCCAGGACCAAGTCGCTTACCAGCTATTTTGATAGTGTCGTCGGAGCGTCCAAAGAGGAACCAGCTGCCATCCTCATCGACCTTTGCCCAGTCACCGTGATACCAGATATTGGGAAAGCGGCTGAAATAAGTTTCGATGTAACGATCGGGATCCTTGAGGAAGCCTTTAGTCATGGATGGAGAAGGCTTTTTACATACGAGGTGGCCGATTCCATTTCTGATGCTGTTACCTTCCTCATCAACCACATCAATGTCCATACCGAGTCCCGGTCCGCCGAGACTGCAAGGCTTCAAGGGCATATTCGGCAGAGGCTGAATCAAGCATCCAACCAATTCAGTTCCACCAGAGATGTTAATGACGGGACAATTAGTCTTGCCAACTTTCTGGAAGAACCACATATAGCTGTCGAGGTCCCACGGCTCACCAGTAGAGCCAAGCAAACGCAGCGTCGACATCGGATGTTTGTCCACCCATTCGTCGCCATGTGCCCGCAACACACGTATAGCCGTGGGGCTGATACCAAGCGTGGTGACTTTATGACGCTCTACCATCTTCCAGACACGATCCGGTTCCGGAAAATTGGGTGCGCCTTCGGCAATGACCATAGTGCCGCCCCAGAATGTAACGCCAATCATTTCCCATGGTCCCATCATCCAGCCGATATCTGTGAACCAGAAGAAAATGTCATCTTTATTGCAATCAAAAGCAAATCCCAATTCACGCGAGATCGATGCCAGCGCTCCGGCATGCGTGTGCACGGTTCCTTTTGGCTTACCAGTCGTCCCGGATGTGTAGAGATACATCGATGGGTGTTCGGCAGGTAGTTTCACCGTTTCAGCAATCGGCTCGGCTTTGTCGACGACTTCACTCCATTTGAGGTCGCGTCCTTCTTTCCAGTTCGAAGACATGCCGTATCGATCAAGCACGATCACATTCTTGAGCGTGGGGGCGCCAGCGGCAGCCTCGTCCGCATCGGGCTTAACTGCAATCTTCTTGCCGCGACGCAAGCCACCATCTGCGGTGAAGAGCACTTTAGCTTCAGCATCAATCATGCGAGCCTGCAATGCTTGGCCGCCAAATCCACTGAATACTGGAACCGCAACTGCTCCAATCTTCAAGCAGCCAAAAAGCACCGCTACAACTTCCGGCACCATCGGCATATAAATCCCAACGGCATCTCCTGCATTCACTCCAAGCTTCTTCAGAGCTGATGCTACTTTTGAGCTTTTCTCGTCGAGTTCTCCGTATGTCCAAACTACCGGATCGCCTTCTTCTGTTTCCCAAATTATTGCTTTGTGATCCTTGCCTACTCGTGGGCGATTAGGATGCTCTTTGCCGGTCTTGCCGAGATGGTAATCCATGCAATTGGTTATGATGTTGGTTTCGCCACCAATAAACCACTTAGTCCAGGCAAATCCCTTTGATTGGTCCTGCAATTTCTCGTATGGAGTCAGCCAATCGAAGCCGACATAATCGAGAGCTGATTGCCAGAACCATTCGGTATCATCGCCTGATTTCTTGATCAGGTCTTTCACATCGCTGATGCCATGCGTTTTCATAAAGTCGTTGATTCGACAGTTCAGATACTTACCGCTCGGGCGCCATATGACATCGCTCATTGTTGTAGTCATGATTCAATACCGAATTGAAGGGAAGCACAAAGGACATGCATTGTACCGCTTTGGCATAGCCGAGAAGCCTCATGTGCGCATGAAACTTCAAGTTCGGATACAGCTTTTAAGAAGGGGCGTCGACGCGCCTCCAAGCTTGGAGCCGGAAAGGTGCAGGACCGCCCAGGATCGAACTCCAGGGCCGATTGCTCTGTTCGAAGAGACTTGATAATTGACTGCCAAATCAATGCGAAAACTTGCTTAGATCCCCTCAATCTGACCTATCTCGGCAAGGTAAGTATTCGGCGACCACAGGTCGCCACGAGAAGTGTCCAGGAGCAAGCAGTTACTGGCGCTTTTCG
>JAIEQI010000030.1 GCA_019747875.1 Candidatus Obscuribacterales bacterium
AAAATGACGAAAAGCGCCAGTAACTGCTTGCTCCTGGACACTTCTCGTGGCGACCTGTGGTCGCCGAATACTTACGATTTTTATTTACGACCTTGGTACTTGGTGTCAAGCAACTTGATTCCTGCAACTGGCACGGTGCCGATTTCGGCACCGTGCCAGTCTGCCCAGTTCCTCTTAGTAGCGCCTTGCGGTTCTCAGTTTCTTGAGAAGATCGATGTAGAATTTGGGCAGATTCATTCCTTGGAAAGTCAGCGAGACCAAGGTCATTAAGGCCGCGGCAGTTTATAGACCACATATGCGCTGGCTTGATCCGCACGAATTTCATTAAGAAGAACATCTGCGAGGCGATTCCAGAAATACCGCGTCACGTCGATCCGCGAATCGAGGGGGATTCCCCCGAACGCCGTCAGTGTGAGCTGCAGGCAGCGCGAAGCCATGAGGTCGGGCCAGATCTGTTCTGGTGTGTTCGTTGCTTCAGAGATGAATGCACTGGCGTACGGGTCTTGAAGGGCGGCAAAGATGTGGACCGCGGCCTTTTGCATGCCAACCCATTCTTTCGATGAGATAAGCAGCCCAGCAGCCAGATCCTCGTGCATTGTTGCTATCCGGCGGCACATGCGTTGGAGGCTGGCAAAGTAATTCTTGCCTGCCTTCGTCGATCTGAGGTAGCTATATTTGGTGCTCAACCCGAGATCCAGTGCCAACTGGAATCCCAGATTGGCACCGAGCAGGTGGTAGATCATCCGGTGTCGAAGCTTTCCGAAATCGACGGCGCGACCGTCGTCGATGCACTTCTTGTACTTGCGTCGCTGCTTTGGGGAAGCTTGTGACAGAATGTTTTTGACCCAGTTTGCTTTTGCGATTTCGTGATTGGGCGTGAGTGCGAAGAAATGCGACATTTTTTCCTCATGGGTGAGATGCTATGTCTAAGTGCCGAAGACGGGTGAGCACGCAAAGTGCTGCCCGTTGAACGGCAAGGGTAGCATCAATCGGACGCTACCTTTGCCGCCATTCTCGCGAGAGCCTGTCTGCCTTTCGGCAGTAAGCTTATTCGATTTAGTGTCGGGCGGATCGCGTTTTTTGTTGTTGGCGGTGAAGAGTCTTGGCGGTTCTTGTATGACTTAGTGTTAGTACTTTTTTCTATAGATTGCAAGATCTGCGGCTACCCCGTTAAGATCTTGATAGTCCCGCGGGATTCAGCATTATGTACCAATCTCTGGCTGTTGTCAGTCTGAACCACAGCGTTGTTTATGAAGCAAGCTGGGAAATAACAGTTAGCGCGGGTGGTATCGCAGGCAGTGGCGCAACGAAAAAGACCAAACGCATGTTCAATGCGTCCAGTCCAAAATCTTTTCGTCGTTTCGTGCCCGTTGGCGCTATCTTCGCTAGTATCGCTGCGCATCTTGGCTCGAACTTGGCAAAAATGACCACGGTATTCGTAATTATTCGAGGCAGGCAGACCGATTCTGAGATCGGTCACGACCAGCTCACAGGTTGAACTCTATATTCTCTTGCTGTTACGAATGAAACCAAGCCGATACCCGTTAATTGCAACTGCGATTAATGGGTATCGGCTTGGAATGGTATCGTATGTAGTGGCATTGCGCTAGTTGTGATTGTGGATTTTACACAGAAAAATTGCACAACATTTTTTTGTGTTCAAATTTTGTGGTTCTCGAGAGCTAGTGACAGTAAGTGTCTTTGGTCGTTTGGCGTAAAAATATTGGGTGCTTTGGGAGTTTGAAATAGAGTTCGCGAAATATATTGTAAGTGCAAAGTAATCGCTTCTGCAGCAAGTAAGGAAAAGCCACCAGCCATCAAATCACACTATCAACGCTTACCGGTATTCCGGCATTGCCTGCTTCTTCTTGAGTTGCGCTTGGGAGGGGATTTGGCTCTTACACAGGTAAGGTAATCATGGCTGATGGTGTTCTTCTTTGCTGCAGATCACAAACTCTGAAAGGATGAATCATGTATAGCCTTGTTCTCTTTGGGTCGTTGGGTATCTTCGTCTTTGGCTTCTTCGCCCTGCGAATAGACGGTGATGAAAAGGCTCTGAATAAGTGGGTGAAGTGGTTCTTCTTTGGGTTTTTTACCGGTCTTGGAGCGCTGGTTGGTCTGATGATCGGACTGGCCGTTGGCAGCATCATTGGATTTGCAATAGAGAAGGTCGAAGATAGGCGCGAATCAATCACGCTGGTGGCGATGCGTGGTGCTGAAGGGCACAGTGGTACCTTCATCTTAGGCTCGGGCTCGATTCGTAATGGACACTTCTATCGTTTTTATGTGCGCAACGATGATGGAAGTCTGACTCCTGGTGGATTGGAAGCCGATCGGCTAGTGCGAGTTATTGAGGATGCAAGTCTCAAAGATCGCGGCTATTGGACGACGATCGTGCGCGTTCGCAATCCTAATTCTGTTCTCTTTGACTGGTCGGTGGGAGACGTTGAAATTGTCGCTCAGGAATTCCGTGTTCCTGCCGGCACGGTCAGGCAAAGCTTCCAGCTGGATTGAGCGGGTCGAACTTGTTCAAGAATGTGGCGCTGGGGCGGAATTCCTGCCCCAGTGCCGTTGCTTGAGACCCGCTTAGGACATTTGCGGTACCATTTGCGGTGAAAAGATAGGTGCAGATAGAGAGCTGTAGGGTCCGTTAGCTGTACTATGTTTGCTGAGCGTTGTTTCATTTCGTTAGTGGCTTGCTTGGGTCAATTCGTTGAGATGTTTTTGCAGCTTTCTGGTAGGAACATCCATCCCTGCCTTGTCTATGCCATTTGATGAAAAAAAACGGAGCAGGGCTAGCGTAACTGGGTCATACTGGCAGGGTGTTGTAGTTGTGATGAATGCAGCAATTAAAGAGAACTCAAGAAGCTAATTGACTTTGATTTGTGCTTCGTGAAATTGCTAATTTGAAATTGTTGCTCCGCTACTTCTCCCCACCCAAGATCACCCCCTCCGCATCATCTAAACCGACTAAGTCACTGCTTGATCACGCCATTCCGTACGTGTTTCAAGCACACATACATGTGCGCGATTCGGGCGGAGTTGTAAGCCACGCATTCAACTAATCATTGTTCAAGCTCCACACAAACCGCTTAACAAGAACAGGAGATGGTCATGAGTCTCAAGAACAAAACTCTTTTCATTAGTGGTGCATCAAGAGGAATCGGTCATGCCATCGGCATGCGCGCAGCGCGTGACGGTGCCAACATCGTCATCGCCGCAAAGACCGAAACCGCCAATCCCAAGCTGCCCGGCACGATTCACTCGGCCGCTCAGGACATGGTGAACGCCGGCGGCAACGCTCTGGCGGTTGCTTGCGACGTGCGCTTCGAGGACCAGGTCGAAGCGGCGATCAAGAAGGCTGTCGCCCAGTTTGGCGGCATCGACATCCTGATCAACAACGCCTCGGCGATCAGTCTCAGCAACACCGTTTCGACGGACCTGAAGCGCTATCGTCTCATGCACGAAGTCAACGTCGGAGGGACATTCTTCTGCAGCAAGCAGGCGATTCCCCATCTGCTCAAGAGCAGCAATCCGCACATCCTTACGATGTCGCCGCCTCTCAACCTGTCGCCAAAGTGGTTCGCCAATCATCTGGCCTACACGATGGCGAAGTACGGCATGAGCATGTGTACGCTTGGTTTGGCGGAGGAGCTGAAGGGCAGCGGTATCGCCGTCAACTCGCTCTGGCCGGAGACGGTAATCGCGACGGCAGCCGTGCGGCATCTGCCGGGTGGTGACAAGCTGATCAAGGGCTGCCGCAAGCCGGAGATCGTGGCTGATGCTGCCTACTGGATCCTGACGCAGGACGCGAAGGCTTGCACCGGCAACTTCTTCACGGATGTGGAAGTCTTGCGTCGAGCTGGCGTGACGGACTTCGACCAGTACGCTGTCAATCCGGCTGAGGAGTTGGTGAAGGACATCTTCCTCGATTAGTTCTGATCGGTCGGCCGGCCGGGGAGCATGATGCCAGCAGGTGTCATCGCCCCGGCCGGTGCGGGAGTCGAAACCCTGGCACTAATTTCTATTCATTTTCCCACTGTCTGCTACGGTAGTTAATACTGAGTAGTGTAGCAGGTGAAGCTAAAGTGAGAAGCGGTGGATTTGTCGTCGGTGGCTTTGCATAATTCGCACGTTGCTTGCACGAATCTTTGGATTGAATAGAGATATAAGTGGTAGACCAGACGGGGAGAAAAAAAATGGATCGTCACGGAATCGCACCCATTCCCAAGGATAGTGAAGACGGGCGCCGTATGGAGCTGGAGGCGGAGAAATCTTGTTTGTTGGATTTTTTGAAGGACCACAAACCAGTGACGAAAGCTGAGTTGCGACAATGCACGGAAGACAAAATCAAAGAAGTGATGTCGGGGAAAATGTATTAGGATCTCAAAAAGCGCAAAAAGCTTCAAAGAATTTGCGCGGGCGGCTGCAGAATTAGCGGCCGCCCGCGTCTTTATATTGCTGTTCCGGTCGTGCGGGTTCTGGGACTACCTGCGCTGGCGGATAGGTTTCTCGTAGCCGTTCATCTTGGGTTCGTCCTTTCGCGTCTCGGGGCGCTGCCTCTCGTCGCGGACTCTGGGGCGCTCAGGCTTGACGCTTTCCTTCTGCTTGTTGATGTCTTCGGCTCGCACGCCATCGACAAGCCTTCCTGCTGCAACATTCTTGTGAGCCCACGCCAACGCGAATGCCAGGACGACGATCCAGAAGTAGAACCTGATTGCTCCAACGTCGTGCATATGTTTGTTCGACGCTAATTGCCGTCTGGTGCCTCCTGCACCGTTTGGTGAAAAAACGGTTCCCGAATGCGTTCGTTGGGAAGGCGATCCCAAAGTAAGGACCGCCTCCGGTCAACTTAGAACGGCTGGTAGATCGCGTCCTTGGCGCAGATCTTGCGCCCGTCCACGGTCACTTCGCAGCACTTGTTCTTTTCGTTCCAGGTTCCCTGGACGTGGCTCGGAAGCCAGTAGCACTGCTCGATGTACGGGTTGTTCGAGACGACCCGGCAGAAGCGGCGGAAGATCGCGACGGTGCAATGTTCCGGCTCACCCACGGCCGCCCGGCACTTGCACTCCTCGCGCTGAACGAGGACGCCGATGAGCTTGTCGCTCGGGTCGATCTGCTGCTCGAGGATGCCCAGCTCGATGCGCACGCCGGGCCGGCCCTGCTTGCCGCCCGCGTCCTTGATCTGCTCCACGCGGACGCCCTCCAGCAGGATCTGGTTCTCGGCGGCGGCGCCCACAGTCGAGAGGAAGCCGAAGGCGGCGATGATCAAAGTGAGGAAGATGCGACCGCTGTTGCTCTTGTTCATGATGAATTTTGACGGTTACGCCGTCTGGTGCCTCTGACACCGTATGCGGTGATCGTTTTGAATGGGCACGATCACTTGAGCCGTTTCTTAGATTCGCTGCCGCTCGATCGAATCGGATCTGCCATCTTCGAACCGAGCACGACGAGCATTGCTCGCCGTGCTGCTTCTCACCTACTAGTTCCGGATCTTGACGTACATGTGGAGGTAGCGGATGCTCGCGTCTTCGGCCAGCTCCGGCGCCTCGATACGGACGCGAAGCCCCTCCTTGACGCATTCGTCGTAGACGAGGCGCTCGGCTCCGAGCAGCTCGCTTCCCATCGGCACGCGCGCCGCCGTGCATTGCAGCGGGAGCCCTTCGATCCGCTCCTCCGACTGCAGCACCCACTCCCAGCTCATCACGAAGACATCCTCCTTGCCCTCGCGCACGGCTTCCAGCATGTTCAGCCGCAGGTCCTGCAGGATGGAGTTTGCGTACGGGCGGTGCAGTCGGACGCTCTCTTCCTGCTGGCGTCGCAGTTCGTTCTCGACCTCGGTCTTGATTCCTGAGAGAGGGCTTGTCATATCTTAAGCTCCTGTTTCTATGATCAATGCAGTACTGGTGCCCGCTACTGCTTCAGGTTTACGTACATGGAGATCCATTCGCTTTCAGCACCAGGGTCTTCTGATACTCCTTCAGTTGAGAAGCACGTACATCCGCACGAACTCGATGTGGGCGCGATGCTTGAACTCGGGCTCCAGCGTCACGGACAACCCCGCCATCACGCAGCCTTCGTAGATGCGCCGCGCGTTGGCGCTGAGATTGCAGGGGTTCAGATCCTGCCCCCTCCAGCGCAACGCCAGCACCTTGCTTTCCCCGGTGCGAACCGCCTCGAGGATCTTCCTGCGAATCGAACACAGCACCTCGTTCACGAAGTTGGGGCTCTCGGTGTCGCGGTCCGTCAGGAGCTTGCGCTCCGTTTCGATCTCCGTCGTGATACCGTGAAGAGGGTTGGACATTGTTAACCTCCTGTTTGGAACTTGGACTGATTTCTGCTGTTTCCTTTTCACCATCGACGATTGGGACCAGCAAGAGCGAGTACAACCATCAGCGGAAAGCAAAGCACCATGAACAAGGCAAAGACGTATTCGAAAAGTTCCAGCTAAATCAATTCCTTTCTTTTTACTAGTGCATTGCTGCTACTTCTTTTTCGTTTTGTCCGACTTCTCCTTCTCCTTCTCCTTCTCCTTCTTGTCCTTTTCGTGCTCCTCCTTTTCCTCGAACTCGGTCGGAAAGATGACGCCGTCTCGGACGCAGTAGGACATGCCGTCGGAGGCGAAGACCTCGCAGCACTTTCGCTTCTCGTTCCACGTTCCAGTCACAGATTCCTGGCGCCAGTAGCAGATGCGCTGAGGAGCCGGGAAGGACGGGATGTCGTGGCAGTACTGCGTGTAGACCTTGGCCAGGCAGATCCGGCGCTTGTTTTCACCGGGGCGGCCGATCGGTGTGAGTTCCTCGTGGGGCACGATGCGAACTGCGATGATTTTGTCTGCCGGATGCAGCTTCTCGACGCGCGGCTCGTCCAGATGAAGGACCTTCGGCTCGGCCTTGAGTCTGGCAGCAGCAGCAGCCAGCGTACCGAGGCTGAGGAAGCCCGAGTCTCGCAGGCGATTCTCGCGGCGGCGTTCGGCATCGTAGGATGCACTGCGCACTTCGATGTTGATGTCGCCCTTGCCCAGGTTCAGAATCACCTGAGCTTCATTGTGATCGAACTCACTCACTGCCTCGATGATCGCGATGCGAATGAACTCGTTCGGTTCGTAGCGATAGCTCTCCCGCAGCCCGTTCAGGAACTCCTTGAGCTCGTAGGGGAGCCGGCGGCGACCCGTTCGGTACGTCTTGTGCGAGGCGATCTTTCCGATGGCGGTGGACGCCGCGCCTCGCACTGCCGGACTTCTGTCCGAGCGCATGGCGCTGACCAGGTAGCGCGTCTGTTCCGGGGTCGGGCGTTCGATCCGCCAGCCCAACAGCCGCGCAGCCAGCACCCTCTGCTGGCTGTCCGGGTCGGTCTTGAGCACGTTGAAGAGCTCGTCGACCGACATGTTCTGGAGCCGATCGTTGGCGAACACGCTGTTCGCCAGAAGCGCCATGAAGCAGAATCCGACCAGAATCTTGTGCATACTCGTTTCTCCCTTCCTTAGAATCTGTCAGGGTGAGGCACCGTAGGCGGTGTCAGTGCTTGTTCGAACTGGAATGCTCTAGAGTTTCAGCTTGTACGATGAACGGCTGATCGTACCGATTCCCTCGATCCCGGCGACCATGGACATCAGCTCGTCGGTGTCGGCGCTCTCGTGGTGCTCGATATTGAGCAGCAACAGGCTGACTTTGGAAACGGCGATGACACCGGGCAGGTCGTTGATCTGCTCGACCAGATTGTCGAGGCTCTCGGGAGGAAGCCAAAAGCACATGCTCGCGGAGAACTCGTTCTGTTGAATGACAGGTGTCAGTTGCTGGCGTTGCATCTAGGTGTACTTTCCTTTCCGGTTCTTTCCGTCCTTGAAAAGAGAGCTATTGCCTGCCGCGAACGAACTTTTGCGGCGGCAGGCAATAAAGGCGCTAACGTTTTGCCCAGCTGATCTTGAAGCGGAAGGAATCGATCATCGCGTTCGACGTCTCGAAGATGCTGACCGTGAAGTCCATTTCGGGACCGACCAGCTCTTCGTAGAGCAGCTTCGCGACGCCCTTCAGCTTGCTCGGGAGGAAAGTCTTGACCCCGTGCAGCGACATCGGTGAGCGGCCGTGCGCGCACGAGTCGCCAACGCACGGCAGTTCGTAGTGCACCGAAGTGAAGGTGCGTTTCACCTCGTACTCACCGTGGATCGCCACCGACCACGCCTCGTGCTCGATCTCCTTGATGAGGCGCTTAACCTCATCCTCATCGTTGCAGCGTGAGCAGTTGCGCGACGAGATATGGAGATTCTCGCGCAGGCGGAGCACCTCGTCATGGTGTCTCGAGAGGCGTTCGCGCAAGCTGAGGCGGTGTCGCATCAGTGCGCGGTGTGCCATCTGAGCCAGTCGTTCCTTCTTGTCCAGCTCTCCACACATGTAGATCCTCCGCGGCAGTGCCGCTTCCGGTTGTTGTGATGTCTCCACCTCGAGCGCTGGAACGCACCCTCAGAGCTAAAGGAGATCATCCTCGTGCATCGGTTCCTTCGGCGGCGGGCGGGTGCAAATGTTCACGAGCATCCCCAGCAGGCCGGCTTGCCATCCGAGGACCCCGTTGAATGCCATCCCGTCAGAGAACCCAGCCCGCCACCATTCCCAGATCGCTCCCTGGAGGAAGGCGACTGCCCCGAGCGGAATGTAGAGGGCCAGCAGCAGCAGTGCGCGTTCGTACGCTTGCTCCTTGCGCATGATCCAGGTGCCGAGCAGCCCGATCAAGAATCCGCTGATGATTATGGATACTGTCTGAATCACGGATTTTGGCCTTCTTTCTTGCATGCCTTGTTATTGTCTTCCTCGGAGCAGTTTTTCAGCCAGCCGAAAAGACCGGTGCAGATCGCGATGCCCGAGTAACCGATTCCATTGTCGGGGCTTTCCCCGAGGAGCCAGGCCATGGCGACTCCCCAGACCATGCCGGCGAGCCACACGCGAACGTACGCCTGAGAGTCATGAAGAACCTTCAGCGGACCGGAGTTCATGGTCAGTGCTACGCCCAAGACGTAGCCCCCAACGATAGTGATCAAGACAGGCAACATTATTGTAGGCTCCCTTCGTTACGCCATGTGGGCGTTTACGGTGAGTTGATTGTTTTCCAAAGCGCACCGGAACGTGATCTGCTCAGCTTCCCCCCAGAGCTTGCCGGTCCGGGTTGCTCGAACATAGTCGCCATCACCCATGGTGACGAGCATCTCGTGCAGCGAGTACTTACCATCGCCATTTCTTACGATGAGTTGGCGTTCGGCAATCTTTCGGCCCTTCTTGAGGCTGGTGGTGTAGCGCACGCCACCATCGAGCAGGGGGTGGATCTTCAGGTGAACGAGCAACTGCGTGTTCTTATCCTTCTTGACCGGCCGCACGAGTTCGGCGAGACGGCCAGTGATCAGCACCGAAGCCTCCTGAATCTGCCCGAACTTATTGGGAAGCGACGGATCCATCTTTATGGAGGAGGGCTTCGATCCCCACCAGGTTTCGCCGAGGGCGAACTTGTTGAGTACGCCTCCCTGCGACTTGTGATCGAGCCACTGACAGATTTCGTGTTCACCGCGCACGGTGGCGCACTTCATCTGCGTATCCTCCTTTGGAGCGTTGTGCTGTTAATGTTGCGGGGCTGTGAACACTGCGCCGCCGCTGCTCGAGCGCCGGCTGACCGTGCTAGTGGCGCCCGTAGAGGGATCGGTTTCTGTCCACGCGACGATGACATCGCCGTCGTCGTCGACCGTGATCGTCGGATTGGTCGCCGGATTCGGTCCGACGTTCAGGCGCAGCGGATAGTACTTCCAGTTGTTGCTTCCATCGGTCGGCGGCATTCCGAACAGGTTGCCGCCGTCGACCGACAGCGCGAAGAAGATCTGCGAGAACTGAGAGCTGGCGCCGGGAGTGCTCTCCATCACGAATGCCAGATAGATACGGTTGCGGAATCCGTTGAGGTGTCCGCGCACGTATTGATTGGTATCGCATGCGATGGCGGGACTCTTGGCCTCGGCGCTTGCGTTGTTGCTGAACACGCGGACTACGTGGTCCCACTTTGAACCATCCTTGCTGCTCAGCGCGTAGAGACCACCTCGCGTACCCGTGCCGTTGTCTCCGAAGACCTGGGCTGTGTGCGTGTGCCCCACGATGTTCGTGCATTCGACCCGCTCGGACTGTGCTTCGAGGTTCTTCAGCTTCTCGGGCAGGGTCGATGGCAGCGCCGACGCTACCCTGTCTGCGTGTGCCTTCGCCTGGTCGCTCGCGGCGTAGCTCTCGTCCAGCAGCCCCGCGTAGAGGATGTCCGAGTTCTTGGACATGCTGGCGCACGCGATCAGCATGAAGAAACAAGCCCAGATCAGTTCGTCGCGCATGACTGCCTCCTTGTAGACTTCGTTTTGGATGTTCGTTGCTGGATCGCTTTAGCGAGCGAGAACCGGAGCGGTCACTTCGACTCCCCAGGCCCGAACGCGCTCCAGATCTTCCGTGCTCAGTTCCACCATCAGGAACTGTTCGCAGTTTTCCTGAAAGCGGATCATCAGAACTCGGAAGAGGTTGCGATTGAACGCTGTGTTGTAAGCGAGGTAAGGCATGATCACTCCTTTTTTGGCTGATCTTGTTCGTGCTTCTTGTTCAGGGAATGCGATCCACTTCGCTGCGCTCTTCCAGTTCATACTGTTGAGCGCAGCGGATCTTCTTCGGCTCGTCTTCTGCGGGGCGCTGCATCCCTCGGCAGAACATGTAGATGGACGTGAGAAGGGCCAGCGCTGCGTTTACCGGATAGCCCGCCGCCAGGAGGAGTGGAGCCTCCACCAAGCCGACGCCGGACAGGAGCAGAGCCAGTGCACGCTTCACCGACATCAAACCAGGGTTGTACCGAACGGTGCAACCCTGGTCGTTTTCGTAGGTCACCACGACCGGATTCCCCTCGCCCTGCGGGCGCCGCAACCCATCGTAGAGCGAGAAGAGCGCGAGTCCCCAGGCGGCCAGGGACAAGTACTGGTGCCCGAGCGCCCAGAACATGGGCGCGCAGAAGAAGTACACTCCGCTGCAGACGAGATCGACCGCGCGGTCGCCGGACATCAGACCCGGGTTGTACTTCACCACTGCGTTTTCGCCGTTGCAGCGGATCGTGGTGCTCGGCTTGGCGATGAGGTCCGTGTTGCTCTCGGACATGTTCTTCATTGAAGGCCATCCTTTCATACGGCGTTGTTTCATCGCACACTAGCATTCGGTCACGCGGCAAGCCGTCCAGAATCCCAGGACTTTTTTCTCCTAGACTCGTGGATCTGACAACTCCGCTGCTTCTGTGATTACTGCCTGCCGATGCGAGTGCTCATCAGATAGACGAGCGCGAAGTTCACGATCGAGATGCCCAGCCGCCACGTGCCGGTATCGTAGGTCCAGGTCAGCAGCAGGTAGTGCGAGTAGGCGACCGGTGCGAAATATGCCAGCCAGATCATCACCGAGATGATGTAGATCCAGTGCCACGAATTCAGCTCCGGCAGTCCGCAGGTCCGCGGCAGCCCGCGACCTCGCTGCATGCGCTCGCCGTATTCGGCCCACCACACGAAGAGGTTGAGCCCGAAGATGATCGTGTAGCCGCCGATGGCGATGTGGAGCTTGTGCGCGCCGGTCGCCGGATCCCAGCTCGCGAGCATGAGGACGATGGCGCTCAGCGCGATTCCGTACAGAGTCCAGAACGCACACGCGAGAATGTAGAACGCGACCTTCAGCGGGTCCTTGAACATGTCAGGTTCTCCTTTAGTTGAAGTCGAGAGTTCTGATTTCGATGCTAGTCAGGACGTTAGCGGTGGCGCCCGCAGGAGAGCGTTGCCCGCGCCCACGCAGTTCTGCTGAACTCCAGCAGGTTGACGGTGACTTTCGCGACCAGAGGCTTGCACTCGATACCGGCGACCTGGAGGAGGCGCAACTCCTCTTCGTTCAAGCACACGTGAAACTCGTTGCTCTCGGCGTCGTGCGCGATCTGCCGCCCCAGCAGTTCGTTCAGGAAGACACGATTGCTGGCCTTGGCTTCGATGGCGAACAACTTGTCGTTCGGGCTGGAGCTGCGCTTCAACTCGATGCCTTCCAGCTCCGCCGCCTGTTGGTCGTTGCTGTCCAGCCAGGCGATGAGGATTCCGGGAAAGAGATCGTTGACGTGCCGGTGCCGCTTGTTCTGCAGGAAGTGGCGGTTCGCATGCGTATCCGCGAGCTTGAAGAACATGCGATTTCTCCTTGCGCTTCGTTCGTGTTTACCTGAGGGCTGAGTAGTCGCGATCTAGCGCAGCGAGTGCTGCTCGTCGTAGGGCATGATCGGCGCTGCCCAGTGCCAGATCTGCTCCATCGGCCAACGGAGCGCGTGTTCGACCTCCTCCGCGCTCATGCGAGCGATCATGTACTGCGAGTTGTCCAGGGTCATGGTGTGGACGCCGAGCGTCTTGAAGAGCTTCTTGTTCAGCGCGGTCTCGAGCATGATGTAGAAGCCTTCCATAGATTTGTTCCTCTCTTTTACTGGTTCTTGTTTCGGGACTATGACTAGTTTGCCTTGATACCGTCGCGGAAGCGGACGAGCTTGAACCCGTCGATCTCGATCCATTCTTTGGTGTAGTCGTCCAGGTAGACGATGAGGAAATCCTTGTTGAATTCCTCGGTCGGCAGCTCGTAGTACATCGCGAAGTACATCTTGTTGAATTCCGTATTCGCAAGGAGGTACGGCATTGTTAAAGTCCTTTGTTAGAATGCGGTTTCGAGCATGACAGACAGGGTTGCCTCAATGGCGTCTTCGGCGGAAATCAGTCCGTAGCTCATGTGCAGCTTCTCGCCGTCGAAGTAGGCATTGTCGCTGGACCCGAATCGCAACACTCCCTTCAACGAATCAAGTTGAATCGACCTCGGAAGAGAGAACCGTTCTTTGGGAGACATCTTCGCGATCAGGAGATCCGTTCCGGGAAGGTCCTTGACCCTGACCTTCATTGTTTTCTCCAGGTAGGCTTTGTGCGTTTTGTGCCCGAGCCACAGCTGAGGCTTTTCGTCGTCCTCGCTCAAACGGAAGCGACTCATAGCCTGTTGCATGGCTTCCATGTACTGGTCATACATCGGAGTCTCCTTTCAAAGCAGTCGCTTTGGTGAAACGTGTTGTTTGCGGGAGAAGATGCTTGTGGTGTTGCCTATTCCGAGATGCAGGGTGGATGAGAGAGATGATTCCAACTTAATGTGCTGGCTTGGGTTCGATCAATGAGAAATAGGCGAATTAATTTCTGGACTTCCAAATTCCTTTCGTGGTCGAATCGGCAGCAGCACAGTTTGCTTTGCGGCTGAGGTAAATTTCGTAAGCGCCACACGAGGTCAAGCGAATTTCAGAAACGCAAGCCACACAGTTTAAACTTGCAGACCAACAAACTTTTATCTCAACAGTGAATTAGAGCAAGACAGAATAACAGACAATAGCTTCCTGCAGCCGTCTGTAATTTGCTTTTCAGGCATTCCCAAAAAGTTCAAAAGGAGCCCGGTTCGTTTTTCATCCGACAAAAAATAGGGTGAAAGAGGAATGACTCCAATGTCTTCTTTCATGGCACGTTCAAAAACGAGGAGGTCGTCGATCTGCTTTTCGGGTTTGAACCAAATGGATTGGTGGAAACCTGCTTTTACCTCATCGAAGTGAACGAGATCCACTGGCCACAGAGTCAGCTCTTTCAGCAGGGTCTTTCTGCGCTGTGCAGCAGCGGCTGTCAGCTTCAAAAAGTGATCTTCAAAGAATCCGTCTGAAAAAAGTTCGAGCAAAAGAGTTTGGGTAATCGTTGAAGGATGGCGGTCGTTCAGCCATTTTGTCCTGAAGTAAATGTGCTTAAGCCACGGTGGAACCAGAGCATAGCCGATGCGCAGCGCAGGCATGAAAGGCTGAGAGAAAGACCCGTGGTAAATTACGAAATCGGCTAAATTTCGTTGCTGTGCTAGCTGGTAAAGGGTTGCTTCTGGATTGTTGTAATAGAAACCGGCACCGTAGGCATCCTCCACGATCAGCGTTTGATTCGCTTCCGCCCAATCCAATATTTGATTTCGTCGAGTCTCGCTGAGGCAATAGCCAGTTGGAAAATTCGCTGTGCTGATGATATGTGCTAAATCGGCTTTCACATCTTTTAGTAGCTCTGTTTTTATTCCATTGCGATCTTGAGCGATGTGAATAAGAGTAGCGCCGCGAGTCTCGTAAGCCAAGATATCTGTAATGCTTGCAGGCTCTTCAACAACGACTTTGCTTTCCTCGTCTATAGCTATTTGCGCAATCAGATCTCTACATTGTTGAGCGCCGGTTGTGATTAAGAGGTCATCTGCCGAGCAATTCAAACTTCGAGTTCTGTTCAACCAATCCGCCACCTTCCTGCGCAATTCTGGAAGCCCAGCTGCATCTGAGTATCCTTGAGGTAAAGCATTTAGCTTGGCTGTCCATGATGTGATGATCTTTTCCCATCTGGGCCCTTGCATGAAATCAAAGGAAGATTCCCAGGATCTGAAATCATAGGTCAGCTGCGTGTTCCACCATGGATGGAAAGGGTGTTCATTGAAGCTTTGGTTCGCTCTTTGTGTATGCCTGCTCCAGTGTATTGAGGGATCAAGGTCGTGAAGAACGCCAACAAATGTTGGCAATGAAAATGACGATTGATCGATTTGGCTGTTGGTAGGATCGTCTTTGGCGCTGCTTAGAACCTCGTTTGCCGCTGTGTCGGTATGATTTCTTTCAGCTTTCGCCACAAAATTACCGGAGCCTGGTCGTGATATCACCAGTTTCCACTCAATCAGCTTGTCTAGTGCTTCTCGTATCGTGGACTGAGATAACTGCAATTGTTTTGCGAAGTCTCGTATGGAAGGTAGCTTCTCTCCTGGGCTGAGGCGATTAGCTTCTATAGCGGTTTTGACCTGGGACGCAATTTGTAAATAGAGCGGTAAGGGAGAAAAGACATCCAGATTGAGAGTGAGTTTATGAGCCATGCGCGTTCTCCAAAATCTTGTGGAGGCGTTTTATCCCGTCTCGAATTTTCTCTTCCGGGACCGCGCTGAAATTTAATAAGATTCCCGGCGGAGCTGGTTGCCTGCTGAAATACGGCGATAGTGGCAAAACTCCCAGCCCTTCTTCGAAACATTTTTCAAAAACGGCTAAATCGTTCATCGAGGCATTCAACCATATAGTCTGGTGCAAGCCTCCTTTAGTTGGAGTGAATTGAACGAGAGTCTTTGGCAACTTCTCAAGTTCTTCAAGTAGCGTTTGCCGCCTCTGATCGCAAAGCTTTTGTTCTTTCTTGAGGTGCTTCTTTAGAAAGCCGGCCTCCATCAGTTCTAGAATCAAAGTCTGGACGAGCGGTGAGCTGCAGCGGTCCGACAACCACTTTGATCTATGCAGAGCGTCGCGCATGCTGTCGGGCACGATAAGAAACGCAAGTCTCCATGAAGGCTCCAGCAGTTGGGAGAATGTTCCTATGTAGATGCAATTGCCTGGAGCATAGTGGAAAAGTGCTGGTGATTGCCTGCTTTCGTAGGTGAATTCACAGTTGTTGTCGTCTTCTATGATAATAATATTGTGCTCTTTTGCCCATTCGGCAATTTGCATTCGTCTGGCGCGCGATAAGACGCTGCCTGTAGGAAATTGCGAGGATGGTGTTGTGTAGAGCAGTTTGCTAGCTTTACCTGAAATAAGCTCGCTAGCCACGATTCCGGAGCCGTCTACTGAGACCGGTTGAAGCTTAGCTCCGTAGCTTTCGAAGCATAGTTTCGCAAAGATGCTGCCTGGATCCTCAAAGGTTATAGTCGTGCTTTCATCAACTAGCAATCTGCAAATCAAATCTCTTGCTTGTTGAGCACCGCTGACGACAAAGATGTTTTCCTCCTTGCATTCGATATTGCGTTGTTGGAAAACCCATTTTGCGATTTGGCTGCGCAGTTCAGGCATTCCTGCCGGGTTGTTGTGACCGCGTGGAATATTTACGCAACGACTGGACCAGCGTGTCAACGCATTTTGCCACGAGCTTCCAGAAAGGGCCTCTGCCGCGGGGTGCCCGGCTCTGAAGTCTATTTCGACAAATTGGTCATAGCGTGCGTAAAAAGGTCTTGATGCGAAAGCGGATTGCATTCGAGCAACCCACTTGCTGGTCCTGACTCCCGCTGGCGGTGCCTCGGATGGCGGCTTTTCGAGATTGAGTGCGGCAATGCTTACTTGTTTGCCGGTTGAATCGCTGTCGTCGTAACTGCGAGCAAGGCTCTTATCTAAGACTGGCTGTCTGAGCGCTACTTTCGTGCGACTGCCCTGTTGCGAATTGAGCCAACCGTCACTTGTTAATTGAGACAGAGCTTGTCTTACAGTTGAGCTAGAGAGATTAAGCGCTGACGCCATGCTCGATACGGACGGCAGCTGTTCACCCGCTTTGATGTCGCCGGCCGCAATCAGCCGCCTCAGTTCGCGAGCGAGTTGCTCGTAAAGAGGTACGGGCGAATCAGAGTCGAATGACTTTGGATCTATTGGAAAGTTCAAAGCTTTGCCGTCTTGATCGTCTATCCACAAGCCGTTTCATGTTAGCATGTCTCTTTTGGAACTTTCATATGGCTCTCAAAAAACACTTGTCTTGGCAAAGAATCTGTTGGCTATCGACTTGTTTGTTTTTTGTGTTTTGTTGTGCAGATGTTTTTGCTGATGAAAAGGTGCAAAGCTTAGACTTGGGACGGGAGGCACCGCTGCTGGTGATCTCGGCGCGTCCTTTCTCGTCTTTGACGGAGAGATTCAAGAGAAGCGATGGTTGGAGCGGCGCTGATGCCGCATGGACTATTCCAATATCAGAAAAACGAACAAGCTGGTTCTTTGGTGATACCTGGATTGGGAAAATTAGAGACAACAAGCATGTTGATGCCACGATCATTAACAACACTGTTGCTTTGCAGAGCTTGCCGTTTGCAAGTGCTGAGAAGGTTCCAAAGATCGATTTCTACTGGAGGAATGAGATGGAAGGCGGCAAGGAAAAAGCTGCTAGTTTCTTTCCGTCAGACAGTAAAGAAAAGTGGTTCTGGCCTGCCGCAGGAGCGTCTGTGGATGGCAGGATCTTCTTAATCCTTCATCGCATCAAGAAAGTGGCGGCAAAAGAGCCAGACTTCGGTTTTGCCGAAGATGGAAATGTCCTGGCACAGATCTCTAATCCGCAAGATGATCCCCTTGCCTGGAAGGTGGATTACACTGCGCTTCCAGACTTTGAGCAGAAAGTGCAGTTCGGAAATGCATGCTTGTTTGATGGTGATTACTTCTACTGCTATTGCACCTACCGTCCGGCACGGGCGGGAGTGAATCAGCATCCGCTGATTTTGGCTCGCCATGGCAAAGGTAGTTTGCTGCAAGCAAAAACAAATTCGTGGGAGTTTTTGTGTGATTTGAAAGAGCGTGGAAAGGGATGGCGAACATTGCCAGAATCAGGTTCCGGCTCGAAAGTGGAGCCGGTAATCATGTTTGCCGATGGTGCTCCGGAGATGTCTGTGAGCAAGGTCCCAGGAATCCCAGGATATGTTGCCGTGTACATTGCGGCTTTTGAACCGTATATTCTTCTTCGGCACGCGGCGCACCTCGAAGGACCTTGGAGTCGTCCGGTGAAAATCTATAAATGTCCTGAAGATCGCAAAAAGCTTTTTGTGTATGCTGCGAAAGCTCATCCTGAACTAGCGAAGGACGCAGGTGAACTGGTTTTGACCTATTGCAGAAATACCAAGTTCTTTGCCGACCAAGTAAATCATAGCGATTGGTATGCACCGCAGGCGGTGCGAGTGCTGTTGCGTGTGAAGATGTTGCCCGCCAGGCAACTTTGCCGGGTCGGCGCCACGTAAGTTTGCCGTAGCAGAAAGGGGCTGGTTTCCAGCCCC
>JAIEQI010000130.1 GCA_019747875.1 Candidatus Obscuribacterales bacterium
CCGAACCGCCGTATGCGGACCCGCTTGTACGGTGGTGTGGCAGGGAGGAGTCCGCGAGGACTCCCCCTATGCCAATTATCTTTTCAAACCACGTGGTGGATTGAAATTTACTTGATGTCGACTTTGGCGCCGGCAGCTTCGATCTTCGCCTTCATTGCGTCGGCTTCTTCCTTCTTGACCTTTTCCTTGAGCGGTTTCGGTGCAGAATCTACGAGATCTTTTGCTTCTTTCAAGCCGAGACCTGTAACTTCGCGGACAACTTTGAGAACTTCGATCTTCTTGTCGCCAACTGATGTGAGGATGACGTCGAATTCGGTCTTCTCTTCTACTGCTGCTGGAGCAGCTCCGCCGGCTGGCATCATTGCCATAGCCATCGGTGCAGCGGCGGTAACGCCGAACTTCTCTTCCATGAGCTTCTTGAGCTCAGCGGCTTCGATAAGGGTCAGGTTGCCGATTTGCTCGAGCAATTCTTCGACCGAGAGTTTAGTAGCCATTGTGAATAATCTCCTTTGAATTCATTTTCGAACTTCGAACTTGTTAGCTTGACCGGATGGTCTTATGTCCAACTGCACAGCTGCTTAGGCAGCGCCGTTTTGTTTCTCAGCGACTTTCTCGACGAGAACGGCAATATCAGCGATGATATTGTTCAGTATGCCTGCGACGCCTTGGGCGCCGGAGTTCAAGCTGCCACAAATACTTGAAAGCAGTTGTTCTTTGGACGGAAGATCGGCCAGCTCTTTTACTTGACTGGGCTTGAGTAGTTTGCCTTCAAGCACTGCGCCTTTGACTTCGCCCTTCTTGATTGTTTTGAAATAATCGAGAGCGGACTTGGTTGCGGCAGCTGGATCTTCGAAACCAAGAATCAGAGCGGTCGGCCCTTTGGCGATTTCTGATACGGAAGCGAATTTCGTTTTGCCGCTGGCAATAGTGATGAGGGTGTTCTTCGCGATCTTGCAATGAGCTGCGTCTTTATCAAGCTTTCTGCGAAGCTTGGTAATTTCCTCTACGGAGTAGCCGTTGAGGTCAGCCACGATGGCAACGCTGCTCTTATTGAAGAGCTCTTCAAGCTCCGCCACAATTTCTTGTTTTTTTGCTTTGGTAGCCATGAATGCCTCTTTGAGAGAACGTGTAATGCCGTGACTTCAGAGGACCTTTAAAAAGGCAAATCCCTGTGGATAGAATCCGCAGGGGTACACAAACGGGAGATTGGCTCTGTTGAACTTCTCGGGTCGATCTCTAAATGGCTGAAAGTGAGAGGGGCAATAGCCCAGCAAACTTCCGGAGCTCTTTAAAGAATCGGTTTGTGACCTCTAGCTGGCGGTCAAAGACCTTTCAGTGAGCCTTTCGACTCATCACCGCGCTGTCTACGGTCGCTCCTGGTGGGAGCAAGGGTTCATTCTCCCAATGACATGGCGATTCCGCAAGCAAAGCGCTACTTTGTTTAAGGATTGTATTTAGAGAATTCTCTTAATAGGGGAATGGTGTTCTTCTTTTCGCGTGTTTACTCAACGGTATCAGGGTCTTTTGCAGTATCGGGTTGACGTAAAAGATCTTTGACCATGACAACCCCTCGCCGGTTAAATGCCGTGCTTCTAGATGCTTGCAGTAAAGGCGTTTCGGGACGGAGCAAATATTTGTCTTTTAACGTCGATGTAAAACATCTTTGGCCTCAACAGGGGTCAAACGAAGGGACATACCTACCCTTTCAGTGGAGGATTCTCATAGAAGTGGTTCACGGTGTTGGACTCAATATGGGGCACAGCGTAGGTCATGCCTACGCTTTCAGTGGAGGATTCTCATAGAAGTGGTTCACGGTGTTGGACTCAATATGGGGCACAGCGTAGATCATGCCTACGCTTTCAATTAGTTTTCTCATCGAAGTAGTTCACAACGTTGGACTCAGAAAGGGGTCAAGAATAGGTCATGCCTACGCTTTCAGTTTAGTTTTCTCATCCAGGTAGTTCATAAATTTGGGCTCAAAAAGGGGCAAGAATAGGTCATGCCTACACTTTCAATGGAGCTCTCTTATAGAAGTAGTTCACAGCCTTGCCTCAAAATGAGGTCAAGCGCAGGTCACAGCTTGTGGAAAGCAGTCATGGAGCTGGAAGAAAAGCGGAGTGAGCGCAGCGAATATTGGCGGATCGTATTGCCAAGTTGGGAAGTGTGAAAGCTAGTCTTGCTATGATTGCAGGTCCGCTACTACCAACAGCTCATTAGGATTTGGCATGGAGATTTATAAAAAGCACGTATTCATTTGCACAACAGGGAAAACCTGCCCGCTCGATGGTGCCGAAGAAGTTCTCAGCGCCTTTCGCAAGGAGATCAGCGAACGCGGCTTGAAGAAAGAAATACGAATCAACAAAACGGGTTGTCTCGATCAGTGTGGCAATGGACCAATGGCTGTGGTTTATCCCGAACAATGCTGGTATGCGCATCTCAAACCGGAAGATGCAAAAGAGATTGTGGAACAGCATCTGATTGGGGGGCAGCCTGTGGAGCGCTGCTTATATGACGGACGTGGACGAATTGTAAGATAGGCGCTTATAGTACTGAATACGGTGCGCTATTAGGAGTTGAAAATGAGTGACGAATCTGCAACACGTGTGCGAACTGAAATAGCCATTCCTGTACTGGCTTCGCTAGAGCTGAAAGAAACCGCCGATTATTACTCAAGATTCTTGGGCTTCACCGTGGAAGTGATTGGTGATACCTACGCGATTGCGACTCGTGGTGATATCGAGATTCATTTTTGGTTGTGTGCTGAACGTCACATTGCGGAGAACACAAGCTGCTATGTCAGGCTCAAAGACGTGGATGCGATGTGGCGTCAGTTCGTTGAAGCAGGGCTTAAAATCGAAGCTCCCAGCGATCGTCCATGGGGAATGCGCGAGCTCTATGTGATTGATCCGCACGGCAATTTGATCAAATTCGGCCAGCGAATCTAAGGACAACCAAGTTTATAGATCAGTTATTGCCTCATCTCCTATCATTCCCTATCATTTGCCCCTGGGTGTTTATCAGCTTAATTGACGTAGCCAATGCTAACAGCATCCAAGAAGGCTTGTGAGTTTTCCTGAGAAAATTGACGTAGCCAATGCTAATAGCATCCAAGAATGCCTGTGAGTTTTCCTGAGAAAATTGACGTAGCCAATGCTAACAGCATCCAAGAAGGCTTGCGAGTTTTCCTGAGAAAATTGACGTAGCCAATGCTAATAGCATCCATGAAGGCTTGCGAGCTTTCCTGAGAAATCAGTGGTGCCATCATTTGAAACAAAAGTGGTAGATAACCTTGTTCCCAAAATAGTTTGTTGATGCTAGATCGGGCTCATTTGCCCATGAAGCAATCAACGCAGTGGTTCCATCCACTCTTGCTGCGGTAGTAGATTTTGATCAGCGGTCGTCCCATGTAATCTGGTCCGTGGTAGTAGCTGTGTTTGATCGTGGTGCCATCGGGAAGGGACATTAGCCCCGCAGACCAGTTGATGCGGTTAAGCGCCCCAAGTGTATAAGGATGGAATCCGCCTTCTTGTCCAATTCCGCGATAGGTGTTTCCTCGAATCTCTAAGCCGTCTCCAGCAGGATTAAAACCTACGGCATCTCCCTCGCAGACATATCTGCCGCTTGGAGGTGCGCCTTTCCCTTGAGTGTGCCATTGCGGAGAATCTGAATCGGCAGCATGTTCGTCATGTGGCTGTTGTGCCGGTTGTTGGGCTGCTGGTTGTTGTGCAGGTGCCTGATGAGCAGGTTGCTGATGAGTGGGATTGTGTGCTGGATTTGCAGGCTGCGTTGCCGTTGCAACAGGATTAGTTGCAGGATTTTGTGTTGGAGCTCCGCCAGCTTTCATGTTCTTCTTCAAAATGACAGTGGGATCGTACTTACCGACTTCATCGTCGAATTGAACTCTAAAACGATCAAATGGCAAAACTTCTGTTATCACGCCCGCTTTGAAGTTTCCAATACCGGTAGCGTCAGCCATCACTCGCTGTCCGGCAGAAAAGTTGCCACCACCACCAGCGGTGCCTATATTTGCACCGGCTGCCGGACCTGCGTTTGCACCGGATGCGGTGCCACCATTTGTGCCAGCTTGTGTTGCGGCTCCGCCCTTCTTCATGTTCCTTTCAAGCATTACGGTCGGACCATGCCCAATCTCGTCGTCGAATTGAACCCGGTAGCGATCAAAAGGCAACACTTCAGTAACAACACCGGGCTTCATATTGCCCAAGCCTGTTGGATCGCCCATTACTTTTTGTCCAACTGTGTAATTCTCGACAATCGGTTTACCTGCAGCAAGTGCGGCTGCCGGAGACCCTGCTTGGGGTGCGGGAGCGCCTGGCTTCATATTCTTTTCGAGCATGACTGTCGGATCATATTTCCCGACCTCTTCGTCAATTTGAACTCGATACCGGCCAAACGGCAAAACTTCTGTCACGACACCAGCTTTGAAATTCCCGATGCCGGTCGCGTCGGCCATGACACGTTGTCCGACAGAATATTTTGCCCCCTGCGCAAACGATGATGTTTGGCTCGTTCCGAGAAGAGCCGCAAGTGCAATTGTGAGCACCAGAAATTTCTTGTTATTCAAGGTTACCTACTCCCGCGATTGAGCTTCTATATTGACTTGAAAAAATTGATTCGTCCTTAAAAAGATTTGTGTAATCGACGTACATGATCGTCTGCTGAGGCTGCGTGTCTACAGATCGTGGAGCTGAGAGCCCTAGTTCAAACTTCGCTTGCTCGCGTGCCGGTCTACTCCTGGCGCACATGATGCCTAGTATTCGGGGGTAGTATCCAGCGCACCGCCGTGTACTCTTTTCTTCAGCGGCGGCGGATTGGAAATTCCCTTCACTAACATCTCGGCAAGCTTTTGAATATCCGGTATAACACTGCTGTTCGCAATCTCTTTCAGCTTGACCTCGTCATATGACTTAATCGCTGTGATACTGTCTGAATCCCGTTTTGCCAAAGCCACCAACGCATACATTGCGCGCAATCGATCATGATGTGATGGACGTGCTAATTGATGTGAAAGTCCCTCTGCCAGCGCATCGAACGGAAAGTCGTTTGGCAGATCCGCAATGTGCGACCACAGATATTTCGCAGCAGCCGACCTGACGCGCACATCGCTGTCATCGAGAGCTGGAATCAACTGCGCGCAATTTGCTACATACGGCGCCGTCCAATTTAGCAGTTCAACCGCATCAGCTCGGCGTTCACCGTTGGGATCGGTCGAGAGAATTCGGTAGATGCCGCCCTCCTGTCCTTCCATCTCTTGCATGATGCGCTCGGCGATTCTTGTTGCTGGAATGTCCGAGTAGTAACGGATTCCTTGTTGGTAATTCTCTGTCGCCGCTCGCCCTTCTTGCTGTACCTTCGTTAAGCGAGCCCGGAGTTCAGCTAGCAAGCCAAACGGTTTCTCGTTCTTCAAATTGATATGGTGTGCATTCTCCAATCGGCGATTTGGCAAGGTGCTGTTGATTCCGCTGTCGACTACATCGACTGAAATGTAATAGTTACCGCCCTCGCCCGGCACGATCTCTGTGTGCGCTTTTACATTCTTCTTGGCAAGCTCCTCTTGTAAGCGCAAAAATGCCTTTTCTCCGCTTTCATAAGTTGCTCCAGGTTTCAGCCTCAGAAATTTATCGAGTTCGACACGAGAAAGCTGCGAGGAGCCATAGAATTCGACGCCCGAAAAGCCAGCACGATCTGCTGCCGCTATTGCCGGGTCAGGCATGAGAAGCGCGAATAGTATTAATGCCTTGACAATGGCGCCGGCAAGCGCATTCCCGCTGTTCAGGCTCGAAATGCTTGTCCCCCTGCTCACAACCGCCTGTCCGCGCTCTTTGATTGACGAATTTAATAGCTTTTCCACTCTCTTTGTTTCCATTGGCTTCAGATAAGCTTCCTTCCCTGATGAACCCAGCCGTCCTTCTATATAATGTAACCTTCGATCATATCAACAGGTCTACACCTTATGCCTACTTATCTACTTGAGATCGGGACAGAAGAGCTGCCAGCCGATCGTGTCACTGAAGCCCAAGAGCGCTTGAAAACAATGACCGCCGAGTCGTTGAAGAAAGCCAATCTTCCTTTTGAATCCATCACATGCATGGGGACACCGCGCCGCCTGGCGATGATTATTCATGGGCTTGCGGCAGTGCAAGACACCATCAAGACCAAAATCAAGGGTCCCAAGGTAGAGGCCAGTTTCGACGCGGCGGGCAAACCGACGATCCAGGCGACGAAGTTTGCTGAGACCAAGGGGCTGACTGTCGAACAGTTAGGGCGCGAAACTCAGAACGGCGTTGAGTACTTGATCGCCGAACTGACAATCAAAGGTAAACCAGCCGGAGATGTTCTGAAAGAAACAATCCCAACGCTCATTACCCATTTGTCGGGGGAGCGTCCAATGCGTTGGGGCGATTCCGATATGAAATTCTCTCGACCAATCCGTTGGATGGTATCGCTTCTCGATAATGATGAACTTCCGATTCAAGTCGCTGACATCAAGTCAGGAAGAGAGTCTTACGGAAATCGCGTTCTAGCTCCTGAGAAAGTGAAGATTGGGCATCCTGATATTTATGTCGATACTCTTAGAAAAGCACGCGTGCTTGTCGAGGCATCCGAGCGGCGTGCGCTCATTCAGAAGCAAGTGCAAGAGAAAGCCGCCAGCCTCGGTGGACAAGCTCGCCGTCTCGGTGGTGCGCTTTTGGACGAGGTCACCAATATTTTGGAATGGCCGCATGCAATCGTTGGAGAGTATGGCTCGGAATATTTGTCATTGCCGGACACGCTGATTGAAACCGTGATGGTTCACCATCAACGTTACTTTCCGGTTGAGTCCAGCCAGGATTCTTCCAAGCTGCTGCCTTACTTCATCACGATCGCGAATAATGATCGCAAGGAAGCTGAAGGACCAATCAAGCAAGGCAATGAACGAGTAATCAAAGCGCGCTTGGCTGACGGCAAGTTCTTTTACTTTGACGATCAGAAAACAAAGTTGAGCGAAAGATCCGACAAGCTTGAAAATCTCACCTTCCAAGAAGGGCTTGGAAGCTACGCTAAGAAGACAGCACGCTTGCTCAGAGCAAGCCAGTATTTGACAAGGTCACTTGCTCTTGATTCCAAAACCTCTATCTGTCTGGAAAGAGCTTTGTCACTCTGCAAATTGGATTTGGTGAGCAATCTCGTTCGCGAGCTTCCCGAACTTCAAGGCTACGTAGGCTGCTGGTACGCCAAGATTGAAGGCGAGCCGGACGAAGTTTGCGATGCAATCAAAGACCACTACGCACCACGCTTCCCCGGTGATGCGATGCCGGAAAGTCTCGTCGGCCGATTGGCGTCGGTTGTCGATAAAATAGACACGCTTCTTGGATTATTCGCGCTCGGGCGCCGTCCTTCAGGCTCCAGCGATCCATACGCATTGAGGCGCCAGGCACAAGGTATCGTTGATATCTTGATGGATGGCTTGAGCGAGTACCACATTAACGTCACAGAGATGATGGATCTTTTGATGTCGGAAATCGAGCCTCTCCTCACCAAGAAGAAAGACTTCAATCGCGCTAAAGCACTTACCGATCTCAGCGACTTCTTGATGCTTCGCGTCAGAATGAAACTGCAAGAAAGTGGTGTCAGAAGAGAAACAATCGAAGCTGTTTGCGCTGACAATAAAGTGCTTGCAGATATTCAGGATGCTGTTCTGCGTTGCCACTGTCTGGATAAGTTGATCGCCTCTGATTCCTCTTTCGCGCTGATCAGGGCCGGTGTCCGCGTCTGCAATATTTTGGCTGACGACTCTCCGTCTGCTGTTGACCCAAGTCTGTTCGACACTGATTACGAAAAGAACTTGTGGGATGCATTCAATAGTGATGTGAAGGCGAAATGGGGCGATGAAAAGTTCGGGCAGCACTTGCAAGCTGCTGATTATGATGAGCTAGTGCGCTTGCTAAGTACACTGGCAGCACCAATTGATCGATTCTTCGAGAAGGTCATGGTCAATGATCCGGATAAGAAGAAACGCGACAATAGGCACGGTATCTTCAAAAACATCAATCGCTATTTCGCAGCACTCGGCAATTTCAAATCATTCCTGCCACTATTGCCAACACCGGTTGCGACTGGATCAAAAGGCTAGACTCGTGTTGATTGAGCTTTGCATAGAGCAGGTCGTATGGAGCGCGGACGTCCCGTCCGCCTATAAGTATGGCCGGCGGACATCTTGTCCGCCTTTAGCGAACTTTGCTCTCCTGGTTGAAAGGCGAATGTGACTTTGGAAACTCTAAAAACTCTGATTCTATGTTTTGTGCTGTTAGCCACCGCGGCTAGCATCATTCCTCTCGCGTATGCGGATATTCCACCTGCCGCGCTTAAAACACCGCCGATGGTGAAGGAGCAATCCGTCAGTACTTTCGTGCCATCGGAAGCTGCGCCTGGGCAGGGCATCGCCGTGAATCTCATATACTCTACTCGTCCTCGATATAAAGAAGGGGCACCAGTAGTGGTGGTAGTACCTGGTGGCAATCACAACCACGGTCTTGACTCCTCAATCCACGCTGCGCAACAAGGCTTTATCGAGTTGCGCTTCGCCTTCCCGGGCGGTGGCAAGCCAGGCTTCGCTTCTTCAGGTATCTATGATAATCGCGGTGCAAAATCTCAGGAGGCGCTTCGTGATGTGATGAAGTTCGCCGCCGGTGTGATTGATGATTATCAGGGCAAAAAGATTTCGGACCTGCTTCCAGTCACGGTTTACAACAAGACAATTGGCACCATTGGCTGGTCGAACGGCGGCAATATTTTGATTGTGACGTTGGCAAAACACGCCAGCGAACTTCCGTTTGTTTCATGGATGGCATTGTATGAGAGCCCTGTCGGTTCGTTGTTCTTTCCGCCCAATCTTGGTGGAGCCGAAGATCGCATGCTCAACAAACACTACCGTGCCGGTACTGCTGCGACTGGTCAGCCCTTGGTCGATTGGACCAAGTTGCGCTATGACGGAACGGGAATTAAGCATCCGGGGTCGCATAAGAAGCTTGGTGAGCCGGAAATTAAGGGCGTAGTTTTCTTTGATGAAAATGGCAATAATGCATGGGATGAAACGGGTGAGTTCGCGCTGACATATAGTACTGACGTCGGTTTTGACAAACAAATTTATCCACCGGCGGCAACAAAAAATTTGCTGCGCTTGCCTGAATTTCAGCAGCCTAAGCCAGATAAGAGCAAGCCGAAAGAAAAACCGGCACCGGTTGCGATCCCGTTTGCTTCCATGGAAGAGTCGCAAGGGTATTTTCATGACCGCGATGGATCCTTGCACGTGAAGGAGTTGGTGGCGGCTTACCCGACGATGGCTTTTACGTTGTTCGGCAGTCACCTGGATCATTTGCAACGACAGCCGGATCACCCGCATATTGCCTTGCTCTACAATGCATTGCTTGAAGCAAAGGCGAAGTTCTTGCGCCTGAATCCGAGTTCGATTTATGTTGCTCATGTAAGCAACATGAAGGCGTCAACCTTTGCCGAAAACAAGCCCGGTAGCAGTATCGAATCAGATGCGATCGATCAATGTTTGGAGCCGGAAGGATTGATTCCCGATTATGCCTACATGGAAGCGGCTGCAGCAGAGCTATCGGACCGCGTCTACGTTGGAAAATGGAACAAGATTCTAGCGGCGCCGCTAGTGAACTACTCGAATGGTGCTAGCCCCCCACCGGAGACTAAGCCGAGCGCCACGACCGACACTGGCTCAAAAGCCGGAAGCAGCTCAACAAGCTCCAGCAGCTCCGTCAAACCGACGAAGTCTGCCGAGCCTTCGCGCAGCACAAAACCGCCGAAGAAAGAACCCGCCATACCTGCCTCCCCAGGTCCCGGAGGATTCAGTTGGCCGACAGCCGAAAAAGACGCCGTTCGTGAGCGGAAGAAACCATAAGGTTGTTTTGCCTGCCGACAACGGCTAGTCAAGCCCTCATCAAAAATGAGATTTCAGCGACACCTCGTCCGCAGAATCCGGATGCTTTACCCGCTTCGAAGGATTACAGCAGTTCCGCCCGCTCGGCTGAAGCAGCATCAGGGTCACTGTCCAAATCTTTGACGTCCTCCAGGATGAAAGCTAGTCAATGCGGTAGTTTTGGACTTCTGTGTTAGGATGTAAGAGTAACCAGAGCTTCTGGGAGCAGGTCAGTAGGAGAGCAGTTGCCATGTTTAACGTCGGTCCCGCAGAAATCGCAGTCGTTTTCGGGGTTGCGCTCCTTATTTTCGGACCCAAGAAGTTGCCTGAGTTGGGCCGGTCCTTGGGTCAGGGCATCGGAAATTTCAAGAAGTCACTCACCGACGCCCAAAGTGAGATGAAAGCGGCGCTCAAAGACGCAGAGGTCGATACAAACGCCTCAGCCGCCAGCCCTGAAGAAAAAACAGCGAACAAAAGTTAAGCTGAAAGTTCATGTTAGGATCACCCTTGTAGGTCAATTGCTTGCTCTGGCAAGTAAGTTATTATGGCGCAATTTGAAGTTACATCCCGCTTTTCGCCTGCCGGTGATCAACCAAAGGCTATAGCCGCCCTTTCTAATGGTGTCGGCAAAGATATGCCCTATCAAACTTTGCTAGGCGTTACTGGCTCCGGCAAAACGATGACGATGGCGCATGTCATAAAAGAAACCGGCATGCCTGCCCTTATTTTGGCGCACAACAAAACTCTAGCCGCTCAGCTCTGCAACGAGTTTCGCGAGTTCTTTCCGAATAACGCAGTAGAGTATTTCATCAGCTACTACGACTATTACCAGCCGGAATCGTACATTCCGAGCACTGACACGTTCATCGAAAAAGAAGCAAGCATTAACGACGAAATCGATCGTTTGCGCCACTCGACCACGAGATCGCTCTGGGAGCGAGAAGATGTGATTGTGGTTGCATCTGTGAGCTGTATTTACGGTCTCGGCGTACCGGAGCGCTACCTTTCTGCCGCCGTTGAGATTTCAGTTGGCGATGTTTTCGATCGCAATGACCTCTTGCGCGCACTCGTGGATATCTACTATGAACGCAATGATATGGTTGCGGAACGCGCACGTTTTCGGGCTCGCGGTGATGTTGTCGAGATCTATCCAGCATACGAAGAACGCATCATTCGAGTTGAGTTCTTCGGCGATGAGATCGAACGGTTGTCGATTGTGAATCCGACCACAGGCGAGATTGAGGAAATTGTTCAGACAATTCGCATCTATCCTGCCAAGCACTATGTCGCAGATGAGCAGACAATCGACGAGGCGGTCGAGCAAATCGAGATTGAGCTTGCCGAGCGCCTTGAGCAGCTTCTAGCTGAAAATAAGCTCGTTGAAGCACAGCGTTTGAAACAGCGCACAAGATTCGACATTGAAATGTTGAAGGAAGTTGGATACTGCAACGGTATCGAAAATTACTCGCGTGTCCTTGAAGGTCGCACTCCTGGCGCACCGCCACAAACACTGGTTGATTACTTCGTTCGTAAGTATGGCAAAGATGGTTTCCTTACTTTTATCGATGAGTCTCACGTGACGATTCCGCAATTGCATGCGATGTATCACGGAGACCGTTCGCGCAAGGATGTTTTAATCGACTTCGGCTTCCGCTTGCCGTGCGCTCGCGATAACAGACCTTTGACTCACGATGAATTCTTCGCAAAAGTCGGCAAGGTCATTTTCGTATCTGCCACGCCTGCAAATGCAGAATTGGCGCTAAGTTCGCAAGTCGTTGAACAGATCATTCGACCTACGGGGCTTGTGGATCCGGAAGTGCAAGTTCGTCCAATCAAAGGACAAATTGATGATCTCATTCGCGAGATCAACGAGAGATCGCAACGGCAAGAACGCGTTCTGATCACGACTTTGACCAAGCGCATGGCGGAAGATTTGACTGAGTATTTGCAGCAGATTGGTATTCGAGTACGCTGGCTTCACTCGGAAGTTCACGCACTAGAACGCATCGAGTTGTTGCGTGATTTGCGTTTAGGCGCATTTGATGTTCTTGTTGGAGTCAACTTATTGAGGGAAGGATTGGACCTTCCTGAGGTAAGTTTGGTGGCAATCATGGAAGCGGATAAAGAGGGCTTTTTGCGAGCAGAAAAATCGCTCGTGCAAACAATCGGACGCGCCGCCAGAAACTCTGCGGGACAGGTCGTTCTTTATGCAGATCGGATAACTGATTCGATGGATAAAGCAATGAAAGAAACCAGCCGCCGGCGCAGATTGCAAATGGCTTTCAACGAAGAGCATGGAATTATTCCCCAAACCATCGTCAAAGACACAAGCAACGCTTTGCTCGATCAGCTGCGTGGCAAAGGCGATATGACTGTCCAAGAAAAGGTCGGGCCGAAAGAATTAGTGAAGCAACTAGAATTCATCGATGCTGACTTGCCCAAGCTGGCAAAGAAATTGGAACAAGAAATGAAAGCCGCCGCCAAGAACATGGAATTTGAACGAGCTGCAGAACTCAGGGATCAGCTTATGACCATTCGCCAACACATGCAGGAAAAAGGTTCGAAATTAAAGTAGGCTTCTGTACGATAAAGAAACGGCAGCACTGAAAGCCAAACCAGTTGAAAGACCGTCAGCAAAACGATAAACCAAGCTCGCACCATATGCAGTGCTTGCCATTTTGTCGGTCCGAAGCCAGATGTGCCGTGTTAATTCAATCCCGGTTTAGGACGTATTGGTCCGAACGAGTTACTCGATGTCCAAGCCTGGGCACGCCTTGCGGACCGAATGGTGGAAGCGATCTCAAGCCGTCGAATATTCCGGCGCGCACATCGGCAGTTGAAAATATGATGTCGCCATTTTCCATTTTCTCGCCGATTGGGGTTCCCATCACGTTCAATGGTAAGTATGGCCGAAGGTGAGCAGGAATTTCGTCCTGGTAACTCACGTGTGCGCACATTGAGCCTGGCGTCAGGTAGCTTCCCACAAACACTGTGTGATCTAGATTGACCAGGGCGGATGGGTCGGGCCGCTGACCGTCATGTGAATCGAGCGTATAGACGACGAGCCTTTCTGGATATAATGGTTCAAAGGCGAAAGCCAGTGGCTTTGCGCTGCCTGATTCGCCGTTATTGAAACAACAGACGGCAATCGGGCACTGATACCATGCCTCCAAAGTATTGAACACTTCTTCGTTAATTTTTGGTCTTTTGAGAGGATTTATCTGCGAAAGTACTGAAGGTAGCGCCGATGCATTCTCGGCTATGACGATGTCATAAATGCTGAATTGGAGAAAAATTATGGCACTTGAGCCACCATAGCTTGAGCCTACCATTAGCCTTCTAGGCTGCGGTAACTTCAAGGAGTTCGAAACATCAATCAGGATGTTTGGCACCTCGCTTGTATTGAGCAGTTGGAGCGAGCCCCATTTTCCGAGTAATGGAATGACTAAGCAGTTACCCTCGCCTTCGATAAGTTCTGGTGTTTTGCGCGTTCCAGGAATCTCGCTGAACCTCCTTCTGGGCTTTCCGGAAAGTATGCGTTGGGCTTCCTCCCAAACAAAGGAAGGCTCGATGTTGTTTACCTCCATCGGGCCTCGGCACACTTCAACCCAATTCGGATTGCTCATTGCATGCCTGACGCAGACCTCGAAAACCATCGGCAGCATGCCATTCTCAATTACTCCTTCACCAACGTTATTTTGATACCAGAGAACATGGTTAATACGCCCATCCACTAGGGCTTCGTAGGTACCTGTGATTGTATTGCTGAATTTAATTTTCCAGAATGAGCAACACATGCCAGCTCTCCCAGGGGTGTTAGTTTATGGAGTTTTACCTCAAAGGGTCGCCTGCTAATCCTCCTCGGAATTAGCGCGTTGCTCAGATCTTGTCGCCGGCCTTGATTTGCTCGACCTTATAGCCTTTCTTGCGAAGCAGCGCGCAAATGCCTTTATCACCGACAAGGTGCGCGGACCCTACGGCGACCATAAATGTGTCGGATCCTTTGAGGTAAGCTTCCAGCTTGTCTGTCATCGTGACATTGCGGTCATAGATGAGCTTGTCTTGGAAAACCTGGAACTCAGGATGCTCTTTCTCATCTTTTGTGATCAAGGTATCCATAGCTTTCTCATCGCCATCCTTCCAGGCTTTCATTAAGTCGCCCGCCTCTGTCTTGAGTTTCTTCAAGTCCAGGAGCGTTTTTTCGAGCATCTGTCCCTGTAGCTCCTCCGGAATATCAGCGAGTACTCCGACTTGAAATTCTTCGGTTTCCAGACCAATGACTTTTTTGCCTTGCATACGAGCGTTCGAGATCATGTGAGCGTCAATCGCTTGCTTTCCGCTATAACCGAGTTTTGCCATTTCGGTTTGAACGAGCATCAAACCGACAAGCCAGGGGCGCATGCGCATGAATGATTGCATCAGTTTGGGATCGATGCCGCTATTCATCAGCGAATTCATCGTGGCTTGACTCACGTGATTGGCAAGGGTATCTGCTTGTCCGTAGACGCCCCTGGTTAGGGTCAAATTCTGAATTTTAATTGGATCTGTTTTGCTGGTATCAATTTCCACCATGAGCGCTCGAGACTTTGTGAGGGCATCTTCCATCTCCTGGGGTAATGGATAGAAATCAGATTTCACAGCATGAATAGTGCCGAGCAAATAAAGCGTCGCACCGGAATCGGAACTTGCCTTCCACAAAAATTCGGGGCTGCCTGCTTTGAGTTTTCCGGTTGCTGCCGTTGCTGGAACTGCTGGCTTTGACGAAGCCGGCTTTGTAAGAACTGTGGCGCCTTTCTTGGCAGGAATTGGAGTTTTTGATTCGCCCCAGGCTCCATGCAAAAGTGCAGTCTGACTGGCTGTGAATAGCAACAAAATGAAACATTGCCAAATGACCAGAACTCGCTTTGTGATTCTTGCGTTCAAGCTTAAACTCCCGATTTTGCAGGCTTTTGTGCGGCAATCGCCTAATTTAAGATACCGTACCGTAATTATGATGGATGCGGACAGGGAAAAGCTTGTCAGCGGCTAATTTTAAGCATTATAATCGATGTCAGGTAGCCACTTGATGTTGGTTTCCCATAGCCTTGTTGGAATATCTAGAAGTACGCTTAATAGGCTGCCCCCAGCACTGGAATCTCTGTACGTAGTCAGGAAACACTCGAGCGACGTCAGGAAATAGCAGATGAATAAGAAGCGGGTTCAAACACTTTGGTGGGCTTGCATGGTGCCGTCATTTGCAGCATCATCCATGCTCGTGTACGAATGGTTTCAAGATCAGCAAGAAACAAGATTGCTAATTTATGCAATTCTGTGTCTGATCGTAGGCGTTGTTGGTGGAATGTTTACCGTTCACCTCAGCCAGTCAGTGGAGAACGAGAAGGCGCGTAAAAACGCTTCGAGTATCCTGACGATGGAAGAGGAAATGGCTGAATTCCAGCAAGCCAAAATTTTGGACGCGGCGGACATCGGTTGGTCCAGCGGGTTTGGCGAAACCGTGCCAGAAGCTGTTCTTTCTGCTGTTCAGGATGTGCCTGCTCTTGCTAAGAGTGAGATTCCGGCAATCGATAAGCAATTGCTTGGCGCCGAAAAGGATCAGGCATTACGAAGCGAGAAAGTATGCATTGATAAAGAAGCCGCGGATAAAATAATCGCTGAGAGTGCTGCTGGTGCAAAGATTGTCGGCGAGAAGATAATTGAGAAAGTTGTTGGTTCGCAGTCTGTCGCTGAGAAGGCAGTTGAGAGAGTCGCCGAGAAAGTAACCGAGAAATCAGTAAACGAGAAATCAGTCAGTGAGAAAACGGCTGTTAGAGCGGCCTCGGCATCTTCGGTTAGTGTACCAATTTCCGGCACTACCTCAGGCGGACATGTGATCGCCCTGGGTCCGACAACGCCCGTTGCTGGGGAAGTAATTGCTATGGGTGCATCAAATGAACCGGGAATCGGTGAGCCTCCTGCACTAGATTTTTCGCCAGCTCCAAGTTCGACCGCAAATCCACAGCCTCCAAGTTCGATTTCACCGGAGTTTGCATTTCTAGCCGATGCAGGTGATGCAGGAGCAGGAACCGTTGAAAGAGCTCAAGCTGTTGTTGCTCGTTTGGAAGCGGAGGTCGCAAAGGCAGAAGTTGTTGCGGCAAAGCTCGAATCAGAACTTGCAAAAGCAGAGCCCGTAGCAGCCATGCTCTCTGGCGAATCCAATCATGAATCAAGCGGAACCGTAAATTTCGCATTCGTTTTGCCGGTAGCAGCTGTCGCAACCGGAGCCGCCGATGAAGTCAGACAACTTCCGGAGTTTGAAAGAGCGGAGGACTGGTTGGCATATGCGTCGCAGTTGGTTCATGATCAAAACTTCGATGATGCAATTAAGTGCTATGACAAAGTCACCGCATTGGACAGCAAGAATTTCGATGGATGGTATTTCAAGTCTGTCGCGCTCCGCAGAAAAGGTCGCGGTGAGGATGCTATCTATTGTGTCAACTACGCGCTCAGCCTGCGCAGCGATGATTCGCGTGCACTATCGGAAAAGGGCGAATGCTTGTTGCAAATGAACAAGAACGAGCAAGCTCTCACATGGTTTGAGAAAGCGATCTCAGCCGATGAAAAGAACGCACGTGCATGGTGCGGAAAAGCGAGAAGCCTGGCAGCTGTGAACAGACACAAAGAAGCGATTCAATCCTATGAGAGGGTTCTCAGTTTGGATCCGAATAACGAAGAGGCCAAAAAGGCGAAAGTCGAATCATCAAAAAAGGTTGGAAGTGTTTAAATCAAAGCTCGCTTCTCCTGCATAGAGAAACTCAAACAATGGGCGCGAAAGCGTCCATTTCTTTTACACATATATGGATTCTCAGTTTGGATCCGAAAAACGAAGAAGCCGAATAGGCGAAAGTCGAATGATCAAAAAGTTTGCAAGCGTTTAAATTAAAGCTCGCTTCTGCCAATTAGAGAAATTCAATGAATGGACGGGAAGCGTCCATTTCTTTTACACATGATTGCTGAGCGGGGCTTAGCGAAATACGTGCATTCGATTCATGCAGCGCCCTTCAGTTCGTTGCTGCAAAAAGGTCCGGAAAGCCAAAAAAGATCCTGACTCCCACAAATGTGTAGAGTCAGGATCGAAACCATATATAGATTGGTTGGCTAGCAGCGGATTAGTCCATGTCTCCGAGGCTGAATGATTCGCCGGAGAATGGTTTTTCGCTGCTGTTTTTCCAGCTGTTTTGTACGCCGGCGACTGATCCCTCCAGACCGCCTTTGAAAACGGCAAACGGAAGGCAAACCAGACCAGCGGCGCCGGTAACTAGTGGATTATCTTTGCCGGAGAGTTGTCCAGCCATAGCCTTATCGTTTGAAGCTGTCTTTCTGACAATTGCAATCGGCGTGCCGACTGCGGCGCCAGCGACAAATGCAACGGCTTTAACAGGGATCATCATCGCGCCCTTAACGGAATCTCCGTCAGCTTTTGCTGGAGCTAGACCAATCATTGTGATTGAAGTCGCAAGGACAAGTGCAAGTTTCCTGGACATTTGTATTCCTTTTGAGTGGTGAACATTCGCCAAAATTATCCACTCATGACAATCAGTTCTGTGCTGAATATTCTTGAGGATCCACTCATTCATATATATAGAAACGGATCTTCTGCATTTGCAAACCAAGTTTTGCCAATGCGAAACGTGCTTCGCCAAGACAGAACCAGCTTTGCCAGTGCGAAACCAAGTTTTGCCAATGCGAAACGTGCTTCGCCAAAACAGAACCAGCTTTGCCAGTGCGAAACCTCGCTTTACCAATGAGAAACGTGCTTCGCCAAGAAGGAACCAAGCAGAAACAGGTTCTTTATTCCTTATTAGTAATGGTTCCGAGGGTTATTGCTAATAAGGAATATTTGACAACAGTTTTTTATTGCTTACTGATGTGGCCCCGTTTTAGTGGACACTTAACAGTGATAAATCCACCACTAGACGGTTTCCACTGCTTCCTCGAAATC
>JAIEQI010000039.1 GCA_019747875.1 Candidatus Obscuribacterales bacterium
AGCGCGGACGTCCCGTCCGCCCATAGGCGTGCGCAGCGACCGACGAAGCCCATTGAAAACGCCACCACCATGCCGGCATTTGACAAAAGAGCAGAAAAACAAACAAATAGAATCACCAACTGCATAAATCCTGCACCAAAACCACGTAAACTATGACTTCCACCACCCGGAGCACCCGTCGTGAACGAAGAAAAGGAGACCGCCTGCATGAAATTCCTGCACACCTCCGATTGGCAGCTGGAGATGGGATTCAAGTCCATCCAGGAAAAGGCTTCGCAGCTGCGCCGTGCTCGCGTAGACGCCGTCAAGCAGCTCGTCGCACTCGCCGACAAGGAACGCGTCGATTTCGTGCTGGCAGCAGGCGATCTCTTCGACAACAACCGCATCGAGCACAAGGTAATTGAAGAGGTAGCCAACATCCTCTCAAAATGCTCAGCGCCAGTTTATCTCCTGCCAGGCAATCACGATCCACTCGCGCCGGACAGCCCCTACGTCCTCCGGCAAGACTTGTTCAAAGACTCCGCAATAGTGCTACGCGAAGAGAAGCCGATCACCTTCACCTGCGCCAGCGGCGGCAACACAAAAGTCACGCTCTACCCATGTCCGTTGAAAACAAAGCTCAGCAACCAGGATCCCACACGCTGGATTCCACCGAAAGGCGCAGACGACGGAATTCGCATCGGCGTTGCCCACGGCTCCATCGGCACGCCAAACCCAGACGACTTCCCCATCGTTAAAGACGCCGCCCGCGTGCGTGAACTCGATTATCTAGCCATGGGACACTTCCACTCCGTAAAGAAGGTAGACGAGCGAACATACTACTGCGGCACCCCAGAGCCAACGAACTTCGGTCAAGTCAACGCCGGTCAAGTATTGCTGGTCGAAATCCCCTCCGCAGGCGCTACTCCACGAGTCACAGAACGCCAGGTTTCACGCTTCACGTGGAAAGATGTCGCGCGCGATTTGCACAACGAGTCAGATGTTGATGCGCTACTGAAGGAGATCGAACAAATGAACAATCCCAGCACACTGCTCCGAATATCGTGCACCGGAGTTTTACCGCAACCCCAAATCGATCGCATCGAAGCTCTATCCAACGAACGATTAGCCTACCTTCGCGTGGACACAAAAATCGCCATCGCGGACGGCGCCTGGTCCTACCATCACCCGCTGCTAAGCCAAATGGCGAGCATGCTCACAGAAAAAGCCAATGCCAACGGCGAAGATTCCGCCCACGCCAAACGCGCCCTATCCCGACTCGCCTACCTGGCCAAATCCGCAGGTTTTCGAAAGGAGGATCTGTAATGGAACTCAGCAAGCTTGAAGTCAAAAATTGGCGCGGCGTACCGCAAGCATCGATCACCTTTGGACGTGGTATCACAATTATCGGTGGACCAAATGAGTGCGGCAAAACATCACTTCGCAGCGCACTTCACGCAGCTCTAGTCCTGCCCACCGGAGCGCGCGGCGAACAAGTGATGATCGAAAACACCTACCGACCGTGGGAAACTAAACTCTTCCCGACGGTCAAACTCCAATTTAGCCACGAAGGTAAATCTATTGATGTCGAGAAAGAGTTCTTGCGGAAAAAGGACTGGTCAAGCTTGCGAGTTGATGGCCGCCTGATCGCGCAAGATGGAGAAGTGCAGCGACAGCTGGACGAAATTCTCGGCGACAGCTTAGATTGGATCGAAATCCTCTGGGGCAAACAGGGCGATGTTTCGTTTGATCGCAGCGCCCCTGACTCAATCAAAGGGCGCCTCGCAAAAGCAGCGCAAGATACGGTGATACCACAAGTTGCACAGCTCAAGGATTCAATCGACGACGAATATCAGAAATATTGGACTCCGAAAGAGGGGGGTCCAAATAAACGCTTCCAGGAAATTCGCAACGATGTTATGAAAAAGGAAAACAAGGTTCGCGAGCTGGAAGCCGTCATCAAGGCAGCTGACATTCGCGCCACACAGCTCGAACAACAAAGCGCGGAGTTAGCCATTGAAAAGGCGAAACTGGCACAGCTTGAAACAGATTGGACCAATGGACAAAAATCCCTTGGTGCCTGGCAAACATACGAGCGAACGCAAATCGAACTGAAGGTAGCAGAAACAAGCGCCGCGACGTTGGAACAATGGATCAGCACCTGGCGCATCTCATTGAAGCGCGTCGGCGATCTTCTGCCCGAGTGTCGAGACTGGCTAGTGGAAGTTGACAAACTTCGGCAAGCTGCCGGCACAGAGCCTAACTCCGCAGAATTAGACTCTCTACGGGCGAAGCTTAGTTATTTAGAGCTGGCAATAACGAAGCAAAAACGAGAGGAGCTAGAAAAGATTCTAGTTCCATCCGCCGCTGAGTTAAAAGAGCTGGAGAACACAGAGGAAAGCTTGCGAAAGATCGAGGCAAGCCTGGATGCAGTTGCGTTTCGCGCGGAGTTGAAAGCGGAACGAACATTGCAAATGGAAATTGTGCGCGACGGTGGCGAGAAGGAATTACGCTCACTAACTGCAGAAGAGCTCAGCGAATGGCAAGCGCAACAGCGATTCGATTTGAGTCTCCCCGGGGTCGCGACGCTGCGCGTAGAATCAGGCGATCCAGCAATCGCAGAGAAAGTGGAAGAACGAGCCACGCTGCGGAAGAACTTTGATGCAGCCTTGGCGAAATGGCAAGTGCCGAGTTTGATGGAACTGCGAACAAAAGCAGCGGAGAAAGATCTGCACTTGAAGCAAGTTGCGTCCGTTGATTCGAAACAACTGGCGGAACGTCGAATTAATGTATCCGACGCGGATGAACTAGACCGATTGAGCTTAGAAGGAAAAGAGCAGACGATTCAAACTCTGTCCTCGGAATTCCAAATAGCGGAGGCGAATTTCAAGGCGACCCAAAGCCAGTATCTGCAATCGATGAAAGCCTACCAGGACTTACTCGGGAAAGGGAAGTTGGCAGAATTAAAAGCCGTTTTGACGAACTTGCATGCGCATTGCAGCGGAGCACCACTTGATTCAATAAAAGCTTTGACGATACCAAGTTCTATTGAAAAGGCAAATGACGATAAGAAAATAAGTTCTTCTCCACTAGATGAATCGGCCTGTAAAGTCCTGTCCGATTTGTTGTTGAATGCCCAAGCATATGAAACCGAATTTGCCAAGCTTGTTTCGGAGAAACGCGATCTGCTCGAGAAACAGAAAGCAGCGATGATCAAACCTGAGGGCGATCCAATCACGACGGAATCGCTTGCACAAAAGGAAAAACAGAAGGCAGAACTTACAGTCAAAGTGAACGGACTGGAGACAAGTATTAATCAGTCTTTGGGATCGATTACTGCCCAGGGAAATCTTCATGCGCAGTTCGTGGAAGCAGAGGAAGATCTAGCCAGGGCGCAGGCAGAAGTTGCCCGGGTCGAATCGGAAGCACACGCTATCAAAGAACTCCGAATAGCTTTTGACGCTGCTCGCGAAAAGCTGCAAGAGGACGTAGTTGCTCCATTGCAAACGAGAGTGACAGAAGCCCTGGACAAACTGACTGGGGGATTTTATCGCGGGGTGGCATTTGATCCGTCATTGAAAGTAAGTGGCGTTCATGCCAATACTGCAACATCGATTGTTTTGGATGAGATTTCCTTCGGCACAAGAGAACAGCTATCGTTCTTAACTCGTCTCTGCCTTGCTGAATTGTTAGCAGGAGAAGCCGCTCGCCAGGTCGTAGTCCTAGATGACAATTTGGTACACACCGACAGTATGCGCATGCTAACAGCATGCCAGCTTTTGGAAACGGCAAGCGAACATGTGCAAATCGTGGTGTTCACCTGCCATCCAGAACGCTATGCGTCGATAGCCTCTGCGACACGAGTGGAGCTGGCGTCACGTGATGAAAACCTAAAAGGATTCACATTGACTTCGACGTAATATCACGCCCTCGCCTGCTTGACAATCGGCGCTAACCGAAGCCAAGAGCGATTCGAATCCAGGAAAGACATCAGCTGTATATATTTTGCAGTCGAAAATAGTATTCTAAATATTGCATCAGCTAAATGCTTTTTTTGAAGCATTGGGTTCGCAAGGCAAGAAGGGGTTGTATGGCTCGCAGTTGGCTGTGTCATTTTTCCTTGGAAACATGGTCTGATTTTTGTCGCGCAGACAAGCGTGTTATGGGTTTTCCAGATAAATGCTTGGAAGATCTCAAGCAGAATATGCATATTGGCGACGTTTTGATCTGTTATTTGATTGGTCAGCAAAGATTCATTGCGGCTCTAAGAGTCATATCTGAGCCTTATTTTGATAATACACCGATTTTTCTTGGCACTGAAAAATACAATGCCCGAGTCAGAACGAATCCAATTTTTGATTTTGAACCAAGCAAATCTGTACTGATAGAGCCTTTCATGGAAAAGCTCTATCTATACCAGAAAGGAGTCGATGCAGGAAAGTCAAATTTGCGGTTGGCTTTTTGGGCGAATTTTAGAATCAACTGGAAAGGAATGCCAAGGACTTTAGCGAAATCCGACTCAGATCTCATCCTGGAGCAGATGACGCAACAGCAGCGGAGGCCTATTTACACCGACCTTTTGAAAACAGGTGACTCACTTTACGCAGGACTGCAAGAAGAGAGTCCTTTAGACCTGAGAAGAGTGGACGTCGATACTGATTGGTCTGAAGCAGTCAATTCTTTCAACGCTAGTGATGAAACTAACCTCTCCCAAAAGTTGGTTCGAAACGAGATCTATAGCAGGGCACAATTGGCAGCTTTTTTTGCCGTAAAACGTGAGACTTTAAGACAGCGCATCTGCACTCTAGAGAAGAATGGAAAGTGCTTCACATTGTTGTTCTTGTCGGAGGACTTCTTGGAAGGCAATTTTCTCTATGTAGAAAACGTAGGCTTGAAACTAAGCGCACAATGCGAGGAGTTATCGAAGGAGCTGTCCCAAACTATTTCGGCCGGCGGAGAGGTATTGCTCTTTCACAGAAAAAACAAAATTGAGCATACGAATTTTGGTTTTCGATACAAGGGCGTACTGAAAAATGCCGATGGTCACCAATTCTCTTTAACATCGCCTGCGGATGATGCATACCAGATAAAACTTCCAACCAGCAGCGTAGTCGATACATCACCTTTGCGAGATTTTGTAACTAAGACTTTTTCTCTCGGAGATTGCTTCTTTTTATTTGAACTCATTAAATGCTTCAGAAACTATAGCAGTGAACGATTAGCATTCATTCCATTGAATCTTATCTCAGCTAATGTCTTCAAATCGCTATTGATATGCATTTACAAAGAAAGGTTATTCCTGCAGCGGGAACCGAACGAGTTTATTCTAACTCAATGCGAACTAATATGTCAGTATAGAGGATTCCCTGGTTTAGCTGATATTCAGCGGCTGTCAACTTGGCTGGATTTACATTTTAGAAACGAGAATCGATCACTTATCAAGGTCTTTGCTAGCAACTTTTTAGAGCATTTCTTTCACAGCGATAAGAAAAACAACTCAGCAATATCGCTGCTGGAAGAAGCTCGGAGGCTTTTTGATTCTGGACAATTCCCCTATTTAATTTCAGAGTCTGGTATGTTTTTGCAGACCCATCCTAGCTGGGCTGCGTATTTCCAATCGAATGCACTTGAGCTAATAAATGTGCTCAAACGAAGAATAATAGAAGACATCGAACGTGCCGACGACGAAATTGATGCAGTAAACCTAATTGGCAACTTATTAGATGATGATAGATCTATTGGAGCAACGAGCATTCCAACCGAGGCGGTGAAATCTAAATCATTTCCAAAGCCAACCTTACCAGCTTGGTTATCCCGTTTCAAAACCGCATCAATGTTCACCAAACTTTTCTACGTAGAGATGCTTGGGTTCATTGATGATGAGGAAATTCCTTCCAGCAACTTGCCGCTTAGAGAACTCGCAGATAGATTCTTCTCATCATACTGGTTCATGGAGATGAAGGGGTTTAGCTTTGATGCACCACAGTTCTCAGCCGTATTGCACGCCCTATTTGAAAAACCTGCTGCAAATTGGCGTCTATATAATCCCGCATTTGTTATTGAAGTCAGCGCGTCCATACAAGCCTCACTTAATAACAACCACTTGAGTATGTTCGAAGCTGCGCTACAGAATGAGCTCAAAGACGATGAAATAATCACAATTGGGAAAGATAGCATATGTCTCGAGCCCACACAGTGGTTTCCACATTTGTTGAAAAATTTGAGGGAGCTCAGGGAGTATGCAGGTGGTTACCTTATTGCACATTTAGAAGCCTTGAATCCTAAGAAGCAAGGCACCATTGGAAAAAGTATCTTCAATTTGGATGTGGAGCTGAGAGACGCAACTTGCAGGATCGCTTCAAAAATTGTTGAGATACAAGCGCAGGCAAACGAGCAGCAAAACGCGTCAAATGAAGAAACTCAAAGGGAGTCCCCCGATGTACATGAAGCACTGCAGTCCCATCGCCTATCATACGAAATTGAGGAAGCCTGTGCGAGTATTGATTCTTCTGCTGGCCAAAGTGCGCACGAGCTAGCCGAGTCAGAAGAAGACGAGTTAGAAGAAGACGAGTTAGAAGAAGAAGAAGAAGAAGAAGAAGAAGATGATGATGAAGATGAAGATGATGATGATGTAGAGGATTCAAAAAACTCAGAGACAGGATCCCTTCGTGAAGAATCACATGGAAAAACGATCCCCGATAGTTCAAAGGATACTGAGTCGACTATATTGCTTGAAGCGATAAAAGTTTTAGAGCGAGCAGGAAACAGAGACAATGTTGATTCACCGTTGGGTATTAATACGCTGTTTCCAACAGTTACATATCAGGCGAAGCCGAACTCGGATCATAGCATGGCAGAAAAGCCTGGAGCGCCAAGAATCGAGGATTTGACCGAAGATGCCGAATCAATTCAATGTGATGACTTCCAACATCTGGACAAAGAGGTAGAGGAAGACAGGTTAAACACAACCCACCATGAGAATATCAATCCCGGAAACATCTCACAATATACTGTGCGCGAGCTTGTAAAAGAAGAGAGACAGAAAGAGTTATTAACCAGAAATCCACCAGAGATGCAGTACGAACCTTCGGGAGGCTCGCCATCTGAACAGGACGCAATCGCTCTTGCATTGTCTGCCCTATGCAGCTTCGCTGCGGAGAATTCAACGAACGAAACTGAAGAGTTAAGTCAACCAAGGCCGGAGACCTTATCTTTAGAACAAGATTCCTTTTTCTGGATAAGCTTGAACCGCATGTTCGTAGATGTAAGCGGTCCACACAAATTTCTCTTATTTCTCTCACTGCTGCATTTGAGTGTTGCTCAAGACTCCCACCATAAGTGTTCTTTTCAAGACGTACTTATAGAAATGCTGATAATAGCCGGACGAATGACGTCCCTGAATAGCAACCTGAGCTTCGCTAACGAAACTATTCATAATGAGCTCTTGAAGATAGGTATTCGAGCACAAAAATTTCCTACGACGTGGAATGCATACAAAGAGTCATCGGCTAGACGAGAAGCCCTAAATAAAGCTTCCACTCTAAATATGGAGCTCCTTCGTTATCCACCGTACTTATTGATTCGACCATTCCTAAGCACTCTGATAACAGAAACGGCTGGGAATCAAGATAGAGTGCACTCTCAAATATCAGAACTATCTATTACTCATTTCGAGAGTCACAAGCCACTATATAAGCTTCTTTCCACTAAAGGTCCTTTCGAAATGCATCCGCAATGGGTCAAGTTTCTGAACGAAAACCAACAAAAGGTATTAGATTATGTCGAAGCTGAATTCAGCAAATTTCTATTAAAGCGTAATTTCCATCTATCGGAGATTTGCTTTGAAGAAGAAGAAGAAGAAGAAGAAGAAGAAGAAGAAGAAGAGGGCTACGAAAGCACCTCTAATCACCAGCTTTCTTCTGGGCTTTCCTGGTCTAATGAGCCATCCGAACCCATATTTGAAGGAGACGAACCGAGTCATGAGGTGCCAGCTGTACTAGAAAACACGGCACCCGCACAAAGTGATTCTGAAGCATTCGGTGTTGGGACAGTCAGTCAATTAAGCTCAGACAACGCTGCAGACATTAGCAACTACTCCTTACCTCAAAAGGTATATCCATCCGAGCCAATACTCTTAATTAAGGACTTAGCTACTACTACCAGTTACCAGCTGACTGAAAACGCAATCCAGAAAGAATCTATACCTGGCCCCGACACAAACTTTGCTCACCTATTTAACGGTATAGATCCCGCTGGTGCAGACGATACTATCTATCGTGCGTTTGATAGGATTGCGGAAAAGCTTACTTTGATTGAAAGTCCGAGATCCTTGTGCGAGCTCGAAATTTCAGAGGAGGATTTCCATTGGTTGAAGTTATGGATGAGGTCATTAGATGTTCGAACAGCTACCAAATTTTTGAAGCATCAATATACAGCACTCGTTCCAGAGAAGCCTAATTATACCAACCAAGAAGCTTTAGGAACTATTTTATTATTGGCTTGCTCTGAGCTAAACAGACGAGAGGGACAAGAGGGGGCAATCTGGCCACTGTTTCTTTCTCAATTTGACTCAAAGTTATCTGAGGTTCTTTTTTCTCGAACGTTTGAAGAAAGTGCAAGCTACGAGATTCGCAATTCTTTTAGGGCTGCGGTGTTTTCGCTGGCACTGAGAAATGTAATAAACGCGGATGACCATGCCCAATTCCTAGTCACTACTTTTTTGCAATATGCATTCTCTCGTAACGCTATTAGAAATCTTCCCAGCTGGTTAGCAAAACAACAAACAGTAGAGTCCATCAAGCAACTACTTGCAGATCATTCACCAAACTTTTCCAAATCATTCTCCGTGCTTTGGCACAATCTTAATCTGTTTTTCCGCAGTAAAATACAAGAATCAGAACTTAGAAGCATTTTGGATAGAAGTTGCTGGGTTTTGCCAGAATGGCATGACGATATTGTAAGAGTTCTCGCCAATCCGGAAATTCGATTTTCACTGCCATTTTATGGCAACCGGCAAGTTGTTAAACCAACTCAAGTCAAAACAGTGTCAGGCTTCCTGATCTGGAGCCCCCCGTCAACTCCTATTATTGAAATTAGAATAGAGTATCAGTATCTGAACCTTAAGGCTGGCGAGAATTATAAGGTCAAGGTCGATGGTAAGGAGAGCCAGCTATTACAAGCGAGTGACAGAAGTTGGCGCCTAACTTCAAATATCCAAGTAGACATAACAGTTGATGAAGTCACCGTTGAAATTGTCGCTAGCGATGGTGCTCACATTTTTTCCGAAGTTGTCACCCTTTGGGAAAGTAAGGATGTTCAGTTATTCGACCTATCTTCTGGAAGACGACTTACAGAACAAGTCAAACTTAGGGATGATCGCCCGTATGCGCTTTTGTATGTTAATGATCTTACTGTGGACCCCGAACCTAGGTATACACTGCCTTTAATCTCAAAAGAACGGAATCTTGCACTTTTGTTGCCTGGCACAGCAGCCAGAACAAGAGTTCTTATAGAGGGTGAGACTCTTTGGCCTTTTGACGATGAAACTGAAACGTCTGCACAGGCATTTGACCCAAAGTCTGTGTATCCAACAATTGAACGTAAAACGATGGCAGTGGGAGAACCAGTAACTATCTCATTTCGCGGTGAAAATGATAATACACGGGTTGAATCGATGAGAGTGGCTGGTGTCTCACGTCCCGTAGTTTGGTCAGAAACGCATACACAAACTCAAACGCCCGTAGACCTGGGTACGGCGGCAATAAAAGGGTCGGTTGAAGTAACCTACCGCGTTCGCCATGGGAAGCAGTTGTTCCAGGCTAGGCACAAATTGTCCGTCGAAACTGAGGGCTCCGCTTTTTGGAATGGTGAAAAATGGAATTCCCTAGAGCCTGAAATGTTGCTGTCAGTGCAAGAATGTCGCAATAATAGCTTCCTTTTTAATCACAATCTGCTGAATGGTATTGACCGATCAGACTATGCAATCTTTGAGGGTAAAACATTTAGACAAAGACTATCTAGCAGTAAGGCCCCTCTCAGCTCTATACGTGGAAGCGGAGCGCGAATAAGCATTCGCAGAGTATTCAATCCGACAAAAAACACGCCAAAAATTGTAGTTGCTAGTGGTGCATGGCAAGACGGGGAAGTTCTTTCTGTATATGATATTTCTTCTTCGGAAATGCGGCTTGAATTAAGAAGGCCTATTGAACTCTCTGAAAAACACCAAGTTGTAGTATGGCCAGATGATTCTGAACCTATCTACCTAAGAATCGGCGACCTAAAAAAGTCTGGCAAAGAGTGTTGGGACTTCGTGCCATGCACCGGAAGCACCAATGTGTGTGTAGCACTAGCCTACCAGGGCGCATTCTTAGGAGCTTCCTGGTGTGCTGATTTCACCAGCTTCCTCGAGAGAATTCAATATCGGATGGAACCAAGTAGGATATCCGCTCTTTTGAAATGGTTCCGGGCACCACTACTTTCTAAGAGCACCATATCCGCCACTAGAAGTTTTGCGCAGAAATATTCAGCAGATGTATTACTTGCTTGGCTTACCAAAGCTGGGCTGGATGGCTGCTTGATCGCAAGCGACAGCGCTCTGGAGGAGGATTGGTATAACATCGCAGGCGAAATATTTTTGTACTGGCAGCCAAAGCCGGAAGATTTACTGGCGCTAACAAACAAGCTGACGGGTTTAAATACAAAACTGCTAGCCGCCGAGCCAATCATCAAAACAGCTTCCATCCTCGCGGTGGGCACCCCTCTAGTGATGATTAGGTACATTCATCGCGTATTTCAAAGCGGGCAGCTTCCTCCATTAATAATGCGAACTGTTGTAGAAAAGATTCAATCAAACATCTTACAACTGCCAGAGTTCGATTCTATACAAGCAAAACAACAGCTTTCCTCCTTACATAACGATTACGCAAGATCTATAGCTGTAGACTCGCGATTCTTGAGTGTGGAGATTGAAAACATTGTCAAAGATTTCTTCGCGAACCAACTGGACGACGTAAGACGAGACAATCTCTTTATGATTCTATCTAGTTACAAAGGACGCCAGATAATTGCAGTGAGTCTATTGGAACAAATGCGGAGGAATCCATAAGAATGGGAACAATTGGTACGCAGAACAGGGCTCGCATTTTTCCTCAATCGATTCCAAATGATTGGAAGCAAGACCCCAAGCGCAAAGCCGAAATAATGTTGTTGGAAAAGTTCAAGCAGCAACTGGGTGCTGAATGGGTTGTTTTTTATGATGTAGCCTGGTTGGCCAATGTTCGAGGCAGCATACCAGAGGATGGACAGACAGATTTTATAGTGATACATCCAGATTTTGGTCTATTATTGATCGAACTAAAAGGAGGGGGTATTTCATATTCCTCAGTAACAAGAACATGGTCTTCTCGCGACGGAAGCGGACTTATTCATCAAATAAAAGATCCGTTTGTTCAGGTCGAAAGAAGTAAGTATGCTCTCAAGGAAAAGTTTAGAACGGTTCCAGGTCTATCGAGGGAACCTATTTGGATTTTTGATGCGGTTGCCTTTCCGCATGTGCGAGTGGGCGACGTAAATGTTCGGATGGATGCTCCCAAGGAAATCATAATTGACTGCGATGATCTCTCAAATCTGGAAACAAAATTAAAGTCCATATTCAATTTTTTGAGCGCCGGAAAAAAGAACAAACTAGAAGAGCCAATAATAAACCAACTAATCAGCTTATTTGCTCCGTCGATTGAATTTCACAATCCGCTGTCCGCTCAATTTGACGAAGAGAACGCAGAAATTATTAAGCTAACAGCCAATCAATTCCGGGTGTTTGACGGACTAAGACGAGCTCGTAGACTCGCTATCGGTGGATGTGCAGGTTCCGGCAAAACAGTATTAGCAGTAGAAAAGGCCAAACGGCTTGCTAACGAGGGATTTAAAACCTTACTCACTTGCTACAACCGAAACCTTGCGAATTACTTGCGTAGTATTAGCCCACTTAATCTCGAAGTTAAAACGTTCTATCAGATTTGCTCGGACTCAGCGCGCGCGGCCGGAATAAAAATTCCGCAGATCGGAGAGGTCTCACAAACGGAACTGGACACAGAGATCGCCCTTGCTCTATGCGAGGCTATGTCGTCAAAGCCGGAGCTCCGCTACGACGCCATCTTGGTAGATGAGGCACAGGACTTTCACCGAGATTGGTGGGATGCGCTGGATTCCTCCTTATCTAATGGCAAACATAGCTTGCTTTATGCTTTCTACGACGATAATCAAAAGATTTACCGTCGACTAGCCGAAATACCGGAAGAATTTCTTTCATTCGAACTTTATGACAACATAAGAAATGCTCAACCGATATTCAGATGCGCTGCCCATTATTATGCGACAGATCCAGACAAGCGCATTGAAGCCCGTGGTCCGGCTGGACGTCCGGTAGAGTGGCTCAAGTACAAAAGTCGCGCAGATTTCGAAAATGTGTTATCCAATTTGCTTTTTCGATTAACGAAGCACGAACAGATTTCCTCTAAGGATATAGCGTTGCTCACCCCACACAGTCTCGACAACAAGTCCATACTACTATCTCTGAAGCTCCAGTCACCTTTGGCGCTCGTAAAGGAGAGTGAGAGAAAATCCAAAGATCAAATTGGCTGCTCAACAATCAATTCGTTTAAGGGGCTTGAGCGTAGCGTCATTATTCTCACGGAACTAGAAGAGGACTTCAACAAGCGAAGCGACGAGGAAATAGCGAATCTTCTTTACGTCGGGATGTCACGCGCAAAGAACTTGCTGATAGTACTCACTAACAAATCCTTCCCTGACACACTGCTCCCGAGGTAATTTCATGGCGCAACTAGACTCCCTAAAACTAGCAGAGTCCATCGGACAACGGTTCGTCGATTATTCTACCGATTTACATCATGTTCGCTCCAAAGAATTTACGGAAAAGCTTCGGCGGTTATGGTCGGATCGCGATTCAAATGGAAGACTCGTTAGCGATATCTGGGTAGAAGGTACCTTTCCTAGCGCACAGAGTGATTACGATCTTCAAAAATTGGTGGAAGTTGGAATATTCGACAAAGACCTTGCACATCGATTAATAGAGAATAGTGCATTACCGCGGAACGCTAAGCTGTATACTCACCAGCTGGAGTCAATAAAAACGGCAGCAAAAATTGAGAATGACAAACGTCCTTCCATTTTGGTTACGGCTGGAACTGGAGCCGGCAAAACTGAATCATTTTTGCTACCTATGCTCAATCATCTATCCCGATCCGAACGAAAAGGTCCCGGGATGAGATGCCTCATTCTGTATCCAATGAATGCATTGATTAACGACCAGGTTGAGCGCTTAGAAGCCTGGCTGAAAGGCCAAAACGATGTTCGTTTTTTTCATTTCACCAGCGAGACACCAGAAGATAAGAAAAAAGCTGATCAAAGAAGAATCCCAGTACCTGATCATTGCCGTTTTCGAACAAGACAGGAAGCACGAGGATTAGAAGCACGAGATGGTCAACGCCTAAAGTCGCGAGGACAAGTGCCCGATATTGTGGTTACCAATTATTCCATGTTGGAATATATGCTTTGCCGTCCACAGGACGCTTGCTTCTTCGGTAGTGGTCTCGATGTTGTCGTATTAGATGAAGCACACTTATATACGGGCGCTCTCGCCGCCGAGATAGCCCTTTTGATGAGACGTTTATATATCCGCTGTGGTCTGTCGGCAAATCAAATCCTACAAATTGCCACTTCCGCCACTTTGGGAGTTAAAGATCTGAACGAAGCGAAGGATTTTGCTTCAAAGCTTTTCTCCAAAGACATAAATTTGGTTGAGTTAATTGAAGGGTACCAAGTCCGTGAAGAGTTACCGAAAGCCTTTCCTCCAAAGACTGGCGCTTCCGTGGAAGCTATCAATGAATTAGCTCTAGATAGGAGCTTAATCTCAATCGAGACTGATGGATCATCGGCTTTAGTCAAAGACTTGGAATACTCGTGCCTGATCCGTAGCAAGTTAGATTCGATGTTAAATACCGTCGAAATAGAGTCAAAGCCAGCGTCGGAGCCAGCAGCAGAGTTATATGTTTTACTTAAGCACGCTCCACTAATTCACAAAATGCAAGACATCTTGTGGAAAGACAGACGACTGACTTTGTCTGACCTTTCAACACAACTTTGGGACGATGATACCGTCCCCTCATTAAAGGCCACAACAATATTGCTTCAACTTGCCGCGTCAGCTCGAAATTCGATAAAAGATTATCCGTTAATACCACATCGCTTGCATGTTCTTGCTCGCGCCGTGGATGGTGTTTCTCTTTGCAGAAACAAGCTTTGCACAGCCCCAAGAGAGAGCACAATAAATGGATATGGCGCGGTTCAAGCTGGGCTTAACGAAAAATGCGTTCATTGTCAAAGTGAGTGCTGGATAGTTTCCAGATGTGAAACATGCGGCGCATTGCATCTTACTGATTTCTTCGTTCCAATTTCACTTGCTGATTGGATTATCCCACCCAACATGACAATTTACTATCCAGCAGATTTAGCGGATAGCGATGATAAGCCAGCGAGAAATGAACAGACTTTTGGATCGAACCATCGAGCATTAACTATAGTTCCGACAGAGGTGTGCGACAACTGCAAAGGCCCCCGAGATGAGATTAAACTCTTCTCGCCACACTCTTCAATGATGGTTTCAATTCTTTCAGAGACGGTGCTAGCTCAAATTCCCCCCCTGCCTACTAGAAACAGTTCCATACTACCAGCCAATGGGCGCCGCCTTTTGGCGTTTAGCGACAGCAGACAAGAAGCGGCAAAATTAGGACCTCGATTGACCAGACAGCATGAAAGTCAGTTGGCAAAAGCTGCTCTTGTCAAGGCCGTTAGCGCGTTCGAACAAACAGATGAAGCGATAAACCGCTTAAAGAGAAAGATTGGAGAGTATCAACACGAACTATCCCAATCCGATTTAGACGAAGCAACCAAGCACCAGATTCAAATGGACCTGACCGAAACCGTTGGAAAATATCGAACAGCGATAGGCGGTGGGAGCATGAAATTTTGGACGGACGCGTTAGGAAAAATCAGTCTTCTGAAGGAATTTATTAATCCAAAAATTGCGCAAAGCCATGAATCTAAAAGTTGGAACCAGGCTGTGTGGGAAGAAAACTGGAACCAAACGAAGCTAAGAGCTGACCGACTTTTAGCAGATTTGTGTGCTCGTCCTTCCGTGGCAGCCCGCTCCCCGGAAGTATTGGGACTAATCGAAATATCCTACCCTGGACTAGCTGACTGCGCATGCCCAATTGAGTTGTTGGCTAAACTCCCAAATGAGAGAATTCGCTCTGAGTTTGAAGGTATTTGGAGCTCCTATTTGAAAACCATATGCGACACCATAAGGCTGGATGGATGCATTTCCTTGGGCAGCGAGGAGAGCAATTACAATGCAGTTGAAGAGGGGCTTTTTGTTGGTAACTGGATGTCTCTACGCAAGAACCATAAGAACGTTCGAAGCTTTGCAGGAAGCAAAAAGAACCAACGCCGCAGAGCGTTCACGGCAGCAGTTTTAGTTTGTGCAGGTTTAGATGAAAAATCGGCAGAAGCATTGGCAGAAACGATTCTCGAAGACGCCTTCAAACAGTTGCTCAACATGGCATCTGCTAAAGACCAAGCCATTTTAACGTCCAGCACATTTGCATGGCTCGAGCGTGATCAAAGAGACGCAGGAAATAACGAGTATGTCGAAGCAATTCGAATATTATTCAAGGAATTATCACTCGGAAAACCGAGGGAGATGTTTCGGTGTAAAACCACTGGATTGATTTACCCCAGATCGGTTTTAGGTTGTCATTATTCGTCTAAAACTAATGCCGCTGGAACCCTCATACCAACCTCTAGCGATGAGCTGGATGATGACTTCCGAATAGGAAGACAGCGGAGAGAGTATCGATCGTCCGCGGTTTTCACAATGGGTTTATGGGCGGAAGAACATAGCGCGCAGTTAGCCCCTAGCGAGACAAGACGTTTACAAGACTTATTTAAAGCTGGAATGCGAAATGTCCTAAGCGCCACCACAACGATGGAGCTAGGAATAGACATAGGCGGATTGAATGCTGTTCTTATGTCAAATGTTCCACCCGGAAAAGCAAATTACCTTCAACGAGCGGGACGGGCTGGGCGCCGAACGGATGGTTCCAGTATAGTCGTTACGTTTGCGCGACCGCGTCCATACGACCACGAAGTTTTTCATAATTTTGGTCGTTATTTAAGCGAAAAACTAAGACGACCTCTAGTTTTTCTTGAAAGAACACGATTGGTTCGGAGGCATTTTCACGCGTTTCTTTTGGGCAAGTTTTTCAGCCTGGTGCTACCACCAGATGAGCATGTAGGAGCAATGCAAGCATATGGAGACATGGGCTCTTTTTGCGGCGTTCTACCTCCACCATATTGGAAAACTGGAAAAAAACCAATCTTTGACAAGAGCCATCGAATTCCCCTTCCGGACCACATGTCAAAGTATGATTGGTGGAATAAGAAAGCGAAGAGTTTGCAAGAAAATTTTCTGAATTATCTTTTCTGGATCGCAGAATATGGAGAAGAAAATGTTGCCGAAGAAGCACAACTCATTTTTGAGGGAACACCACTGCAGAATAGAGAGCTGGATTGGGAAGGATTTTGTAAAAAGATTGCATTTGATTTTAAAAATTCGATCGAAATTTGGCTACAAGACTACTCCACCCTCGTTCACTCGTGGGAGGAGGCCGGAAGACAATCAAATGCAACAGCCATTTGGTGGAAGCTCAGCACGTTAACGAATCTCACTGTTATTGAGACTCTTTCGGATAAACAGTTTCTTCCCCGATATGGGTTTCCTATCGGCGTTCATAAATTGCGCGTACTATCTGAGGACTCGAAGTTTGAACGGGCAGAGGATCAATTCCGTTTGGAACGTTCAAGCATCTTGGCTTTGAGAGAGTATGTGCCTGGCTCACAAATTCTAGCGGGAGGTAGACTCATAACCTCGCGAGGAATTCTAAAGAGTTGGCAGGATACGAATATTAATAGCCAGCTAGGACTCAGAGGGTGGCTCGCTAAGTGTGAACTCGGCCACGAGTTTTACAGCATCTCAAAGGTCCCTGCTCATTGCTCTCTGTGTGAGAGCAAAGTTCACAAAGAGGATCTTTTATTTCCTCGTCACGGTTTTACATCGGCCAAATGGGATCCGCCTCGCTGGAGCTACGATGTTGAACGCGTTGGTTCTGTGCAAACAGCAACCATGACATTTATCGAATCTGAGCCGGAACGAGAACCCTTTGCTGAGATCCCAAACCTGTATGTTTTGTACAAAGAAGATGGCGAACTACTTGTTTATAATAAGGGCGAAAATGGAACCGGTTTTGCCATCTGCACGAAATGCGGTTACGCAGATTCTGAGCCAGAGAGTTTAAAGGGGCATGAATATCCCAAAGATTTTGTGGAGCACGCAGAAATCAATGACAAGGATGTTTGGTCAAGATGCTGGAAGAACAACGACAAGTCTGTCGATATCAGAAACCAAATTCTTGGAGCAAGAGAAACCACCGACATACTTATGCTTGACTTCACGGATTGTACACGGCTATCCCAGAACAAAAGGCTAATGATCACTATCGGATATGCACTTCAGCGAGCTGGCGCTAAAATTCTAGAATTGGATTCTAGAGAACTGGGAGTTATGCTTTCGACTGCTAGAAAAGATAGCGATTCGCACGGCGTAATTCTGTATGACACGGCGGCAGGTGGCGCTGGCCATGTTTTGGAGTTGAAGCAATCCGGTCGAGAGTGGGTCGAGGAAGCCCTGCGAGTTCTAACGGCTAACGGAGATCTTACTCATGATCAAAGATGTGACCGTGCTTGCTTGGACTGTATATTGTCTTTCGACAATCAGCTAACTGTGCACGAATTCGATCGGAAGGGTGCGGCATGGCTTTTGCAAAGCTTACTCAATGGCACTTACGTCGAAGACGCGCAATTGGAGCCCAACGCTGTTTTGATAGAACCTGCCAGTACGAAAAAGTTATCAAAAGAAGAAAGAAAACAAAGAATTCGGAAGAAATAACTTCCGAAGTAGCCAAATGTCAATGCTTAAACCGATACGATGGCAGGCTGGAAGGTGCCCTGTAAATCTTCTAAACGTGATATTCGATTATCCAAAGCCGAATAAATGTGCTCAAGTCCAATGCCGCTTTTGACCGCTAAAGTAGTTATTTTTTTTACGTCGAAAGCTTCTACTCCGTTTGATTTGCACGTTGTTATGATTTCTTTTGACAATGCCTCTTTACTAAAGAAGGCCAAACCTATTTCGAAACCTGGCAATAATTTCTGCAAGTGAGGACGGCATTGAGATAATTGATCAATTTCCCGTGCAGATGCGCTCTCAACAGCACATCGAATCAGTATCATTTTGCGACCTTTAACTGCTATAACATGGATCCCTTGGTGCTGAGTTACGGGAGCTAGTTTTGCAAGGAAACCATCCGCGGAATAAATCGCCCCACAAAGTCCAATAAACTTTTCTGTATCCAACTGATTAACGTCCAAAGCTCGTTTCTCCTTATTATTAGAAGAAATAGATGAGCTGTTGTTTTTCGCAAATTAAAAATCAGCAGATTTCTTTGCGGCGGCAATCGAAAATTCAGCAGTTTCTCCATCGCCGTT
>JAIEQI010000211.1 GCA_019747875.1 Candidatus Obscuribacterales bacterium
TGGTATCGTATTCGATACCTTCACTAACAGTGAGCGGCCTCTGCCGGGAAGGTGTCCACCAAGCGGGGGGAAGGTCAGTAACGCATATGGATGGTTCCGGCTATAGAGCGGCAAGGTTTGTCCCAACTCGTCAAATGCAAATTTTATGTATTCTCTAATACCATCCAATTCTTCCGAACGCATGTCTGGACGAATTTCGAGCCAGGCTTTGTGTCCAAATGATCGGTCGCCGTGTTCGGGTTGTTTCGTAATCACAGGAGGTAACAGACTAGCAGCTTCCATGACCTTTAAAGCAGCAAGACGGTTGAAATGCGTGAACGTCAGTTCGTCCATTAGTTTTTCGCGGGCACTTTCATAGTCCCCCGTCTCGCCGATATGACTATCTAGCATATTTTCGAAACGGAGGCGTTTAGAACGGAATTTTTCCGGAAGTTTCTCTATTTCCAGTTTCTTATTCTTTCCAATTCCAAGGCGAGCGAAATCCTTGTCAAAAGACGACTCAATAAGCTCCCGGATTTTGTCAACGTGTTCGGATAATTTCATCCTTTCTGTATCCTAACTAAACCGACTCTACTTCAGCTAAATGTCCATCTGGTTTGGTTGCAGCCAATAAGTTCAACCGATTTGTAAACAGATAGTCGTTTCTAAACAAAGGATCAATCATCTTTTTAGTGCATCCTACCAATCAGCGTTGAGATACTTCTTAAGTTGTTCAGGATTTAAAACCTGATACGGGATCATTTTCTTCTTCTGCAAGGGAGCAATGTTTTTGGCTATTCCATCGTCTAGCCTGGGACTGTATTCTTCAGAAAGAAGTTCATCAATTATTGCCTTAAAGTTTTCGATTTCCTTTAATTGCTTGAAAATTCGGTCCTTTTCGTTCTGAGCTTCCGCGCTATCATTGTTTACGAGATCCGACTGACGGTTAACGAGTGAGCGCTCCCTATGTTCAATGTACACGGCTCTAAGTCGCAGAAGTTTGTCTCTGGACCATTTATAGACAAGGACAAAACAGTCCAATCCTTGCTCCGGTCCACTAGAGAGGTGCCAGATAAAGGGAGTCTTGGGCTGGTACATAAATAGATTCAATCGTTCAGTTAGGTCGGCGAAAAAGGAGTTACTCAGATACGTGTTAATAGGAGATCCTATGATTGACTCAAAGCTAGAGTACTGAGCTGTGCTAAATCCCTTCTGTTGAAATTTTTCCTCAATGCGGTCCACCATCATTTTTTCGCCAGCATTAGGAACCAAAGGAATAATGCCGTCTTCATCCTCCGACAAGATTTCGCGAATTACGTCCACTAGAAAGTCTTTCGCGAGTGTTTGACCTTTTTGAACTGGAAGTAGATTACTCTGCTTAAACCAATACCAGACATTAATTGGATTAATCTGCAAGCGTATACAGAATTCTTCTAAATCGTTGTTGGTTTGATAAAGCGTCGCGAATTCGCTTTTTATAGAATCAACTTCGTCAATAGCAAAGGTCTTGGAAGGAAGTTCATCTATAAACTTGCGGATATTGTCCAAGGGAAAAGCTTTTGAATCTTGCGACAGGTAGGCTTGTCGTGCTTCTGAACAAACCGGAAGACCGCCGATGCTTTCACCTTCTTTTGCTAATACCATTGATCTATCTTGTTCAGTGAGATTGTACAACTCAAAAATTTCGCAGTTGATGATAGCTTCGTTTAAGAGGACCTGAGCGACAAGAAGGTTTTCGTAATTAAGATATGCAAGTGCAGAGCTTTTCCAATCAAGTTTTCTATTCATCTCCAAGGGGGACCTGACGAAGCTTGGCTCATAAATGTTGGATGAATCAATTTCTGTTGTCAATTTGACATTTTGCAGTGAGAGTTGTACCACTCGCTGCTCAATCTTGGCACTCGGAATTACGAAAGGAACTCGCTCAATATCACCAACCTGTTTGTTCACAGTTGGATTTAAACATCCCATTATGTAACTGGAAAGTTTAGTATTGAAGAAAGCTAGGATATATTCGTTGTTTCGGTATTTGTTCAATGGAAAAATCGAACTTCCTCCAGTATCGAATATACATCCCTCCGGTAATAACCTGTAGGAAGGCCCTTTTGAGCCCGAGGCCGAATAGGTAACTCCAGGTCTGAAGAACACCTCTTCATTGCGAATGCAAGATCGTTGCTTACCTTTGTCGTCCTTATAGTTCTTAAGTTCGGTTCCATTTGATTTCCAATTCAACATCAACCATAGGTTGCCGGACCATTTCTTGTAAGGACCACCTTTAGCATAATAGACCCAATCATCGCGACATATATCGCGATCTTTGTCAGACAATTCCCACCAAAATCGCAGGAATCTATGGTTATTTGCAGTTGCCACGCCCTGGCAATTCTTGAGAATGTCTTTGACTGAATCACCTTTGAATTTAGATCTAAAATCATCGGAAATCCAATAAATGAAAGGCCAGGCATCGATGATCCTCAATTTTGTCTGCCGGAGGTTGTAAACGCGGCTGTCAGGGATGTTTGCTAGGTAATTATCTAACGCTTCTAGGAAGCGTGCCTTCTTCAATTTTTCCTGCAGGTTTGTAGTTAAGTTGAAATAAATGCCTTTAGCATTATCTGTAAATCTCTTGCTCACAACGTAAAACGTGGCATCAAGCAAAATTCCTGGTCCAAACAAATTGACACGATCCAGCCCAAAGTCCACCAGGATCTCTACGCAAGATTTCTCGATTATAAACTTACGAACATCTTCAAATGTCTTGATGAACATGAAGGTGTGCGGATGGATCATTGCAATCTTGCCCTTATCACCCGTCAATTCAAAGCACCGCTTGATAAAGCTTGCGTACAAATTCGTGTGAAATTTGTAGGGTTTCTTATAGTTGTTCTCAATGAACTCCTTTAATTCTGGACCGAAATCCGCACTATCGGTGTAAGGAGGATTTGTTGTGGCGACATCGTATTCTGTGGTGAGCAAGTCTAAAAAGATAATCGCGTCGCGAGCTTTGGTCGATAGAAACGAGTTGCCATCGGACTTTGCGTGCTGTTCAACTGCTGTCTTTAGGTTCTGCAAAAATGATGTGATGAATTTTCTTTCCTGTTCCAAAAATGCACTAGTAAACAGAGTCTGCTGTTTCGCGCCAAACTGCTGTTCCAGAGCTCGAAGTCTTGATTTGAGCTTCTCGTCTAGACGAATTAAAGAGCCAAACTTGTATGCAAGCTGTAGGTCCGTCCAAATGTCCTCGATTAAATTCTGTTGATTTTGATCTAAATTACTTCCTTCAACGAAGATATGCCTCACTTCGCTGTAATTGGGCAAGAAAAAATCCGAGGAAACGAGATTGAAACTAAGATGTGCAATACTTCTGGATTTTTTCTTACCCTTAATAAAAAGACCTAATTGCGCTAGTTGTACCGCCCTATCGTCCAAATCGATACCGTGCAGGTTACCTTCTATTATCAGCTTTGGAATATCTTTTGCTTCATAGTCCGCTCCGAAATTCTCAACCTGGTCCAGGTACAACTCATAGAGAAAATCAAACGAATAAAGGAGAAAATTACCTGAGCCACAGGCGGGATCAATTACTTTTAACTCGTGCACTGGCTTCGGACTTAGTTCTTGTTTGGTCGGTGCATTCGCTATCTTGTAGCGACTTCTTATTTGAGAAGAAGGGTACATTTCCAGATAAAGCTTCCCAAGCGAATTCTCGACTAGGAATTGAACGACCCAACGAGGAGTGTAAACCTGAGACTGAAGCGAAACCTTGTTAAACTCCGTCTTCGCCTTGCTGTCCTTATGTAGCTGTTTTTTTCTATTGTTGTAGCTTTCATACATCCAGCCTAGTACATCATCACTTAACCAGATATCACTACCCACCTGTTGGTCTTTTTCCACGGCATTAAATGCGTCTATGATGTCGTTCAGGCTGATTGCATCTGGTAATAACGCATATGAATGGCTACGGCTATAGAGCGGCAGGGTTTGTCCCAGCTCGTCAAATGCATATTTTACGTATTCTCTAATTCCATCCAATTCTTCCGAACGCATATTGGGGCGAATTTCGAGCCAGGACTTGTGTCCGAATGATCTGTCCCCATGTTCTGGTTGTTTTGTAATTACAGGAGGTAGCAGATTCGCAGCTTCCATCACCTTTAGAGCTGCAAGGCGGTTGAAATGGGTAAACGTCAGTTCGTCCATCAACTTTTCGCGAGCACTTTCATAATTCCCAGTCTCGCCGATATGACTTTCTAGCATTTTTTCGAATCGGAGGCGTTTGGAACGAAATTTTTCCGGAAGTTTCTCTATTTCCAGTTTCTTATTCTTTCCTATTCCTAAGCGAGCGAAATCCTTATCAAAAGACGACTCTATAAGATCGCGAATTTTGTCAACATGTTCGGATAACTTCATTCTTTGCGGATCCTACTAAACCGACTCTACTTCAAGCTCAATCTCTTCATCCGGTTTGGCTGCAGCCAGTAAGGTCAACTGATTGGTGAGCAGAGCCTTGTATTTCTGCACAGTCATCACTTTGCTTGAAATAAGAAGCTTTACCGTTCTGGGTTTTTTCTTCTCCGTTGGCTCATCCGCTCCATTTGATCCTGGCTCAGGATTCGATTCTTGGCTAATAAAACTAGCTTGGATTATGAGCAGCTCATTCTCTTTCGCCGGAGCTAACGCTGTATAATTCAGCAAGTCAGACAGTGAATAACTTGAATTCTTGCAACTTATAGAATACTCCAAGGCAAGATTAATCTTGATTCGATCTGTGCAATAGCGCTTTAACTCTTCTAGCTTCTGTCGATTGTGCTTGTTTAAACTCTCTGGATAGTTTTGCTTCAGCAATCGCATTGCTCCGTCGACTTTGCCCTCAAGTAGTTGATAGGCATGGCTCATTCCGGATTCTGCTGTCTTCATCAGTTTGTAGTAACCGTCTTTTACAAGCTGTACCTGTTGCTGAAGCCCACCGAGATTCTTAACCATATCCTGTGAAAAAAGACGCTTAAACTCATTAACCGCGTCTGAAATTGCCATGTCAGCTCGATCAGCCTTTTTCAGTTCGGACAATACATCTTCAATGAAGCGGTTGAAATCCTTAACTTGGGAGAAGTTCTTTTTTATGAATTTTTGAGCCTTGAGAATTGATTGAATTGACGAGCTGAATTGGGTACTGTTAGAGAGAAAATATTCTACCTTTTCAATATAGTTACCTTCAGTTATCTTCCCTCCAAAGGGTTGCAAGATCTGTTTCTGTTCGGCAACTGATGGAAAGAGCGCGTCAAATTGTTCTACGGTATCCTTAAGTGAACTCAACGCAGCAATGAAATGCTCTGCCATTGCGCTTATGCTCTCCGCAAGATCGAAATCGTTTATGCTCCAGTCAATTTTTTTGCCGGTGTGTATTTCAGCCTCAAGATCAATGAGTAATTGTACAGCTTGATTCTTTTGAGCTGCAGTTAGCGTAGCTGTAATTGATTTGAAGGATGCGGTTTTGAACTTTGTTGTGTTTGTAAACGCTTCATGTATAGCCTTCTGATCGAAAGATAGCCAGGTGTCACCATTGTATTTGACAGAGATACGACCAGCTCGAAAAAGTGCCGCAAGAGTAGACACAATGGTCCCAAAAGAGTAGCCCCATGGAGCTCCCGAAAAATCTGATTCCAGCGTCTTTCCATCTGCATAGCGATTTTTGATGATCGCGGTTAGCTCTTCCACCACCTTTAAATTGTCGCCAACAAAATTTCCGTGGTTGTCGAAAAATTTAAAATCATCACCCGAAAAAACGGCGCTAAGACTCTCTTTACGGCAACTAAAAATTTTCGGCACCAGACCTTCAGAGAGTTGAGACCGCAATCGCTTGGTGTAAATGTTTTTCACGACTTTGCGTTGAGTATCACTGATTGTTCCCTTGAAATTATCAGTGTCCAACAGGTATTCATCAAACATGTATAACAAAGAGGCATTCCTATAGGCATGCTCAATCTTAGCTCTGAGCTCTTTTTCCTTCTCTTCACGGATTATGGAAAAGTCGCGGATAATTTGGCGCTTTGCCGGATCCGACTCATTCGAATATTTCTCTTCAATAAAATGGTATCGGCTAATTTCTATGATGAGTTTGTCAATCAAAGGAAATTCGCTGTTGTCGGGGATGAGAGTTATAAGGTCTTTTTGATACTGGGTGTCTAGTTTGATTTGTTCAACGAAGTCCAGCCTGTTCTCGCTGACATTGAATATGTTATACGCCACCAATTTGAGCTGTTTATTGCCCGGACCGCTCAATTCATCATCCTGATCGGAAAGCACACTAAATTTAAATGTTTCAGCTCCATCGTTGAACGCGGCCACTGGACCAAATATCTTGTAGTTTTTCACACAAGTTATTAGAGTTCGCTTCTTGCTGAATAACTCCACATCGATTTTCATTTCTTCAAGAAGCTTGCCTTCGAGGTCAGAGGTAATCTTGTAGTTGTTGTTCGATAAAAGGAGTACTTTTGCCTCAACGAGAAGATGAAGCGCTTCTTCAATAGCCGGTTTCAAGCCATAGTAAAGCGAAATGTCGGATATATAACTTTTGGTTATGTTCTCGACAGTGGGAAAAACAACCTCGGAATCAGCCAACAAATGAATGGTTTTTAGTAGTTTTTCCCCGCTGATTGCACTAGATCGTTCTCTAAGGATCTTGCGTGCAGTATCGTATTTATTTACGAGTCCAATTGGAGGTGCAGTCTGGGCTTCTGTGCAAATGGAGTGTCCGGGCGTAAAAGCGTAAAGAGCCTCGTCCTGCATGTGGCGCCGGAGAACATCAAAGGTCGTTATGATCATTCCTCTCGCTGCGATTTGAGTTGCGACGAGCGCATTAGAACTGAACAAAAATTTCTGGAGAATGTCGAATTGATACCTGTGAAAGGGGTAGTAAGCCGCAAAGTCGTCTGCATTACTTGTCTTTGTAGGAAAAGAGGACTTGAGGTTAGTGGCGTCAGCAATAAGTCCCTCATTTTTTCTATGGTATTCAATGAGGTCCTTGTACCAAAAATCCTTTTTCTGTAAAAGGTGACTGCGGATAATCACATCAACTTCAGTAGATTCCAAGTGCACTTTTGTTTTAAATCGGTCTGTAACCTTTGTCAACTGGCTTCGATTCACGTTAGCATTATTGATAACATCATCAAGCTTTTCTTGAGCAATAGCTATTGTCCACACTTTGCTGCTAATTGCAGAAAGTGCTTCGCTAATCCCTTCCAGGTCAAGCAGCGTGAATTTCCTTTGACTTATAGCTTCGCTGGCTTCATCAAAAATAAAGACCAGGGTTTCTCCTGGATTGTGCGTCAAATATTTTTCCAATTCGTTCTTAAACTTGCTAGCTGAAAAATCTTTGATTGCTGCATTGTAGACTTCTTGAGTATCAGTATAGTCGGCTTCGCTAAAACCCATTTCTGAATAAGCTTTTCGCATTACTTTTGCAACCAGCCTATTCGTCTTCTTTATCTCGTTCCAGTCTTTTCCTTCTTCTTTTTTTACGATCTCTTTAAATTCATCGAATTTGCCGTCGATCAACAGATCAAATTCCATGTATCCATATTGGTCATCTCTTAGGCCCAGCGTCTTAAGAAGATTCGAAAAAAGTGTGAAGGCTAATCCGCGATCGGTATTTTGTTTCGCGACGTCCAGAAAAATTACTCGACTGTTGAATGCGTCCAGCTTTCTAATAGAATTTTCTATTAGGCTCTCATCAGTAACTCCTTTGAGTCGCGGCAAGAATCGTTGCCTCGCTGGGGTCCCGTTGATTATTGGGTTGCCGATGATATAACCCAACATTTTGCCGAAATATGATTTGCCAGAGCCGTAGAAACCCGAGAGCCAGACTCCGGTTTCTTTTATATTGGAAGTGAACTGAGTTAAGAAACTGTAGAGGTGCTGTCCTAACCCATCTGTGACAATATAGGATTCAATTTCCTGCTGAATTTCGATTTCACTATAGTCTTCCAAGTCAATGACATTCTTGATGTCTTCCTTCAGATCCAGTTTTAGTATTTCGTTTATTTTGGTCATGTGCAGCCCCTCATTTGACTAGCACGCAGCGATATTTTGATGCGAGTCTAAAGTTTAGAAAGTAGATGTTGTCTCCCTCAATTCTTGATGGATAAAAAATCACCAATGGATGGGAAAGGGTCATCACAACCCTACTTTCCATAATATTCACGTTCTCGATTCCAGTTCCCAAAAGACATCCTGTCCTAATCAGAAATGGGATCTTGTCATTTTGACAGGCTTTCGAAATCTCACAAAGTATCATGTCAAACAAGTCAATCGATGGATCATCGGAACGAAAAATCAGATGGGGGGTATTTTTGAAATCATTGTAGTATTCTCTGAACAAATCCCATCCATCATGGTCAATGAAGGAAACAAGCAGTTTGCTTACATCAATAAACTCTGCTCTATCCGCATAGAGATCTCTGGACATCTTGATATAAGAAGCTTCCTCGTTAGGCGGGTAAGAAAACAGAATACTGTTACCACCATTTGCCTGGCGCCGCAGCTGATCTTGATTCTGAATCTGCGACTCCAAATCCGCAAATTTTTGCTTATGATCGATATAGGACATCCGAAATTCCTCTGTAGCTGTGCGTTAGCTCTGTGCTCAAGGCGACACCATTGAAGCTCATTTCAAAAAGTCCTTTGATGGAGAGCTTTTTTAGCCTCTCCAAGCAATCTTCCGAGGGTACGAATGAAAGAGGCAAGAGTTCGTTCATCAAAAGATTGGTTTGCTTTAGATCGTGCAGTTTGGCGAAATAGAGAAAGAGAACCTGCGCCTCAGAGGATGGTCTGATGTGTTTGAATAATTTTGTTCTACCCGCACTTAGAAATTCTAACTTGGTCAATAGGTTCAGATATTTTGTGGACAACGTGCTCACTGTAGACTCTGACCATTTTGTTTTTATTGCACTATTTTGGCTTAGGAACTCCTTTAAGTAAGCGGTTATGTCTTCCTTGGATATACTCGTTCGGCCTGAGTAATAAGTCTTGCAAAAAACCTTCAGGGAAATATCCCGAAATAATCTGTTGTTCAAAGCGAATTGCCAAACGAGGACAAGTTCTTTGTCCCGAAGTGGAACATTATTCTCGAAGATTCCTTGTATTAGGTCTTGATGATTTTTGGACTCAAACCGAAGGAATGTTTTGTTTATTTCCTGCACTATTCGTGTGCGACTTTTCTCTGTGCGATAGTGGAATTCATCCAGCTGATTCGTGAGTCGATTAGCTAGAGTAGAATCAGAGAAGTGTGATTCGATTACGTTAAAGACTATAGAACAATCCTTAAGAGCGCCAATGACATTTATAGCTGTGTCGTAATCATCAAATTCCGGTTTAGCATCCATCGGTAACTGATTTGTCCTAATGTGAGCTGTCTGCAGTTGCACTTAGTCAATTCCTTTTATTCGCCTTTTCAGCCCCTAACCGAAGGCTTCAAACCTTCCAAGAACAGTTCTGTCTTGGAATCCCAAGTCCACTTTGCGGATTCCCAATAAGTATACAAGGCGTGCGTATAGGCAGCGCATATGCTCAGAACTCCCTCTTGTCTGTCGATAGAAACAGCACAATAGAGGAGATGAAACTTCAGCAGAATTTCATTTCCCCATATTTCTCTAGAAGGGGCCAACTGGGGGCCAACAACAGAAAATTCACCAAAAGCTGAAAGCGGCTCCTCTCTCGAAGAACCGCTTCCTATCAGCTTTCTGATTGGCCTGCCCGGCATGATTCGAACATGCGACCTCATGGTTCGTAGCCATGCTCTCGCAAAGGGCGAACGTTTTTGCGAAGGGTTGTCATCAACGCTTGGCTGCAGCCCACCATTTTTAAAAGACATTAACAGCATTCGCGCCAATCGCCTCTTAGCTTCACACCACCTAAAATGACAACAAATTCGGAACTCCCGTCAGCCCCTTCTCATGATTCCAGCCAGAACCCCAGCACTCCAATCTTTGCGTGTCATGCCCAGCTGCACCGCCTCCGAAAGCACGGACTCGGCTTCATCTACCTTCCCGGCAGCTCTGGCAGCTTTCATCGTTTCGTGATACGCCGCCCATACGTCGGTGCTCGAAATCTCATATGCATATCCTTGCAGCAACCAGTGCAGCGCCGCCATACCAACACCGTACGCAAACGCTGGCTCCTTCTCGGCGTAATCGCGCGCGGCTCGTGTCAGCGTACGCGGATCGCATGGACCTTTCTTACACAGCTCGAGCGCAAGATCGAACCGTTTCAATTCCTTCGCGGTTGCAAACCAATTGCTCTCAGCACCTGGCGAAGCCGCAATCAAATCATCCAATATTCGCGTAGTCCCAATTGCCGGATACTTCTTGGTATTCTACGATATGTAGCTAAATACGAATTCTCGCCATTCACCACGTGCGCATAGCGCTCGTAAGCTTCCTCGTATCGTCCCGCCTCCAACAAAAGTTGCTCACAAGTAGACGCCACGCTCAATCCATCGTTGAGTCCGCCACATCCTTCCGCGAATTCAATTGCCTCTGAAATCTTGCCCTGCTTCACCAGAGCCATAGAACCGAACTGCTGGTAGTGCCACATCTTATGTCGCTCAGCCTCAAGCAACTGCCACAGATCATCGAATCGCTCAGCGAAAACTAACGCACTAAGACATGCGGAACTGCCCTTAAAGAATCCGCCGCGTTCCGAAAATGCCAGGCGAACAGCGTTCATCATTTCGTCCGCCCATTTCGACGCGAGTTCTTTGCTCGCACACAGTTCGCCCCAGTGGTCGCCCAAATTCTCTATATAAGGAATATCGTCTTGGTCAATGGCATCCCAAAGGCGTTCTAGCCAATTATTGCGTACAGCGGGATCTGCGTCGGCATCGGCAATCAGAGGCACTAGTTCTCTGATTGCATTATTTACCGCACTACCAATTGACCCCGAGGATCCGTCAACTTGCTCGATCGCGGAAGAGAGCCTCTCCAAGAGAATAACGGCGCCTTCCGCAGCAATGACCGGATCTTTCTTCGCCACCTTCTTAATCTCTGTTACGGCTTGCTTGATACGAGTGATCGCGGGATGCGACTTCCAACCGAATGCCGAGCGCCGGAATCTCGGCTTGAATTCCCACTCATATGACGGGAGCAAAGATTTCTTGCCTTTATTCGATTTCCTCTTCTGCGGCACCTCGTCAGGAATGACTTCGCAGTTGATGTATGCACCGAGAGGCTTCCTCGTGCGAATACTTATAACGTTGTTCTCCGACTCATTGTCCATAAGAAGCCTCGTCCCTGTTCCCCGGAATTATAAATCGCCATCGTTGGACTGAACTTCAACAGTTCTAAGGTTCAGCGAAACTCGGTTGTCCTGCCGAAAGATTACCTCAGCTCCTGCCAGCGGATATGAAGCGCGCGTCAAGAAACAATTCTCCCTTAAATGCAAACATTTAATCAGAAGGGACCGGGAAATTAAAGCAACTAGTTAAAACAACCGGAGTTGCCACCTCATACAATGATTCCATGTCATCTGAAGAACTCTTAGCCTGCAGACGCAGCAGGCACCTTCACACCTTCATCCACTAACTTCCCCGGGCGGCTATTAAACCTCGCCTGCACCACCCCCCAATCTATCGTCAGCGTTCCACCCTGACTCTTGTACTGCTCCTCCCATTTCATAAGCAGATCAAGAGACGCATGGTCGATGTATGTGACGTGCGAGAAATCAACGTGCAGCTCGGTATCAGTGGGCAGAGCCTCCAGTGCGTCGGCGAGTTTCGGCAGACTGAAGAAGGTCGCTGCCCCCACGAGTTCGAGAGTGATCTTGCCGTCAGCTATTGTCTTGTGAATATCCAGTTTGCAGAAATCATACAGAAGCTTGATGGCACTCATTGTTACGCCGATCACAACGCCAGTGAAGAGATCGCTAACAAGAATTGCCAGCGCCGTCACAGCAAAAATAAGCAACTCGGATTTACCAATCTCGGCGATTCGTTTTGCCGCTCGAATATCGAGCAGTTTGTAGCCCGTGTAAACCAGCAGCGCAGCCAGAGCGGCTGAAGGTATTTGACGAAGCACAAATGGAAAGACGAGCGTGAATAGCAAAAGCCAAACGCCGTGAAGCACGGTCGACATCTTCGTACGAGCACCGGCTTTCACATTTACGGAGCTTCTAACAATAACGCCAGCCACAGGCAGCGCACTCAAGGCACCACAGATGGTGTTGCCGATACCTTGCGCGATCAACTCTTTGTCGTAGTTGCTCTTGTGCGCAGGTAGCGTTCGATCAATTGCATTGGCAGTGAGCAAGGTCTCGGCACTTCCTACAAGCGCGACGGTCAATGCCTGCTGCAACAAGAGCCAGCCCTCTTTCCCTAACAGCGAGAAATCCGGCAAGGCTAATGCAGAAAAGAGATTCTCCGGGAGCTGCACGCGATTGATATCTAGATTCATGAACACCGCCACAGCGGTTGAAGTTAGCACTGCCAGCAGCGTGGGCGGTATAGCGCCGCGCAGTTTTTCAACCGGCAATCTCTCCCATATAAGGATGACCGAAATAGTAAGGAGCCCGACTAGCGCCGCAATTTCGTGAGAGCCGTCGTCGAATGTGATCACTTTCCAAAGCAACTGCGGAATCGCCAGAAGATTCTCCAATCCGTTTCCTTTCGGTTTGTCATCCAGCATTACATGAAACTGGCTGACCAGGATAAGCAGTCCAATCCCGGAGAGCATCCCTTGCACCACGGCGGGCGAGAGCGCGCGAAAAATCCGCCCCCAGCGCAAAGTACCGAATGCAATTTGCAGGAGCCCCGACAAGATCACAATCACACCGAGCGCAGCAACGCCAAATCTGTGAACAATCTCCCAAACTATCAGTGCTAGACTAACTGTCGGTCCGCTGACTTGAAACGGCGATCCGGACACAGCGCCCACAACCAAGCCGCCAACAATGCCGGTCAGGAGCCCGGACGCTGGTGGCATGCCAGAGGCGATTGCGACGCCCATGCATAACGGAAGCGCGACAAGAAACACTACCAGTGATGCGAGAAAATCCTGGCGCAAGTTTTCCCGTTTCAAGTCAAACATCATCGCGAATGCCTCCTTTTGTACATGCATGTTGTTAAAGCAGGAGCAGGAATTCTGATTGCGATCACCTGCCTGGTGTCTATTTGAATAAGTAACGCAGCGCGGGCACCAAGCACTGAATTTCAAACATTCGTTAATACTAGATCTTGGCATAGCGGCGAAAGATTCGCGACAGATTCAGCACTTCGGATACCTGCGTAATTGCGAGATCGTCCACAAAAAGGAATCGGACTTTGTGGCGACGCGGATTTTAATTATTAAGGAAAAATTGAAAGGCGCGCTTTGCGTTCTTTTTCTCTGCACATTTCAGATGAGACTGTTATGTCGTTTTGGTTTGGAGGATCGTTATGAAAGTATTGGGAACGGCGTTGGTAGTGGCTCTTGTAGCTAGCACCATTCAGTTACCGAACTTTGCTGATGCTAACAATACGAAAACCTGCCCAGGAAAAAAGCTGGAAGTGAACACCGCTCCATCTAACGATTTGGAGCGAAAGTATTTTGAGATGATGAGCCTGGCTGACAAGCTCGTGGACCATTCTGTTGCTAGTGTGTTTTCGCGATTTGCTGAGCCATTTGGCTGGGTGAGTTCACTTGGCGGATTCGACACTTTTGGCAAGATGGACCAGCAGCTTGCGGGCTACTCACCGATGGTCGATACACACTGGGGATGCTACTTACCGCGCATAGAAACCAGTGAGACCGACAAGGAAGTGAAGATTACAGCCGAGGTGCCTGGCATCGATGAGAACCATCTCGATGTTTCCGTTCGAGGCGATACCATCACTATAAAGGGACAGAAAGGAGACGCTAGCGAACAAAAAGATGAAGGCAAGCGCATAGCGGAAAGGCGCGTCGGCGCATTCGAGCGCACGATGAAATTGCCCTACCAGGTGGACAGTGCGAAGGCCGAAGCCGTTTTGAAAAATGGCGTTCTCACCGTTACGGTTCCGAAGTTACCAGGACAGCAAGCCGAGGGCAAGAAGATCGCCATTCGCCGGGAGTAAGAAATCGTGGAACCTTCAAGGAGACGCGTAAGAGTTTCATCGAACCGCTAAAGGAGGAACGCCACGCGTATGGAGGGGCGATGACATGCGTCGCCCGCAATAAAAGGGTTCTGTACCCATTCGAGTTTTGCGCGTAAGAAAATTAGTGACTGTGGACCCACTTAATTCTTGCAGCTCGAAACGGGTACGCCTGTGCCAAAGCAGAAGCTGCCGACCACCCGCCGCAAATCGTCCAGTCCTCCTCTGGACCGACTCCGCAGGCTCCAGCCTGCCCGAGACCACCGGCGGCTTCTGCGGCACAGGGTTTATTTTTCTCGAATCGCCTGTGCAAAACCGCGAAATCATTCACTGCCGCGGACAATCGCAAATCAGTGAAGATCCAGTCCTGGTGCCACTATCAATGTTTAAAATTTCGTTACTACTAATAGAAAACTGTCAACTTTTTTGGTAGAAAAATATTGATGAATTTCCTCGCCGACATCGACACACGGTGGGAATTCGGGTGAAACAAAAACCAAATAAGAGACGCACAGTTCTGTAGGACAGAGCTGGATCTCATTTACGTAGTTTGATTGTCAAAGTTAGGAGGTGACCATCATGCGCTACGTCAATGATTTGGAATTTGGAGGCGGAGTAGGCCTCATTGACGACGAAAATGAACCGCGCCCGGATGGTGATAACGATGCAGAGAATGGAAAACACAATGAACGCGATGCCATTGATGCATATCTTCGCCGTTTGAAAAGGCAAAAACTTCTCACGGCGGATGAAGAGCGGAAGCTCGGTCGAGCTGCCAGAGATGGAGATAGCAATGCGGCACAAGAGCTGGTTAGGCGGAACCTGCGATTGGCTGTTAGCATTGCCAAACAATACAGGAATTACGGACTGAGTCTCGAGGATCTGATCCAGGAAGGCAACTTGGGTCTGCTGCGTGCGGTGCAAAAGTTTGATCCCGAGAAAGGGTGTCGATTTTCCACATACGCGACTTTCTGGGTTCGGCAGAGCATCGTCAAAGCAATGGGCGACAAGGTGCGGCTTATCAGGCTTCCAGGTCAGGTTGATCAGGAGTGGCGCAGGCTGCAGAAAGCCATGAATAGCCTTCGTTCGCAACTGGGTCGCAGACCGACCGTCGAAGAGCTAAGTGACTGCTGCAATATGCCAGCGGAACGCGTCGAGTACGTGCTGAATGCCTATAAGCAATGTGTTTCGCTAGATGCTCCGGTTACCGAAGAGGGCGATGGCACGGTGGTTGATGGTGTCGCCGACGGTGGCAAGACAGTAGACGAAGAAGTAGCCGAGCTGCTACTTAGCGTCGATATTCGCAAGTTGCTGAGCCGGCTTAATCCAAGGGAAGCAGAAGTGATCAAACTTCGCTACGGTCTCGACAATCGCAATCATTGTTTGCCCGCCGACGAAATCGCGAAATTGATGGGCACATCAGTGGAGCGCGTAAAGAATTTGCAATCAAGAGCACTGCGCAAGATGCGCCGACTCGGCGAGCGGCTCGCGCTGAATGACTATCTGGTGAGCTGACACTGCAAGTAAGTATTTTGCGAGGTGACAGATGGCACCGCAACTTGGTCCCTTGCCTAGCAGCGAGGGACCAGGTGCGCCCCGCTTAGCCAGTTCATTACAGTGCAAATTAATCGCGCGCCGAAGCATTGACAACGTCGGCAAAATCTTAGCTAGATACTTCGACTAATCTAAGGCTTAGTGTTTCTTCTCTGGTCCAGGTCCGAGATGAACTCTTCGACGACGTCTTTTCCCACATAACCTTCAAACCGAGTTCGAGCATCAGCAAACGCAGTTCTGTACATCTGGTCAATACTCTGCTGTGACTTAGAAGTCTCAGAGGGATCCGTTGTTGCATTACGGCCATTCAGCAAGGAAGTCTCATACTTCCTCAACTTGCCATGTTCTAAACGCAGATTCTGATACGCAAGTGCGTAGCTTTTCAAATATGTACCAAGGGAAGCTTTAGCCTTATTTGTTTCGCTAACGTTCTTGCTTTTGCTAGTCAAATCTGAGTTTTTCATGGACCTGCTAGCCTCGTATTCAGCTTTTCTCGATTCAAACTCAGCAAGCAACCTTTGAGCATCATTATTAAATTTGGAACTAATAAGTGCACTCATTAGTTCCGCACGCGCACGACTCATGGGATTTGTTGGATTCACCACATACGGTGCATCCTTCCGTCCTGGATAATCGGGCTCTAGCCCGGGATCTGTTAAAGACACTCCAGCCATATCTCTCTTTCTTTCAGGTGACCGAAGGCAGTACTCCCAGGCAAACGATTCTGAGACAAACTTTCTCAGTTCAGGCTCCCAGGAATCGCATTTTTGCTGAATCCCACAGGGCCTATCCTTTGCCAGATTCCAAAGCTTAGCTAATTCGACGCAATCGAACTCGAAATCCGACTTTGGGGATGTGGGCACGTCAGGCACTGCAAGAGCACTGGACACACACATTAAAGCGACACCCAGAATCGTTGGTAGAAACTCTTTTATCAAGGCCAAGACCAGCGGAAGTGTCTAATTAGAGTCTATCATTTGCAAAAAATGCGAGCTGGCAGTTCTTCCAATCTGCTAATGGTTTTAGAAGACTGCTACTAATCCTTTTGAGGGATCTGCCTGTCGACTAAGTATGATATAGTCAACGTACATTTGAAGCAGACCAGCCAAGGTCACACGTTGATGTGCGACTTGCGTTCGAGCAAGATTTGGAATGAGAGAGTAGCGCGACGATCGAAATAACATGAGAATAGACCTCAAGGAAACATCATCGCGCCTCTTGTTAGCACTTATTCCGATGTGGGTGGGGCAATCGCTCCCGGCTCAGGCGGAAGGAAATACGCCGCTTACTCGAACCGCTGACAGCAGTAACACGAATCCGAATGACTGGCTTCACTTCAATCCGTACCGATACCAGCCCGCAATAAGGTTGGTTCCATCTCCATCGGCAACGGAAAGACAAGCAAACATATACAGTTCTTTTCCATCCTTCCCGCATGATCCTTCTCAGGCGAACATAGTATACGGACGCGGAAAGAAGAGCCTACCCACTGACTATCCTGGGAACAAAATACTTCCACCTAGCAACATCCCACCCGACAGCAGTAAGACTGGCGGATTTCAATCACATATCAACCAGAATAATTCTCAAAATGGGAGCAATACTAGTGGGCGTGGTAGTAATTCGCTTGCGCCAGCCGGCTCAATACGCATACAAGACCAGTTTACAGGTGAATGGTTCGACGTAGATCCTAAAACCGGGCTACGCTATCCCGTATGCGAGTAGGGCTAACGGGATGATCTTGGGGCGCTTAACTCACAGATTATTACCTTTGCTATTCCTATTTTTGTTGGCTTCAGACTCATTATCAAAAGTCGAAACACTTGCCACCAAAAAGGAGTCGGTCCCGGGCAGAAGCAGAGTGCGTGTCTCGGACGTCTTTCCAGAGCTGGAGCAGGCCGAACGTGCTTTTGAGTCAAAGCACTACGCAGATGTGATTAGCATCTGCTCAAGGTTGTTAGAGCAAGATAATAGAAACGCACAAGCACTCTACATGAGGGCTTGTGCGTTTCTAGAGTCCGGTAGAAAGGCAGAGGCGTTTTCTGATTATGTTAAAGCGAAGCAACTTGATCCTTTCGTTGTTATCAAACGAGCGGGTGTCTACGAGCGGAAAGGACTAAATGCAGCGGCGGTAGATGAGTATACTCGAGGTCTCAAATTCGATCCGCCTAATATGGCTTACCTTATGAATAGGCTGACTTGCTACGAATTTATGGGTCACCACACGGATGCTTTGAAAGAAATCGACAAAATAATTGGCCTATATCCCAAAAACTATTTAGGCTATTACGTGCGCGGCAATTTGCTATTAAAGGATCAAAAATACGAAGAGGCGCTTGCAAGTTATGCAAGAACAATAAAGCTATTGCCATTGAAAAATGCCTCATTTGCATATAAGGCAAGAATCAAGATCTTGCTCAAGCTAAGACGCTATAAAGAAGTAGTGGATGATTACACCAAGATTTTGGAAAGTAATCCCAAGGACACAGATGCTTATTTAGGACGTGCGATCGCGTATGGTGAGTTGGGACAATATAGGAACCAACTGGCGGATTGCGATAAGGCTTTATCTTTGGACAAAAAAAGCATTAGTTCTTATGCAAATAAAGCAAGCGCCTATTTGAACCTCGCTGCGTACAAGGCAGCCGTGGATACTTGCAAAACAGGACTCGAGATCGACGCCACATCCGTTCCACTTTATGCCCATTTAGCAAAGTCCTACGGAAAACTTGAAAGATACAGCGATGCAATTGAAGCGCTAACTAAGGCAATTTCCTTCGACAAGGGAGACGAAAACACTTGGCTCCTTTTCAACAATCGTGGACGAATGAACTATCTTCTGAAGAATTATTCAGAGGCGTTGAGCGATTATGACAAAGCCCTTGCGCTTTCCCCACAAAATGTACAGATTTTGATAAACCGGGCAGTGCTATACGATGATATCAACGCGCATCAAAAGGCACTTAATGACCTCAATGAACTCACGAAACAGCAAGAAGCGAAAAAGAATGCCGGGTTCAGTGTTTACTCTCTCCCCTTTCTGCCAATATGGCGCGAGACAAAAACGAACGAGAGTTTAGTGTAGCTCTCAACGATTATCTCACGTGCTGG
>JAIEQI010000127.1 GCA_019747875.1 Candidatus Obscuribacterales bacterium
AGGAAGCAGTGGAAACCGTCTAGTGGTGGATTTATCACTGTTAAGTGTCCACTAAAACGGGGCCACATCATATAAGTCATAATTTTCGAGAATATAAGAAATATGGAATATCTTCGATAGGCTTTTTATTCCAAATTCGATCGAGCTGAAAATGCGACAAGCTGACTGAGAGCGATTAGATCATACATGTTACCTACACGCAATGTGCTGGTCTGCTTACGGTAGCAAATCGTCAATCATGCTGGCGTTTTGAATCGAGCGAACTACCGTCATCGGTGGCAAGCAAGAGAGGATGGCTCTGCCATATGCCTTGCTGGTAACGCGCGGATCGAGAATCGCGACAATGCCGCGATCTGTTTTAGTGCGAATCAAACGACCCACTCCTTGCTTCAAACGCATGATCGCGTAGGGAAGCGCCAGCTCCGAAAACCAACTCAAGCCCTCTTCTTCTTTAAGCAGATCGCAGCGCGCTTCGTATATTGGATCATCAGGTGATTGAAAGGGAATGCGATCAATAATGACCGCGCTTAACTGATCCCCATCGACGGAGACGCCCTCCCAAAAACTTGCTGTGGCAAATAGTACAGCATTAGGTGTTTCGCGAAACCAATCTAAGAGACGGTTTCGAGGCATCTCACCTTGTTTCTTGGTCGGAAAAGCAATCTGTTCCGACATAGCCTGGAAGCAGGCATTCATTGCTGTGTAGCTGGTGAAAAGAATAAATGCCCGCCCTCGAGAGAGCTCTAAAATGTCTTCTATTTTTCGGACGGCAGCTATATTGAAATCACGCGAGTTAGGCTCCGGCATGCCGGATGGTAAGTACAAAGCAGATTGCCTTGCATAATTAAACGGACTTGCAACTTGCTCTTGAACCACGCGGCTTGAGCATCCGATTAAGCCCTTGAAGTATTGAAAGGGATCATCGCCGACGGTGGCAAGCGTGGCGGACATCCAGATCGAAGACTCCAAGCCTTCCTTATCGAAAAGATATTGTTGAATATAATCGGCGACGTTCAACGGAGCTGCAACAATTTCAGTTTTCCGCGCGAATTTCTCGGACTTCTCAATCCAGAAGACCCAGTCGTCATCTAGCTGTTCAAGCAAATTCAAGCAACGAATATATGTGCTGGCTATGTTGAAAAGTTTTTTCGCCTTTAGCTTAAGCTTCTCTCTTTGATTATCGACATCGAGGATGTGCTCAAACTCCTGGATGGATAGCCAATCGCGAAACACATAAATACAGCTGAGCAAATCAGAAATTCCATCAAGCGGTTTCCGTAATCTGGTTTTTCCGAGCGGAAAAGCCTGATGTACTCGGCCAAAAAGCTCTTCAGCCGACTCTTCCATATTGTGGACAAGGTGAGCAGGACAAGCTACTTGCTTTGCAGCTTTAGCGGCTAAGAGCTGAATCCCCCTCAAGCTGATTCCGAGACTGAAAGACTTACTGGCAATATCCGGTAGTTGATGCGCCTCATCAACGATAAGCACTTCATATGGTGGCAATATATTCCCGCCACTCATGGCGTCGATCAAGAGAAGCGCATGATTCACGACGATAATATCGGCGACTTCGGCTTCGCGCTTGGATTTAAAATAGAAGCACTTTGTATATGTCGGGCATTTTGTTCTTAAGCAGTCATCTGAATCAGAATCAATTTCGTTCCAAGTTTCTTGATTAGGTACAAAATCAAGTTCGGCGCGATCGCCTGTTTTACTCTTCTCGATCCAGGCAGCAAGCCGTCCCTCAACTTCGTTCTGCAACTTGTGGTCTTCATAACGCCTGATACTGACATAATTGCCTCGGCCTTTGAAAAGCGCGGCGCGAATATCGAAGGGCAACAATGTCTGTAAGCAGGGGATATCCTTGCTTATGTATTGCTCCTGCAGCGCAATGGTAGCAGTCGAAACCACTACCCGTTTGCGCGAAAGGGCTGCTGGAATCAACGCCGCCAGACTCTTGCCAGTGCCCGTACCAGCTTCGAAGATGCCGGTTTTTCGAGCTGTGATAGCACGTTCTATGAGTTTTGCAAACTCGATTTGCTGAGGGCGCTCTTCGTAGCTCGAAAGAGTGTCTTCCAATTTTTGAAAGATCGCGTCGACAGTTAGATTTGAAGTCTTTTCTGCTGCTGCAGATGATGCATTTGTATATCCAGACGACTGGTCTGGTTCACAATCGTGATCTAAATCGCTTGATTGTTCGCTATCAAACGAAGCTCTACTGGATGCTTGCTGCACCACTGGCTATTTGCCTTGCCTGTGGGTGGTAAGCAGGAAGATTCAAGCTCTGTCCAAGTTGAAGGACATTAGCATTTCGCATGCCGTTGGCTTTGCAGATTTCGTCCAGCAACCTTGGAGTGGCGCGCTTGTATGCTTGCAGCGCGATGCTGGCCAGCGTGTCACCGTTCTTGACCGTATAGGAGGCAAAGAGCGGCACTACCACATCCGGGTCCAGGCTAGTGCCCACGCGCGTCGTGACAACGGCCGCTCCACGCTGGGTGGAAAGAGTGTTACGAGCCTGAGACTGCGCCAGTGTGTTGCCGTTAGCAGTTACTATCTTCGGGGCACCTGGTAAGTCATGATGATTGAAAAGCTGCATGGCACCATAAATGATACCAACAGACAGAACGGAGGCAACAATGCCGGAAACGAAACCAACGCCCCAATAGAATGAGGGTTGCTTTGTTTTATGGTGTCCGTGCAAGAAATCTGCGCTGACACCAGGCCAGAGCGTTTCTATTTCCGCGGACTTGGAGAGGGGCTCACCCTCATCTTCCATATAGCAAGATTTTGATACGTAGGAGTCACGTGATGATAAACGCGGTTCACGGACATACTCGGGGACAGAATCGAAATCTAGTTTTTCTTGTTCAGCAATCAAGACTGCACTCCCGTTGGAACCAATCACAGCCATACAATGACCTCTTAGCAGTGACCTCTTAGCTTCTTGGTCGGTCTTTGAAAACCGTCCTGGGATATTATCGACATTAACGAGAGAAAGTCAAACCACGGCAAATAACTCCGCAAACATTTGTCCTCCAATACTTTCCAGAACATGGTGGCAGGGCTTTACAGATTAAGCAATCAATGCTGTGCCCATCTATTGGCAGATATCTAATCAACTGACAACAACATTCAAAAATCATTAATCCCAAAGACTCCTATTATCAATGCTTTTCAGCTCAACACAGCGGAGTTGTCGTGCGGATTAATTAACGAACACCGCCACCAAAGACAGTTCTATGAAATTTTGACAACTATGTAAAACATTGCGAATAGAACCACTTCATATAGAGATTGCCAATGCAGCGGATCCTAGAGCAGCAAGAATTTCGAGGCTTCTGATTAACTCGCAATAATATTACAGAAAGTTTCCCTTTGACTTCAATCCGACTGATACATATAGCTTGAGAACAAGCAGCTTGATATCGATTATTGATGTCCGAGCAAGCGCGGAGAAATCAACGCGCAACGAGCAGAAGGTTCACCACACAATAGCTTCGGGGCAAGGGCACTGTTTCTATCGGTTTTTGCTTGCAGCAAAATCTGCGGCGCTCTGTTTATCTGAAGACCGCGCAGATTTAATCGCATGTCCCGCACCAGCTATCACGACAGTAGACTGATCTGGGCGAAAGACAGATTTTATAAGCCTGTTCACGGATTCAAGCGAGCTGTTCTTTATGCTCGACATTTTGGCAGTATAACCATAGGCAGTATCACTATGCTCTGCCGACTCGACAATATCGTCAGCAATCGAACCAATCGTAGCTTGATGCCTGACAGGAATCAGCCCTTGCAAATAGCGCTTAGTTTCAGCGAATTCTTCGGGGGTTATGCCCTCGCGAGAGAACTTGCGCAGCTCTGTCCTTATAGTTTTCACTGCATTTGATACTGCGTTCGGCTCCAGGGATAGGTTGAGAGACCAGCTGGACAAGCTAGAAACTGGAAGCAAATCGACGCTGAATTCCCCATTACTGATAGCAGCTTCAAGGGCACTGTTGCGAGATAAAGCTTGCTCGAATCGCGAAATCATAGGATGATTAACCAAGACCCCGTCAGCGATCAGAAGGCTGCCGAAATCTGGATGTGACTCAGATATCGGCATAATTTGTGCGAAGCATAGCGAACTCTTTTTGCTTTCTTTCAGAGGTAATGACGCACGCAATATTCTCTGTGTGCGAATCTTTGCATGTATTTCGGCGTGACTTGTGCGACCATTCCAATTTTCGAAGGCTTTTTCTACCTGGCTTGCTGCCTGGTCAGCATCAACGTCACCGACAAGCACCAACGTCATTGCGCCCGGCACGATATGAGCAGCAAAAAACTTTTGCAGATCCGCCAGCGAACACTGCGACATAGATTTCAACTTTTCTCCGGGATCTGAAGGGCAGTACGGCGAGTTATCGTCAAGCAAATTCTGCAACACGACTCTCTCAACCTTTTGATGGGCACCTTCCTCGTTCCGTTTGACCAGAAACGATGCTTCAGCTTTTGCCTTTTCTAAGCCGCCATCATCCAGCACCGGTGCTGAAAGAGATTCCCCAATCAAATCCAACTGAGCTCCCAGATCTCGAGACAGGCAGCGGGATGAGAAATCGATTGTTTCAATAGCATTTTCCCACTTGAGCATATGCGACGATGTGATTCCAAGATCGTCCTGATTGTTAGTGTACTGAGCTTTATTGCGCTTTGATGAACCTTGATTGAGAATGCTCGTCGCTATCATAGATAGACCAGAGCGATTCTTTGGCACGTAAGCTTCACCGGCCTGAATAGATCCAGCGATTTGTACGACAGGACTCACTTTGCTGGGAAGAACCAAAAGCTCAACGCCATTCTTCAAAGTTCGTTTTACGATGCGCGGATCTTGCGATTCCCCCTTCAAATTAGCGATGCCTTTGCCAATTGCGCTCGCTGTGTTGCCCACCGCGCTGCCGATTCCACCGATAGCTTCAGGTATCCCTATGATAGCTGAGCCGACACTACCCACGGTTCCGGGAATATTTCCCGTTACAGCATTACCGATCGCCTCAGGTAGATTGCGAATGACTGGGGGCAGCGCCATTTTGGCGTTTGCCGCAGGCTTTTTGGAGGCTTTTGAAGCAGGTTCTTCATCATTCTCTTTGAACGCAGTTAGTTTGACATGTTGCAGATCTCGAGATGACAAATTGGCGATCAAAACTTTCTTCGAGCGAGAGCTTCGCTTGGCGGCCGCCACTAACTGCCGCTGCTTTGCCGAATTTGTCGTTGCCTTTCTTGCGCCTAAAGCAGCCGGTGCTTTGCTAACCGCAATATGATTCTTGCTTCTGCCTGAGTTTCCGGTTAGTCGCCTGCTCTCAGGCTTTGACGGAGCCTTTGGTGTTTCCTTTTCCTTCTCTTTGTCCGTCGGTTCCGTCGATGCTGATTGTTTCACGACCGGCTTTGCAGCAGTAGTTCCGGCAATCCAAGCAACAACGCGGCTGTCGTTTGCCAGGTATTTTTGCGAAACTCGCTGAACATCAGCTGCAGTCACGGACTTTATTCTCTCTGCCCAGGTGAACGCACTTTGCCATTTGTCGAGTGAATCGAAGTAACCTAAATGAAACCCAGCACGATAGGGTCCATCACATTCGGAGAAATAAGCAAACTCAGCTTGATTACGAGCCCGCTTCAATTCAGGCTCTGACGGTGCCTTCTCACGCAACTGAGCAACGAGAGCATCAACAGCCTCGAGAATCTTGGCTTGCGCGTTTGCAGTAGCAGGGACAGCGGTACAAGTAATTGTGAATAGCCCTGGATCTTTCTTGATCTCATAGCTAGCCTGTGAGTAAGAGCAGAGCTTGCTATCGATCAGCTTTGAGCGGAGCCGACCATTAACTCCGCCATTCAGCAACCTCTCCAGTACCACCATTGCCGGTGCATCCGGATCATCCATTGCCGGTGCTCGATATCCAACCTGAGCGACTTCCTTGTTGCCCGCATATTTAAGAGAGACTCGGCGCTCGGCTTTCAACGCCGGTTCAACGAACTGAGGATTTTTTGGCGTTTTAGCCGCTGAAGCTAATTTACCAAAATACTTTTGCACAAGCGCTATCGCATTCTTGCCATTAACATCGCCGGAAATGATCAAAGTAGCGTTATTCGGACGAAAGTATTTCTGATAGAACTCACTTGCGTGCTGAACTGTTAATCCTTCAACGTCTGATTTCCAGCCGATGGTGGGATTGTGATAGGGATGCTGCGAAAACAACAGCGCTCGCACTTCCTTGGAAATCAGAGCTGCCGGATCCTTTGCTTCGTTCTCAAACTCCTTCCGGATATTTGCGACTTCGGCTTGTACTTCCGCTTCGGAGAACGTTGTGTGAGCCATTCGCTCTGACTCTATCTTCAGAGCCAGTTCCAAACGCGAGGACGGCAATGTCTCAAAAAAGGTCGTGAAATCATCGCTGGTGTATCCGTTAAACTGCCCGCCCAGACGTGCAATGGTAGAACCGATCTCGCCAGGCTTAAACTGTCCAACCTCCTGAAACATCAGGTGTTCAACCATGTGGTTGAGACCAGTGCAGCCTTTGGATTCGTTCGCAGATCCTACCCGATACCAGACCAGGGTTGAAACAACAGGGAACTCGTGGTTTTCCAAAATTAAGACCTTTAGTCCGTTAGGCAACACGATTTCCTGAGGGACCGTTTGGGAACCGCGATAAATAGTCGCAAGAGGAACAGCATCAGGTGTTGAGATTGCAACGGAGGCACCACGGGTGGTTTGCGTGCCGGCAGCAGCGCCAGATAAGTTAGGTTTGCTTACAGCAGGCAAACTGCCACTTGTCTTAGAATCGGAGCCCCCGCTGTTGTTTGCGGCTTCAGAATCTGACAGAGGAAGTGCGCCTGCAGAAGGGAGACTGAAGCGCGGGACAGGAGGCGTGGCTTCGCCGGCAGATTCCGCACTGCCAGCGTCGGCTTCGGATTGGCTCATCACCGGGACAACAATACTCATCCAGAGTAGTGCAGATAAGACTGCGCTCAGAAATCTTCTTGCTCGATACATGTTTGTGAACCTTAACTCGGAAATCAGCGGCACTGATGCCGCGCAACTCGGCCCTGCTTATATTTGCTGCCCGCAACGCTTATACCATATATCAATTTTCCAGTTCCAAATAGCATTTAATAGTTCCAAAGAAGAAGCATCCGGCAGTTTAGCTGAGTTACGATTCAGGCGCGAAATTGCAAGCTTTCGTGCTTTTTCACAGTTCTCTTGATAATATTTCTCAATAGCAACATTTGAGGATTTCTCAGATGGCTCTTGCCGCAGGACAGAAATCGGCTGGTCTTGATCAGCCACAAAAAGTAAAACAAATCGTTCTTGCCGGCAATCCAAATGTCGGCAAGTCCGCGTTGTTTTCTGCGTTAACCGGAATTCACACTGAGATTTCGAATTATCCTGGCACCACAATTGATATCGCACATGGAACACTAGGCGACGACAATATCTCCGACACGCCTGGAATTTATGGCGTTTCTAGCTTCAATGATGAAGAACGCATCGCCCGAAAAATGATCCTTGCCGCCGATGTGGTCATAAACGTTATTTCCGCACTTAGCCTCGATCGCGATCTTTTCTTGACCTTGCAATTGGTTGATATGGGTAAACCAATGGTGCTAGCGGTCAATCAATGCGATGAAGCGGCAGACCGCGATATGAAGATTGATTTTTCACTGCTTTCCGAAGAACTCGGCATTCCAGTTATCCCGACAGTAGCGATCAAACGCGAAGGCGTTTCGCAAATCATCAATTCACTACCTAGTGCCAGTGCAGGCAAAATACAAGCCTATCTGGCGCCGCGCTTGAAAGACTTGATGGAAAGAGGAGTAGCACAGAATTTTGCTCTTTTGATTTGCGAAGGTGATCAACCATCTGCTGAAGAGCATCAGTTAAGTGCAGCATCAGCAGCCCAACGGGCAGAGATCTACAAAGAACGACGCCAGCGTGTGAACGAGCTGGTGCAAAAGGTTGTGAAGCAAGTCGAGAGGAAAAAGCGTGCATCGGCGTTTATCGGCAAGCTTTTACTAGACCCACTTTATGGCGGTATTATCTCGGCAATTGTTTGTTACTTGATCTTCTATCAACTCCTCGGAGTCTTCGTCGCAGGCAAAGTTGTCGAAGTCACCGAGAAACAGTTGATGCGAGTTTATTGCGAACCTGCTGTGCGGAGAACAGTAGCGGCGGCATTTCCAACGAACATTCGGGTCGCCGACAGAATATTCCTATTTCCTGGAGGTACGCTAACTAGTCCTGAGCTGTCCCAACAGCTCGATCAGTCATTGAAGACAACGCCCGTTGACGAAGTCAAATACGATTTCTGGGCCCATAAGAATCTCATGGGAGCAATCGGAAACACACTAGCTGGTGAATACGGGATTTTGACTTTGACCGTGACCTACCTGATTGGATTGCTCCTGCCTCTGGTGATCGCGTTTTATTTCGGCTTATCCTTACTAGAAGACTCTGGCTACTTGCCGCGTCTGGCGGTGCTTGTTGATCGCTTACTCAATAAATTGGGACTTACAGGGCGGGCAATCATCCCGTTGATCTTGGGGTTGGGGTGCGTCACGATGGCCACGGTGACGACCCGCTTGCTAACGTCCACTCGCGAAAAAGTCATAGCAACCGCACTATTAGGAATTGCGATTCCCTGCTCAGCTCAACTGGGCATCGTTTCAGGTACCTTGGCAAAGGCTGGTGGAATATTGCCCTGGGTCGTTTATGGTGGCATGGTCACCGGTATATTGATTGGCACCGGTCTTTTGCTGAACAAAATAATGCCGGGCAAATCGACTGCATTGATGATCGACTTGCCGCCGATGCGCTTGCCACGGGCAAACAACGTTTTGAAAAAAACCTGGACGAAATCGTACAGCTTTATGATCGAATCTATCCCAATGTTTTGCATCGCAGGATTGGTCGTGACCATAGGACAGATGACCGGCATACTCGACCTGTGCATCAAGGTTTTGAGCCCCATAACTGTTGGATTTCTGCATTTGCCGGATGATCCGCGCATCCCTACGACATTCATTTTAGGGATCGTGCGCCGCGACTTTGCTGCATTTGGCCTGACAGATGTCGCTCTAAATCCCGCTCAAGCAGTGGTGGCGATGGTGGTGATTACCCTTTTTGTCCCTTGCATTGCGACCGTTGGCGTAATGATTAAAGAACGAGGACCCAAAATAGCATTCTCAATTTGGATAGGCTCGTGGCTGTTTGCCTTTATGATAGGCGGACTCCTGGCATTATTGCTGCCACCGCTCTTCGCAATTTTTGGACGGTAGAACGTCAGCGCGAGCTATACTTTTTGCTCCCTGAGTGCTCCATGACTCTGGTTCGTATACGCACTTTCGTGTATGGACGGGCTTTTTAATGTCCAGCCTACCCCAACAAATGTGTAGATTCGGGAACAAGTCAAGATTTGAAGAATCTTATGGTCTTGGCAGCTATGGCGCAGAAGGAGAAGCTATCCCGAGAAATCAAGCAATGATGCGGTCTTTCCAGGCGCAGTCTATGTTATGCTGGGAAATCCACCATTGGCAAGTCTTAAAACTTTGTAGATACTCGTGGAAAATGCAGAAGTCAAGCGAAGATTGATATGAATTTGCGGTAAGAAATGTTGGTGGGGGCGAATTATTCGCCAATACGGATTAGCCAAATAGGCACTCAGAGGATAAGGTCATGATTATAGGAACTGCAAGCACTACGAGCTTTGTAAGCACTCCTACGGTGGAGTTGCAACCGGCGCCATTGCGCCATGCCAAAGTCGACTTGTGCCACGTTGCTTACCGTCGAGACAACACTCCCTATGAGGATTTGCTGCGCGCGTTGCTGCAAAAGACCAGCACGCTGCAGAAGGAACTGGCGGCTTTGCAAAATCGCTAAGGCGCTGTCCATAAAGGAATTCAAAGGAGGGTCAAAAGCCCTCCTTTTCTTTTGCGATTCAACAAGAATGTTAGAGCGGTACAGCTTTTCGCCAGGTAATGCCATATGTTGTGGACCTTTAACACGCTAACAACTATAGGCAGACCAGAATTCGAGCTGGTGATAAGATTGAATTGCACGCAATGGCAGGCGTCGCCAAGTGGTTAAGGCACTGGATTGTGGTTCCGGTATTCGCGGGTTCGAGTCCCGTCGTCTGCCCCATTTCTTTCCCAAAATCCGTTCGAGAACTTATGCGAGCAGTTAGGCTTGGATAAGTTGTGACGACACCGTCGCGTGTTGATACCGCCTGCGGTGCCAGCCAGCAGTCTGGTAGACATTCCTCCTCACGAAATTCACTACAGCAATTTTCAAAATTCTCAGGATGAGGATTCGCCACGGAGTAATCACTGAGCGATATTGAATTAGAAGCCTTCTGGCTTCTAAATTTTGGAGCGAGCTTCGTTCTCTCCAAGCGCTAGCAATTTCATACGACGGCTAGCGTGTTTGTCGTCAGCCTTTGATGTGGCCAAACTTTGGTCCCAGGCGATCAGCGACTGTCTTTACGCCCTTACGAAATTCGATGTGTTCCTGGCAACGTCCTTCATTGGTGGTAAAGTGACCGCTGCCGGCCATGACCAACACTTTTGCTCCCTTGTCGGTTTGTTTCTCAATTTCTCTGGTGAACACTGCATCTCTCCAGTTAAATTCTGGCTTCAACAAATCCCCAGATCGTTCTTCTTGATCCGCAGGAAACTTTGCATCTGTTGGAAATTCTAGCCCTTCAGCCTTTGCTTCTCCAAGCCATTTAAGATATTCTGCGGCTTTCTCACTAGAGAATTTGGAAGTCAGGTAATTTTCCAGGACATCGCCCGCGGATTTTCTTTCGTCTTCGCCTGCGTCAGGCTTGAAGTAATCCATAAACGCCTTTTTCGCTGAATCCCTCAAGCCTTCGTCGATCGGCTTGCCATCTTTACCGGAGCCATCTTTCAAGCTATTTACGATGTCGCTGAAGGTTTTGCCCTTAGGCTCGATACCGATAACGTCGACTTTTTTGTCATGTGCTATATCGATCATTTTGATCAAATCATCCGGCGTCATCAGACCTGGTGGCAACTTCGACTTGTCGTCGGGAGCCAAGCTTTCTAAGCCTTTTCGTAATTTGTCCTTCAGCTCCTCAATAGCGCTATCCGCTTCCGAGCGATCATTTCCCTGTGCATGTTCCAGTTTTTCTTTGGCTTCCCGGTATTCCTTAATCGTTCCGTTCAGGTCTTTCGGAATCATCTCTAAAGCAACATGAGTCAGTCCCTCTTTGCTGAGCGTTTCTAGAGCATTTTTGTACCCGTCCCAGTGATTGCCTGTGTGAGCATCACCCAAACCTATTACAGAAACATCGCCTCTGAAATAAGGAGACCCTTTATCCTCTATTTCAGGAGCCTTGCAGTCGTCAGAAGACTTAGGCTGCTCAGTTGATTCTGACGCCTTAGCTGGTGATTTTTTGACGGATAAGGATTCTACATTTTCAGACCTAGCATCGGCTGGGTTAGCTTTGGCATGAGCATGGTCTATAGAAAGCGAAGGAAACCCCTGCAGTTTGAGCTCGGATTCAGAGTTTTCCTTCTGGTTTGCCAAAATTTCCTTCTCGCCGTTCCGAATTTGATCCTCAACCTCGCGGTAGAGACCTTCGCTTGCCGGATCCTTCTCCTTTTGTTCAGACTGCTTTTCGGATTCTTCAGATTTGTCGCTCATCATAGTGCCTTAAAAAGGGATGCAGCTTAAAGATCTCCGCGCTGAAAAGAGTGAGCGCGAGCGATTTGATAGACACGGATCAGTAGTAACTAGGAAGAAACCCCTTCTTCGAATTCCGTTCGCCCCTGGGGAGCGCCGGCGCTTGCCGGGGTCCAATCATTTGAATGTAAGTGATTGGACGGAGCGAGCGCTTTAACTGGAAAGCACGCGCAATCTATAAGAGATAACGCTCATATTAACAGCTGTCTTGGGTTCCGAAGATGTCGAATTGTGCATTGATCGGTGCGAGGAACCTCAAAACTAATAAGATTGAGAAGCCTTTTTGAAACGCGTTTCCTTGACAAAGGATTCGAATTCTTTTTGCCGGCCAAGCGCCCTCATCGAGATTTCCAACAACTTATAGTCGCGTGTGAGACCCTGCTTCAACCTACTTGTGTCGGCTCTATCGGAATCGTCTTGTTCGATTGCTTCAATCGCGAATTGGAAAAGCGGGATGGCGAGCTTGTACTCGCCAAAAGCATAATATTTGACCGCAAGTTTTTGCGCGGTGGTTATATCTTCAATAGACGGTGCGTAAGGTCGGTCGTACGAATGATACATTGTAAAATTTGAAGCCATGTTTGAAACTCGCTTCTGCCAAAGTTCGCCGGTTCGCACACCGATTATCGAGGTGATCAGTAAAGCTACAATGCCTAGAGCGAACCAAAATCGTTTGCGGGTCGGCCAGCGCAATTTAGGAACAGGGATCGAAAAACCCAGGGGCTCATTCCGTGCCACTCGATCAAGATCCGCTTTCAACTCATACGCAGATTGATATCGATCTCTACGGTCCTTCGCTAAGCAACGCATTATGATGCTCTCTAAGCTTGAAGGAATTTTCTGAGCAGTTGATGTCTTGCTCAACGAGGGTGGCTTATTCTTCAAATGTTGAACAATCTGACTAACCGGGTTGTCTCCTTTGAATGGCGTTGAACCGGACAAAGTCTCGTACATTACACAACCGAACGAATAAATATCTGTGCGGGCATCAAGATCATCGCCTGAGCATTGCTCTGGTGACATATACGGCGGACTCCCAATAGCCGCGCCAGTTCCGGACCTCGACATTTCCTCCTGGCTTACAGTTTCAAAGGCTGTTCCGAAGTCGACTATTTTTGCAATCTCTATTCCATCGCCAGACTTTTGCACGATGATATTAGAAGACTTAATATCACGATGCACAATCCCGCGCTGGTGCGCATAGGCTAGAGAATCGGCAACTTGCAAAAACAAGTCTACGGCGCGGGGAACATCAACACAGCCTTCGAACTTTATCATTTTTTCGAGATCGACGCCCTCCAAGTACTCCATCACCATATACGGTGCACCATTGCGGCCGATACCAGAGTTAAACACGGCAACCACATTGGCATGCGTAAGCATTTGAGCCGCTCCCGCTTCCTTCTCAAAACGTGACTGACTGTCACTATCAAAGAAACTGGAACGAAGAACTTTTACTGCGAAGATTTTGGCGAGTTCTTTATCGCGCACCTTGAAGACAGCGCCGCTACCTCCTTGGCCGAGCAGTTCGAGAACTTCGAAGTGCTCTGGTAGGTTAGCGGTAATGGCCCCAAACACGGACATCTTCTCGGATAGTTCGTTTTTGCAGACAGCTGATTCTTCAGATGAAACGACTAACACAGGAGTGGGCTCCTTTGTGTCCAGGTCGATGTCACTGTTTTTAGTCTGATCCACGGAACAAACAATCCTTCACTAGTATCTGCGTTTCCAAACATGCCAGGTTTTGGAAAAGGAGGCTGCTTCCTTTTCCCTTCCAAAGCGTAGAAGCTCGTTGTAATATGTATTTGCGTATTCACTGAGCAAGCGCTTGAGACTCGGCGATTGCTTAGGATTTACACCAGCAAAAGCCTTATCATAATATTTCATGGATTCTTCCGAAACGTGTTGTTGCTGAGCGTACTTAGCGAGAAATTCGCGGTAATGGTAATCGTCCGTATCATTCTTGTTCAATAGCATTTCCGCGAATTTCGCGATCTCGTCAGTTTTTGGAAGGGCGTAAGGATACTTGGATTTCAAATTCAGCAAGGAACTACAAATCGAAGCTTTGCGGATCGGGTCTACGCCCTGCAGTTTTATCGCTTCATGGTAGATATTGCCAATCACCGAAGGCGGTGCGTAGTTAAGCAAAGTATTGCCATACTCATGCAAGAGAATGGCTTTGTTTGTTGGATCTGACTCCTTGGCTATTCGACTTTTCAAACTATCGATCCGATTCTGAAATTCACTAAGCTCTCGCTGCCAATAACTGCGCCTCTCGGCAATTTCTTCCATCAATGCTCGATTATTCGCAACAGACGCTGCCTGTGCGCTAAACTGACTGATTCGCAGGGCATGGTTCCACATACCGCGCCCCGCATAATCGCGCGCAAGCCTGAAGAGCCTTTCGCCATCCATCGATTGATAGTCGCCATCCAGCGCGAACTTGCCGTAGTCCGTGCTTCCCGAGCTTGAAAAGCCGTACCACATGGTGCTCGACAGCACCGTCAAGAATACGGCCGTAATAGCCGTAGCCGTGATTGCCTTGCGATCAGTGTCTTTTCTTTTGGAACTAGGAATGTAGTACAAACGCATGTTGCCTTTGGCGCAGTTTCGTAATTGCGACAGCACATAAGGCGTTGTGTCGTATCTATACTTGCGATCTTTCTCCAGTCCGTGAGCCAACATCAAACTAAGATATCGATACTTCTCTTTTTTCTCGGCAGCAACTTTTCGATACCAAGCATCGTTCTTCAACACGTCAATCAAGCTCGGTGGATTCTCTTCAAGGTGGCTGAGAATGATTTTGACCGGGTTGGAACCCACAAACGGAGTTCTCCCAGACACACATTCGTACATCAAACAGGAGAATGCGTAGATGTCTGAGCTGGCATCCGACTCCTCACCTAAACACTGCTCAGGCGACATGTAATGCGGGCTGCCGAAGACTTCACCTGTTTGAGTCAAACTACAAGCGGAGCCTTTTCCACTCAAAATAATTCGTGCGATACCAAAATCCACTAGTTTCACGCTGACCTGTCCCGTTTCAGCATCAGTCACAAGCATGACGTTTGATGGCTTTATGTCCCTGTGAATGACGCCGTGATCGTGCGCGTACTCCAGCGCCTCAGCAATAGCTATGAAGATAGGAAGCGCTTCATTTATAGGAATGGGACCGCGCTTCAAACGTTCGGCAAGGCTTTCGCCTTCAACGAAATCCATCACCATGTACGGAACCTGCCCCTGCCCAAGTCCATACTCGCGGGCAGAAACTATGCCCGGATGGTGCAATAACATCGCGGCCTCTGCTTCCTTTTCGAAGCGCCTTAACGTCGATTGGTCATCAAGGAAGCTTGCACGCAAGAGTTTAATGGCATAAAGCTTTCCGTCCGTCGTGTCTTCGACCTTCAGAACCATGCCCATTCCGCCTTCCCCGAGCACTTCGATTGGTCGATAGTAAGATGGAATGAACTTCAAAGCATTGGCGAAAGTCTCGCTTGAATCAGCTTCGGGTCCAACCCGCAACTTAACAGCAGGACGATCGGCAGACTTTAGTTTTACGGAGCGTACATCCCTGGAGGCTGAAACAAGCTCAGGGGAAACAAATGGGCTATCCTTTATTTTGCTGCGGTCGCATTGGCAGCGGCTTTCCCAGAATAGAAAGCGAGTCACATTGGACTGGGCCTTTCCGGAGGCAACAGGTTTACCGCAAACATCACACAGTACTTTAGTTTGCGCTTTCTCAGTAGCTTGCTTGAACACCGGCTCCACCGTTCTCCAAATGACAGCCATTAACCATATTCCCGATTAGGAAAGAATATTTTTGGGTGACTTGACGAATTAGACCGACCGGTCTATTCTGGTTTTGTGATTACTCAATTCTCGGAGTACCAAACCCATGCTTCCCAACAACTATTCCTGCCAGAAATGCCCAGATGCCATCAAAGCCGAGGTATTCGTCAAAGAAGAGGGAGCTTGCCAGATCAGCAAAGAGGTCGGTGGACTGACCAAAGCTCAAGCCTCACAGCCTGCTTCTCGCACTCGCGAAACAGTCGTCGAATCGATGTTCACGATATCCGATGCGAAGGAAGCAAGGCTAGCGATTGCATCCCAAAACCTCATAAACAGCGGAACGAACGCGGTCCTGCTAAATTCAAATTCGCCTCAACTAACCGGACAACTGCCCACACAGGACTCTTTCAAGGAAACGAAGGATTACTTGAATGCTGTGGCACGACCGTCTTTTGATTCTCCATCAATAGACGACCGGTCTATTCAAAGTCGCATTACGGTATCACCTATAGCAAGAACCTTTATGGCTTTGCTGATATCCTTCCATGGATTAGCACAGGTTCCAGGTGTCGGGGGAGCCGGACAAAGCTTCGCGGACTTCGAAATCTCCAACAAAGTCGTGGTTCCGCACAAATCCGGTTTAGCCTTGACCTACAATCGCTTTGCGCCTGTTGACAGCCAAGACCGACCGGTCTATTCTATATAATAGAAAGAGACATTTCCTCACATCAAAAAAAAAGAACGGCAGAGTCATCATGGTCACCACCAAAAGCGCATCAAAACAGGACACAAAAATTGCTTTGCTCGAGACAGGCATGGATATAATGCTGGAGAAGGGCTACACAAACACCGGCATACAAGAAATCTTGACGGCATTGCGCGTACCTAAAGGCTCTTTCTATCACTACTTTGATAGCAAAGAAAACTATGCGGCCGAAATCATCAAACACTACGATCAAGCATATTCCGCAAATCTGATACGCACACTGCGCAATCCGAAGGAAACACCGGTTCAGCGTTTGCGATCATACTGTCAGACAAGCAAGGAAAATCTCGAAATGCGCCAGTGTAGCAAAGGTTGCCTGATCGGCAATCTGAGCCAGGAGATGTCGGATCAAAGCGAGCTCCTGCGCACTGAACTTTCAACTGTGATCACAAAATGGCGAGACATGTTCACTTCCTGTATTGAAGAAGGACAATCAGTTGGCGAAATTCGCAAATCTGCTTCGGCCGAATCATTAGCTGAGTTCTTCTTATCCGGTTGGAGCGGAGCTGTGATGCGTGCGAAAACACTGAAGAACTCAGAGCCGATGCAAACTTTCATCGATCTGATGTTTGAACAAGTTATGAAACCATAACCAGAAGAAAGTTCCGGGTCTGAATTACTCGTTCAGACTTCACTCCAACGTAAATACCTTTTGAAAACAGAACCATATTCTCAGCCGTTTTTACTCCTATAGGGTTGAGGCCAAACTTGTTTGACCATGACAATGTCCGCTCAAAAACTGTCCAGTTCCCGAGAGCCTTGCTCTACAAGTAAAAGCAGCGCCGGTCAAAATCTTGTCGACTTTGTTCGATGTAAAACATCTTTGACATAAACCAGGGCTGGGCAAACTACCTCTTTGTGAGGGAGCAAAAGTCCAATTACTCCTCGTCATTTTTAGCAAAGTGCATCGAGAGCGAATGAATTCCTTATGATATCTGGTTTTAGTTCAGCGTTTTAGTTCAGCGTTTTGGTTCAGCGTTTTAGGTCAGCGTTTTAGGTCAGCGTTTTGGTTCAGCGTTGTAGTTCAGCGTTTTGCTTTGATCGTCGGTCGCAATGCTTTGCTGAGATCTGAACCATTGTACAAATTCAAATCAACATTACCGTTGATACCTGGGACTCTTCCAGTCTCTGAATATTGCCAAAATGTCCAATTGTTCCAGGGTTTTGGAACACGCGGCTCACCGACATTGTAGTTTGCAATCCAGAGATCATACTTCGCAAGGCGTGCATCATTTTTCAATGACTCGTCAAAGAAGTTCGGGCTGCCATAGATGGAAATGATCGGCTTCTTTCCGAGAGCAGCTTCCACACCTTTGCACCACTCCTCGATCTTTTTGATGCGTTCTTCGTGAGAGAAGGGCGCCCATTGTTTTGCATCTTCGGTATCAATCACCAGTCGTAGGGAGCCGTCATCGGTTTTCCCTATCGCATTTACGAATACGTTGATCTGATCTTGTGTCGGATCTCCGGGTTTGAAATAGTGATAATAACCAATTCGCAACCCAGCATCTAAAGCGCCGGCGCGGTTCTGCACGAATTTGGGATCGACATAGTCTTTGCCGCGGCTTGCGCGCATAAACGCAAATTGTATACCTGACTCCTTCACTTTCTTCCAATCGACATCAGCCTGCCATTGAGACACATCGATGCCGCGAACCTTTTGGGAAATCGCTTCAACTTTGCGATCGATTTCCTCTTCGCTCCAGCGCATGCTTTTTTCGTTTTGATTGTAATAGTCACGACCATTAGTTTTGAAATCGCGATCACGAATTCGGCGTGATTCTTCCAGCATCTGTTCTTCAGTCAGAATAATCTTCTTATCCTTGACCATTTGTTCGAGCACCTGATACGGACCCCAGCCCTTCTGAACGGGGTCAAGCTCGATGTTCTGCTTGCGGAGGCGATCTTTGAAGTCGACAGCTTCCTGCCGCAGGCGCTCCTCGGCAGTTTGTTGTATCGCCTCTGACTGTTTGGGAGATTCAGCAGAGCTTTTCTCCAGAGCCTCAGGATTCTTTGTGTTCTTCGGTTGTTCTATGCTTTGCTCAAGCTGAGCATCATTGCCCATCTGGTACCAGCTCCATTAATGTGCCTGCCACGTCCGCCCCAGACCACTAAAGTAACGCTTAAGCGGCGAAAACCCTATGGGACAAACACTAATCAGAACGTCCGTCAAAAAGAGGAGTACTTAATCCAACTAGATACCGATGCGAGTCAGACTATGTTCGATGCATGATAAGTATCAAGGGGGCCGGATTCCCCGATATGAACGAAAGAAAGGAATACATAGCAGAGTTCTGGACCATAGATATTAGACTGAGAAACAGCATTCTAACCGGAATAATGTATCCAATCTTTCAAAATCAGCTACAAGCCCCGGGGTCGTTCGAACATCCTGGGGCTAATTGCTTTGTAGCACTATCCTCTGATTGAGGGAGCCAGACTCTCTCACTGAGGATCCGAGGATCCAGACTCTGTCACACTGACGATCCAGACTCTCTCACACCGACGATCCAGACTCTCTCACACCGACGATCCAGACTCTCTCACACCGA
>JAIEQI010000149.1 GCA_019747875.1 Candidatus Obscuribacterales bacterium
AAATATGGCCGACAATTAGCGTTCTGGGGTGGCCGACAATTAGCGTTTTGGGTGGCCGTTTTCAGCGGAATTTACAATTTCTGCCCAGCACATTCAACTTCACCATTTCATCGCAACGCTGCCTGGAAGATCCAAATGGATTTTACGACTGAGGAACCGATCATGAGCACAAAAACAGACTCAAGAAAATGGACTGGAAATCAAAGGAAGAATCACGGAAGCTGCCTCGTAGAATCACTTGCTGGCGGCATCGTCATGATTCTGGTATTCCTGGGATTTATAGACTTGGGTTCGGTGATCGCAGCACAATATGTCGCGGACAACGTTGCCTACGACGCCTGCAGGATGGCCGCGTCTGCCTCCAGAGGGCAACAAGGACTACAGGCACAAAACGCCATAGTTCAAGTATTTCAGCCCAGCAGCTTGATCTCTGACATCCACTTGGAAAACGTGAATCAATCAGGGAACCTTGTGATAGTAAAACTGCGCACCACCGTCAACGTTCCTGCACCATTTCCTTTTTTCTCTCAAGTCACGATGTACGAACAGGTCGCTCTCCCAGCAGTTCTGGCTAATCAATAGACCCTACCGAGTGTCGCGGCAAAATACCAGACCTGATAAACTGGAGCCACCTGCTGCACACCTTTGCAGCACCCCTGGCAAGCGGAATCACAAAATTATGATCGCTCGGTCAAAAACAAAAGTGGGACATAGAAACCAAAAGGCTTCAGCCTTAGCATTGACACTTGCGTGTTGCGTTGTACTCATTTTCGTTTGCTTCGGCTTTCTTACGCTCGCCATGATTATCGGCGGAGAGCAAGAGCTAAATACCGCAACAAAAGCTGGGGCACTCAACGTTGCCCAACAGATGCTGCAATTAAGCACACCAGCAACAGGTCAATTCACTGACGTCGGCGATCAAAATGGAAACATCACACTAGCCAACGTCAACATGGTCTATGCGAAAGCATTGATGATCGCATTGAATGCACAAGACATGCAAAACAAAGGGCTTTCCACTGGTTCCACTAACGAGAATGTTCAATCAATTATTAGTCAGGCTAATTCGATTTGCCAACAATTGCAAAGTCAGGTAACCAATGCCAGTACGATGCAAGGATATTTCCTTCCGGCCGCACAAAGCAATTCTTTGCGAATGTTCGGCATTGGAGCAAGCGCCGATATTGGAAATATGCCGAATACATGGAGCACAGCCTATGCCTTTTCCGGAACTGAAAGCAATGTCACGGTGAACTTGAATCAATTGCCGCTATCGGCAAACATTGCAAACTTGAACTTCGTTACTAAATACGGGAGCCTGTATTTCCCGGGATATAAGCCACTGAATGCAATGGGATACAACATCTCATTCGTACCATACTTGTTGCAGGGACAAGCACGCCTGATGGCACCGAGCATCTTTGAACAGAACACCCAGCCACCAAGCGCAGATATTATGCAGCTACCCAATTCGTGGTCTGTGTCAGGGCTCGAAAAAAATGGCGCGGAAGTGAACGGAGCTCTGGCAGCAGCCTATTCGACAACAAACCCACAACAGACGATCCCGTTCAAAATGAATGGATTCATTCGCATAAAACTAAATCCGAACACTTGCACTTTCAACTTCGAGGGCGAACCCTGCGGAAATTTCAATTACGGATACGGACCAAGCCCTGTTGAATTAACTTCCGATGAATTTGAAATTCCAGAATGCTGCCTAGGCATGATGTTTGCCACCGTCGGACTGGAATCTATGCCCGGAGATTTGTATTCTGCGCTCTTTCCATTTGAGGAAGGCGTGGCTCAAACGATGCCCATATTAATGCAACGTATTTACCAAATCGCCCCCTCGGCAAATGTAGCAACAGTAACGGCGCTGCTTGCCAGCACCATGTGCAATGATTCAAACAGCCAAACTTATTATCTGTACACGGACAAGAGTGGAAATTTGCAATGCAGTGCGAATCCTTCCAACATCCCAAACTTTTACGATCTTAATGCATCAGCTGACGGTCAGTCATACGTAATTGCAGCACAGGAATTCGCACCGGATGTGCCAAACAATGCTGAACTGATAGCTGAACCGGAAGGAGACTGCGTCGGAGGCGGCTGGGCTGAAACCGACATCAGCACATCTAATTTGATGTGGGCACCTAGCAGTGGATACAACGGATTACTCGGTGAACTATCGATCAGTCGCACTTGCCTCGTGGAAGGCGAGGGCTTTTGCGAAATCATTCCCATCCCGTGACATGGAATTAGATACAAACTCAATCCAATCATTTTCTATCGAGTTCAAGGTCGCCTATGACGCTTCGGTGTATGGGATGATTTTGAAACACGATATCTATTTACTAGATGAATGCTCAGCATAACGATTGAGGATTTGTTCCTTGCTGGGATTAAGCCAATTGTGGTCGTTCTTGAACCAGTATTTGTAGGCGTGTTCGAAACGAACCCTCTCACTTTCTTCATCGGCAAAACAAACTGCAGGAAGCAATTTCTTGTGCGGAAAGTGAGTTCTCAAATACGATTGCCGCTCGGGGCAAGCTGCCATTAGAGCAATAGCTCGGATTTCTGCAATTTCGCGAACCTTATTACCGGCAGCAACCAGAAAGCTTCCAGCCTTCAATCCGACGACGCAACCAGCTGCCAATACGGGGAAAACTACGTGAATCATGGGTCAATACCTCCGTCGTTTCGGTCCGCGCAATTAACTAACTAGTTAATTTATACCGCTTGGAAAAGAAACGCGCAAGTAGTATATTCATTAAATCTCCAGATTTTCTCCATAATTCATGCTATTTTACTATTCAATTGGTTAATACCCACCCGGGAATGGACGCAGACTATTCATGGCAAGCCCGCGAAAAGCCCAGGACCTCAGAAAGGCTTTGTCCCAAACAGGCAAGGTCCAACGTGATTCAGCGATTACCAAACAATCGATTCTCGATGCCGCCGAACGGGAGTTTGCGAGCTATGGGCTCGCCGGCGCGCGCACAGAAGTGATCGCAGCTGACACAGGTGTCACAAAAGCCATGATTCACCACTATTTCGGGACCAAAGAAGGACTTTACGACGCAGTCGTTGAACGAATAATAAATAGGATGGTAGAGATAGTCTCAACAGTGCCGGTAGAGCAAATGCCGGTAGAGGAAGCAATTCGCAGCGTCATCCACAAGTTGATGGATGAGCAAATTTACCCACACTATCCAGGCGTCATGGTGAATGAGTCCTTGCAAAATAAAGGCAAGTACTTCAAACAGCACGGCGGATTGCGTTTACACTGGACACTCTCATCCATCGTTAAAAGAGGCATCGCCGAAGGAGTTTTCCGGCAGGTGTCGCCCGAAGCCGCAGCCCTTTCCATTCTCGGCGCAGTCGGGCATTTGTTTCCCATGCGCTATAACCTCGCTCAGATTTTTCCGGGCACGAATCCTGATAGCAAAGAACTGCAGCGCTCATACCTCGAACAGGCGCTAGATATTGTGCTTGCAGGATTGAAGGCCTGAGCTCAACAAGGCTTGAGGAATTCAACCAAACTTCATCTAAAAACAGCAAAATGTCGTAGTTAGCCGTTGCAGAGGAAAAACCGACAATGCTTTTCTGGCCTAAATCTTAACGATCCTTGAAATGGTGAGATTAATCCCTTTTCGCAGGGCATTCAAAATAAGGAGGCCCAGATATTAAATGCAGATTTTTTCCCTTTATACAAAACGCCCCGAACCATCACAGGGATATCGCACCTATCTCATGGTTCGCTTTATACCACTTCTTGCAACAGCTGTATGTTTGTTGGGCGCAAATGCGGCATTTGCTGCTCAGCCAGTTGCGAAGAAACCGATATCGCGGCGACCAGTGTATCAACACATGAAACCCTTCGAGGATCTTTCCAATGTCGAGGATCCAAATGAGGTTTATGATCGCGCACTTTCTGCGTTCCAGGGCAGTCGCTACGACGAAGCCGAAAAGCTCTTCAAGAAAGTACTGACCCTTACTCCAAAGAACGCTGATGCAAAATACAACCTCGGCGCAATAGCTGAATGGAGAGGCAATCTAGCCTCAGCGTTGAGATATTACAAGGACGCTCTGGCATTGAAGCCTGGTGATGGTGATATACAGAAGGCCGTCAGCGACGTCCAAAATAGAATGAAGATTGCTCAACTTGAACAAGAGAACAAAACACAGGCGGGACTGGTCGAATCCGGACAACGCGCAAAACGGGCCTTCGCCAGCGGCGACTACTATGAGGCCGCACGCCAACTCCATCAACTGGCAAGAATTTATCCGCATGAAGCCAAAGTTCACTTTGCCTTAGGGCAATCACTCCGAGCATTGAAAAGTTTCGAATGGTCGGCCTATCATCTGAAGATGGCAATTTATCTTGATCCAACAGATGATTCTTACAGAAAAGCAATCGTCGATCTCGACCACGAGATTCAACTGGCTCAAGAAAAAGCTATCAATGATTCCGCCCAGTTGGCGCTATTGCATTTGCGTCCATACTCTGGCGGCGAAGCTATTTGTGATATGGGGTTGTGAGAGTGAATATAGAAACGAGAGCATCGAAGACAGCTTCAATGGTAGCATTTATGGTGGCACTGCTAAACACATACCTGCCTGCCATCGCTGCTGACAAAGATTCAGCTCTATCTCACGCGACCAGCACGACAAGTGCGCTGAAGGGCAGAGTCGAGGCCAGAACAGGCAACAGGTTGAGTCGACCGGCAATGCCAGCCTCCCCACTAGGTGATGTTTTCGACAACATTGGCAAACCTGGCGAAGCAGGCATCAAATTGAATGCCCAGGCAACGAAAAAAGACCCGCTTGATGCATTCAAGAAAGATGATTTCAATTTTCGCCTGCAACTAATGCAGAGCAGCAAGGACGATCCTGAAGAAAAGAAAGCCTTTGAAGCTGACGCCAAAGACGGAGACCTGATGATTGCGTGGGATGCATGGCATAAACGCGTCTGCGAAGCTATTCAACATTACTGGGTACGAGAGCCCCACATTCCTCACGGCGACGAGCGTGTGGCAGTAAACATAACAAAAGAGGGACGCGTTCACTTTCATATGCTGAATTATCATCACCGCACAAATAGCTCAGAGCTATTCGATACAAGACGCGACCACGAAATCGAGTTCGAAGAGGCAGTAGCTAATACGCTTCGAAGCATAGAACACAAGAAAGTACTCAATTTTCCAAGTGGTTCTCTGAGAAAACACGTTGAATTCGTAGCTCGATTTCAAACAGATGCGGATCATGAAGGATATTCATGGAAACAAGGAGATTATGAACGCGTGCCGATGAAATAACGGCACAGACAATCGATAGCTTTTTCAGGTCAGGTTTCTATAGGTTTTGCAGCTATGAAGGAACGTCCTGTCGCGAAATTCTGCTCATCGTTCATTGCTCCAGGCAAGTGCTTTTTGCTGCTGTTCTCTTTTGGTGCTATCTTCAGCCTGCCAACGGCAGCCCAAGAGGGCGCCAGTGGAAAGATTGCCCGACCGCCCCAAGATCCGACATTGCAGGGACGGGTCGAACAGAGAAGCGGTCTGGAAAAGCTCAGTCGCCCTTTGAGTGGACAAACGGGTCTCAATGAGTCTGTGAGAATTCTTTCCGGTCAGAACGGACTGAACGGACAAGCAATGGACGGATTAATGAATGCAAATAGCAAGGAAGATGTTCTCAATTCCACATTGGATTCCAACAATTTTGATTTGAAATCCAGCTCCGCCGCAAATAACTCATATCAAAAGTTGACACCGCATTCTGATTGGAATGACCTCAGTTCCGCAACTGCGACAATGAGAACTAAGAAGCCTTGCAATCCTTGCAATCAAGCACATATGATGCTGTGGCAAGACCGCGGGCACGGTCCAGGTCGCGATCCTTGGGACTATGCTTATGGAAATTGGGTGGTTGTGTCAATGCCAGGAGCCGGCAGAGATGATTGGCGCCTTCAAATTGATAAAGTACGAGCATCGCTAGGCAGTCCGGGCACCAGGGGTTCGCTGTTTCCCGATAATAGTTGGCAACAGCGTCCACCTCGTTCGAATTCTCTTTTTAATCAAGCACCGATGATTTCGCAGAACTGGACCCTTCCGCCAGTGCAACCGGGACCGCTCCCAACAAAACCCTTTTACGTTGATCAAAATATCGGCTGGGACGATTGGTACAAATCCGTGTCCGATGCCCTGTACAAAAATTGGTCGAAAATCAATTCTTTGCCGGGAGAAGCGAAACTCCGAATCAGCGTTCGCACAGGCAGAGCTATCTCCGCAGAAATAGTCTCGACAAATAACTTTAAGCCTGAATTCAAAGAAGGACTGAATAAAGCAGTCGCAAGCCTCAATGGCTCAACCATTCTTGATTTTCCTTCCTCATCACAGCGGCGAACTGTTACATTCGACTCAGTGTTTACTGCAGGCACACAGACAAATTCTGGTGCTTACTCTGAACGCACAAATGACATTGAGCGCGTCAGAATTCGAAAGTAGTACTTCGAAGATATGATGATCTTACTTCGATTCAGAATCCTTATCGCTGGGCGGTGACTCTGAAAGTTTGACAGCGCTGAGCTCTGCAGGCACAACATCTGCGATTACAGGCGACGGTTTTATCGCAATGCTGTAGAGCACAATGCCCATCACAGCAAAGAAGATGACGCCGAGAAGCTCATAGCCACCCTGTCCAATTGCCGCTACGATTTTCGGTTCACAACTAATAGATTGCAGTAATGCATAGATTTGAGGCGGAATGGACAAGAGTGCAACCACGACTCCGGCAAGCGCGCCACCAGCAACCAATCCAGTAGCAAACAAGCTGCCGCGACCTAATTCGGAATCCTCTTCTTGTTCGCCGCGGCCCTTTGCTCTCATGTCCACAAACTTGCGGACACAGCCTCCAATGAAGATCGGAAGCGTTGTTGAAATCGGCAAATAGGCACCGACCGCGAAATTGAGTGAGTTAACACCGCACAGCTCCATAGTCATGGACAGAAACACACCAACAAGCACAAAATTCCAATCAAGATTGAAAGAAAGCATGCCCTTAATTAGCGTCGCCATCAATGTTCCTTGTGGCGCCGGAAACTTGTCACTGCCAATAGCATGCTGCACACCTTTTGCAAGCATGTCCTGTGTTGGATAATCCAATGCTTGAACAGTAAGTCCAATTATTATTGAAGACACGATCGCACCAATGAACAAAGCGATCTGCTGATACTTAGGAGTTGCACCAACGATGTATCCGGTCTTAAGGTCTTGAGAGGTAGCGCCACCATTAGCCGCGGCAATACAGACGATACCGCCTACCGCCAAAACTAATGGTTCGTAAGCACTACCAGTTAGTCCAAATCCAATGAACACCAGCGAGGTAGCCATAAGCGTTGCAATTGTCATTCCAGAAACTGGATTAGAACTCGATCCGATTAGACCGACAATTCGGCTTGATACGGTGACGAAGAAGAATCCAAAGATGACGACAAGAAATCCGATCAAGAGCTTTTGCCAAATCTCATGGCCAGGAATCTGAGGCAATACAGCCATCAGCGCGACAAGAACAAGAGATCCGATACCGACAGTCTTGATTGATAAATCTTTTTCCGTTCGAAGCGTGGTATCAGCTGCTTCGCCTGACGAACCTTGCTTCACCAAGCCCAAGTTTTCCTTGACCGATGAAACGATTGTAGGAATAGTCTTGATCAAAGTCATAAAACCGCCGGCCGCTACTGCACCAGCTCCGATCTGGCGTATGTAGGCTCGGTAAATCGCATCTGCAGTATTAGCGAATGTGTGCGTCTCCGGATTCCAATTACCTGGACCACCTGCAGTTGTTATATCTTTCAAATTTCCAAGTTTCACTAGCTGTTCTGCTACTGCATCCATCGGGACCAATCCGGCAAGCAGAGGAATCATGCCCAACCAAGCAAGAACGCCTCCGGCTACAAGAATTCCAGCTATACGAAATCCAACTATGTAACCGACGCCCATGTACTCAGGCGTGATATCACCGCTCACAGTTGCCGAAGGTAAGAACTTATTGGTCTGTTGAGTCACATACGTAGGTGCCGCAGCAATTACCTTAAGCACATGCTGAAGCAATGCGTAGAGCATTGCAAATCCAAGACCTTGATACGCAGTTTTTGCAAACTCGCCGCCTTTTTCCCCTGCTATCAACACAGAACCGCAGGCAGTGCCTTCCGGATAAGGTAACTTTCCGTGCTCTTTGACGATTAGAGATCTGCGAAGCGGAATCATCATCAGCGTGCCGAGCAGTCCACCTAGCACCGCGAGTATGAAGATTGTCACGTACTCAAAATACGGGGCGCCAACACTTCTGCCATCGGCGGCCAGTGACAAGAACAAAAATCCGGGCAAAGTAAAAACGACACCAGAGGCAATCGATTCACCAGCAGAAGCTGCTGTTTGAATAATGTTGTTTTCAAGAATCGTAGTCTTCAAGAGCTTGCGTCCGATGGAGATTGCCAGCACTGCAACCGGGATGGAAGCAGAAACTGTCAAACCGGCCTTCAGCGCCAGATAAACAGTTGCAGCGCCGAATAGCAAGCCGAAAAGACCTCCTGCTATCAACGCTTTCGGCGTAAACTCTTTTACGTTTGCTTCAGGAGCAATGTAGGGCTTGAATTCCTTATCGCTCACTGTGACGTGGTTTGTGCTAATGTCTGCCATGCGTCTTTCCCGAACAGCCTAACTGATGAATGCAACTAAGGATATCACTGGAGACGATTGAATATGTTTGGTAACCGAAAACTAGCCGCATTATTTTGCTTTGGCATGTTATCAAGCTTGTCATTGCAATTAAAACCCTCACAAGCGGAGTCCGTCCCCGTTGCACGACTCGATCCAAACTCCAAGCCTCTTGTAATTGCGCATCGCGGCGCCAGCGGTTACAGACCTGAACACACGCTGGCAGCCTACGAACTAGCAATTGATCTTGGTGCTGATTTCATTGAACCCGACCTCGTTTCCACCAAAGATGGTGCACTTGTTGCCAGGCACGAAAACAACATCACCGGCACAACAGATGTTGCTGCTCACAAAGAGTTCAGTAATCGAAAATGCAAGAAAAGAATCGATGGGGTTATCGAGGAAGGATGGTTCAGCGAAGATTTTTCGCTTGCGGAATTGAAAACTCTGCGAGCGAAAGAGCGCATGCCGCAAGTTAGGCAGCGCAATACTATCTACGACGGTCGTTATGAAATACCAACGCTTCAAGAAGTGATCGATCTGGTAAGGCGAAAGGAAAAAGCACTGAACCGCCGCATCGGCATCTATCCGGAAGTAAAACACCCGACATATTTCGCTTCAATTTCTCTGCCGACAGAAGACAAGATTATCAAAACCCTGAACAACAATGGTTATGCAGATCGCTCCGAGCCAGTATTTATTCAATGCTTCGAGCCAAGTACACTGCAAAAGATGCGATCGCAAACAAAGCTGAAACTAATTCAGCTGATTGATGAGTCCGGGCAACCCTATGACTGGACGGAAAAGAAGGACAAGCGCACAAGTGCACATATGGTTACAGTGGAAGGCTTAAAGGAGATAGCCCAATATGCAGACGGCATTGGTCCAAACAAGAATTTGATCTACCCTCGCTCAAAAGATGGATCGATAGACAAAGCAAGCGACCTGGTGCTAAATGCACACAAAGCGGGTTTGCAGGTTCACCCTTGGACTTTTCGCAATGAGAACAATTTTCTTCCCGAAAACCTTCGAAGCGGTGATCAGAAAGCATCAGATGCACCATCATTGTACGGAGATGCGATCCGCGAATATGAGTTGTTCTACGACGCAGGTGTGGACGGGGTCTTTAGCGAGAGCCCAGATACAGCACTTGAGGCTCGGCGATAGGTGGCATCAAGATCGACTACTTGAACAGTCAAGCTTCACTTAGATTGCAGTTGGAAATGCCGCCACCAGCTTGGATGCTTCAACTAAACTTTGGTTTTCATCCACTCGCCGGATTTAAATCGCATTGTGCAAAGAATCGCACAAACAGTAACCGAAATGGCCATTGAGATCCAGACGCCATCGGTCCCCATCTTGAGCGTGATCGCAAGCCACCATGAAAGTGGCAAACGAACGACTGAATTACAAAAGAGCGAGTAGATCATTGGCATCTTCGTATCGCCGGCGCCTTGCAAAGCTCCCATTAATACCATCGCAATCGCAAGAAACGGCTCCGCTATCGCATTTATCCTCAAATAACTGGCGGTAAATCTTATCGTCGTCGGATCCTGACTCATAACCGCTGCAATTTGATCTGCAAAAATAAACATGAGAGTGCCAAAAAATGCCATTGAACCAAAGGCGAGCGCTGTCACATTCCAGCCAGCCTTCATGGCCCGATCTTCTTTCTTTGCGCCCAGATTCTGTCCCACAATTGAGGAGACGGCGAGGCTAAATGCCATCATCGGCATAAATAAGAGACCTTCGACTCGCATTCCGATTGTCCAAGAGGCAAGCGCTGCCGTAGCGTCCGGCACATGCTTCAAAATGAAGAAAACGGCGAACACGCTGCCGGCCCAACCGCTTCTTTGTATGGCCGATGGCAGTCCTATTCTTAGAATCCGCTTTTGCATCTGCCAATCAATTCGACTGATCTGCTTGAGACTATTCTTTAGAGGTGAACGATTGATCAGGAACAAAGCGACTATCGCTGCCACCAAATTCGCCACCACTCCCGATATAGCAATACCTTTCACACCCAATCCTGGGACAGGCCAATTGGCAACAACAGTAAGATAATCCCCTATTATGTTGATCACAACATCGATCAATACGATTATCAATCCGGTTCGCGCGTCACCTATGGCTCTGAATGCGGCGCCTGTAATACAGACAATGCTAAAAGGAATCAGATAGAAGCCAAACAAGGAAAGATAGGTTGCTCCAATTGAGACCACTTCGCCCGAATGACTGAACAAGGGCAAGAAAGAGTGCGCAGAACTAAGTGCTAGAAGCGCAAGGATGCTTCCGCATCCAAAAGAGAGCAGCAACGATTGCGCGGTTGCTTTTAGCGTTTCCTCAGTATTTCCTTCACCAAATTCGCGGGATACGATTGCCGTGGTGCCAACGCTGATCGAAAAAATAGCAATCATGAACATGAATGTTATATGTTCAGCTAGACCAACTGCTGCCTGTGACGACGAGCCCAGATAACTAGATACTTGCACGTCCACCATTCCAACAATCGAGGTGGCGACTGTGCTGATCAGAAGCGGCCATGACATTAGCCAGATCGCTTTCCACAGTCCGCCATGCACAAGAGGAGCATCGAGAACTTCGTCAGGAAGTGATTGCTTACTCTGGTTCGATTTCGCAGATAGCGAATCGTGACCGCCTTTCTCCTCAATCAAATTGTGCGAATCATTGGCTGAAAGACTATCGCCACTCTCAACGTCCCCACTGATTGCGGCATTGGCTTTGTTTGCCAAGGTATCAGATTCAGCTTCCATTTATGTTAGCTTTGCCCCGATTGGTATGCGACGCCAGGGCGACGACACTGCTTCCAAGCATACAAAAGATTTCCAGGTACTGCATGGGGCACCTTTTATCTCTCAAACCTTTTCTTTCGCTAATTTTTGGGAACCTGGACACGGACGACTGTTCTGCACGTGCGATTTACTTACCAAGAAACCGCAAACCGAGCTTTGCCTCAAGCTGATCGGCAAGGCGAACCGCAGACTTAGGCAAGAAATCACCCCTCAATGTTGGTGCAAAAGTTGGTATTTCGTGCAGTGGTGCAGACAAAGCACGCTGACCCATACTGAATGCATCATCTGCCAAGACTGGAGCGGCTTGCCTTCCTAGCATTCTGCCGCCCAATGCCGGCGCTTCTTGCGCTGCAATTCGCTGACCAGCTCCCAGGGCATCAGCCTTTGCGCCCACATTGCCTAGACCTCCACGAAGTAAGGCATAGCCACCTAGAGCTGCTACGCCAACTGCAGCAGCTGCTGCAAGCTTATTATCCATTGCCCAACCATAAGCATCTGATAGAAGGCTGCTTGCTGCAGACGGCTTTTGCTCTGCAAGAAGATCCCTTGTCCGCCCCAATGGAATCTCAGTATTAAAATCGAATTCTGGCATATTTCATCCTCGAGTACCGAGTGTGCGCCTATGGGGGTGAGCCCATGGTACGCCCGCCTGGACCCGGATGAAAGGTGCCCAGTGATGTTTGTACGACAGGGCAACGAAACTCCTGTTGGCATTAGCTCTTTGAACTGCACAAATGCACATAAAAAAACTGTCGATCCCCGGCACCACGGGAATCGACAGTATGATGCCAGCCAAGCATCGTCTAGGGAGAGAGAAAATCAAAAAATACAAACTACATTTCTAAATGTCGCTGACTCAGAGATGATTTCAAAAACGATCCGCGCACCAGCAGGAATTTTGGAGCCAACCTCAACGATAACAGCTCTGTTGTTCTTCAATTCGTGCAGAATACCTGCATAGTCCCTTGAAGGGACCTTAACAGTGGGCATTTCATTCTTCTGTTGCGCCATTTCGCCAACAAAATTCAAGATACTATTGGTGGACTGCCTGCAAGCTAGCCTGGATTCGGCTGAGTTTCGCGCAGTCATTGAAGTCATCGCGACGGCCTCGTTCTCCACCAAACATGCCGGTTTAGCAAGGGCATCGATGGCATTAGTACTAGCCAATAATGAAATTGAACAAATACCAATCATTTGCAGGCTTCCGACAGGATTTACGGGTGAGAATGCAAAACCCATAGTACTTACCTCATCTGCTGCCCTTTCCTTATGTTCTTAACTTTACGCCGACTTTGTTTCTAAGTTGTTTACGGATGAAAGAATCCGAAGATAACTCGCTGTAGACAGTTATCGATTTCAAGCACGGTCTCATTCATATAAGAACCGTTCAGTCAGTCTCGCGATTTTATCGAATCCAGGGCCGCCAGAGCTCGCACTCTTGCGAAGGCGTGATCAACAAGAGGTTCAGGATAGTTAACAGCCAACTCAACGCCCGCAGACTCAAGAACGTCCTTTGGAGCCTTCCAGGGCTTGTGAATCCATTTGGACGGTAGCTTGTTCAATTCGGGACACCAGCGTCTGACATACGTACCATCAGGATCAAACTTTTCCCCTTGAAGCTCCGGGTTGAAGATCCGAAAGTAAGGAGCGGCATCGGCACCACAGCCAGATGCCCACTGCCACCCCAGGGTGTTGTTTGCCAAATCGGCATCGACAAGCGTGTCCCAAAACCAGCGACTGCCTTCGTGCCATGAAATCAGCAGATGTTTTGTCAGAAACGATGCAACGATCATACGAACGCGATTATGCATCCACCCAGTCTGCCATAACTGGCGCATTCCAGCATCAACTATTGGATAGCCGGTTTGCCCTTTTTGCCATGCTTTCAATTGCATATCATCCTTCCGCCAGGGAAAGCTCTTGAACTTAGCATGAAGTGGTGTATCTGCAGTGTCAGAAAAATGAAAGAGAACGTGATGTGCAAACTCGCGCCATCCAATTTCTTTCAAGTAGATGTCGGCGCTCTTACGAAGTTCCGAACTCTTAGAAGCGCCAACGCAAGCCTTATTAATCGCCAACCACACTTGCCTTGGTCCAATCTCTCCGAAATGCAGATGCGGAGACAATCGCGAAACCTGATCGGTAGAAGGAATGTCCCGACCGTATTGATAATGTTCGAGCATCTCATCTATAAAAACTTCAAGCTGCTCACTGGCCCCCTTCTCACCGGGAGACCAGACAGCGCGAATGCCAGAGGCCCAATCGATCTTCGGCTCAAGCGCTAGATCACCAACGCTCAAGCTTGCAATCGCAGCTTCAGGAGGAGTTATGCTCCGCGGGGGACGTTTGATGTCTTCAATGTCAATGCGCGTTGAGCAGTTGTTCCAAAAGGGAGTGAAAACTTTAAATGGTCCACCGCTCTTAGTAAGCACTAAATGCGGTTCGTGCAATAGGCTGGAGTTGAAACTCTTTACGAGGACGCCAGTCGCTTGCAATGCCTTCTCAGCCTCAGCGTCTTCTCGTCTGCCGAAAGGATCATATCGGCGGTTCCAATAAACGCGAGTCGCCTTTAATTCAGATGTCAACGGCAGCAGTGTTGACTTGAAATTGCCCTTAGCTATTATCAGCTTCGCGCCTAATTCTTTTAGGCTCCTCGAGAATTCGCAAAGAGAGTGGTGCAGCCACCAACGACTTGCGCCTCCCTCAGCCCAAGAATCTTTGGCTTCCCAAATGAAGATCGGAAGAACAAAATCACAGTCCTGGACAGCAGCCGCCAGCGCGAGATTGTCCGCCAGTCGCAGATCATTTCGGAAGCACACAATACCAACGGTTTTCAACAGTTGAAGACTCTATGAGCGCGGAAAACTGCAAGATAGTGACTTAACATCCTTTTGTCTACAGATGAAGAGGAAATACTACAGCCATCTAGGGAAACGATTCTTTTTTTATGCCGAATAGCCTACCGTGTGGCGCGTCTTGGTGGCAGCCCATGCACGACTGCACTTTGCCACTGGATGTGACTGTATGTCCATCGGCGGTTACGGTTCCATAAACCCAACCGTTGTCTGTACCAGAAGGAGTACCTTCAAGCTTAACCATTATGAAGAGTGCATTTATCTGATCAGGAGACAACTGTTGTACTCCACCTGCTGAAATGTTTTTCTTTGGTGTCCAACTTTCTTTCACAATAGTTTGAGGCGCATTCGGATCACTCAACCTCATATATGCAAGTTTGTTTTTAGCATAAAGGTAATAGATTTTCTGACCATGCGTACTAGCGTCCGTGCTGGAACTTATCTTAGGGGGCTTCTGCGGAAGCATGGAAGGTGCAGCGCACATAGCCGGTGCAAACTGAAAGTTGTCATCGACCTGTCCGTATGTTTTGTATTCCGAAGCAGCTTGCAACAACGCCTTATGAAAGGCCGGATCATTTGCAGCTTCGGTTAGGAGAACCTTTTTAGATGCATTATTTTCTTGCGCAAGTAGATCAGCAGCACGGCTAATGGGACTACTCGCAAACGTAAGCACGCCTAGCAGAATCAGAGTGTGTGTTCTAATCATTTGGTCATCCTGAGGTTTTACATTTCAGTTTAGCAAGTAAAGGAATTTTTTCTGCTGGGTACATTTTTTTCACTTGTTCCATTTATTGTATATCTACCAGCCCAATCTACCCGAACCGAATTAGTCCAGCGGCAGCCTAGCCGCTGGACTGTTCATTTCTTACCTTAATTACTAAGGGCTCTGCAAATCTCCCAAAAGCCTCCCAAGGTTTTCCCAGCAGTCTCCCAAAACGCCCTTACAGAGCAGGTTTTCACGCATTTATTCAAGTGCCGTTTCATATTTCTGCAGTTGGATATACGAAAGAACGTCATTAGACTTGCTGAACTCTACCTAAAATTGTTTCGGGGAAATACGTATTCTCATGGTTAGCAATACGGTTGCGTTTGGGCATGCAACCAGCTAAGGCGGAAGACATGAATACTAACAACGAACCATTTCAATACATCGTTGATCCCAACCTTCGATACGATGGTCCTGAATTTGAAGAGTACTGCATTTCAGAAGCTAAATACTTACCAGCAAGTCGCGACAGAACAGCATGCATAACATGTCCCTTGTCGAACTTGTGCCTTCCGGGATTTGAAGAGCAAGTAAGAAAGCTTCAACGAGGCGAGAATCCAAGCTTAACTGCATCCTGTGCATTTGAAGGTGAATCGCTCTCGCCAGATAATCTTCTAAAAGACTTGACGCAGGAACAACGCGATTTTGTCTTATCGAAAATACCAGGCTTTTAATCACCGCAAGTACGAACTAGTCTTTCTAGTTTGAACCGCTTATTACATCAATTACTATGAAATTTGAGGAAGAACATCATGAACAATGAAGAACTCACACAAGCAGAACAGACAATCATCGGAAAGCAGCAGCTACTGGTCAAAATGCAACTTTCACAACGAGCCAATAACGCATTGACCGCTAAACAACAGCTGTTAGTCAAAGCCGGATTGGCAAAACTGAAAGCTTCCGAGAACCAGATTTAGTATCAACCAACTCAAAACAAAGAAGCTTAGCTTCGCCATCATTGGTTTATCCAGGTATGGCATGGCTTCAACGATGGGACTTGGAATTGGAATAGATCGACTCGTAATGTTCCTCACTGATTCAGCTTCAATTCGAGATGTTGTCTCATTCCCAACGATGGAAACGCTGCCACAAGGAATGGGAATGTCGGAGCATCTTCACGAAAGAAAACGACCTACGCGTCGTCGGATAGAACGAAACGAAACGAAACGAAACGAAACGAATAATTGAACAAGGGTAAAAACAATGACACAGTCCTTCGCAAAAAATGCTAATACTTCTAGCTCGCCAATGAACTCTAGCAGCGCGGCAAATGAAGCATCTGAGTTCTCCCAACTCCTCAAATCGCACAGAGAAATGCTCGCTGGTTTGGAGGAACTGGAAGATCTCGGTCGCTCAAATCCTGACCAAAATACGGCAACTCAAAACAGAAATATCGTCGTTACGCCGGAATTGTTAGAGCGCCGTGCGGCAAGATTCTGCTTGCGAATAGTTCTGGGGGTCAGCATTATTGCGGGCAGCTCGACGTGCATGCTGTCCGGTTCGCCACTGCTCTTCATTCTTGGTCTCATTATTCAAGGGGCGATGTACGTCCACATGATCGAGCTCCAGCATTCAATACTGCACATGCAAGTTTTCGAGTCCCCAAAAGTTGCGCGTATCGTCGGATTTTTTCTAGGGCTTCCGATGATGATTTCGTTCTCGGACTTTCAATACAGACATCTTCGACATCACAAATTCTTGGGAACAGCGCAAAACACAGAGACTTTCAACTACTCACATTCCAAACTTAACACGGTATCCGGTTTTCTAGCCGCAACCTTTGATTACTCCCGTTGGAAAACAATGCGCGATCGGTTAATCAAAGCTTTTACAGGACAACAAATTACAGATGGCGAAAACACCTTGATTGAGATGCGTGTTCGCCACGAGTACCAGATATTCGGCATAGTGCTGGCATATGTCAGTTTGCTGTGTGTCTTGCTCGGATCGCCGTGGCCACTTATTCTCTGGTTCGCACCGCTTTTGGCCGCAGAACCCGTTCATTTCCTACTTGAACTACCAGAGCATTTTGGACTTCCGGCACACTCGAATACAGATGTTTTCGAAAACACAAGAATTTGGGGAGGCTCCTGGTTTGCTCGCTGGTTCACGCACAATACAAACTATCACTTAGCGCACCACTTCAATCAGTTGGTTCCAATGGACAAACTTCCGGAACTCACTAAACAAATGGATCCGTACATTCCACAAAGTTCACGCAGCGAGTCCTACCTTGGGTTCTACATTGAAGTGCTTTCTGGCAAAATGCGCCCAGACTTTTTGGATCGCAGTTAGTTTAGTTTAGTTAGGCAACTGGAAGTCTTTACTTAGCGTAAATGTTGCAGCCCTTGCATCAGGCTTACCAGCATCCAACTCGACAAGATAGCCACCAGGAAATGTACCTATACGCAAGCTAATGATTGTCCTAGATGAAAATCACCATCACCAGAATCGCTTGTACCGACCGCCGTTGGACGTGGTGGAATACCGCCAGATCCACTGTCTGGTTGGGTTTGAGCTATAGGCTTTCGCTCTTCTGTATCGTCCATTTACATCCCCCTTCCAGATTACCATTTGTCGAAAAAATTCAATGCAATTTTGGGCTTGTAAGGAATTGCCAAACTACTGAATTTGCATTTTAATGGAACCTAGATCGTGTGTTGTGATCACCCGGCTAGAACTGCAAGAATTGCGGCTCTAGTAAAGGAACGTAGGCGCTTATAGAGCCCTTTGTTCAAACTTCAGCGTGAGGTGATCCATGGAGATTATCGACCCATCGCGTTTGCATTTCGACGCCAAAACCAAAGACGAATGCAAGCGCGTTTTAATAGAAGCACGCTGGCACGGACAGTTCAGATGTCCTGCATGCGGCCATAAAAAAGGATATTGGATCAAAAAACGCGCACTCTACGAGTGTGCGAACAAAAATTGCCGCAAACAAACTTCGCCCACTGCTGGTACCCAGTTTCACGGTATACACAAAATCACTAGTCTTTGGGTCCTTATAAGGGAATTTGAAACCAATCCATCGGAACTCAGCGGGGGACTTGTCCGAAGAAAAACAGGATTGTCCTATAGCAGCGGGCGCAGTTTCATAAAAAGGATGGCACGATTCTTGCCTATTTCCAGATTCGTAAAACGGCATGATTTAGAAACGAAGCTACTGTTCATCCAGCGCCTATCACGCGACTGAGCAATGATTTCGCGCACCCAGTGTTCCTGAGAATTCACCCAATTCCGTTGTCGTCTTGAATTGAGTGTTTTTTCAGGCAACTTCGATTCTGCGCCTCCTCCTGAAAATTCACTCAATCCTTTCGCTCCCTGCACCATTGAGTGTTTTTTCAGGCAAACTCCGACTCCGCTCCTCCTGAGAATTCACTCAATCCTTTCGCTCCCTCCACTATTGAGTGTTTTTTCAGGCAACTCCGATTCTCCGCTCCTCCTGAAAATTCACTCAAACCTTTCGCTCCCTCCACCATTGAGTGTTTTTTCAGGCAACTCCGATTCTGCGCCTCCTCCTGAAAATTCACTCAATCCTTTCGCTCCCTCCACCATTGAGTGTTTTTTCAGGCAACTCCGATTCTTCTCCGCTCCTCCTGAAAATTCACTCAATCCTTTCGCTCCCTCCACCATTGAGTGTTTTTTCAGGCAACTCCGACTCCGCTCCTCCTGAAAATTCGCTCA
>JAIEQI010000133.1 GCA_019747875.1 Candidatus Obscuribacterales bacterium
GGGCTGGAAACCAGCCCCTTTCTGCTTACGGCAAAGTTACGTGGCGCCGACCCGGCAAAGTTGCCTGGCGGGCAACAGGAGCTCTCGTGTCTCCGTCCTGAACAGTAACGCAGTAGTCGTTTCTTCTTATTCTTAGTTGCCGATGATGTCGCAGCTATTGACCAGCTCCACGCCAAGAGCCTTCATCTCAGCGATGACAGGTTCGAAGGCAGGGATCTCGAGATCGCGAGTGCAATCCATGACGACACGAACTTTGAATCCGGCTTTCGCCAGATCCACAGCCGTCATGCCGACGCAGATTCGGAAAACCAGTCCAACCAGATCAACATGCGTGATCCCGAGCTGCCTCAAGCGAGGAAGCAGATTGGGATTGCCGCAGGCCGAGTAGCTGTCCTTATCGATCGAGTCCCCCTTCGGGAATATCTCATCGACGAGGTCCGCACGAACCCCCGGCAGAAACTGCGCTCCCCAGGTTTTCTCAATGCAATGATCGGGATAGACCGTAGCCGGCTGCCCATCACGATCGAGGACCTGATCCACGTATGGTGTCCTGCCCGGGTTCTGGCTGGCGAAGTTGAACATCTTGCGATCATGCTGATCCAGCCCAGCAAACGTATAGTCGTAGCCGCCCTTCTCCTGAAGTTGACCAATCGGCGCACCGATAAGTTCGCCTTCAGGAACTGGCAGCTGAGCGGTATTGCCGTTTCCATCTCCGTGAGTTTCGGAGCCGAAATCGTTGAGGGGATCAACGAGTCCAAGCGCACGCTTGACGGCGACCGCGCCATCATTGATGGTGGCATTCATGACAGTTTCCTTTTCGCTCATCGGGGATCTGCACTATGCAGATCCCCCGTGAATCAACAGCGAGGCAATTGACTCTAACCGATCGACAGGGATCAGGAAGAGCTAACAGCCGCGCCTTCGTTCTTTACGCCTTACTGGTCTTCTCTTTGCTGCCAGCCTTTTGCGCACCGTTTTTTGACGAGCTCTCATCCGATTCTGCCCACTTGAGCCAAATCGAAGGATCTGCGTCTGTCGGCATGCGCCAATCGCCTCGCGGCGAAAGGCTTATCGAGCCAACCTTCGGTCCGTCGGGCAAGCAACTGCGCTTGTATTGCTGGAAGAAGAAACGCTTCAACCAGAGCTTGAGCCAGGTCCGAACCTCATTCTTGCTGTAGGCAACGTCGAACTTCGCTTGCTCGGCAAGATAGAGGATCTTTTCTGGCGCGAAACCAAAGCGCAGGAGGTTGTAGAGGAAGAAATCCGTCAGTTCATACGGCCCAACCGAAGACTCGGTCTTCTGGGCGATCTTGCCATCCTTGCCGGCGGGCAAGAGTTCTGGCGAGATCTCAGTCGCGGCGACATCAAGAAGAATCTTCCGCACTTCGCCATCAAACTCGTTCTCAGCAGCCCACTTCACGAGGAAGCGAACGAGAGTTTTCGGAATGCTGACGTTCGGATTGTACATGCTCATGTGGTCGGCGTTGTATGTGCACCAACCAAGAGCAAGTTCCGAGACATCGCCCGTACCGATTGTGAAGCCTGAGTTCATCAGCAACGATGTACGCTGGCGAGCCTGCACATTCTCGAAGACGAGGTCCTGGCTTCCAGCCGGAAGCTCAGCCAGGCTGGCGTTGAACGCTTCGAGTTCCATCGAATCGATTGCCAAGCCAAATGGCTTGTGACCAAGCGCCTTCATTTCGGCAAAACAGAGCCCACGAATATCGATCTCGCTGGCGCTAACAGCAAGCGCTTCCATGAGGGCATGAGCATTCCCTTTGGTGCGCTTTGTTGTTCCAAATCCCGGCATGGTCAATCCGGTAATACGAGAGTTCTTCCAGCCGAGCTTCTGGAAAGCTTTCACGAGAACCAAGAGAGCCAGCGTCGAATCCAGACCACCAGATACTCCGATACTCACTTTCTCGGGATTGACGTGCTCGAGCCGCTTGGTGAGCCCAGCAACCTGGATGTGGAAGATTTCCTGGCAGCGCTCATTCAGCCGCTCTTTCCCGGCAGGAACGAAGGGATGAGCTTCGACACGCCTGGCGAGCTGAGATGGCGCCTTCGATGCTTCCAGCTTGAAGTTCTGAATGCGGAACTGCTTGCCGGAAAGCACCCGCCGATTGTCAGCAAAGGTGCCGCCACGCAGACGGTCGATAGCAATGCGGTCCAGATCGACATCGGCGAGAAGAAGAACCGCTTCATGCTCGAATCGGCGATTTTCAGCAAGTTCGATGCCATTTTCAGCAATCAAACAATGACCGCTGAACACAACATCTGTGCTTGACTCCGAGCTTCCGCAGGAAGCGTAAACGTAAGCAGCCATACAGCGTGCCGACTGGTTGAAAACGAGCTGCCTGCGATAGCCTTCTTTGCCGATCAACTCGTTGCTCGCCGAAAGATTGACGATCATCGTCGCACCGGCTAGAACTTGCAGCGAGCTCGGCGGAATTGGAACCCACAAGTCTTCGCAAATCTCAACGCCGATGGTCAGGCCCGGGACATCGCTTGCTGCAAAAAGCAAATCAGCGCCGAACGGCACCGTCTGCCCAAAGAGCGTTATCTCGGTGTCATCGGAGTCAGCCGCCGGAGAGAACCAGCGACGCTCATAGAACTCTTTGTAGTTCGGCAAGAAGCTCTTAGGCACGACGCCGAGAATCTTGCCGCCGCGCATGGCGATCGCGCAGTTATAGAGACGGTCTCGCACGACCAGCGGGCAGCCGACGAAGGCAATTCCGCTAAACCTGGAGACTGTCGCCTCAAGAACACGTGCCACCGCAGACAGTGCACCCTCACGGAGCGTTGCCTGGTGGAACAAATCAGCGCAGGTATAACCTGCAATTGACAGCTCAGGAAAAACGAGCACTTTGACTTTGCTCGCCTCCGCCTGAACCATCGAGTCGATAATGCCTTGAGCATTGAAGTCGCAATTGGCGACCTTCAGTCGGGGAACGGCTGTGCCGGCCCTGACGAAACCCAGATGATCATGCTTTGGCATATTTATTCACCCCGATTCACTTTCTTAGCTCCCGCCTCCGATATAAGGCAGGAAAAGTTCAGCGCAGGATTCGACCTTCAAAAAGTCGCATTCCAGGCTGCGCGAGCGCGGGTGGCTGTCAGTGACAACCATTTCCTTGATTAGTCCCGTCGCTTTTATTTTTTCCAGGGCATCGCCTGGGAAAAGTGCGTGTGTTGAAACCACGGCGATACCGGTAGCGCCGGCAGACAGATAGGCTCTGGCTGCATTGAGGAGGGAGCTGCCTGTGCGAACCATGTCATCGTAGATGACGATGAAACGACCGCTAACAGGACCACTGACTCCAAGTGAAATTGTGGTGGCACCATCCACTCGCTCTTTGTAAGCGAATGCAGGCGAAACACCCATGTCGCGGGCAAGAGATTCCACCCACTTCATTCGTCCGGCATCGGTTGATGCAAAAACGAATGAGCCGGCAGAAGCCTTCCCCTCGACTGAAAGTTCGGCACTTCCAAGAGCGACAGCATCGCTTCCCGCTCCGTATTTCTCAGCCAGTGCCCTAGCCGCGCGCATGACAATCGGTTTGCCATACACGTGGTTCGTTTGCGCACCACTCTCGAAATATTGCGGGATGCCCTCCGAATGGAGATCGAGCATGTAGAAGCGATTACCCATCGGTGCACGAGGTAGACCGTTTGAGAGCAAGCGGGCGCGATACTTGGCTTTGACAGCCTCGCCGCCTTTCACCGCTCGCTCCATCGTCGAATAACCGTAATAGGGCAGCACCACTTTCAATCGCGAAGCGCCACCATCTACGATGGCATTTGCGAGATCGAAAAGTTCCATTGTCTCGCTGTCGTTGATCGTGCCAGCCACGATGATGGCTGGCCGGTCTTCGACTGAGCACAACAAGCGGTGATAAGACTCTCCATCAGGAAAGCTCTTACGCTCAAGCTCTCCGAGCGGTTGCCCGGAGAGCTTGCTGAGCGTAGCGGCAAGATTGCCGTACGACTGCGTGTTGAAGATAACGCTGGAACTCAAACTCATGCTGCCCTTGCCTTCACGATCAGCTCGCGGCGAAGGTCGAACAGCCCATGCTCCATGCGCACTGGGAACTCCGCCGGATTCTCGAAGCGGCGAACGCCTTCGGGCAATGACGCCAACTGAGCCCTGGCATAAGCCTGAATCTCAGGCAGCGTCGGGCTCTGGTAGACGATTTTGCCGCGGCGCGCAATCGGCACCAGAAGATCCCTGGCGACGGCATAGTGAGTGCCTTCGATCATCTTGCTTTCACGGGTATCGTTGTAAGGGTCGACCATGAGATTTTGAGCGGGTGGAACCAGCTCATTGTAAATCATGTCACCCACAAAACGCCCGTTACGATCGATGAAACGGCGAACTTGCTGGATTCCCGGCGTGGTCGTCTTTGCAACTTGCTCAGAGACCTTAATCGGAAAACGCCAGCCAGCGCCGTCCCGGATCGCCCCCAGCTTGTAAACAGCACCGAGCGCGGGCTGATCGAAGCAGGTGACAACCTTGGTGCCGATTCCATAGACGCAAATGCGTGCACCCTGCGCATTGAGGCTCTGGATGATCTTCTCGTCCAGGTCGTTGCTGCAGAACACGCGCGCCTTCGGGAAGCCCGCTTCATCGAGCATCTGCCGCGCTTTCTGCGAGAGGTCGGCCAGGTCGCCCGAATCCAGACGGATGCCGTTCATCTCGTAGCCGCGAGCGCGCAGTTTCAGGCCAACCTTGATTGCCTTCTTGATCCCCTCGATGCTGTTGTAGGTATCGACGAGGAAGACGCAGTTGTTGGGAAGTGCGTCGGCATAGGCTTCAAAGGCCTTCATCTCCTCCTCGAAGGACATGACGAGGGCGTGAGCCATCGTGCCGCCGGAAGGGATGCCGTAGAGCTCCATGGCTTGCAGGTTCGAAGTGCCGGCGAAACCGCCAACAAATGAAGCCCAGCTCGCCATCAATGCACCGTCGATGCCTTGTGCACGCCGCATGCCGTACTCGAAGCAAGGCTTGCCATTGGCTGCATAGACCATGCGCGAAGCTTTGGTCGCCACAAGCGTCGGAAAGTTGCTCAGTGTGAGCAGCGGCGTCTCCAGAAGGTGCCCTTGAATGATCGGCCCCTTCACGCGCATCATCGGCTCGTTGGCGAAGACAACGCTGCCTTCCGGCATGGCGTCGATGTCCACCTTCAGGCGGAGCTTGCCGAGATATTCGAGGAAGCCCGGATGAAACAAGGGCTTGCCGTCATTGCCGACAAGACGCGAGAGCGTCTGCAAGTTGCGCGGCGTAAAACGATAGTTCGACACGTAGTCGATCTGGTGAGTCAGACCCGAGGCAACGGCATAGCCGCCCTCAAACGGGGTCTTGCGGAAGTAGAGATGGAACACAGCCTCGCGATCACCTGTGCCCATGAGCCAGTGCACGTAAGCCATCGTGAGCTGGTACTGGTCGGTAAGCATCGCAAGAGGGATGCGATAGAGGTCCTTGAGAGGGCGATGAGCTTGTCTCATGGCTAGATTCCTGTTGCTTTATGCGCGCCCGATTCTTCGCCAAAGCGGAGAGCCATTTGCGCATCGGGTTTAAGTTCACGGTGGAACAACAAGCCCTGGGGAGCTGAAAGCTCCTTGGAACTTGGGTAAACAGGACGGAGAAATCAGTTAAGCGCTCCGTCTATTAGCACTGATGCTTGGAAAGTCAGCGGAAACGCAGCTTCCTCAGATCAGTCAACAAACGCTTTACTGCACGCGATTATGTCACGCGTTTGTGTACAGCCTATGCTTCGTGATGATCTCGAAGACAGCGGGCGATACAAGATGCCTGATTGACTTGCCGGCTTTGACGCGATCGCGCACAAGCGTACTCGACAATGTCGAAGTGGGGCAGTCAATCAAAGCGAAGTTCGCGCTTGCAGGAAGCATGGCAGCCACCTTCTCGGCGTCTGCAAGTTCCATATGGCGCGGTCCGATCAGCAGCCTGCAAAGCCGCAAAACTTCTTCGGACTCTCTCCAGCGAGTAACGGGCAAACTCGAATCCGGGTGAATATTGTCCACACCCATGATCAAGTTCAAGCGCACGTTATCGCCGTATTGGTCTTTCAGGGCGCGCAGAGTATCGACCGTAAAGGAAGGTCCTTCACGATCAACCTCAACGCGAGATGCTTTGAAAAATGGATTTTCGGCTATTGCTGCCTGCACCATTTCCAAACGTATCTCTTTATCGAGCACGCCCGTCTTGTGAACGGGGTTGCCGTTCGGAATAAAGAGAACCTCGTTCAGTCCATACTGAGCCCTGGCACAATCAGCAACGACTGTATGCCAGAGGTGAATCGGATTGAACGTGCCGGCAGAAATGCCTAATTCAAACATGACACGTCCTTGGGCAGATGAGCCCGACTCGCGTCCAAACAGAACGCAAGCCGGGCACCACCTGCAGTAGCACCGACAGGCCTAAGAAGTATTTCGCCTGTCAGATTCGGTTAAGCGGGAATGCGCATCACTCCCAGGTGTGGGGCTTGATGCACATGCAATCCCAGAGGATCCTCTGGCAGCCTGAGCAGCGGTTGAGATACACGGGTTCGCACGTGGTGCAAACGTTTTCGTACTTCATGCCGCTCTTGGTCTTGCTGCCGCACTTCCCGCAAGAGTGTTCCTTGCAAGAGGGCTTGGCGCACGACTGGCCACAGGTGTTGGCACAAGTGGTAGGCTGCTGGGATGAATTGGTCATACTTACCTCCGGATCTGCCTCTTTCGAGGCATTAGTTCACGCGCGGGGGAATCCCGTGCATGTAATCGATGATTGCCTGGCGGTGGGTCTGAAATGCGACCTCCCCAGGCAGAGAATTGAGACTTGATACGACGCACAATTCAGCGTCGTCCCCAGCGACAGGCTGCTCGTAAACAGTCTTCGCCAGGAAAAACAGCAGGACTTCGTTGACGCCAGGAGGCGACGACGTGAAGAGAAGACGGTCGATTTCGATGTCCAGTCCTGTCTCTTCTTTTGCTTCGCGGATGGCGCCGGCAAGCGCGGACTCGAAGGGATCCACGAAACCGCCGGGTAAAGCAAAATACCCAGCGCGCGGATTCTTCTTGCGCTTGACGAAAACGAACCCGCCATCGCGATGCGGTATCAGAATCACCGCAACCGGCAATGGATTGTTCCAGTGCACGAAGCCGCAGGACTCACAGGTCTTGCGCAGCTTGCCTTCGACATCTTTTTCGACGAGCTGATTGGCGCAACCCGGGCAGAACACATAGCGTCCTGCGTAGGGTTTCACCGCTTCAGTTTTCTTGGCCGATGTCTTTTTGCCGAAGGCATAGCCGACAGCCAGGGCGAGCGCGAGGGCGCCGCCCAGAACGATCGAGCTAAGCATAGAGCTAACTCCTTGCCAGCACCTTCATGGTGCGTTCCAGACCAGCCACGACCCGAGCCATACGCTCGAAGTCGAGCTTGTCGATGGTATCGTCAGTGGTGTGATAGAGCTTGTAGCGGAAATTGGAAGTGTCAGTAACCATCACACCGGGATAGTTGAACTTCCAGAACGGAAAATGATCCGACCGATTCGCATCTGCGACCCAATCCGGCGCGTTGCAACCTTCCGACGGAAAGCGGCATTCGGAGCGGAAAGCAGCGACGCTCTTCCGCAAGAATTGAGCCGACGCAGGATTGCCGACGAAGGCGATGAAATTGCCCTTGCTCGGATAAAAGATGCTGAATGGGAACGGGTAACGCTGGCTGCCCTCCTCGTCGGAGTAGACGCCAAGCATTTCCAGCGAGAACATGCCGATGATGTTATCACCGTTCTTACGGCAACGCTCTGCATAGACATAGCTGCCCATGCGCTCGTAGTCATAAGTTTCCTCGTTGGTAAATGCGACGAACCGGATAGTGCGCTCCAGCGGCTTTCCCGCAAAACTCTGCGCCAGTGCAAGCAAGGCAGCAACTGCACTTGCATTGTCATCGGCGCCAGGAGTTCCCGGAACAGTGTCGTAGTGCGCACCAATCACGATGATTTCATCGGGGCGCTTTGTGCCGGGCAGCACAACTTCGATATTTCGAAGCGAGTACTGATCCAGCATGAAGTTCTGCCGCTCGAATTTGTATCCGTAAGCGGCAAAGCAGTCCTCGATGTAACAAGCAGCCTGCTCGAGTGCTTCGGGCCGCTTCAAACTGCGGTCTCCGATTTTAACCGAGAGCACCCGAACATGCTCTTGCAAGCGCTCTTGAAGGGTTCTTTCGACGCCGCTAAGCGAAGGCAAAGACCCAGAGTGAGAACGCCCAGGCATTTCAACAATGCCGCTGAAAAGCGGATGCAGCATCAGCCTGAGGATGCTTCGAAAGATGCTGTTCATGAGATTTCCTCGTGAACCTGATGGATACGATCGCAGCTGCTAACCCTTGTTTAGACGCTCCGGAGTTTTGCTGGGCTATCGCCCCTCTCAACTCAGCAGATTTGCATTTCATCTCACCACCTAGCAACAAATCGTACCAGAGGCAGGTGTTACAACATGAGTAAGCACAACCAGCAGGAACGCCGGATATGCCAAAAGTGAACGGGTTATGGGAGAGTTTTTGTGGGATTGGTCTTGTGGGTGAGATTTGGAAATGCGTCATAAGATTCCAATTTTGGACTCTTATAATTCAAGATCTAGATATAGAAAGAGAAACAACTTCTCAAGTATTCGCGAAAGCTAGATATAGCTTGTATGTTTTAATTCGCCGAAGAAGAAAACCCAGCAGAATCGACTTGCCAAGGGGATTTGGCGCGAGGTTAGCGCAAGCGTGAATAGATCAAAATCAGAAATGAAATCGGGTTCTCAAGAGAAGTCGCCAGTTTTCATGAGGTCGCCGGCAAAGATCTCAAGAGCTCCTGCCTCGGACCTCACACTCTTGATTGGCGAACATTGCTCAGCGACCAGCAATCCTCTATTCCAAGGTCCATTCATACATTTTCGAATGGCTTTTATTACCTCTTAGATCAACGGCGAACGGGATGATGACTTTTACAATGCTGTGCAAAATCATCAGGTAGAATGCCGCCCGAAAGGTCTATCGCCATCGATAAACTTGAGAATCAAGACGACGGCAAAAACAAATCCATAACAATGACCAACGACAAATAGACGCATTGGATGCGTCTCGTCATAAGTTTGAACTAGGGTTTAAAAAGAAAAAGCCTGGTCGAGCAGGCAAAATTATTATATGTTTTAGCGCTCAACCAGGTATTTCTACAAATACTACATCAGTGATTTCCTGGCAAGAGGCCGGCAAATTAAAATCGCTTGTCCTGCATTAAAATTGAATGGAGGGATTGCCTTAGCCTATGCAGAAACAAACTTACCTCAAAAGCCCCTGTCGCTGATGCCACCACATTCAACACCTAATCAATTAGTTTGCCCAAGCGAAATGTTGCCTGCCGAATATCGACAAATCGTCAATCTTCGCGTGTCGTGAACTTGATTGGCTCACTTTGTCCATGCGGTTCTATCTTAGCCTGGGCAGGGTGCGGCTTGTGGTTTGTGCTAGTGGTTTTTGGCGAAACGATCGGCACCTTTTTTGTCTTGATTGGTGTAGCTTGTTTTACCACCGGCCCTGGTTCTTCCACGAGCTCAAGGCTTCCCGGCATTCGCGGTTCTATATCAAGCTGAATCTTCCCATATTTGTCGGTGTGAAACAAAGGCGGCGGTTCATCCTTTACACACCATCCATTCTCGGACCGGTAAGCCACAAGCGTCTTGCCTTGCGAAACCTTGACCGTCCAGCCTTCGAAAAAGGTGTCATGACCAAAGCATCCACCATCGATCTTATACCGTCGCGGACGCTTCACTATGTCAACGATTTCCAAAGACGGAATTCCTGTATATTTTCTAGCAACATCCACTAAATTTTCGACGGTGGGCGGGCCGCTTGAGACATCCCTCTCAACAAGCGAATCCATCGGTGCAGCTATTGCGCAGCCTGCTGTAATGAAATTAGTCGAAAGAGCCAAAATACAGACGGCTTTTGCAATCGATCTTCTTTTTAGTTCCGAAATTTTCACTTGAGTCCCTCGCACCATAAGCGAATACTATAAGCTACTGCTAACAAGCAGCACTGAGGTTAGTATTGTACAACTTCTGAAATACAAAACAGGCTCAGGCTTCCCGGAACGCAGCATGCATCATCAAGCTTCCGAGCGGGGACATTTGAGATCAATCCGATGTGACACTACCAATAATACCATTCTTCAGCGCAGCTCTCACACAGGGGAGTTGCAGCTCTTATCGCTTAACGCCTGGGGGAGGAACTAGAAACTGCAGGCGCCACCCACCTACAGGCGGCGCCTGCGATGCACCGTTTCAGAATCTGTCGATGGGTGCAATATTCCGCCAGGGTGTGGGCTTAGCCGAATGCGGGTATATTTTATCTGCATCCGGAGTTTTTTTTATGGGCAAGCAATCTGGTCCTGAGAATTTGGACCCAATCAAGAACGATGACTCGAAGCAAGCTGCAAATAACGCAGCCAGCGCTTTGAGCAACGAGGCCTTGCCGGGCAGATTGGCACTAAAGCCTCATACCGACATAAACAATCTCGGGCAAGGAACGGCGATCCAGTACCCAGCGCTAAATGCTCTTTCTGTTCGAGCAGTTTATTACGGCGTACAGGGTCGTCTATTTCCAAGTATGGACCAAATCAAATCCGCCATGCTGGAAAGCGGACCAATCGGTCAAGCTGCTGTAAACCGAATGGACAAGCTAGGCCAGAAAGGCTGGTCATTTGGTGCACTTGGGCCTTCTGATTCGCTAATCGCAAGGCAAATTGGCTCAAGCGATCTCTCATCACTGCCGAAGAGGTTGGGCCTGTCGCTAATGCTGGGCGGATATAACGACTCAGCAACTGGACGCATCACACATAATGCTTTCACTGCGTTCGTGCACACAACTGTCGGATTGAGCAACGGTGCAGACAAAGACGCAGCCAATAAGTATATTCACGAATTAGCTCACGGAAAGAGTTCACTTGCATACGAAAAGTTCGAAGCAACGCCGGGAGCAAAACAGGCTCTCAAAGAGCTTCCTGAGCTCGAACGTGCTAGGCACGGAAAATTGATGATAGAAGAAGAGCTTCGCGCACTTTTCGCGCAAGTAGCGGCAAACAAGGCAAGTACGCGGCCTGTCTCAGAATTCCTGGCACCACATACAGCAGGTATTGTGAACATACCACCGGAGCAAGCGATCAAAAAAGGCGAACTTGGAAGGCTGGTGAAAGATGTTTGGGTCTACGACGGACCAAAATCGCTAAGCATTGAAGAAGCCAACAAAATCGCTAACGACTACATCAAAAACACCTATGGCAAACTCTTCACAGATGGAAAACTGAACCCAGCTGCTGAGGCTGCGGTAGCCAAAGAGATTTCGCAACTTGAGGTAAAAGCGCCGACAAGTGCAAATCTGGATGCGCCAAATCATTTATCCAGTTCTACATTTTCACCCAAATACATGGGCTACCTATCTCGAGGCGCACAATCGCTCGGCAGCCTGGGACTTGCTGTAACGGTTTCCGATTTGCGTAATCAATACAGCCAGGGCTTTGCCCCAGGCACAGGACGCTTACTTGCAGTGGGAGCCGACTGGGCTGGCTTTGAAGCAGGACTTGCAGCAGGATCGGGCTTGGGCAAAACAACAACAGGCTGGTTGCTAAAGATCAATCCAAAACTAGCCATGGTAGCGGCTCCACTTACAGCAATGGGAGCCGGTCTCGTTTCCACGCACATAACCCACGACGTGCTCTCAACACGCCTGGAAAAAGCCACCACAAAGAAACTGAGCTCATTACTAGAATAAGCTCTGCGCCCCGCGGCGACGCAATGAGCGTCTAATTTCACTTACTTTCGGCACAAATCGATCAATCCTCAGACACCATAATGGCGCAGTAAAATATCGGCAAGTCTCTGCAGTTCGAGCCCTTCCAAATACGCAATCCGCTGCCCATAGTCCGGCAGGGAGACCGGTGGCTGAGCATACAGCAATTCTTTTGTTTCAAAAACTCGAGCCAAATTCAGCTCGCTCAAGTTTATCGTGCGCTCCCCACCATTTTTCGAAGCAGCGAAAAATCCCTCCGGAAGGCTTGATGGCTCACCCTTGATGCGCAATCCGCGTGGTGCAATCCCAGTCATGTCAAATGCGAACAACTTCCCCTGAGGCGGAGCGCCCGAATAGGATCGCGCATGATTGAATGTCGACATTAAATCGCTGAGACGAGCTTCTGCATTGCTTTCAGCCTTTACCGGCATGGCAATATAGATGCCGAAATCTTTGCCATTTCCACTTTGAAAGTATTTCTCCAAGCTGGCGGCTCGATCTGGAGGAGCTCCATGGAAAGCCAACTGGGGCAACTTTTCCCCTTTTTCTTTGATACGGGCAAGCAAATTAGACCTGTTTGCTTTGCCAATCCGATCCAGCTCCGACAGCGGGGCATTAAAGAATCGCTCTTCATCGAGATTGATAAACTGGTTACTTAGACTCTCTGCAACAACATTACGCTGAAGTTGGGTTTGCCTCTCCAGATCCGCTTTGGGAATATCTGCTATGGTGGAAGCAACTTTGATTACATCCAATACCTTATTGGCCAGTTCGACCCGCTTGAACTCGTTCACAACTCTTAGCCGTTCGTCGAGCAGGTCAAGCTTGCGGTGGTCCGGTTTGACCGAACTCAGTTCCTTTTCTCTTTCTTTGCCCAAAGTTTCATAAAGCGGTCGATAATGCGCCATCGCATCCGGTTCCAGGACACCCAACAACCTCCCGGGCGCTTCGGCTGCGGGAAACGCACCCATCTGTGAGTCGGCTTGCGTGAGTGTAGACATGCGTGCATAGTCTTTGCGGTGCGATTTCGTATCGCTCCAGACTTGCTGTAGAGGTGTCGCATCAAAGATCATAGCCGGTCCCGGCTTAAGCGGTCCCAAATGGTCTGCGATTTTCCACTTGTTGGAGTACAGCAAAGCTACCTCAGCTGCAAAACCTAAATTGGATAGTATTTGAAGGTCTCCGAGCGGTCCTGCCAGATGCACGACCATGCTATCTAGCTTCCCATCACCAGGCTTGTCGAGAATTCCTTCGTAGCCTTGCGCAGAGGTTCCATGCAGCGCGACCACGGGAAAATTTGCACCCAACTTCTGAACTCTCGTTAGAAGCCTTTCCGATGCAGTGGTAGTCTCATTGATTATCTGCATGATGGGCATAGTGAGAAGACTTTCTGCTGTGGGTTTTTCTCGAGTTTGAATCGCTGTATCAAGAGCTGAGACGCTTGCTCGCTTTGCATTGCTTGCAAAATCGGATGTCGAGGACTTTTGCGCCGCCACTTGTAAGTGCTTCGTCGGACTACCGCTGTTGAGACCATCGACAAGCATCAGGGCCGCAGCTGCACTTGCCAGGCCGACAGACTGCCTGCTTGTGACAAACGGCAAAATCTCCAAACTTTGTGATAGCGGCTTTGCCACAAGCGTTACTTCGGAGGACGGCTTTGCTACTGAAGGAAGCTTCACATGGTTGAGCCCCAACTGCATTGTCTGGACGACCTCTTCAAGCATCCGCGATTCTTGACCGAGGCGATTTACTATATTCCCTGCTGAAACACCCTTACCCAGAGACTCTGCTGCTGTTTCTACAAGTGTCTTAATGCCCTTTCCTAGACCAGACATAGGATCCTCGAACAGATTTCGCCTTTTACCAAAGTCCACAGTAAGCATAGGATGTGGACAGACCTGGCTGAATGGGGAAATCATCGAAGCAGTTGACACATTCAGGTAGCTCTTTGCCATTGATCCTGCATGAATGTGCAGAACAATCTCCATCGACGCAACCACATAGAGAGCTTCAAGCTGAACTCCTCAGCTGAAACAAGACATTGATTTTGGAAAGGCGGAACTTGCAGAGCAATTAGAATCTAAGCTTTCTGAGTCCGTTATTGATAGCTCTGTAAGCTCCAGCTTTGACGCCGTAATTTACTGCGCCATTCATAGTACGAGCCATACCAGAACCAGGCATTGGCCTTCTTGCTGGAGCAGACATTGGGCGCTGCTGCTGCATTGGTCGCTGGTTGCCGAATTTTGGCAAGCTCAATCCACCGCCGCCGCCGTTACCGTTGGGAATGAGTCCCATTTGTGCGGCTGCACCAATAGCTTTTCCTAAGTTGTTCGGGTCACCGCCCATCAGAGCACCGAGTCCACCTGCGCCTCCAAGGCCACCGAGACCGCCCATGCCATCCATGGCGCCCATTCCGCCACCGGCACCCATGCCACCATCCATGCCACCACCCATTTGACCCATATTGCCCATCCCGCCCATACCTGACATATCGCCTGGCATTTGCTGGTTCATCATAGGATTGGTGAATTGACCCTGCTGCGGCATCTGCTGTTGCTGTGGGAAATAGTTTTGGCTGACCTGTCCGTCTAGCTGTGTATTCTGAAAATCTTGTTGCAATTGAGCCGGCATCTGGAATGGTCCACCTTGCGCCTGACCCCATTGTTGCTGCTGCATCGGCTGTTGCATTTGCTGCATGCCCTGACCCTGATTCCAATTTTGCTGAGAAGGTTGATTCCATCCCGATTGGCCCATTTGTTGCTGGCCGCTATCTTGTCCAGGTTTCATCCAACCAGATTGCCCGACCTGCCCATCCATCGGCATTTGTTGCTGCATTTGCTGCATCGGCTGCTGTTGCATTTGTTGCATCGGCTGCTGCATGCTTTGACCCGGTTTCATCCATCCTGATTGGCCGAGTTGTCCACCCTGTGACTGCTGCTGATTTGGTTGAACCCAATCAGACTGACCGACGCCACCGGCAGGAGTCCAACCTGGACCAGCATTTGCAGCGCCTCCAGCCGGAGTATTGGCTGGCTGTTGCCAGTCGGATTGCCCAACCTGAGCCTGACTCGACTGATTGCAGCCAATCGTTAATGAAAGCGCTGCGCAAAGAAGCAGACAGGAAGAGGACTTAGAAAATCTGTAGTAAGGCATATAACACCAAAAGAGGTATATCTTGACAAGATCCTAACCGCCACACCCTGGGGTGTCAATCATGGATTTTCCCGGATACGCCCCCGGGCAAACACCCGTCGCCAACAGTCCCCACAAATCAGGACATTGAAGCCGGCAAGATGCCAGCGCTGCCGGGATCGGACCGAGCGCCAAGAGCTAATCGCCCACCTTACTCCAAGCCTTTTTCTTTAAACTCTTGTTCCAGATTGTCCTCAGTAGTGCTGTAAGCAATTGTTTCTGCACTTGCCTGATTCGCGGACTCTTCACGAGCTTTGCCCGCCTCAACCATTTTATCGGCCAAAGCTGGGTCTGGTGTTCGCAGTCGCACTGCGGCATTTTGGCGTTTGCTGTTTCGCTCGCTAATGCCTTTATTGATGTGCTCAACGACAAAATGCCTGATCGCAGGGACAATCAGAAACAGCGCCCCGTATGCGGCAGTAGCAATAAGAATCGGCGAGAAAGCAAGCAGGATCGGAATACTGGCAGCAATAGCCATTAACCAAAGACTTCCGACGACAAGAAAGATCGCAAAACTGATAATTAATGTCTTGGCACCGCCTGTCACATGACTGAATTCATGCGGAATTTCTCGCAAGTATTCCTCTAGATGCGAGGAAGCAGCTTGTGCATTCAAATTGATTTTCTTTCTCTCCAAGGACTGATTAACCAGTCCTTGCAGCTTGGCATTTTGATCGTCAACCCAATTGGCAGCCTTGGCAACAGATGGAACATTCTGCATGAAACTCGGAAACTGATAGATAATGTTTCCTTTCTCCGTAACATCGCACGTTCCATTAAAACGAACAAGAATCGGCAAGACCCAATCTTCACCGGTGCCTTCAACGCGCGCATATGGTGCCAGATCTTCAGCGATCACGACTCCTTTCTTCGATTTCAATACCAGGCCGAGCGTGCGCCAGTAGCGCTCTTCTAAATCAGCATTGGGATCGCCATCACCGAAGAGGAATGAGAAGACTTTGTCGAGAAAACTCTCCTTCTTCTCAGGAAGCTCAGGGCTCCCTTGATACTGACCGGTAGATGTCGGCGTATAAGTCGGATAAGGATCGTACCTTAGATATTGTCCCCAGTACCACCAATCCCAAAGCCAATCGAACGCCCAATAACGGAAGAAATGCCCTGTCCCATATAGAAGTCCGGAGAGATCGAAATCGCTATCCGAATCGTTATCGCCCATGAATTTGCTGAGCAACGCGACGACCGCCACAATCACCAGCACCACTATTAGTATCACTGACAAGACAAGCAAAATACCGAAACTGACGCGGATGACAAAAAACATGACCAAGCTGAACAGCCTGATCGCGTACATGCTGGCATTGACAAAAATTCGCCACATACGCAAGAAGAAACTCTTGCTTCCACGAGTGAGGTAAGCATACTGGAAGCCGTTATCAAATTCATAAGCCACACTACCGGCGGTGCCAACTTTTAAGTGACCACCCGTTTCATAAGCTATCTGATTCAACAATGCCGTGCTAGTTAAAACAGGCAGTCCTGTTTTCAAGCTAATATCAGCCGGCGTTATCGTCGGACCTGAGTCTTCAATCGCCTTCAACACGACTTTCTTTTGCGTTGAATGGACTGGCGTTTCTAGACTTTGCATCGGTTCCATAGACAGCAGCAGCCTTTTTAGCACAACCCCTCGCGCTAATTGCCCAATGCAAAAACCGGGGATTGCAAGGTAATGTTAGCGCGAGTTACGCGCGTTCGACAACTGTTACATCCACGAGCTTTTGAATCCTAGCCGCTTGAATCAAAGCAAGCGAAAAGGCGAGCTTAAAGACAACATTTTTCGCAATTTCGCCAAAGAAACACCGCAGCAAGCAAGCAGTACTAGCTGACTAACAAGCAAGCAAATTATTCGAGACAACTCGAATGATTCTGCACTGCCGTTGTTTCAAAACGATCATTCGAGAATTGACGACAAAAATTTTCAGGAGAACTCAATATGTTAGCCCATTTCATCCTCGGCACAATCTTTGCATTCGTTCTCACCATTTGGCCCAGCCTTGGAAGTCCCGATGCCGAAAGACAATGCTCTTGCCATAGAGTAAGGCTCTCCTCGCTCTTCTTCGAGTTGCTGGCAACTGGCGGCGTCTACACCATCGCATTGCTCTGTACTGGACTCCTTACGGGCAACGCCCTGGCTGCGTTCCTCGGTTATGCCGCTGTTCGATCAATAAGAGTCGGCTACCTGGTGTTGAAGACCAGATAGTCAACATCGAGACATCTCAAAAGACAGGCAGGGCATCTCGCTCTGCCTGTCGCATTTACGGCTACTCACTTCTTATTCGGAGAAAACTATATGACAGAAAGTTTCACGCAAGGCGCCATCCTCGCTGTTGTCCTCACCGTGCTGGTCAGACTCTATCTCAGCACAAAGAGCAAGAACGCCGTTTTCCTCCCCTTCAGCTCGCGAGATATCTCCTCGCTCGTTGTTGAATTGTTCTTGGTCGGCGGAATCATCGGCGCCTTCACCTTGTGCGCTGTTCTCGGCTCAGCAAGCGCATGGCAGATCTTCTTCGGTTACGCAGTTGTTAGAGCAATCAGAATTGGCTACTTGCTGATTAAGAGCTAAACAGCGCCCCAATCGAGTCCCCAGGACAGGCAAGGCAAGCAGCTTTGCCTGTCTTTCTTTTCAAGGCAGCACTGGTTTGCCCCTTTTTTCTTCGTTTTGGATCTCTGACTTCTTGAGGACATTTTATGAGCAATAGTGAAATTCTGAACCTGAAACTCAATCAAATCAAAGCACACACACAAGCCCTGGTTGAACAAATAGACCTTAACCCGGTGATTGACGAGTGCGTTGAAATACTGATGGCGGAGCAGGTCACCCATCTTTCTCTGCAAGTTCAGCAACGAATGAATGAGCTGAGAATGTCACCGCAGACGTTGAATCTAAAAGCCAAGGTCTCTAAATTGGAACTCTCCAATTTGCTCATATGCAAATCTTTGCCTTCGCTCAAGGCACTGTGGAGCATTGCACAGGCTCTCAACTGCGAACTCTCAATCACTGCCATCCCAAGCAAGCAGACCCATGGAATGCGCATCGATACTCAGTTGAGACCAGACTTCAATGAACAAAACTCGCAAGCAAGCTTGAAGATGCTTACGCAGAGTATAACGCAGCTAGTCCAGGGTAAACTAGGTTCTGCGATGATTCTCACGAACTACGAAGAATCCTTCGACTCATTCTTCTCGACACGATACCTTTTCAGATCAGCTGTCAGCCGCCTCTATTCCTTGAAGCTGGATCTAAAACCAGCTTCACATTCGTGGAGCTAGCCGACTGCAAAATATTGACACACTACCGGGAGATTCAATAATGAAAAAGAGCAACCAAAAGATCAATTCGATCCAGCGTGCAATTGGTTTCCGGTTTAAGGAAACGTCTTCGGAAGCTGATGTTGATTCGGTCGTTAAAGCGCTACGAGACATGAAAGGCATAATCACTGAAATCCGAAGCCTCCAAGGCGGCAGAAACATAAGCTCTGCTGGTCGGGACAAAGGCTTCACTCATTTGTTTGTGCTTTCGTTTGATTGCATGGCAGATCTTGAGTCCTATGCTCGTCACCCAGCACACATGGATTTCGTACAGGTGTTGCTTCCGCACCTTGCTGATTCAATCGAGCTAGACAGCCACCTCAGCTAACAAGCTTAAGCTCCAGAACACTTCAAAAACAGCCCTTTCTCTCCTTCAGGGCTGTTTTGGAGTGGACTCCGCAGTTTTTTCTCTTTCCACTTATGCTTTGCTTTTGTGCTTTGTCCTTTGTCTTGGATTAGTCATCCATATAGTATAGCGCTTGAAATCCAGTGATAAGAGAGTATGTCCCAAATCTAGTTGAAACAA
>JAIEQI010000179.1 GCA_019747875.1 Candidatus Obscuribacterales bacterium
AACATGGCTTCCAACGATCGCACTGCCATGTCTCCCGACATCAACATGGCTTCCAACGATCGCACTGCCATGTCTCCCGACATCAACATGGCTTCCAACGATCGCACCGCTATGTCTCCCGATATCAACATGGCTTCCAACGAGCGCACCGCGATGTCTCCCGATATCAACATGGCTTCCAACGATCGCACTGCTATGTCTCCCGACATCAACATGGCTTCCAACGATCGCACCGCTATGTCTCCCGACATCAACATGGCTTCCAACGAGCGCACTGCTATGTCTCCTGATATAAGACCGACAACTGCCTAACCTACGAAGATGCCGAATCACGATCAAGTCAGCGAAGCAGCCGAAAAATTCCGGCTCGACTGTCAACGCCGTGAGAAGTCCGGCGAACTAAGCCGCTCCATTGGTGATGCCGGTGAATTTCCTCTCTATCTGGAAGTTCAGACGCACACAGCCTGTAATGCTCGATGCACATGTTGTCCGCACCCGATCGTTTTCAAAGAATTGCCAAATGGTTTCATGAGTGACGATCTGTGGGAAGCGATCATCCACGAAGCATCACGCCTTCCGTTGAAACGGTTCATGCCTTACCTAAACAACGAGCCCTTCCTCGATCCCAAAATGATTGAGAGGCTTAGGCAGATCCGGAAGAGATGCCCAGACACTTTAATCGAAGTATCGACAAACGCTTCAAAGCTGACTGCAGAAATCAGCGAGGTCCTCGTCAACGAGTACCTTGTGGATGATCTGCGCTTGAGCATCTTTGGTGTTGATCAAGCAAGTTACTCTGAGCGAATGCCAGGATTAGACTGGATGTCGACCTTAACGAACGTCAAAGGACTGCTCGCAAAAAACAAGAACGCAGCACGCCCACTCAATATAACGATTATCGGTATAGAAGATGAGAACGTAAGCGATGCGCAGTGGCAAATATCGGATTCGCAATGGCGCCAACTTGGAAGCTCGCTGCGATTGTGGGGTTATCTAGATCGCGCAGGCAACAATCAGCAAAAGAACGAGATGATTTTCGAAGGCAGCTACACCCAACGAGGCTGCGAGTTAAACCGCCCATTCGAACGACTGTGCATTCTCTACAATGGCGATGTCATTATGTGCTCCCAAGATTGGCGTCGTGAAGACATCCAAGCCAATGTCAGAGAAAGCGGCCTGATTGGAGCCTGGAACAGCCCAAAATTCAGGACGCTAAGAGAGCGCATCATGGGACGTGGCGATGAAGTAAACTTATGCACGAAATGCAAAATGGCATTACTCGATGTAGACGGAAGCATTGTGCCGCGCGGGTGCTACAAGTAACGGGTCAGGAGAATCGGTGGCGAGAATACCAATCCAAATTCAGGCTTTCATATATCGGTTACGCGATAATGATGAACCACTGTTCCTTTTACTAAAACGACGACCCGATATTGGCGGCTTCTGGCAAGGTGTCACAGGAGCACTGAAGCCGGGCGAGAATGAAGAAGATGCCGCTGCACGCGAGATTCTGGAAGAAACGTGCCTCCCGACAAAAGGCGTAACACGTCTGAAATTTACACACTCATTCCCGGTGGATGAGGAGTGGAAGCACCTTTACGATGATTCAGTAACTACTATCTTTGAACATGCTTTTGCCGCAGAAACATCAGAGGAGAGTGTGACAATCTGCAAGGAGCACACCGAATTTCTTTGGGTAACATTCGACCAAGCAATCAAGATGCTCAGATATCCAGGAAACAAGGGTGCTTTAACAGTCCTGCACGAACTACTTTCAGAGAGGCAGAATTAGGTGCTCATTCTGAAGTTGAAACCGGAGGACCACATTACTCTGCTAACACTGAGCCCTTTGCGAAGACAGCTGCAGCAGAAGAAGTTTATTGAGCTTTTCTCGGAGCAAGTTGATTGGGATCGCCTTGATTATTTAATCACGCGGAATCGACTGCTGGCGCTTTTCTTGTTTCATACAGAACGTTTTGGGCTCAAGGAAAAAGTACCTCGAGATTTCATACAGAAGTGTGTCAGCAAGTTGAAACTCAATCGTCTTATGCACAAATCACTAATGCAAGACGCGCTGCGTTTTAACGATCTAATGAAAGGCGTTCCTCAAATCGTGTTCAAAGGCGCACGCATGGCAGCCACTATCTATCCCGATAGCGGTCTGCGCGAAATGGACGACATCGATGTGCTGGTCCCACACGAGAAACGCGCACTGGCGGCTGACTGCATGAATGAGATGGGTTATCTTCCATCAATCGTCAAAAAGGAAAAGGGACTTGTCCCACTGTCTCCGGATTTCGTGGAGAAGGCGGACATCGGTCACTACGAGCTTGTCCACAGGCACCGAGCGGTACGGCTTGAGGAGGGCAGTGATAAATACGGCATCATCGGAATGGACGTCCACTCCGATGTTTTACATGGCGGACTGAAAGACTTACTTTGGAAGAACACGCTCGATTTCAATTACGAAGGGAAGCCAATGCTTGGACTAGCAAACACATTGGAGTTTCTCATCATTGCCCATCGACTGTACCTGATGACAATGCGCTTAAAGCGCCCATATCGATTGAATTTCTTTGCGGATCTATGGTGGATGGCAGACAATGAAGACAACAATTTGGATTGGTCACTACTGGTGAAACTTGCTCACGAACGACTTCTTTACCCGGAGCTTTTTTACTGCCTATACCACTTGCGACATTTGGGGGCGTGCAAAATACCGGACGAGGTGCTCGTTGAACTTTCGCCATTCGATAAATATCAATACGAAGACGACTTAGCAACCAAACGCTTTATCGATTATGGCGATTTTTTACCAAAAGCACTAAATGTGCCAAGGATGGTGGAAGTTGAATCCTTTATCTGAAGAAAAAACCGAGCGTCCAATCAGTAAGCTCGTGGCTGAAGATTGCCACATTCATACTTGCCTTTCCAGCTGTGCGGATAAGAACATGCGCCTTGAATCCGTTCTAATGAAAGCGCATGAGTGCCAATTGGAGCGTATCGTCATTCTTGACCATCTTTGGGGACGGGAGCCTGCTGAAAGCGAGCTCCCGAACAAGTTACGGGAAAGCAAAAAGGATCTTGAGGGGAATTTTCCGAGTCTGGAAGTTAAGTTAAGTGGCGAATTCAACTATGACGAACGACTTGTTAGAGAAGATCTCTGTGACCAGTTCGATTTTGTGACCGCCGGAGTTCATTCGCTAGACCGCTTTGGTATTTTTATATCGAACTCCATGCCTGTAAACATTCTCAGTATCATCGTCAACAAGTATGGATTGAAGCAGATTCTCGATTTCTTTCTTGAACAATCGGTGGCAATGTTTTCCGACAATCGAGTTTTAGTAGGCGCGCATCCGCTCAACCTTTATCTCTATCTGGAAGGTGTTGGTTACAAGAGTCTCGACCATATGACAAAGAATGCCTCTGCGCTTCACGCGGTTGTTAAAGACAAAGGTTTTGAGATTAACGGTTCTATGTTCAAGCGCGTCGCGGACAATCTTCAATCACCGGCACCCAGAACTTTTGGAAAGTGCATGGAAGCTTATGCACGAGTGCTGGAGAATCTGGCGCCGCACGTTGGATTCTTCACATTAGCATCCGATGCACATTCAATTTCCGAGATCGGACAACTGTCCTACTGCGATAAGATAATCGAGATGGCTGGAATCAGAGGAAAGATTAGCAATGCCCCAATATTCGACAGTGCCAAGTGACAGTGTCGTGAACAGAAAGGACTGCTTGTGACGCTGACTTTACTGTTTATTCAAGCTCGTCGACGCGTTGGTCTCCTGAACGCCTTTCGAAAAGAACTGCAACGGCGAAGTATCTCCGGACGGCTGCTAACGACTGACACCAATGATCTCGATCCGATTTCGTATGTTAGCGATGAAGCCTGGCAGCTTCCGGCAGGAGAGCATCCACAATTCTCCACAAGGCTTCTGGAGCTTTGCAGGCGAGAGAAGGTAGATTGTGTTGTTCCCTGGCAAGATGCAGATCTTCTACCATTGGCACAATGCCGAGAGCTGATCGAAGATGCAGGTACGAAGGTTTTGCTTTCGCCGATTGAAACGATCAAGATCGGAAATGACAAAAAAATTGCGAGCGAACTTATAAAGCATGCGAGTTCATTTGCTGGAATGGATCAGCTTCATGTGCCGGAAATCGTAGAATTTGTGGATCTCGATAAAGCCGGCGTGTTGACTGGAGAGTTGCCGAATTCGCAATCTGCACTAGGATTTCCTCTAATGGCAAAGCCTCTTGACGGAGCCGGGAGTGTAAACTGTTTTCGCTGCGACGACCAGCAGGAGCTGTCCGTAGCGATCAAGAAGATCGGTCTTACGAAGGCATTTGTGCAATCATTCATTGATGGACCGGAATTTACCGTTGATTGTTTTGCCGGTGCCAACGGAAAGCTGATATCGACTTGCGTCCGAGAACGACTGAAGACTCGCGGCGGGGAGGTGCTTACAAGCAAGACCGTAGCTGATCCTTTCTTGCTCGCGGCAGCAGAACATCTCAGTTCACTTGTTGAGTTTTTTGGTCCCTTCAATTTTCAAGTCATCAAAAATGACAAGGGATACTGGTTCACGGAATTCAATCCTAGATTGAGCGGTGGAGCAACGCTTAGCATAGAAGCGGGCTGGAATGCGCCTGGCTGGATCATTGATCTATTACAAGGGAATGAACTAATTCCGCCAGATCAAATTCAGACTGGATTGCATGTGCTGCGCTACCATGAGGAGGTTTGCATAAGAGAAGAGGATCTGCTTTCACGAAAGGGCAACGCATTCAATGAACAATTCTGAAAAGAAAGTGGGAAAGAAGATCCTCGTAATTGGTGTTACAGGCTCAGGGAAAACGACTTTGTCAAAAGACCTATCAAGACGGCTTGGACTGCATCATGTTGAACTCGACTCACTTCACTGGGGTCCAAATTGGACTGCTGCCGAAGAAGGCATTTTTCGGGAGCGCGTACAAACAGCGCTTTCCAGAAATGATTGGGTTTGTGACGGCAATTACAAGGCTGTGCGCGAGGTCGTTTGGCCTCAAGCTGACACGATCATCTGGTTGGAATACCCGCTAACTCTCATTTTCTGGCGACTTTTCTGGCGAAGTATTCGCCGCATCATCAAGCGAGAGACTCTTTGGAATGGAAACAGAGAGTCATTTGCGGCACAGTTTCTAAACAAAGAATCGCTCTTCATTTGGGCATTCAAGACTTATTTTTCCTATAGACGCGACTACGCCGCATTACTTCGGAAACCTGAATATAAGAACGTCGCCGTTTTCCACTTCACAAATCCGGCAAAGACCGATGCCTGGCTCACGTCATTAACGAAATAAATCCAACCACAGATATTTTGACCGATAACTAGGGCAGTTACTCATAAGCTCGGCACGCCCCGTAACCGTGATGAACAATCAAAAGTTCTTTGTTGTATCCATCGTGGTGCTCATATTGAGCACAGTGATAATCGCTTTGCCGAATCTTGTAGGAGCACAAGGAAAGGCTAAGACAGCAGCCCTAAGAGGCACGTTGCGCACAATCCAGATAATGCTGGATGCGTACTCCACCGATCATGGAGGCGGATACCCCAAAAACATCCATGAATTCCACGATGCAATAACATTTTCAGACAGCCGCTTTTGGCTGCAAGGTTATTATCTGAGATTGGGATCGGATCCGGAGAGTGAACCAGAGCCACTAAAAATAATATTCCTTTCTTCGGGGGATCCAAAAGATTGGCTGAAGGCTAAGGGAAACGGAGCAAGAAACTACATTGTGTTTTGTGATTCTGGCGACGGTTATTGCTTCATGGCAACAGATCAACTTGGACGCGCAGTGCCTGGAATTGGTGGAGAACCTCTAATTCTCTCAAATTACTAAACTTCTAAATATCGTTTTGATACAGGCGCGTGGTAGAACGCGAATCGAGACCGGAAAGCCTCGCCACACATCCAGATTCGCCCCCTTGATTCGCGGCGCTTTACCGACAGCTGGCTGCTTGCGCTATTATCAGAGTTGATAGAATCCGTGCTAACAAACCTCAATGAGATCAACTCCTGTCTTGCTAGCATTTCTGAAATTTCTCGAACTCCTCCATTTCTTGCTCGGGGGATTAGCCTTTGCTGCGGCGGTCTACACCTATCAGTATGCAAAAATCGCATTTTTCATGTGGCATGTAATTGGAGGGCTGGGGCTGCTCGGAGCAGCACTAGTTTATGCAGGAATCTCCATTAAGCAAAGAAGAAGGCTCTTTTACCTTCAATCATTTGAACTTCTTTTAGTTTTATTGTCATTCCCAATAGGTGTGCTAGGAATCATAGTTCTCAATGCACCAGCCGTTGTCGAACTGTTCGATCAGGAAAAGGAAAAACAGAAATCCCAGAAAAAGCCTCCAGCACTCGGGAATGTCGAGCAGCCAATTCAGCGCGTTAAGCTTTCAGCTTTGTCAGTGGAACCCGCGCAGGATCTAACGGCCGCAGTGCAATCGAAAACTAATGAAGTATTGCTCGATTACAAAAATCAGCAGACTCCAAATAGAAAGCGTTTTCTGCGAAATCCCGTTTATCTGTCCGCGGCCTGTCTTATTGCAGTCGCCGTTCTTTGGGCGATCAAAACTCCTTACTATACCGATGGATTCACCCAATCAGCTTTAACAATACTCTTAGTTCTGTACATCGTGGCAAATCTTGCAACAGCAATCTACTGCTTCCTGGAGAAAGACAGGCCCAGCCAGGTTCTGTTGACGCCTCTACTCTCTCTCTTCTCAGTCAGAGACAAGCTAGCATCTCTTGAACATACAATGGAAAACGGAAAATCAGGCGCAATTTCTCAAAAAGATTTGGCGCTACTGAAGCAAAGCCTCGAAACGCACTATGTAGAGATCCTTGCTTCCCTGAATCTCTCAAACAAGAATTCTGTGCATACCGCACATGGTACAGCACCGAGTCAATTGAAGGCAGCAGCGTTTCCTGATGAGATAGTGCTATTACAAACGACAAAAGGGGATCGGATATTTGCCCGCACCTTGATCCTTGGAATTCTCCTCACCTTAATTGCAACAACATATACTGCTTACGTCCTCAAATCGCAATTCGCTTTTATCTCTGCAGTTAGCGTCTTGACACTCATACTTCTGAGCGTCACTGTTCGCTATTCCACACGCGATAGAACAGTTCGTCTCAGTACTGTTGGATTTTCATATACTGACAAGACAACCCCTCAGCTAATAAAGTGGGGAACTGTCAATTCAATGTCTGTACTTCCAGTTAATGGGTCAAGCATCGAGTTCCGCATAAAAAGCAGAAATAAGGAACTAAACTTCTGGTGCGAGAATCTCTTCAGACAAGACTTTCAGCGAATTAACAAGATCCTGAAACAGGTAACGATTTCAAATGTGCCTATAAACATTGATCCCAGACTTGAAGAACTGGCCAGGGAAAAAGGACAGATCCATTTGCCTACTTCATCGGCAGATAGCGAAGTCAACACTTCCCTTCTAAACACCATGATCGGACCAAAGAAGCTAGATGAGGCGAACGCGTTCGCCTCAGATCACTCGTTAACCTATCAGCTCTATTGGAAACAATCATTCAAAAACATTCTAGTTTGCACTGCCTGCAGATTGTTTCTATTCTCTTTGATCCTGCTAAAGCAAGAATTTCATACCCCTGGGATACTCACCCTACCATACACCTATCTCTTTGTCCTATTTGCATGTTGTATCGGCACACCAAGACGCTCCATTACGTTGAGCGACAAACTCATCATCCCGAATGCGCTTATGTACCGATCAGAGATAGAGTGGAAAAACATAGCTGAGATTTCACTTCATGGTCAGAATAGCTTGAATCCTCTCGATTGCTTGATCATGAGAATCAGGACTTTTCAAAACGAAGACCTAACTTTGCAACTCGTTATGCGGAATCAAGAAGACCTGGCAAAGCTTCTGCACTTTCTCAATAAACAGGAAATCCCTATCTTGTTCGATCAAGCGGTAGAGACAGTGATACCACCGCCATTATCAAATCGATGTAAGATAGGAGAAGAGAAGCGGACGGCTGGAAACTCACCTATGGAAACTGAAATCAGTGAATTTAGGAATTCGTGTTTAGTTTTTATCGAGTTATGTGAAAAACAGGCAACGAAGCTGGAAGCGAAGTCCGAACGTGAGGGTAGCATCGTAAGGCGATGGACCATCATACTACCGGCGCTGCTGGCCGGGCTATTACCATTAATCTGCCTCTTAACAGGCTCGTCGTTATGGAGCGGATCGCTCCTCATTTTCGGAGTTAATATCGCCATTATTTGCCCGCTGCTCTCCATTATTTGTCTTACAGCGATACTTGCGGGGTTAGATAAAGTTGGAAATCGAGCGGATGCGATTGTCCACACACTTCGATCTCTTTCAGATGAAGCGCGTTGGTTAGCCGAGCAAGAAGACCTCCTTCCTGCGGAAATAAGAACCGAAGCACTAGGTATCCTAAAGGATAAGAAATCTGTTCTAGGGATCAAAAATGACTGAAGAGCCGAATCATACTGAGTTCGCACTGAAGTGCACTAAATTAAGCCTTTTAATCCAAGGTGAAATTGATCGCCTCAAATTGGACCAGGAAAAAAATGCTGTGCAAATCCGAAGAGTATTTGTCGTCCGTCCAGGGTTAGTGGCGATTGTATCTCTTACAGTGTTGGCGTTTTTGTCCATATTCTATTCCAGCGGCGGTTCCTTGAATTTTGGTAACCAGTACAGCAGCGGCGCCACTGCGCTCTGTATCTTCTATTTAGTTGGTATTCTTTTCATAGGGGCAAACCTAGCACTAGCAGTTTTCTGCATATTCCGGGTAGATAAACCAACCAAACTAACCACCAGTGCACTAGTACAGCTTCACTCACTCAATGATTACATTAAGATGTTGGAAAGCCTACAAAAACCAGACCGTAACGATTTCCAAGATCTGGACAAGCTCCTTAAGCAACTGGAGAGGCGTTATGAAAACATCTGCAGTGTAATCGACACCATTGCTAGTATAAGCGACGAGAGGACTCTGCCACGCAAATTAGCAGTAAAAGGAAGTGTCCAGTCAAAGACCACTGACTAAATATCGTTTTGATAAAGGCGCGTGATAGAACGCGAATCGCGACCGGAAAGCTCGCGCCATGCATCCTTGAAGGTAGCCGAGTAGAACATTATGTCGTCAGGATTTGTTGTGTGTCCGGACAGACCTAAGGAATGCCCAATCTCGTGCAAGGAGATCAATCGAAAATAATTGTCGGTAAGCGGCATTGCAACTGGTTTTGTTAACAGCCATACTTCAGCGCGGCTGATGTAATTTTGATCCATAAACAAGCGAGCATCACCAGCCTCGGCAGGATTCTTCAAGTCTGACACTTTGTCCGTCCAGAACACTTGCAATAAAGCAGAACGCGGGCTGTCCACGTATTGGAACGTAACGCCACCATTTGAAGCTTTTGCCCAATCTTCAAAAGACTGTTTCAAGATCGTCTTAAAGCTATCTCGAAACCCGGGCACCTTAATTCCATCATGGATATAAACTGTGATCGGTATTCTTGTTTTGGGCCATCGCTTAAAACCGTATTCGTTCTGCACCATAAACGAAAGATAGTCGTCGCGTCCTTCGGGTTTCTTTGCCGCATTGGCTTGCGGGTCTGCCGTAGAATCTTTTGCCGAATCTGCCCCTTGCTCGCCGCTTGCGCTTCCTGTACCGTCGCCTGCTGGCGGCTCTTTGCCCCCACCGACAGCGCCACTGCCCGTAGTATCAATTGGCGTCTTAGGTCCGGATACCGCCAATTCATTCTGCGCGTTCCGCCTCAACCTATCCTTCTCTTTCTTCAATGCATCCAATAAGCCTTTTACTTGCGCGCTCATTGAATGATTCTTGAACTTGACACTGAACTCCTCATAGACTGCCATAGCATCTTCAATTCTGCCGCTGGCTTGATAAACACTAGCCAGGGTAAGCCAAGGACTATCAAGTGTGGGATTGAGCTTGATTGCGCCCTTCAGCTCACTGATCGCCTCCTCGGATTTCCCTTGCTTTGCATAGAGGAAACCGAGTTGAGCATAAAGGATTGCGAGGTTCTGATTGATCTTAGGAGCATTTGCGCTCTTCGGAAATTTAGTCAGAAAGTCATTGTAGGTTCTGATAGTGTGCGGCAAATCATTAGCAGCCTGGTAAGAACCGGCTAGCATTAGCCAGGTGTTTTCTGAATCTGGATTCAGTTCTAATGATCGCTTCAACGACTTCTGCGCCTCTTCGAACTTACCTTGCTTCGTATAGACAACACCAAGAGCATGGTGTCCTTCGGGCAAGCCATCGTAAAGAGCCATTGCTTGCTTCAGTTTCTGAAGCGCCTGCTCATTTGAATTTGAACGCAATAACATAATGCCTTCATCGACCAGCATCGCTGCCTGATATTGTTCTTTGGTAGCCGGCTTGCCATGAATCGTGTAATCCATCGATTCAGACGATGAGGCAGGACCGGCGGCAGTACTCGAAGGCTGTGTCGCAGGAGCCGCCGGGTTCGCTGTCGTAGCTGCAACCGACATATTTTGTTTGCCAGCGCTGCTGTCCTTCAATGGAAGACTTTTGTTGACAGAAATGGCGGGAATTGTAAGCTGCTCTTTTCGTTCCTGGGGATCAGCAAGCGCCACGGGCATCGTGCATAGACTGAAGACTATGCTCAAAGTAACTGAAACCGAAATGACGTCATAGCTATGCCGCTCGAAGCCGGCAGGATGCCGGCGCTCCCGGGATCGAACCATTGAAACGACAGAATTAAAGCAGCTCTGTGTGAGCTCCAGGGAGCTACCCAGCACAACGCTATGATTGCAGCATAAATGCTCCCGATCCGAAGACCGCCGCTGTCCACAGCCAGAAATACTGCAGGGAAGCCCGCCACCGATGAAATGTTCTCGAAACATACAAAACGCCAATCAGATTTCGCCGACAAGTCCTTTATACCAAAATTGCGCAGGCAAAACCTCAAAGCGACTCCTTCTAAAAGGGTACATAGCTTAAGAAAGATGGAGAACGGGCGTGGAATACACCCTTTCGGCCGGTACGGTAATCGACGATCGCTACGAAATCATTTCGCTGGCTGGTACCGGCGGAATGGGAAGCGTTTTTCGGGCTAAACATCTTGAGCTTGGCAAAGTCGTCGCGATCAAAACACTGGACCCGTTACTCGTTTCGGACCCAGAGTTGTTCGAACGATTCAAGAGGGAGGCTCGTGTGCTTTCCCGGTTGAAACACCCTCACATTTCCTCATTTTTCAGCTATGGTGTTTTGCCCACAAAATTGCCGTACATTGCAATGGAATATCTGGAAGGCGAGAGTCTTGCCAGCATTTTGGGAAATGGCGCAATAGCACCGGAAAGAGCCATTCAAATAACACTCCAAATTTGCGCAGCAATGGACTACGCCCACAAGCTTGGTGTCATTCACCGAGACTTGAAGCCACAAAACATTTTTCTCCAGCCGCAGCCAGAGCCCGATTACGTAAAGCTGCTCGATTTTGGACTTGCAAAATATGCTCAAAAAGATGAGCAGGTGCTGACAAAAACAGGTGAACTTATCGGAACGCCTGAGTATCTGAGCCCTGAACAATGCTTGGGGCGAAAGGCTGACGAGCGCTCTGACATATACTCACTGGCGTGCATTTTGTATCATATGCTGACGGGGCGATCTCCATTTGAATCAGAATCGGCAGTTGGATTTCTGGCAAAACACATCAACGAGGTGCCAGCTAATCCGCAGCGAAGTGTTTCACAACCACTGCCGGAAGGATTGGCTCTGATCGTTATGAAAGGTCTGGAAAAGGATCCGCAAGCAAGACAACAGACGATGTCCGAACTGTCTCATCAATTGGCGTTGGTTCTGGATGAAAAAGGCGGAAGCTTAAACATAAAGATCAGCGATGAATACAGAGGAAAGAAAAAAGCCATCTCCAAGAAAGTCGCCCTCGTTTCACTTTGCGGATTGGCATGCATAGCCGCTATTGCCTTTTTTGTGCTCGGAAGCTCAATCAGTAACAATAGACACACAAAAGCACAGAGTATTGAGGAACTCATACGGCAGGTTCACAAAGCCAATAGAGACAAAGACAAAGCCAATCTAGAAAGCTCGACTGCACAACTCGAAAACGCTATAAAACTGAAGGACGCTTCTCCGATCAACCGCTCAAAATCGTTTTGTGATGCCGCGGAACAACTGCAACGATTAGGAGTAAGAGACCCAGCTATTCAGATGGCGAGACTTGCCTTTGCTGAAATTACATCAGCCCGATCGAATTTTTCCCGAGGAACCCCTTCCAACCTGGGTCCTGCATCTCCAATGGTCGACAAGTTCTTGGACGACAACAATGTTGCGGCACGGCCAGAACTACAAAACAACATCGATCACAGAAGAGAAGCTATCACTACTGCTCTTGGTCAAACTACGGAAAGAGCATCGGCGGTATTAGTTAGGTTAGGATACGCCGCAAACAAGAAGATACAGAATCAATGCTGCAAGCAATTAGAACATCTACGTACACCGAGCATTGTGTTTGAAAATACAGCTCAGCTACTCATTGATTCTTATCAACGTGGTCCAATGCCATTGTCCACGTGCATCCTCTCAGCTTTCAAGGACCGCGACGTGGTGCTTCTCCGAAAGGGGGCTAGAGATGAACTTTCAAGAGCTTCTGCACAAACCGAGAGCATGTTGAAGAAGTTCTACGGAAATAACTCGCCGCGGGTAGCACTTCATCACTTCGACCTGGCCAATGATCTTGGTGAACCCACAGATCTGCATAGAGATGAATACGAAAGAGGTATTCAATTACTGAAAAAACACAAATATGGAAAAGAGAGCTACGGTTCAGTCAGGTTGTATTTGGTAGCAGGAAATGCTGCTGGCAGAATGGACGCGAACTCACAAAGAAGCACCTTCTATAAGCTGGCATACAGTTCACTTCAGGATGAGCATAATGCGATGGATCGTGCTCAGGTAATTAAGAACCTATCGGACGACCGCCTTGCAAACAACGACTACCAGCAAGTCTTGAAATTCACGACCGAAGGTCTAGAGTATCTCGAACATTACCCCGATCAATCATATCTCCGAGCCGATCTTATCCTGAACAAAGCCATCGCACTGCTAAGAACGAAAAAGGTAGATAAAGCATGTGCACTGGTCGAGAGAGAACGGCCACTGCTAAGAGCGCAAGTTCCAGAAAGTTCTGTCAAACTAGCGATACTTCTTCAACAGTTTGCTAGCAACCTGCGGACGGAAAAAACTTATTTTGGCAAAGCTCAACTTGCCCACGACTATTTTGTCGAATCTACAGAGAATTTCAAACTCTGGTACCCAAATCCCGATCGCATGCGTTCGCTTTCAGTGGGCATCCTATATCTAATGACGGTCGATACGTGGTTTGGCACCGGCAAAGACATGAAAGCAGACTGGAAACTCCTGGATTCGATCCCGGAGGACTCGTGGGCACATGCGTTACACGACCTTTCTATTACGATGGATTTCGGCAAATACCTAAAGCTGCAGAAGCTCACAAGCATACTTGATGCATACCAGAGGAAATTGGAACTAGTAGCTACTCAGCAGATTAACTCAGCAGACATAGACGTATTAGCCGTCGCCCACGCCATAAAAATATTGCGGACAACAGATCAAACTGAACGAGCTGAATCTCTCAAGGACTTAGCCTTGAAAAGGCTTTCGGAAAACGATCGTGAAGAATTCCTCCGAGAGCAGAAGTAGCCGCTTATCACGTTAACTCATGGAAGTAACTGTAAGACGCGATGCCATACATTGCTTTTCAAAGATCCACTATTTGCTGAGGAGCTAGGCATGGCTTGTTGTTGCAGGCGAGAGAACATAGCGGGCTCTACGGCATCGGTCGCCACCCTTAAACGATCCATTCACTGTATACCGCGTTCAGTGCCAGGGTTCAGTGCCAGGGTTCAGTGCCAGGGTTGAGTGCCCGTGTTCAGTGCCCGGGTTCAGTGCCCGTGTTCAGTGCCAGGGTTCAGTGCCCGCGTTGAGTGCCCGTGTTCAGTGCCCGCCCGGGTTCAGTGCCAGGGTTCAGTGCCCGCGTTCAGTGCCCGTGTTCAGTGCCCGCCCGGGTTCAGTGCCAGGGTTCAGTGCCCGCCCGGGTTCAGTGCCCGGGTTGAGGCCAAACATCTTTGACATTGACATCCTCGAATCAAAATCCCAAAAGCATTGAAATATCAGGATTGTTCTTCTTGATCCCACCCCATGACATGACAAACTTCTTTGACATCAACCCGGGCACATCGGACCAGGGGGGGCCTGGATTTAGACGGCTGACTTTTCTAGCGGGTCCAAGCACGATACGCCAGGAAGCTCCAACCCTTCGATAAATTCGAGGGATGCGCCACCACCTGTGGAGACGTGTGTGAACGATTCGGGATCAGCACCATGTGCTTCGATTGCTGCAACAGAATCACCACCACCGACGACGGTTTTTGCGCCCTTCTTTGTCAGCGCAACGAGCATATCGACCAGCGCAAATGTTCCAGTCTCGAAGTTCTTATATTCAAATGCACCCAACGGACCATTCCAAAGAATCGACTTGCACTCTTGCAGTTCTTTGTGAATCAAAGACATTGTCGCAGGTCCAACGTCGAGTCCCATCATTTCGTCTGGAATAGCATCAGCTGAGTTTAAGCTGGCTGTAGCGCCCGACTTAAATTCCGTTGCACAGACCAGGTCGAGAGGAAGAATCACTTTGACATTCTTTTTCTTGAAGTCGGCCAAAAGTTCCTTGCAGAGATCGACTTTGTCATCTTCAACCAGAGACTTCCCTACTTTCTTGCCTTGAGCTTTCAAGAAGGTGAAAGCCATTGCGCCGCCAATAATGATGACATCAACCTTGTCCATCAGATTTTTGAGAACACCGATTTTGGTTGAGACTTTGGCACCGCCGATGATGGTGGCAAACGGTCTTTCTGGTTTGTGCAAAACCTCAGAGAGAGCTTTAATTTCTTTGTTCAAAAGAAGTCCCGAGACAGACACATTCATATGCTGGCTGATGCCCATCGTGCTGGAATGCGCTCTATGAGCGGTGCCAAAGGCGTCATTGACATAAACGTCAGCGAGTTTTGAAAGCTGTTTTGAGAAAGCTGGATCATTCTTCTCTTCTTCCGGATGGAAACGAACGTTTTCCAACAACACAACGTCACCATCTTTCATTTGCTGGACTCGCTCTTCCACTTCCGGACCAACGCACGAGGGAAGCAACGGTACGTTCTTGCCGAGCAACTCCGAGAGGCGAGCAGCAACGGGTTTCAAACTATATTTTTCCGATGGACCGCCTTTTGGACGGCCAAGATGCGAAACGAGAATAACGCGACCGCCGTTCTCGATCAAATGCTTGAGTGTGTCTAGCGCTGCACGAATGCGAGAGTCATCACTGATTGTCAGATCCTCGTTTTGAGGAACGTTGAAATCGACTCGAACAAGGATGCGTTTACCCTTAGTTTGTTCCGGTGACAAATGTTTGATTGTTTTCTTCAACAACATTGCTATTCCTTCCTTCTTCCTTGTTTGAGACGAACGCTAGAGCATTTTCCAAATTAGGTTACTACCTATGAGTATGGGTCGTGGGCCGAGTACAGAGCGCGGATGTCCCGTCCGCTTATGAGTATGGAGCGCAGGCTTCCTGCCCGCTTATGAGTATGGAGCGCGCGCATTCCGTCCGACTAACATTCCTCTTGAACGAGGAAGGGTGACTACCGAAATCGCGAGATTTGACCCAAGACCCGGTAAGCACCCTTCCCAACGTTTCGTAGCTTTTAGACCTTCGCCAGTGCGAGTTTCGAAGCAACCATGGTGCCCAGTTCGATCAAGCGGTTGCTGTAGCCCCACTCGTTGTCGTACCAAGCGAGAACCTTGACCATCTTGTCTCCGACAACCATTGTGAGGTCGGCGTCAACAACTGATGAAAGCTTGTTTCCGCAGAAGTCGATTGAAACGAGCGGTGTTTCGGTGTAGCCCATGATGTTGGTGAGCGAAGAACCAGCGGCTTCTTTGAGCGCCTTGTTGACTGACTCTTTGCTTACTTCTTTCTTGGTGCGAACGACAAGGTCAACAACCGAAACGTTCGGCGTTGGAACCCGCATCGCAAAGCCATTCAACTTGCCTTTGAGGCGGGGCATTACCAAACCGATAGCTTTTGCAGCGCCGGTGCTCGATGGGATCATCGATTGAGCGGCAGCGCGAGCGCGACGGAGATCTTTGTGACCGGTGTCGAGCAAACGCTGATCGAGAGTGTAGCTGTGGATGGTGGTCATCAAGCCTTCTTCGATTCCGAAGATATCGTCGATAACTTTAGCCACTGGAGCCAAGCAGTTGGTTGTGCAGCTGGCGTTGGAAATGATGTGGTGCTTCTCTGGATCGTAGTTCTTATCGTTGACGCCGAGAACGATTGTGATGTCTTCATCTTTAGCGGGAGCAGAGATGAGAACTTTCTTGGCACCAGCCTTGATGTGCCCTTTTGCTTTCTCGGCTTCAGTGAAGACGCCGCTGCACTCAAGAACGATGTCGATGCCGAGCTTGCTCCATGGGCAAGTTGAAGGATCTTTCTCGCGAGAGAAAGTGATTTTCTTGCCATCGATAACAAGCGCATCTTCTGTATGTGAAACTTCGAAAGGAAGCTCGCCCAGCACAGAGTCATACTTGAGCAAGTGTGCGGACTGATCGAGATCTTGCAAGGGATCGTTGATTGCAACGATTTCAAAACCCTTTGGTTGAGACTTGAGATAAGCTCTGAGTGCGTTACGGCCGATTCTGCCGAAACCATTGATTGCTACTTTTGCCATTTGGCCTCCCATACGTGAGATTTGTCGCCGGAGATGATTGCTGCGAATTCGCCGTCGTTACGACTTTCGCCTGCGTTGGGCTTTCCGGCTGGTTGATTCCGCGCGGAATTTGATGCTGCCCATCAGCCTTGCGGCTCTCTGACAGCTAAGAGCTTAAATCCACTCCCGCAGCACACCCCACAATATTTATGACTCTTTAACGGCAGACGGACACATTACTTATTGCACACGCCGGAGCCCCCCCAAGTTGATGCCGCCAGCGCACCATGACATCCATCATCACAGCCTTCGCTCCGAAGCTATAACCCCAAGCAGAGCATGCATTGACGACTATGGGGATAAAGATACCGAGAAGAAATCAAGGTCTGATTTTCATGCCCCAACTCAGCATTGACTCCCAAATTTCACCATTACATTCCTTTTTGCCTCAAGGAAATCTCAAAGTGAAAAGGAAGGTCCTTAAGCAAAGCTTCTCAACGGTTTTCGAGCTTCCTGCATCACTAACTTGTCGGTTTCTCTTGGGATCGACATTGGCTCCCTAAGCTTCAAAAACTCTGAAATTCCGGGACAGTCAAGAAGTAACCCGTATAATAGATCTGTGAACCTGAACGAGGAAAGGCTGATGCGCGACCAAGTAGAAGAAATCCTGGAGAGAATTCGCCCGATGTTGATGGCTGATGGCGGCAACATTGAGTTGATTGACGTCAAGGATGGTGAAGTGTTTGTGCATCTTATCGGAGCTTGCGGCATGTGCCCGAGTTCTTCCATGACCTTGAAACTTGGTGTTGAGCGCGCTCTCAAAGAAGCTCTCCCCGACGTAAAGCGAGTCGTCCAGGTCTAGCCTCAAAGAAATCCATTCGCACAAAACAATTAGAAGCCGACAAGATGCCGGCGCTCCCGGGATTGAACCAAACTCCCAGAGAGCGAATCGCTCTCGGAAGATCGGAGTCGGCAAGCCGACGCTCGCCTCGATCTCTTAAGACAAACGGCTGGGAGTCCATGGGCGAACGGGACGTCCGCGCTCCATACAAAGGAGCGAATCGCTGCTATGCGAATCGATGGTAAACAAATCGCTCACGGATTCGAAGGCGCCCCCGGGAGCGAGAGGGCACCTTGCCGCTCCTGGCGCTCAGATGACAGGTCCCAATGAAAAGAACGAGGCTGGAAGTCTAGCTCCCAGCCTACAGAGGAAACTGTTTTCTACTCATTTACTTCAAGCACTGCATGTCGTAAGTTTTCACCCAGGTTGCGGTTGGGTGCTCACCGCCAACTACTTTTCTGTTCTCGGCAGTATTTTTGATTTCCTTCTTTCTGGGAAGAACCTTCTTGCAGTTCCGCCTCAATACAATCGTTTCTTGTTCTTCGTTTTTCATGTGAACACCTCCTGGTATTAATGAGCTTCTATATTGGTGCGCAATGAACTAAGCACAGACAACTCGTGTGAACAGCATTGGAGCTGGCAGGTTTCCTTTACCACCCAGTACTTGCTTGCACTCGTTTGTACTTTTTATCTGTTTGAGTCTCGGAATGAGCTTCTTCAATCTTCTTCTTGCGTCTAACTTCTCTTGCTCAGTCAATTTCATTTTTCACCTCCTATCGAATTAAATTGGTCCCTTAGATTCTCAGGCATTTGGCGCACATCCAACGATACTGCGCATCACGGTTAACAGCTGAAACGGACCACCGCCGCCTACAGGCTTGCGATTATCGTTCGTATTCTTCACTTCCTTTAAACGCGGAAGTGCTTTCTTTGCAGGTCTCTTTGTATTGGTTTCCTGTTTTGCAGAATTCATTTGATTACCTCCAATGTTCTTGATGAGTGCAACTGCTTTTCTTTTGTTATTGTGAGGGATTTGTGAGTTCTCGATCTCTCCCTTTCCTTGATTTGACAAGGTTTCGCAAGAATTTAGCAGGATCACTATGATCAATTTTCTTGACTGTACTCAACTACTTTTGTACTCAGCTGCTTGTGCATTTTCGAACTTTTTTCTATTATGAGGAATACGTGAGGCAGCGATAGATAGCCAATCTCGCAAGCACAACCAATTCTAAGTATGGAGCGCGGACGTCCCGTCCGCCCATAAGCGCGAAGCGCGTTGTAGCTAATGCAGCTAAGCAGTTAATGCAGCAATGCAGCTAAGCAGCAATGCAGCTAAGCAGCAATGCAGCTAAGCAGCAATGCAGCTAA
>JAIEQI010000170.1 GCA_019747875.1 Candidatus Obscuribacterales bacterium
TGCCGGCGCTCCCGGGATCGAACAGACGAAGCCGGCAAGATGCCGGCGCTCCCGGGATCGAACAGACGAAGCCGGCAAGATGCCGGCGCTCCCGGGATCGAACAGACGAAGCCGGCAGGATGCCGGCGCTCCCGGGATCGAACAGAGCGAAGCCGGCAGGATGCCGGAGCCCACACCGGAGCTGCTCACATTCCTATGGTATGCGCATCGATCGCCAAATAAATGGTGCTGATCAAATTCGCAGCGGCCGCGGTAAGCAGCGACTTGCGGATGGTGTGGCGTTCTAAAAGGCAGAGTACTGCACCTTCGGAAAGCCAGGAATAAGTAAAGTACAGGGTCAATCCCAATATGCGGTTGTCCTCGATTGCTGGTGCTATGCCGAGCATAAGGCAAATGAAGGAGGCGAAATTCATCACCAACGCATCAAGCACGCAAACGGGAAGGTTGCCCCAGCGCATGAGGCGCAAAACCAATATCTCAATTGCAAAAACGGGGAAGAAGTTAAAGACAAAAAAGTCCGTCATTCGTTTGTCGATGCTTCCGTGTCTGGTTTTGTCGCGGTTATGTGTGGCTTATTTTTGTCCATCATAACAAGGCTGAGCATGAATGCGCCAAAAACTCCCATGACGATTCCCCAGAGCAAATTGAGGTTGATCATGTAGCCGCCAATGTTGCTTTCTGTTGGCTCCTTGATGCCAACAATGACCAAGATCACGCAATTGAGCAAGAAATAAACGCCGATAGGCGTTCGCAGATCCAACATCGTAAGACTCCTGATTGCGGCCTTTGCCTCGGGCCGACAGAGCGTCAGCGGTCCCATTTTGGGACTGTTCTAGCTCAGACTGATCTTATGTGGCTTGCCTTGATCCTGGGTGTTCAGCTTCCCTGGATCATGTGGCGTCTGCTTTCGGCTTGATCATGAGAGCACCGGAATCGTGCGGCTACTGACTGACTTAGTCACTAATCAAAATCAGCTGGAGATCCTGCCCCACCGCGATCGCCCTTGCTTCCGAGCAAGCGCAAGTTTGAGCCATGAATCAACGGACGGCTATGTTTCTGTCCGCCGTCATCGGTCCATGAGCTGAAGTCCAATCGTCCTTCGATGCCTACAAGTGAACCTTTGCGCACATATTCTCCGGCAACTTCTGCTTGTCTGCCCCACAGCTCAATATCAAACCAGTCAGTTTCTTTTTCTTTCGTGGGGCGGTTAACTGCCACGCTGAAAGTTGTTTTGACACGACCCGACTCGAAATAACGCATTTCTGGGTCCTTGCCGACGCGACCGACAAGCATTACTGCATTGACCATGACACTTCCTCTGGCTGCAAGAAAAATATGGAACCAGAAAATTATCCGCGATCTTGTTTATTATGTGAACGAGCTTGATATCTAATTCACGATGGAAAGCTGGCTTGCAAGTAGAATATATGCAACAGGATCCGCTCGCATTTGCCCGCCGAATAAGTTGTAACAGCGGTGAGGCAAATCTCAAGCGCCGGGAGGCTAGATAATTATTAGTTCATCCTCAATAGACAAGGACTCAAAGGACGCTGGTAAGTCAAAGGACAAGTTAAAGCCAGCCGAGCCTCCCACTACTCCACAAACGTTTCCTCGCGAATATGATCGCCCCTTTTCGCGGAAACAACCGGTGTGGCATGTAATTGTATTGAGTATCGTCACTCTGAAGATCTACTTTGTTTATTGGTGCTACAAAACGTGGCGCGATTATTCCAAACACATCGCCCAGAAGAATTCCGCTAAGCTCGATCCAGAGACCGCTGCCTTGCCCGCTACTGAGATTTCGAATAACGAAACCAATGGTGACGCAATCGGAATCGAATCCGGTTTTGCTACTCCAGCCACAAAGGAAATGGGATTCATAGAAGCTCTTTCACCGAAGCACCTTTCCAGTTTCGAAAACATGAGTCCTCACATTCGTATGATTTGTGCGCTTGCTCCATACGTTCAAGACTATCTGTTTTTCACTCTTTTATATGGAGTCGCAAAACGCCATCCAGATCCCAACAATGTGATTGCGAAGAATGCATTTCTTTGGTCATTCTTTTTGACCATGTTCGCATTCTCCGTTTCGCTGTTGGTGTTTCTCCCCGGTATTTGGTATCTGCTCTTTCTTCTTTCCTCGATTCCCACATTCTGGGCACAAGCGGTAATCAACGAATACTGGGACAATGAAGAACGCAACCAATCACTAATCGTGCGACAAGCTTTCACCGGAAAAGAAATATTCGTCACCATCAGTGGCGCATTGGTGCTCGGATTTTTGGTTTCAGGCATCCTTCTCGGCGCGGACAAGTAGGTTCGCGAGCCACCTGAAACGCTTGTGTACCTGTTGAACCGACACGTATATAATGACAGAAGCTGCTGAGGTGTCGAAATGGCTGCTAGAGCTAGTGAAAAATTCAAACTAATGAATGTCGCCCAATATTTGGAGTTTGAAGAGCAGTCCTCTGTTCGGCATGAATATGTGCGCGGTCTGGTTCTCGCCATGACTGGCGCAAGGCTGGCACACAATATTATTTGCGGTAATCTGTTCTCTAAAATACACCAGTTTTTGGAAGACGGTCCATGCCGAGCTTTTATCAATGACATGAAAGTGCATGCCGAGGCAGCTGATTGCTTTTACTATCCAGACATAATGGTTGTCTGCGAACCGCTTGATACTGACAGTCTGTATGTGAGCAATCCGGTTGTATTAATAGAAGTACTTTCACCTTCCACCCAGCAAATTGATCGACGAGAGAAGCGTTCCGCGTACCAACTAATAAGAAGCTTGCAACAATACATCGTGGTTTATCAGAAGAGAATGCAGATAGATGTCTATAGAAGGCTTTCAGATGTTGATTGGGAGAAGATGTCTCTTCACAAAACAGCTGATCTGGAAATCATAATCTGTGACCAGACGTTGAGACTCGCTGTTGAATCAATCTATAAGGGGGTCGATTTCACCCCCTCGGTTAAAGAAACAGATGACGAGGAAGATTATTACGGCTTAGACTAGCAAAAAAGGAGAACGCGGCGAACCGCATTCTCCCAAAGTGAGTCTGAAAGTTCGTCTAGAGGACTTTCAGATCCAACAAGTGTTTACGTTTTTTCTTTTCGATAACCACTGGTCTGTCAATAACAACAGGTTTTTGGATTAGCACAGGCTTAGCCACCGGTACCTGTTTTTCGATGATCACTGGTCTCTCGATGATCCGGTCAACCGGCCTCTCTATAATGCGATCGACTGGCCGATCAATTAATACCGGTCTTTCAACCACTACAGGTTTTTCGATCGTGCGTTCAATGGTTTTCACTGCACGATAGACCTTAGGAGCCGATGCTGCCCGGCGAACTGCTGCACGTTTGTGTGCTGCTTTCTTTTTATAAACAACCGGGTGGGAGATTTCTTCAATGTCCTCTGTTACTTGCTCGGTTGTTTTGTTTTCAATTACTACAGGATTAGTCACAGTAACGCGCGCTGCTGGTGGTTCAACGGCTGTAGAGGTCGTTCTGGTAATAGTTCTGTATTCAACTACACCTGGACCTACCACGGTTGGAATACCACTTTCTTCTTCTATGGTGACAATATGGTCTGCCATCGCAGATGGTGCCAAACTGAATCCCATCATTACTGTTAAAGCTATCATCAGGTTTCTTCTGATACTGTCGTTCATTTATTCCTCCCTGAGCCAGGAAGAGCGATCAGCTATCAGAAGTACTGACCTGCTCTACCTTGCTCGGATTTTGTTCATCTGTTTTAGAACAGCCTCAAGTCTAAGAGCGGATTTAGTCCGAATCGCAGCAAGCTGCGATCTCTACGGTCTCTAATGACCAATGGGCGTGTCTCAACCACTGTCGGTTCGATCGTCACCGGATGTGTTATCACAGTCGGCGTTGTATCGATGTACGTTGATGGTGTTGTCACCACTGAGCGTTCGATCACGACCGGGGTGGTTTCCATCATGTATGGAGTACCATCCGTGGTGGTCATGAATGTGAAGTGATCAGCTTGAGCAGCACCCGCGCAAAAGAGCCCCAGAAGCCCCGCTGCAGGCGCAGCTAAAAGTTGATGTTTCCCGAATTTCATATCGATTTCCTCCTCGATTCTGGAGTTCGGTGACTACGACGCCTTCATAATCCAGATAGTTCCTGTCCGAGACGCTCTCATACTGTGGCATTCGCTGTCTGAGTTCGAATGAGCAACTTTGACCATCGTATTATGAGTCGGAGCTGTGGCTCGTTTTGAAGTTGTTCGTCTGATCAAAGATTCTCGATTCAAGATAATGAATCGCTGGTTTTCGCTTGTATATTGCTTTGGCATATTTATGGAAAAATTTTCTTGGATTTGTGGTTTAAACCGATCATCCCGAAAATTATATGGATTGGTTGTTTTGGGTACTGTCTTGCGTTTCGGTCTACAATACAATCCCTTTTTAGACCTTGTGCGAAGCTCTCCGGGAACCACCAGAGCGCATTCCCGTCTTCAACCGAACTACAAGTAAGAATACTAATTTGCCGTTAGAGCGTAGAAGTTGAGGGGGCGCAAGCCTAAACAAGACGTCTGATCGCAGTCTAAAGGCAGGGAGGAACAATGAAATTGCAAGAGTCCATGCGAGAGCTGCTGCACAAAGAGCTTCAACATGGAGAAGTTGCGGCGATCAGCACTTTGCTGTCGGGAGAAATTGCTGCCGTCGATAACTATAATTTCGCCATGCAACATATCAGGGATATAGATCTGATTCCTACGCTCGAAACATGCAGAAATTCGCATGCGGTTCGGGTTCAGTTTCTGCAGAATCGATTGCATGAGCTCAATGCCAAGCATGTTAAGACTGCCGGCATGTGGGGATCGCTAACGCGTTTCATAGAAAATTGTGCTTGTTTGCTTGGGGATAAAGTAGCGTTGAGCGTTTTGGCAGCTGGCGAAGATTTTGGTTATGACCAGTACAACAATCATCTTTCGTCACTCGATGTTGACACCAAAGAAATGGTTGAGTCCGAGCTGTTGCCGATGCAGGCTCGAACACTTGAAACAATGAGAATGTTGTGCGCCTTCTTGAGCGATAGCAAAGAAGCACGCTACTCGCACAGCTAATTTTGATTACCGCGCTACCAGCAATGGCCGGTTTTGAAATCTTGCTTTGTGATCATACTCCGCTCCGGGGCAGGATTTTAATCACTGGTCTTTTCCGGGCGAACGAAGATCCCCTTCGTTCGTCCGGATTTTAGCTTTTTGGGCAGAACTAACTAAATTTACACAAATCCATCTCATAATAACTTCGTCGGTTGTGAAATTGCTTTTCCTAGTTGCTAAAGCTCAGTAAGGGCTTGGGCTTAGCGCTGGCTTAGCAGGCATGAGGTTCGTTTGTAATGGAACGCAGGCAAAAAGGCTTTTTCAAGTTTTTTTCTACTACTATTGTTGGAGCCGGCTTGCTTCTCGGACTGCCGTTAGCTGCCGAAGCCATCGATGCCGGGAATGTAGGTCAGAGCGCATCGCCTGTAACTGAAAAGAAGAATTACAACAGTCAGAAAAGAAACGGCAATCTGGCCAAAGCCGAACAGCTAGACTCGATTAAACCAGCTGAGAACGTTCCTGAAGCTGGCGCCGACCACCAATATGGATTCAATTTGGGTCGCGAAAATACCGATAAGCAGGCCTTGCAAAAGACTTCTGACCGCGCTAACGCTCGCAGTGGAGCCGGCGGTGGACCCAAAGTCTTGGTTGAAATGTCCAATCAGGATGACGCTAAGGGCGAGGGATTTTTCAGTCAATTCTCGACGGCCAACGGTGGAAATGCCGGCGCTATGCAACTTATGCTCAATCGCCAGCTGCAAGTGAGCCCCCTGGAAATAGGAACGCCCTCAGCGGACGCTCTAGCCGCAGGTCCTTTTGGGACTATCAGTGGTGGCGGCGGCGGTAGTTGCAGCAGTTCAGGTGGCTGCCCAGGCAGTCCCGCGTCCGCCGGATGGGCCGCCCAGTCCGGAGGACATAATGCTTCCATAAAAGCTCAAGCCGAACAATGTCCCAATGCCCAGGCCAATCAAGCGAAAGCCAATGCCCTCGGTAACATGTGCAGCTCTGCCAGCGCCGCTGGCGAGGATGCCCTGATTTGTCTAATAAATGCACTCGATGGAATGAGCATTCACTTGATCAACGTAGCCAATGAAGAAGCTGGAACACCTTGCTCCTCATTGGCGATTTCCAAGACTTATTCAAACGCTGTGTACATGGTCCAAAAAATGTACAAGTCCTGTTTCCTTCCAATGGTCATCCTCTTCCTGGTTCCCGGTGCTTTGATGACCAACACAAAAACAATGATTCAGTTCGGTATTCTTAAAGGTAGCGATGAAGACACTGTAAGTCCTTTCACTGGAATCCTTCGTTCGATGATCGCCATCTTTTTGATACCGGCGACGCAGCTCATCGTGAGCTATATGGTTGATATCGGAAATTCGCTGCAAAGCGCATGTACTCCCTACGTCAGCATTCCGTTGATCGTCCTTTGGGCCGAAGAACAGGTAGTTCTCTTTAAGGAAGACCAGCAAGGTGCTCCGATCAGAAATCTTCCTAACGTCGTAATGGCTCCCTGGCGTGGAAAGTTTGCTGGCATGCCGATCAAGGGTGCGATTTTGGAACAAGTTAGCGGTATGGATGCTGCTCTGAGCGAATTGGCTAACGAGTGTTTGCATTTGCTTTCCGAAGGTTTGACCATTACGCACGCGTTTCAAGTTGTGATGATTTGCTACCTCTTCCTTCTTGGTCCGTTGGCAGCTGCATTCTTCGCCTGGCCCGGGGTTGGCAGAGACCTTTTCCGCCGGGCATTCGCCACCTGGGTGGACGGTGTCGTTATCCTGTCCCTTTGGAAATTCTGGTGGAATATCGTTCTTATCGTTATGACGATTCGCTGCCAGTCGGGTGCGTTGAATCCTTTCGACCCCTTTGAGGTCTATTATTTGGTCGCATTCTGCTGCATTCTGATGTTTGTTCCGTTCAATCCATTTGATTTTAAGCCCGGTGAGATCGTTTCGCATGCTCTAGAAAAGGCTCACTCGGTAGCGTCCAAAGTCGCTCAAGGTGGAAAAGGCGGCGGCGGTGGTGGCGGTGGCGGCGGTGACGGCGGCGGCTGTGCCGGGAAAGCTGGAGCAATGGGGGGTTAGACTATGAAAAATCCGATTTTCTTATTTAGCCTGATTATTCCAATTGTAAGTTTGAGTGCATGTTCGCAAGCTCCCGAAAAAACCGACATCGGAATGTATTGCGAGCAGAATAATGGTTTATTCCAAGCATCCAGCGACCAGAAAACGGCAGGTTTAGACGATGCCGGCGAGCCCGAAGGTCCGCAATACCAACAACCGACAATGGACGTATTGCGAGGGAAGGCTCAGTTGTATCCGGCCAAATATCCGCTGAAGCGTTATCCTCATTCTACAGTCGCCATGGTTGATGTTCGTCCAAATCGTGCGCCTGGCCTTAAAAACATGGTCATGCTCAAGACAACAGACGAAATGCCAAATGTAAGCGCCTTCTATGAGAAACGCCTGGTTTCGGAGAATTGGAAGCTAGTTTCTCAGTATAAAAACGAAGCATATGAAAGTACTCGCTGGGTTAAGGGCGATCAAGAATGCGAAATTAGAGTTTGTCCGGACATGACCACCCAGGACAAGAAGTTCATTCAGCTTTTCATCGGCGCACGCCAGACGAGGCACAACGATGCTATTGCTGAATTCGGGGACAGTTAACTAACTCTTTGTCCCTTGCCGTTTTTTCAGTTCCGCCAACATCTTATCTATTCCGGCAATCTCTTGCGGATCTTTGCTGAGCGACTTTGATTTCTCCAGCGTTATTTTAGCTTTGTTGTACTGTCCATCTTCAATCAGCACTCCGCCCAGAAAAGCCCAGGTCTTCACCATCTTTTCGTTGCCTGGTTGGGCAAGGAACTCTTCTAGCTGATTTGCAGCTTCCTTATACTTCTTCTGCTTTTGCAAACTATTTATGTACGCATTCCATTTTGCCGAATCAGTTTTGTCCATCTCCAGTGCGTGCCTAAGTGGCTTTTCGGCATCTTCGTAGCGTTCCTGCACAAGCATCGTAAGACCCCAAAGAAGCCAGTATTCGCTATTCTGGTTGTTAGCTTGGACGGCGTGCTTGTAGGCTTCTTCAGCTTTATCGAGACGATTTAGTTTTCTGCAAACTTCACCCAATCGGCCCCAATACACATCATTGTTGGAATCCAAGCGAGCCGCGCGCCGAAGGAAAATCTCGGCATTTTGAAGATCATTTTTTCTTACCATGAGGATTCCCAACTCTTCCCAATATTGGGGGGTTGTTTTCTCAAGCGACGTCGCTTGCCTCAGGCTAGCTTCTGTTCGTTGAAGATCATCGGTTAGCATGTGATACTTTGCTGCCAGAAACCAATATCGCGCTGAGTCTTTGTCCATCGGTCCTGTCGCTTCAAAGATTTTCTTTGCATCTTCAGGCTTCTTCTCTAGCTGCAAAATTAAGGCAAGTTGCGCACTGGCCGCTGAATTCAGGGGCTCGTGCGTTTTTGCTGCGCTTGCTGTTTTCTCGGCATCTTTGAGTTCATTAGCTTCAATCAAAGTGTCGGCGAGGTCTAGATATAATTCGGTGTCTTTGTGCAGTCTCAACGCGTTTTGGAACGAAGTAATTGCAGACTTTCGATCGGTGGTTCTTGAGGCCTGTGCAAGACCACGATGAAATCTCCAGTCCCCGGGGTAGATTGAAATCGCCGTATTGAACCGGTCTTTTGCCTCGCTATAGGAAAATTTCTGGAGAGCCCTGTTTCCTTGCTCTGCGAATTCATGAGCTTTCATCCAATCAAGAGGATTGCCGTTCCATGGAAACTCAGAGAGAAGGGCAAAAGCCGAACCGCCAACGCAAAGAAGCAAGAAGCCTGTCACAGCCAATGCGGCCGTCGGAGAACTGCGCTTAGTTCTTTCCTTCTCTTCTTTTTTGAATGGTAACTTCAATGAGACCTGCAGATTTCACTTCTCAGAAAGTCTTGCATGAGTTCAGAGCTTTCTCAACCATTTTTTGCGTTTCGTCCTGAAAAACATTGGCTAGTTGAGGGCGGGAGTTGAAAGCAATTGCACAGGTAGAACCATCGGTCCGGTGAAGAACCAGTGTCGTCGAGCCGGGCAAGCAGCCTTCCTTCTTGATGCGCATCGGTTTGTCGTAAACAGGAGGGTCTATCTCCCATCCCATTGCAAAGTAGGTTCCAAGTGCACTGCTCAGGGCAGGTTTAGCGATCATTTGGCGAACTGTTGCTGGCTGCAGCGGGTGCTGTTTTGTGCCGCCAAAAACTGCGGACACGAATTTTGCGATATCTGTGGTTGTGCCAATCCATCCACAGTCGGCTGTCATTGCTTCCAAATAGAAATCGCCGCCATACTCAAGAGGGAGTGCAGAGTGAATGTTTGGAAAAATGCTAGGTCCCTTATTCTCGCCTGAATATCCGTAATAGCAAACTTCGTTTGGCGCCAATACGCGCGTTTTGCCTGGCTGGAACGAGTGCAGCCCCATCGGTGCCAGTACATTCTGTTTCACATAGTCCGCATAACTCTGCGACGTAGTTTTCGAAATTATTTCGCCAAGAATACTGTAACCAAGATTTGAGTAGCTGTACTTTGTTCCTGGTTCGAAATCTAGAGGTCTGTCGAGTTGATATCGAATAATCGACTCAGGAGTCGGCCTTAGCGTGTTGCTATATTTCTGGGCGGCTTGCTGGGCAAGGGGCATAAACATGGGGTCGCCGTTAAACGAGCGGTCCCAACCACCGGTTCCCTGCAATAAATTTTGGATTGTGATTTGCTTTATCCGCTGATCGTAACTCTTCGATGCTCGATCAACGGCATGATATCTCAAAAGTGCAATGGCCGGAGACGAGAGTTCCAATTTGCGCTCTTCAACTAATTTGAGCACAGCAACTGAAGTTAGCGTTTTTGAGATACTGCCGATTCTAAAAACGGAGTACGGCTGAACTGGTTTCTTGTCTTCAAGATCTGCGTAGCCATAAGCTCTCGAGTAGAGCACTTTTCCGTTCTTAACTATGGACATGGAGGCCCCAGGAATCTGCCACTTGCGCATGAAAGCGCAGAGCTCATTGTCGAATCCTGCCATGCCTGGTGAGGAGTTGCCGGTCATCGGGATGGATGAAGGATACTTGTTGACTTGATTGATGCCAGGATGTGGAAAGTTCAGGTAGCGGCGATCAAATTTTGTGTGTTTTTTAGCTAGCGACCCTGCGCTGCCAGCTGCTTGTACAGTTATAGGAGGCGTATAAGTTACGTGATCCGAACTATGGCCGCTTGCTTGTGATTTTGGAGTTGCCACGGCGCTAGCCCACGAATCTGAGCTGAGGGCTATTGGGGCGGAGTGTGCAGTGTTTTGAACCGGTAAAGAGGCTATTTCATTAGATGCAGCCCAGCTGTTCGTTTCCACTGAGCAGACCGAGCGGCGAATGAGACTCAGTGGAGACCTGGGATTAATTCTTGAAACCGTTGTGGTACCGCGAGAGCCAGAGCTGGCACCCTGATATTCTTGTGCAAAGCAGGCCGATGAATTAAACAGCAACGCAATACCGATTAATAAAGAATATTGAGCTGATGCTGCAGCCTTGCGTCCTGGCGTGGCATTTAAATCCTTTTCTGATGGCATCCAGCTTTTTGATCCAGCATGTATCATTAAAGCGTCCCCAAAACCTTTGATTCGATGATTTTGCCAGAATTTTGTTGCGTTTATGTTCCCTGGGTGGATTTTTCTCGGGCAGAGTCAATGCGCTGCCCCCTTCCCGCCGCTCTGCTCCTTCTTTTCCTGATCACGTTTGGATTAGCTGGCTGTACCGCCGACCAATCTCCAGGCTTTGTTGGCGTCGATGAGCAAGGGCAGCGAAAAATTGTGCCCGACCCTCAACGCGACCAGGAGTTGCGTGAAAATATGCAGCGGGTGCAGATGGCAGCCGAGCAATATGCCTCTAACCACGGAAGTGACCGCTATCCAACAGTGCTGGACGATGAGTTCAAGTCATATTTTCCTGGCGGAGTTGAAGGCAAGCGTCCCGCCCCCGTTGGTCCGGTCAATGTGTACACAGGAAGCAACGAGTTTCCCTCTATTGGGAGAGTTGTTTCAGTCAACGCATCGCGTATGGGCGGACGTTTTCCTGTCAGTCCCGGAAAAATCATTTATGCCCCAATAGAAGACGGTAAGGGATATGCCATCATGGGCGGTGCTGGCGACGGTTCAGTCATGATGGATGACAAACATCCAGATCAAGTTCTCGTTCTGTCCAATATTGAGTAACTTGGAAATTCCCGCCGAAAATGAGAACTGTGAGTCTCAGATAACTCAATATTTGACAGGTTTTCCTTGATCCGCCGACTGGCAGCCAGTAGAATAAGCAGACCCCTCAAACCGCTATGTTAAAACCGTCTCAGCCGAGGCGGCAGCTTGCTTTAAAACAGAAGGTGCGAAGTGAATACTATAATGCCGCCGAAGGTGGTACTTGAGGGTAGCAGTCTGACAGGCGCTCCGGTAGAAAAGCTGGTTCGCAAAATCGCAGATCTAAAAGGACTCTTTGCCGACAATGAGGCTTTTGGCAAGGTCGATCAGTCGACATTAGCCTATGAAGTTGAGAGCTACTTCCCTGTGCGTGATGGCACCGAAGGGGGCCTATTTTTCGGAATTACGCGAATTCAGCCTGGGCTGATCGGCGATGAATTTATTATGACAAAGGGTCATCTGCATAGTATTGAAAATCGCGCCGAGTTCTACTGGGGAATAGAAGGCGACGGAATGCTGCTCTTTATGGATAAGGACCGAAAGACGTGGGCCGAAAAAATGTCTCCCGGTAGTATTCACTACATTAGTGGTTCAGTCGCTCACCGGGTGGCAAATGTGGGCGATTCCGTACTCTCCTTTGGTGCGTGCTGGCCGGCCGACGCAGGTCATAACTACGAATTGATCGCGAAGGAAGGTTTCTCAAAGCGTTTGATGAAAGTAAATGGCGAACCGGAATTAGTGTGATGAGTAAATCGTCAATCGGAATCGATCTTGGAGGAACCCGCATCAAGCTTGGGCTACTTCAAGACGATAATTTGCTTGAAAAAAGAGTGATTGATGCAAGGTCCGAGCAGGGACTTCAAGCAAATTTGCCTGATTTGGAAATTGCTATTGACCAGATGCTTGTGAACAACGACGTTGGAGATGGCGCTCTTTCGGGAATTGGGCTTTCCTTTCCAGGGCTTGTTGATCACACCAACAAAAGGATTATTTCCACAAACAAGAAATACGATGATGGGCCTAATCTCAAGCTGGATGACTGGGCCAGGGCAAAGTGGAACAGCTCATTCTACATCGAAAACGATGCCCGCATGGCGGCTGTGGGTGAGTGGATCTTCGGCGCCGGGCGCGGAAGCAACGATATCGTGATGGTAACGATAGGAACGGGAATCGGAAGCTGCGCCATCATCGATGGACATTTACTGAGAGGGAAGCACTTTCAGGCCGGCTGCTTAGGTGGGCATTTCACCGTTCAATATGATGGTAATCGATGTACTTGTGGCAATCTCGGCTGCGTCGAGGCTCAGGCATCTACCTGGAACATTTCCAAAATGGTGACAAGCGACCCGTGTTTTGCTGATAGCTCACTCTCGAACGAAAGCAAGATCGACTTTCAAACCCTGTTCAGTGCGGCCGCTAAGGGGGACGAACTGGCAGGGCGAATAAAAGTTGAATGCATGCGGATTTGGTCCGCTGGAGTCATCAACTTGATACACGCATACGATCCCGAAGTCGTAATTCTTGGAGGTGGGATCTTAAATAGCAAAGAAGAGATCATTCCGTTTGTCCAGAATGAAGTGGCAAAGCATGCCTGGTGTCCGTGGGGAGACGTAGAGGTGCGAGCCTCTGAACTTATGGATGACGCTGCCGTCTTGGGCGTCGCTTACTGTTTGGCGAACCCGATTTAGTTTTGTGAGAAGAGTCCTTAGAGCTAAGAGAGAGATGATGAGTACAAGTACTGCTAATGAGACATCTAAATACTTGAAAGGTGTTTGTAATTTTGACAAATACCCAGCGGTGAATGTGAAGGGGGCGAAGCATCCTTGTGTTGTTGGCTGGGAAGCAATATGGGATTCTGTATCTTTGGCGCTTGGCTCGAACAAATGTCTGGTATTGGAATGTTATCCAGGCGTTTTCGAGAATGAGATTCTCGACTCATTAAAAATGTATTGGCCTCAAATCAAGATCTTTCAGTCGAAGGATTGCATGAAGTCAGAGGCTGCCATCGAGGCGCTCGTCGAGCCCGATGTTACTGAGGATGAGATCTTCGGTTATATGACGAGATTGAACATCGAAAGTTTTTTTGAAAAGGAAGCAATTGATTCGGCAAAGAAACAAATAGCGGATAGTCGTGGACCAGTACTTATCTTTGGTCCGGGTGCCAGCCTACTTGCCGACAATCCCGATCTTCTTGTTTATGCCGATATGGCTCGCTGGGAGATTCAACAACGTTTTCGCCAAAAAATGGTCGCTAATCTCGGCGCAAATAATGCTGAGCTGAAAGCATCACTTAAATACAAACGTGCCTTCTTTGTGGATTGGCGAGTTTGTGATCGCCTCAAGAAGAAATTGATGAAATCTGCCGATTTTGTTCTCGATACAAATACTGCAGGTCAGCCGAAACTTGTGGCAGGCGACGACGTCAGAAGCGCCTACAGGCAAGCCGTAGCTCAGCCTTTTCGCGTTGTCCCGTTTTTTGATCCGGGACCCTGGGGCGGGCAATGGATGAAAGAAGTTTGTGACCTGAACGCAAATGCTCCAAATTTTGCCTGGTGCTTTGACTGTGTTCCTGAAGAGAACAGTTTGCTTTTGCGTTTCGGAGAGCATCTTGTCGAAGTTCCTTCTATTAACCTAGTGTTCTATGAATCCGAGAATCTTTTGGGTAAGGCAGTGCAAGCTCGCTTTGGTGATGAGTTCCCCATTCGCTTTGATTTTCTCGATACCATGAATGGTGGCAACCTCAGCCTGCAAGTTCATCCGACAACTGAGTACATTCAAGAGAAGTTCGGAATGCATTACACCCAGGATGAAAGCTACTACATGCTCGATGCCGGTGAAGATGCCTCTGTGTATTTAGGACTTAAGTCAGGCATAAACAGTGATTCAATGATTGCGGACTTGAATATTGCTCAGAACGAAGGTACTTGTTTTGATGCAGAAAAATATGTTGAGAAGTGGCCCGCGAAGAAGCACGATCATTTCTTGATTCCAGCCGGAACTGTCCACTGCTCAGGTGCCAACAGTATGGTTCTTGAGATTAGCTCAACGCCTTACATTTTTACGTTCAAGCTGTGGGATTGGCAACGTCTTGGCTTGGACGGCAAACCGAGGCCAATCAATATTGAACATGGCAAGGCTGTGATCGATTGGTCGCGAACGACAAATTGGGTGGAAAAGGAACTGATCAACACAGTACAAGTCGTTGCCGAAGGTGATGGCTGGATTGAAGAGCGCACCGGTTTGCACGAACGAGAGTTCATTGAAACTCGCCGCCATTGGTTTTCCAAAGCTGTTCTGCACAATACAAATGGCAGTGTGAACGTGCTCAACCTTGTTGAAGGAAAAGAAGCTATAGTCGAGAGTCCAACTGGTGCTTTTGATCCTCTTGTAATTCATTATGCTGAAACTTTCATAGTGCCGGAGGCTGTAAAGGAATACACGATAAGGCCTTACGGTGCTAGCGAAGGACAGCGGTGTGCTACCATAAAAGCCTTTGTCCGAACCAAACCATAACAACCAATTACTGAGACGACACTCATGTACGCAACAAAACCAATACCTGAAATCAAGCCCGAAGTGAAGATGGTCACCAGACCTTGGGGATCGTTCAAGCAATACGCGAATAACGAGGACTGTACTGTCAGCTTGATGACTGTGCTGCCTGGGCAACGTCTTAGTTTGCAATCGCATAAGGGTCGTGCCGAACTCTGGATAGTTCTTGATGACGGTGCAATCATCCAAACCGGCGACGAAATCAAGGAATACAACGCAGGCGACGAGATTTGGATACCCGTAAACGAGAGGCATCGCTTGTCCAGCCAGGGTAAGCATCCAATCCGTGTTCTCGAAGTCGCTTTTGGAAACTGGCAACAAGACGATATCACTCGATATAGCGACGATTACAATCGCGGCTAACGCGATAATTGCAAAACTGTAAGAGGCCTGAACAAAACAAATGGATGATGATATGCCAACACAAGAAAAAGTAACTAGTGAAGTCAATTCGACTATTTCAGCTCAAGCAACAGTTGCTTCTTCTGAAGCTGATGCGCTATTGAGCAAGGCACCCGCCATCAAGAGTCCGGGAATGAATTACATTTGTCTAGCTGCGGCTCTGGGAGGTCTTCTTTTCGGATTCGACACCGCAGTTATTTCTGGCACGATCAGTTTTGTCAAAACACAATACGTTTTGAACGCAACTTCCGAAGGCTGGTTTGTCAGCTGCGGACTTCTCGGCTGCATCATCGGCGTAATTGCATGCAGCTTTTTGAGCGATAGAATCGGGCGCAAAAAGATTCTCATTTGGTCTGGCATCATGTTCCTCCTTTCGTCATTGGGATGCGCATTCGCTCCTAATTTCGATCTGCTGGTATTGGCGCGATTGATCGGTGGCATTGGCGTAGGTATGGCGTCAGTTGTCTCACCCATGTACATAGCTGAGTTCGCTCCAGCGGCGACCAGAGGAAAAATGATCGCTTGTTATCAGCTGGCAATCACGGTCGGAATTTTGCTTGCCTACTTCTCAAATATGCTAATCCTTTCTGTTTCCAAAATTCCTCAAACAGATGCGTTTTTGAAATACTTCTTGCAAGCAGAACTGTGGCGACCGATGTTCCTTGTTATGGGCATTCCGTCTGCCGCCTTTGCAGCAATGTTATTGTCAGTACCAGAGAGTCCTCGTTGGCTTTTTTCCGTAAACAGGAAAGAGGAAGCCGCTGGAATTCTTAAAACCGTCAAGGGAAATGACACTGCGAGTCAGGAACTTACCGTAATGTCAGAGACTGCGGCAAAGCACACCGGTGAGCAACGCTCTCTGGCTGACCCGTCTTTGCGCTTGCCGCTGCTTATCGGTATAGTCCTTGCGGTTCTTCAACAGTTCTGCGGAATCAACGCCATCATTTATTATGGACCGAGAATATTCCAATCTGCCGGAATTGCCGGTGGCGACGCCCTCACATTCCAGGTCATCATCGGTGTCATCAATGTGCTGTTCACATTCGTGGCGATCAACAATGCGGACAAGTACGGTCGCAAGTTCCTGCTCTTATCGGGATTAACCGGTATCATCGCCTCGCTTGTGGTATGCGGTGCACTCTTCTTCACCAACAGCAATAACAGCTACGTGCTGCTGGGAAGCATCCTCACTTTTATCGCCTGTTTCGCGCTTTCGCTGGGACCGATTACGTGGATCATGATCAACGAAATCTTCCCAACAGAAGTTCGAGGCAGAGCCGTTTCACTGTGCACTTTAATTCTGTGGTTGGCGGTTTGGGTAGTCGGACAGTTCTTCCCGTGGCTCGTTGAGACTGCTGGACCGGCTGTTACCTTCTGGACATTCGCTTTCTGCAGTGGCTTGAATATGCTCTTCAGCTGGAAGGTAGTCCGTGAAACGAAAAATAAGTCACTTGAAGAAATGGAAAACCTCTTTGTGGCACCGCACTAAGGAGAGCGGGGGCGCAAGCAATGCGCCCCTATAGCAATTGGGAGGCACATAATTCGTGCAGTTCGTATGCGTAAGTAGCGGGGGAGTAGAGAGGGGCGATAGCCCAGCGAAACTCCGGAGCGTTTAAATAAAATGCCTCGTGTCTTAGCGATCGATGACGACGTCAATTTGCTCGACAACGTCAAGATCTCGCTCGAGATGGAAAAGATCGATGTAGATACGGCAAGCACAGCCGAGGATGCCCTTTGGCTAATTAAGCAGCCTGTGTACGACCTGCTTATTTTGGATTGGCAGATTCCCGGCACAAGTGGAATTGAACTTTGTCAAGCTCACCGGCGCCATGGCTATTCCACGCCGGTGATGATGCTGACGGCGATGGATAGGATCTCTGATAAGGAGGTAGGGTTTAACGCCGGGGCTGATGATTATCTAACCAAACCGTTTGATATTAGAGAGCTGATTTTGCGTGTGCGGGCTTTGCTCAAGCGTTCTACCGCAAAGGTCGTAGCTAACCTCGTCAGGCTAGCTAATCTGGAAGTGAATCTTGACACGAGGATCGTAAGCCGGAATTCCGAACCAATTCATCTTAAGCCACTCGAATACAAGGTATTGGAATACTTCATTCGGCATCCCTCGATTCTCATTGAGCCGCAGGTTTTGCTCGATAACGTGTGGGGCGCCGAGAATGAGGCTACCGTGGACTCGGTCTATAGCACTGTTGCGCGCTTGCGAAAGAAATTGGAGCTAACTGGACCCGATTCACCCATTCAAACAAGTTATGGGCGAGGTTATCGATTTTTGCCGCAAGAGGAGAAGTCGTGAATACATATTCCGGCTTTTTAGTTCTATCAGGAATAGCTAGCATCGCATGCGGTGGCGTAGTTGTTCTGCTGTATTTGTTTCCTTCACAGCCTGTGTATGCAGTCTTTGGATTGGCTCTGGCGCTGTTTGTTCAATTTGTAGCGGGATTCATGATTTTCAAGCAAATTGATGCAGAACGTCAGGCCGTTTTGCGCTCGGCGCAGAGTATCTTCAAGGTCGGCAAACCCAAAGCGTCCCCTAAGATGCCGGCTCTATCTGCTAGTGCCGTCCAGGTTGGCGGCTCCTCATCTAATTCCACTGCCGGACCTATGAGACGTGAGGCGATGCTTCCTCCTGTCGGCAGTCTCGTGGCTCTTATGGCGGAGCTTGAAATTACTTTTCGTGAGACCTTGCTACGGGAAAAAGCTGTCGTGGAAAATGCGGCGGATGTAATATGCATTATTGATACCAATGGCACCATATTAAGTGCCAATCCAGCGGCTCGGTCGGTTCTTGGATATGATCCAGCCGAGCTAGTTGGAAAGCAAATTACCTACTTCCTTGATGGTGATGGGCAGCAGTCATTGCTTGAATTTCTTGGGGCGAAGGAAAGCATAAACAAAATAATTGTAGAAAATCGTTTTCGTAAAAAGGACGGAACTATCGTTGATTTGCTTTGGTCAGCACATTGGTCGGCAAGCGATGAGGGGCTGTTCTGCATAGCACACGATATTAGCCAGAGGAAAGCGGCTGAGGCTGCCAAAGAACAACTTTTGCAAATGCGCGAGGAGTCAGCGGCTATGCGCCAGCGGTTGATGGACATAATTGTGCACGATATTAGAAGTCCACTGGCATCATTGCTAACGACGCAGGCCCTTTTGCTTAATGGTGCTTTTGGCGAGCTGAATGGACCGAGGATGCGCAATAAAATCGAAGTGTGCGAGCAGGAAGTCCAGCGAATCATTGGTTTGATCAATGACTTACTTACGTTGTCGCGTTACGACGCGTCGAAGGTCAACTTACAAAAGGCGAGCATGAGCATCACTCAGTTGATTTCGGTGGTGGTTGATTCTTTTAAGGAAGCCGCTTTGCAGAAGTCGGTGGAGATATCGACTGAGCTTGTTGAAGCACATGCAGAAATTGATAAGGGAATGATTGAGCAGGTTCTCGAAACTCTGATATCCAATGCCATAGGTTTCTCTTCTCCAAATCAACAGATAACGGTTCGTTCTAGCAAGGATGGGAGCAGCCTCCGCGTCGAAGTGTCTGATGTCGGCGCCGGCATTCCGAAAGACATGGAAACTGCAATTTTCTTGCCGTATAAGAAGCTGGATTCTTCGAAAGCCAACGAGAATGCGAAGATTGGCATAGGACTTTCAATCTGTCGCGAAATAATTGAAAGCCATGGCGGCACCATCGGAGTAAATGCAAATCCTGAAAGCGGTTCTTGCTTTTATTTCACGCTGCCGATTGCTAAGGATTTTTAGGGGACCCTCTTCTCTTCTCTTCTCTTCTCTTCTCTTCTCTTCTCTTCTCTTCTCTTCTCTTCTCTTCTCTTCTCTTCTCTTCTTC
>JAIEQI010000145.1 GCA_019747875.1 Candidatus Obscuribacterales bacterium
CCATGGCTAAGTCATGGGACGATGCAGCTAAGTATGGGACCATGGCTAAGTCATGGGACGATGCAGCTAAGTATGGGACCATGGCTAAGTCATGGGACGATGCAGCTAAGTATGGGGCGCGGACGTCCCGTCCGCCCATAAGCGCGAAGCGCGTTGACAGCTGACTTGATTGAACTCAGCAAATATCGGTATGGCATAACTTAATTGTTTCATCTGCAGGCTGGTTGCCGCCCTCATTACCCTTAGGCGTCTCTTGTCCAGCGTATTGCTCTTCCATCGATTGGGTACTCTGCAGTCTCTTTAAGCGAGGAAGTGCCTTGCGGACTTTATCTTTCTTCTTGATACTGTCGTCTGTCATTTGGCACCTTACATAAGCGAACTGTCCTTCAGTAGACAGTCTCCAATTTACATATTCAGTACTTCTAGCTTAATTCTAGCCGCAATTCTTATGTTCTGAGACGAAAGAAAATTGCCAGACAAACGATGATCAAAGGAATGACGCCAGGCAGCGACGCAGGGCTAAACAGCGCATCCAGATGACCGGCAATCATCAGTCGCGATGCAGTTGCCAGAGTCGCCCCAAAAATCAAACCCAAAATTGCAAATGGCAGTTGTTGGTTTCTGGATAGCTGAACATTTACGCGGTTCAGCGCCTCTGCAATACCCAACCCCAAAAGTGCAGCAGCAAGCCATTCCATTCCGCCCAGAAACTCCATGGCGAAATTCAGAAAGGCAAACCCGACAAACCCATAAAAGAGCGCTACAAGATGGATTGTTAGACGCCCTCTTAAACCTTCAGCATAGACGCGCGACTCGCGTTTATTTGGATTGCATTTCTTGCAAACAAGAGAGTTTGGCATTACGACCATGCATTCGCGACAAATCGGCGTGCGACAATCAAAACATTTGATCTCTGAACTTTTGCAGTGGTGAGTTTTAAAAAGCTGCATGGATTTCTCTCGTTTGGATTTATTCTATCCTTTTCTCAATTTGCTCGCACCGAGAGAAATCCACCGCAAGCTAACTGCGATCAAGATCTCGATAAACACGACGAAAGCACATCGACAAAGCATTAGAAAAAGAGGATCCTGCATTTCCTGCAGAATCCTCCCGAGATTTTGATTTGCCAGAGCTTAAGCCTTGGCTGGTGCAGCGCCGCCGCCACCCTTCTTCGGAATAACGCGAGCAACGAGTTCTTCCGGCGGATTGAGTACTTTGACGCCTGCTGGCAGTTTGAGATCAGAGAAGTGCAAGCCGTGATCGATTTCTTCGATCTTCGAGATATCTACTTCGATGAAATCAGGAATGTCTGACGGCAGGCATTCCAAATCTGCTGTTTGGAACATTTCGACAAGCAGACCGCCCTTACCGACGGCTGGCGAAACACCGATAAACTTCAGCGGAACAGTGACCGTCAGCTTACGGTCTTTTGCTACACGATAGAACTCTACGTTGAGAATTTCGTTGTTAACGTGCTTGCGTTGTACTTGACGGATGAGAGCGTTGACAGCGCCTTCCGGAGTGCCCAACTCAATGACGTGAGAATAAGCAGCTGCTGGTAGACGGGTAAACTCCATAGCATCGATCTGCAATGTTGCAGACTTGGACTCCGGCCCGTATAGAGTGGCTGGGATTTTGCCGACGCGGCGCAGCTGATTTGGCTTTTTACTTTCGCGAGCCTCAAGCTGCAGCTTGAACCTTTCCATGATTTAACCTCAAATATTGACCGAACAACCGCCCTCTGGAGCCTTAGCTCCTTCAGGCGGAAAAGCTGGGGTGCAAGGATTCGAACCTCAGAATGGCTGGACCAAAACCAGCTGCCTTACCGCTTGGCGACACCCCAACAATAGGCTTATTGTACGATTTTATTTAATCCCGAAAGCGATTGTCAACTCATGATAAGGATGTCTTAACTCTTGCGCTCTCATCGAAAAGCGCTCGTGCAAAGCTCAGCGCGGCTTCCTGGTTCTCCTGGCCTCCGGCCATTCCAGCCAAAGCTTTAAGACGCCCTTCATCATTTAGAAGCTCTACTTGCGTCCTGGTGCTGCTCTTGCCCTGCTCCTTGACTACAAAAACATGATTATCCGCAATCGAAGCAATAATCGGCTGGTGTGTAATACAGATTATTTGCTGAGAACGAGCTAAGCGAGCCAGCTTGTCACGCATCGTTTGCAAGACACGTCCCGAAAGTCCGGTGTCAATCTCGTCGAAAATTACACTGGGCACCCTGTCTGCACCGGCGAAGATGGTCTTAACTGCCAACATTACACGCGACAGCTCGCCACCAGAGGCGATTTTGGCAACGGGCGCCAGCGCTTGCCCTGGGTTTGGAGAAATCAGAAACTCCGCACGGTCCAGCCCCTGCGGACCTACATCCTCTACACTGTAGCCCTCGTCATCGCGTGACGGCGTACTCAATGAAATTTCAAATCGGCAATTAGTCATACCAAGATCAACCAATTCGTCCTGGATCTTCTTGTCCAAAATAGCTGCTAACTTGTTGCGTTTTGCAGACAGCGATTCCGCTGTAAGAAGCAATTCAGTGCCAACCTTAGCTAGCTCCTCTTCCAACTCCGTCATCAGCGTCAATGAATTTTCAAGCTCTGCAATTTCTTCTTGCAATTGATCGCGCCTGGCAATAGCGTCAGATAGCGTCGGTCCATACTTGCGCTTTACTGTCGCAAGCTGTGCAGCCCGCTCATCCAGGTGGGCTAAGGTCTCGGGGTCGGCATCCAATCCCTGACAGTATTTTCTAAGTGAACGACTTTCATCTTCTATTCGATCTACCGAATCTTCCAGAGCTTGCACAAATGGGACCAATGAATCATCGAGCTCAGCGGCCTTGGCTATTTCGGCTATCGCCTTCTGGAGCAGTTCGAGTGCCCCCAACTGACCGTCGAGATCATGCCCCCTCATGAACACCTGCGCATTGGCGAGCAGCGTTTCGAGATCAGCCACATTAGCCAGAACCTTCCGCTGGCTTGCGACTAACTCATCCTCCTCTGGCTCAGAAAGTTGAGCCTCCTCAAGTTCTTGAAGTTGAAATCGGGCGAAGTCGAGGCGCCGTTCACGCTCGCTCTCCGACATTCTTCGCTCAGCCAGATCGTTTTCCAGTTCCTTGCGCTGCGCATATAGCGTTTTTAATTTCGCAAAGAGCTTTTTGTGATCCGCATCACCTAAAGCATCCAACATTTCCATTTGTGATTGCGCTGAAAGCAAAGTGCGTGACTCGTGCTGAGCATGGATGGTGATTAACTTCTGTCGTAGCTCCTGTACCAGCCCAACATTCACTAGAGCGCCGTTAATGCGGAGCTTAGATCCGCTTTTCGAGATTTCCCGGCTGACTATAAACGTTTCTGAATCCTCTTCGCAGAGTTCTTCTTGTTTTAGCCAGCCGGATATCTCGGGTGAGCATTTAAAGGTGGCTTCTATAGTGGCACGATCACACTGGGGGCGAATGATCGAGGGACCAACCTTGCCGCCAAGGACAGCGTTCAAGGCGTCCATCACTATAGATTTGCCGGCACCCGTTTCTCCGGTGAGGACGTTAAATCCCCAGGAAAATGGAACGCGCACATGTTCAATGAGAGCAAAGTCCTTGATTTCTAGTTCAACGAGCATATGTCACCAGCTGCGCCACCACGACAATATGATAGCCGCAACCCGGGAAAAGTCAGCAGAAAAGATATCCAGAGGATATTGAGAATTTTTGTGATCTAACTCGGCAGCTGCTGCCAGCCAATCCGCCCACGTTTTCCGTTTTCAGTTCTATGAGCTTGCAATGCCGCAAAAACTTCTTTGACAGTGTTTGCAGTTTCGAATCTGTCGAGATAAACAATCGAGTTAGCCAATGAATGTAGATCGAAGATCCAATAGAGAGACATTAAGGGGTTAATGAACAGCGTGTAAAAATGGCAAAGCGCGCGCTCGATTAGCAAGATCTAACCATCAAACCTGCGATCTCATCAATCGATTCAGGAAAGGCGACTTTAGAGGTATCGATCAGAAGATTGAGTTCCGATCCTCCACAAAATCGATTCCGAAAGCAGAGATACTTTTAGACAAAGTTTGCCAAGCCATGATGATCGATGAAAGCGATCATGCAAATCCAGGGAGCGAATCTCGAGAACGGCCGCCTCTGTAAAAGTTTGCTTCTTTAATATCAACCATTTTGCAAACTTAAGTCCATCAATCAGTGGACTTTCATTTGGCGACGGCTCTTGTTCCTTTGCAAATTTGCGAAACAAAGTCTCGAATTCTTCGCCCAAAGATTCTCGCATTCTTGGGAATGTCCTTGCCACAGTTCTCATTCTCTTTTTCAAAAGCACGCGGCTGGCGGCTCTGAAGTTCCGCGTCTTGCAATATGACGGTCTATTGAATGTTGCATGTAAATCTAGTTCCTGCTGCACCATGTTTTGCAAGAAATTCTCTTGTTCGAGAAGCGCAGCCATTCGTACATCTTCAGTGATCATGCAAACGTCCTCCGAGATTGACTTTGTATGGTCGAATTTATGAGGTCGAGCTCACCCCTTATCTCTCCCAAAGAAGTGAGCTCGTCATCTCTCTCCAGTAAAACTGCTGGTGGTCTAACCCTTCTGCAGAGTTCTTCAAGAACCTGCAGAGGACCTTCCTGCAGGGGATGTGCGTGGGTGTCGTGATACAAGCCATCGACCATGCATCCCCCCGCCACATGCACGTAAAAAAGCTTGTCTAAAGGAAGCTTGTCTAAATAATCGGCAGCGCTTATTCCAAAATTCGTGCAGTTGGCATAGAGATTGGCGACATCTAAAAGAATTCCGATTCCAGTTTCTTTTACAATCTCTGCGATGAATTCTACTTCCGTCATTTCTTGATCCGGCCAATCTGCCAGACAAGCGATGTTCTCCAGGCACAGCGGAACAGGCAATCGAGCCTGTGCGTAGGCTATGTTTTCAGCAACAAGTTCCAGACCTACTTTGTTACGTTTGAATGGAAGCAAGTGTCCTGACTCCCAGTTCCCAGCTCTCACAAAAGCGAAATGCTCGCTGACAAAAGGAGCATCTAAACGCTCCGCCAATCTAGCAAGTTTATCCAAGCGATTTGCATCCGGGCGCCGAGCGCCTCCTAAAGAAAGTGATACGCCGTGCGGGATCACAGTTGTGCCACGACTCCGCATCAATTCAAATTCTCGAGGCAAGCGTTCGGCGTTCCAGAAGTCTTCTGCCAGGATCTCGGAGAAGCCTATATCATCAGATTCTGTAATGAAACGACTCAACTCCGGACGCCAGGCTAAACCAAGTTTTGTCGGGAGATCGTTGCGAGCACCAGCGTCCCGCTGGCAATTTGCTGGGAGAGTATCAGGTTGTGAGGCTATGGGCGGACGGGACGTCCGCGCTCCATACAAGTGCAACGCAGCGCCCTGACCGGTTAGCGGAGCGCTGGCACCACCTGGGTGATTGATTAGCGGAGCGCTGGCAGCACCTGCGTGATTGATTATCGGAGCACTGGCAGCACCTGCGTGATTGATTATCGGAGCGCTGGCACCACCTGGGTGATTGATTATCGGAGCACTGGCAGCACCTGCGTGATTGATTATCGGAGCAATTTGAGCGGCGTCTCGCAGGCATCTTATCGGGAGTGGATCGCTTTCAGAGTTCGGTTCGATCCCGGGAGCGCCGGCATCTTGCCGGCTTCGATCTTTTATAAGCGCTTCTCTCTTACAAGAGTTTGATGGTTGCAGCTGCGTCTTGGTGTTCATTGTATTATCCACCGCAACCGCCGCATCCACCACCGCAACCGCCGCCACCGCAGCTGCTACCACAACCACTTCCTGAGCTGCAACTTCCTCCGGTCGATGCGGTCATAGCTCTGCGCATGTCATAGAGTGGTCCGGCAGCGAAGATCGCGGTCGAGAACAGCGCTACCGCCATTGCTGCATCCTTGGAACTGAGGTTCGCGCTTCCGGTCGATGCGGTAGTCTTGAGTGCACTTTCGTTAAACCGGCATTTCTCCAGGACTTCGTCCCCTGCCTTTGTTCTGAATGGTCTGGCAAGCATGAACACAAAGCTAATAAAACTAACTAGCATCATTTCGACGATCAAGAAATCAACCGGTTTACCGCGCTCGATTCCAATCAGTAACTTCGGAATCGCAAAGAGGACAGGCAACTCCATTATGGCAGCACTGATAACCGCGATCTGAATCCCAGTTTCTTTATCGAATAGAAGTCTTGAGAGAGCCAGCCTGTTCTCTATTCTCATTAAAATGTCTCGAACATCATATTTGACAAAATGGATTGCCCGGCTTAGTGGCATATCTTGTCTCTCTGATAAGCGATTCTTGACCGCCAGTACAAGCGGATCTGGATCACTTGGTTTATCGTTGTTGATCAAAAAGCTTTGTCCCGTACTGCTGGCATTCAATGTGCCAGATTGAATCAGATTTGCCAGAACCGCTTGGATGACTGTGTTCTCTCGTCCTGAAAGATAGGCAACTTCGTAAGCACTAAGTTGAGGGTCAACTGGAGCTTTGCACGGATAACTGTCTTGCAATGTTTTTCTTACCAGGACAGCTGCCGTGCCGGATATTAGACAAGCGGTAGTTAGCAAGCCGAGAAAGCTCGGACCTGTTAGATCGTATGGATTCATTTTTTACACCTTTAAGCGTTCTTACGCTTTCCTTTTTGTTCTTTCTTCTTTTCTTCTTTCTTCATGCTTCTATGATGCAATAAGACTAGTTAAGAAGTTTCGAAGAACGTGTGAGGAAATTGTGATCGGCTGCATGAATGTGTAGACCGGCCAGGCAAAACCCACATTTAACCTGCAAGAGCATTTAGTTATAGTTCTTCCAGCGATAATTTGGGAGCTTGCTGCGCATATGGCCGAAATCGATTGGAACACAAAAAAGTATCAGGACACCGACCTGAAAGACGTCGATGTTTCTGCAGTTGATGAAAAAATCCGAAGCGAGTGCAGTGCAGACCTTCAAGGCAAACATCGCGCCCCAAATAAGATTAGCGAAACAGCACCGCTAAATGACAAAGAGCTTCGAATATTGACGGAATGCGCGACAACGAAGCGAGACAAGTTCGAAACGGAAATCGTCAATGAGAAAGCGGCGAAGATACTTGCTGATCTAGACAGGCGTTTGAAAGAAACTGCCCTGGATGGAAAACAAAGTATGACTGTCATGCCAGTCAAAGATCATGGACCGAACAAATCATACACTCCGCTCATGAACAAGATTATCAACGAACTTGGGAGCCGAAATTTAACGGTCAAAATTGAACCTCGTGCTCGACAAAACCAAACGGACCCATATACGCACAACATCGTAGCGTACTGGGAAAAATGGAAGTGGTAGCGAATCCCAAAGTGGACTCGACCCTCTCGTTTTTCATTTAATCTAAAACGCGAACTTGCGCTAATTGTTGCTTGGGGCAATTCCAGAAAGCAACATTAAGAATCGGCAGCGCGGGTTAGTGCTTGCAGTCTGGTCCGTGCTGATGACTGCTATGTCCGTGTGAGTGTCCATGCTCGTGCGCATGACCATGTGCATCTGCTCCCACTCCTGCAGCTACTGGCTGACGGGCTTGAATGCTTACCTGAGCAGCTAATTTTTGCGCAATCTCCAAAAATGCTTTTGAGGACGCAGCAGTTCCGTCGGCATCGGTGATCGGATGTCCGCCATCTCCGCCTTCACGAACCGCTGTTTCCAACGGCACTTCACCGAGGAACTCTACCTCCAGTTCGCTGGCAAGATCCTTGCCACCACCGTGACCAAAGATCTCAATTCGCTCACCATTCGGGCCGACAAAATAGCTCATGTTCTCGATCATGCCGAGCACTGGAACATGCATTTGCTGGAACATAGCGACACCTTTGCGGGCGTCGAGACAAGCAACACCTTGCGGAGTCGTTACAACTACACCACCGGCCATGTTAGTAGCCTGACACATCGTCAACTGTGCATCGCCAGTTCCTGGTGGCATATCAACGATCAAATAATCCAACTCACCCCAATCGACATCACGAAGGAACTGTCGAATGGCTTTGTCCAACATCGGACCGCGCCAGATAACCGGAGTGTCGTTCGAAACAAAAAATGCCATGGAGATGCATTTGACGCCATAATTTTCGGCGGGCACAATCTTGTTATCACGAGTGGTCGGTTCATAACCATCGACGCCGAGCATCAAAGGCGCATTCGGCCCCGTGATATCAGCATCGAGTAAGCCGACTTTTGCGCCGAGCTGAGAAAGAGCAACAGCCAGGTTGATGGAAACGGTTGTTTTACCGACACCACCCTTACCGGAGGTGATGGCGACAATTTGCTTGATTCCAGGAACGTCCTCGCGACCGGCAACCTTCCCTCGGGTGGAGACGTTCGCTGTCGATTCCATTTCTACTTCTGTCACGCCCGGAATTGCAGCAACGTTCGATTTTGCTTCCTGTTCCAACTTTTCTTTGACCGGGCAGGCTGGAGTCGTCAAAGTCAGCTTAAAGAAGACCTTCCCACCATCTATTTTGATGTCCGAGATCATCCCCAACGTCACGATATCCGTGTGCAGGTCAGGATCCATCACTTTCGAGAGCGCAGCTAAAACTTGCTCTGCTGTTATCTTCTTGTCGTCTTTCTTGCCAAACATTGCCTGGACGTCCTCTACTTTACTCCTATGAATGATAGATAGCTTTTCGCCGTCCAACGCCGTCCCTAACCAAATATTCGGTATTCGCCGCAGTGTAGTCGCCCCCCCCCATGGATGCCAGGAATTGCGAATAGTCGTCGAAAGACGCACGCCTCAACCCGAAGCGTTAAAAGCCGGCAGGATGCATGCTCTCCCAGCAAGATCGCGTTCGTGGCATCCATTGTCAGCAAGCATACCTAAGTCATCGCGCCAAATAAATGCAGGAATAAGTGTGGAGTCTGTTCTCGAGGTAAGCCCCGTCGAAGCGGGCTCAAGCCCCACCCCTGACGCAACGCCGCCACGAGCTACGCCCCAGATGAGTAAATTATTAGCGAGCGTTGATGCCCTTCCGCCAAGAGAAACGAAAGCGGTTTTCAAGCGGTGCGTGGCTTTGCGGGATCGTCACTGTGCAATTGTGCAGGCTTCGGCGCTAGGATTCACGGTCACAAAACTGTATGGGCCACCTACGATTTGAACGCAGATGAACGTACTCTCAAATTGGCGTTTGGAGCAAAAAATCACTGATCGGTAATTTCCTCGGAGGATAATTACTTTGAATAGTCATGATCGTTTGAACGCTGGAAATAAATTTCAATCACTTCGCAATACAAAAGCGAGCGGCAACAGCCGCGCTCATATCGCACAAGCCGGAGCAATCCGCGCCGCTGCTGAAGACAAAATGGCTTTGGAAAAAGCTGAAAGAATAATTGCAAGCATGCCTGTAAAACTCAACAATGCGGTAGTTGATGGTAAGCAATCATTACTTGTAATGCCAGTTGATGGATTCGACATAACCATGAAGGTACCGAGTGTGGTGCAAAAGGTGATGGACGGATTATCCCAGTTCGGAGTTCACTACAAGATTGAAAGACGCCCAGACCCGGGCTTTCCAGCTTCACATTACCTTGTTGCTCGCTGGTAGCAACATCATCAAATTTGATCGCGTAAGTTTTGTTGTGCTATCTCGCTTGCAACAATTCCTATGCAAACCGGTTCATAAAGTCGCAAATTATGGATAACAGCGCACGCACTTCTGACAGGCAAGCAAACGAAACAGCAAGCGCACTCAACCTCGCTTTAGTGGCTCAGATCGACAAGAAGGAGCTCCTCAGCCCTTCAAAAGCATCAGTTCAAAACACATCCATGGGAGCGCGCCTGGAGCTAGTCAAGGACGGTGCCACTGAAGGTTTTTTCGAATCCGGAAGATCCATTCGCGACACGCTGACTTACGCTGCAGATAAGATCACTACGGCACCATTGGAGAGCTCCGGGGAGTTTATAAAAAACCATTGGCACGAAGCCGCCATTGGAGCGGCAATCACGTTCTTGCATCCACCTCGGTGGGCAAACGTAGCGTTGATGACTTATTCGATGAAAGGATACGCAGCAGCAACCTACGACGCCTTCCAGCAAACATCGGATCCGAATGCAAATCGCGAGAAGATAAAAGCAGAATATGCCAGAGCGATTGCTAATGAAAGCAGCGCTATGGTCTTTTCGCTGCCCATGACTCTTGCAGGCGGCGCGTTGGGAACAGGCGCCGCAAATGCCGTTTTCGGTAGAAACAAGGGAGCAATAGATCTAGCTCAGGGCAAAATAAGACCATCTGAAGTCAAAGACAACTTGCTCGCGATCAAGGATGCGGTATCACCACCGCCCGTTCGCTTAGTTGTCGCTGATATGGACAACACAATAGCGCCATTCAGCAAATACTACGCTCAAGGATTCAAGCAAGCTGTCGGCGAGCTGTCCCAGAGAAGTTCAATTCCAGAGAAAGAATTGTATAAACTGATTGGCGAAAAAATGGAGATAAAGAAAGGACGCGACTATCCATGGCTGCTGGAACAAGCACTTTCCGAGCGATTGAAAGTGGGAGAAGCAGGCGGCATGAGCGTAGCTGAATTCCAATCCAAAATAGTCAATCCGTTTTGGCAAAGAATGGAATCGGCTCTAGAACAGCACTACACCCCGTACACGGGGGTCCGCGAAACACTAGCTGAACTCAAGCAACGCAACATTCCTGTTGCGGTCATTAGCGATGCTTCGACCCCGGTAGGATTGCAGCGTTACAGCAAACTAGGGCTCGCAGACGGGCACGTAGACCGCATGGTCATGCTGGATTGGAAAGCACCGAAGGGACTTTCTGATGAAATGGCAGCCGCAGGACATAAGCGTGTTGACAGCATGCTAGTCAGCCAACACGCACTTGCCGATGTGAAGACGCTGTCGGCAGCGCTAGAGAAACCAAATCCAGCAGGACTAAAAGCCCTACTGGATCACTACAAATTGCGCCCCAGCGAAGTCTTAGTGATAGGGGATCGAACCTCCAAGGATGTCGCAATGGCAGTCAATGCAGGAGCGCGTTCAATTTGGGCGAAATATGGCGAACCGCTTGCCGAGGACAAGGCGGTAATGAAGATGCTTAAGGAACGTCCGCCAGATGCAAAAGGTGGAAGAGAAAAGACCGATGGTCTAGTGGACAAAGCAACTCCCTATTTGGAAGCAGCGAGTTCCTTCGGTGCACTTCTCAATCATTTGAATCCCAAACCAAATTATCTGTCTCTTGGCACTCAAGCACTGCGAGCCGTTCCCTTAAGACCGAATATGCGTGTTGCTATCGGAGCTTATGGAGTTCACGACGACCAACACGAGCAGTCACTGGCACGCGCCGCCAGAACTGGAATCTCTGCACGCGAATTTGCACTAATGAATGGATTGGCGTACCACTAAAAGATTGCGAAGATACCATTAGCAAAAATATCGGTTTCTCTCTTCAGTCGAAGTTCACCGAGGCAGCCATCGAATCCGGTGCCGGGTCTCCAAAAGATCGAACCTTTTGTCACGCAGTACGACGGCAGAGCCTGCACACCAATTCCTTGCGCTGTAACGACAGGCCAGTTCGGCTTGTCTTTCTTCTGGTCATTGCCGATTTGCTGCTCATTGCCATCCGCATTGACATCAGCGTTAAGCCAGCCCACCATTTCCCGCACTCTGTTCTTGGGCGCGACTTTCATGCCTTTATCGCCATCAGGATAAATGTAGTACTCCTTGTTGCCAGTGGCGAGCTTGCATCCCTCTAGCAAAGTCTTCAGGTCATCATCTTTAAAGTCGGGTTTGATCTGGCGAATACGCTGCACCAGTACCTTCTTCACTTTGCCATAATCACCATCGAGCGCACAGACCGCCTGCCACAGATTATCCGGTGTATACTCGTTGCCCAGGAACGCCACGACATTTATCGTTCCATTGCGCACTGGAAACGATTTACTTTGCTGTTCTGGACCAAACCCATAAAACGAGTTGGGCGAAAGCGAACTGTTTTGCGGATTTGGATTGTTTTGAGATTTCTGCAAGAGCTGCTGCAGGATCTTTTCCATCAACCCCATTTGCGCATGTAATTTCTGCATTGCAGTTGCTTTCTGCTGCACTGGATCACCACCCACACCCATCAGCGTACGCGTTCCACCAACAGCATTGGCGCTATTACTGATTAGTCCATTCAGCTGTGCTAGCTGACCGGTCAACCCTCCATTGGCGTTGCTCAAAATTCCAGCGTTGGCATTGCTTAAAATGCCACCAGCGGCATCGCTGAGAATGCCCCCGCCCTTATTGCTGATAAGCGTGCTTCCTGCATCCCCTATAAGACCACCAGCTTGATCACTTAGAATACCGCCTGTCTTGTTGCTGATAAGCCCACCGCCTCCATCGCTGAGCAAGCCACCGCCTTTGTTGCTAATGAGAGCCCCGCCAGCATCACTGAGAAAGCCGCCTCCCTTATTGCTGATGAGCCCGCCGCCACCGTCGCTGAGCAAACCTGAGCCCTGATCACTCACAATAGAATTACCGTTATTGCCAACCAAGGTATTACCACTATTTCCTACAAGGGAAGTACCATTCAACATTATGGCCCCATTGCTTCCCACGAACAAAGACCCTTGCCCATTGGTGTACATCGTGCCGCCAGCATTGCTGATTAGACTAGCAGAACCGTTGCTTATCAACGTACCACTGTCACCAGCAAGCATTGTTGCGCCTCCATCAGTAATCATGCGGCTACCGTTCGGCAGAACGGTAGGTCCGTCGTCTGAGCGAGAATGGGTAAGTCCTGATCCAAAGGCACCACCAGTACTACCATCAAAGGTAGCCTGCTTCATTGGACCACTGGTACCGGCATAGCCATCGCCTACACTAGTGAGCCCGTACTTTTTTCCAGCACCGGAATTGGATTCGGTGCTCTGCAATCCATATGACATCGAAGATCGCAATTTGTCCTGTCCATTCTGCATCATCGCTTTCATTTCCTGCATTTGCTGCATCATGTTCGCGAATTGCTGCTGGTTTCGTTGTTGCATCTGCTCTGGCTGCGGTTGCTGTCCGTTAAGAAACCAGTGAGCCTGGTTATCATCAAACTTTATCCTGACGAAAGCACGGCCCATTGTCAGATCGAACTTCTTACCCGGGTTGGCTTGGACAAAAGCTCGCGAGTGCTGTGACAGACCCTTCTCACCAACAGCTTTTCCCTGACAAGCGAAAGCGTTCGGTATCGGCTTACTCCAAGCACCCAATGGATTCTTCGACAACAAATTTGCTTCGAATGTCTTGCCTGAGATCAAGTGAGGCTGTTCATTCCCTTTAAATGGCACAAAACAAATTTGCTTGTTTCCGATCTTGATTGGGGTGTAGCCTTTGAAGTAATTCTTGCCATCACTTCCTTGATGAGCATCGATCTTTTTAAGATCAAATCCTTCTGGTAACTGACCAGGATCAATGGCTATGTTTGACTCCTCACCGCGATCAACGTAACTGACCGCCCAACCATTTGTATCGGGTTCTACTTTGGTTTGGCCTCCAAACAACTTCAATGTGCCACGGCTTGTGATGTCACTGAAATATTTCTCCAGCTTCTTCTTATCACTCAACTGATCGGATAACTTTGACGCAATCTCTTCTGCAGCAGCTACAGCCGCTTCACCGTGCTGATCAGATTCGGATGTTGATTGCCCGTGCTCAAGCATCGAAGCTGCGTTCATTTGCATCAAAGCCGCTTTGCCTAACACGCGATTGATTTCAGCAATTGTGATATTGCTGCCACCATCCTTGCCAAATTCCTGGAACTGCGATTGCACCCCCGGAGTGAGCACCACATCCGGTTTGCTCGCAAACTTGCCAACATTCAAGGTGCCGGCATCTACCAAGCCTGTGACCTCGTTGGCTCCACCGAATACTAGTCCAAATTGCACAAGTGCTACGCCAATGGCAGCCAAGGCAATGGTGGCAAAGATAATAAAAATGAGCGCGTTGGCACGAGAACGCCTACTGCAGGCTATCTTTTTTTGAAGCATTATGTTGTATTCCAACCCGACCGTCACTCATTGACGACACGGGGACCGCATTAAGAAACTAATGCTTATTATAGGTCTCATTGTCGACATCTAAATGAGAGATAGAAGGAGACTGTCAAAAACGTAAAACTTTTAACTTAAAGCGAACTCTTTGAGACCTGGTCCAAAACGTCGGAATCTATGAGCCGCAAGAGATCGCGAAGATGGTGCACCATAAGAGACGCAGTTGAGGCTATGTCGGAAATCATTTCCATCTGGTCGGTAAGGTCATCAATGCTCATTACTCGCTGTTTTATACCGATGCCAGAAACGAGGTCGATCTTTTGCCTTTCGCGTTTGGACCCGTGATCCTCCAAATGATCGCGCAGGATCCACTTCTCTTCAAGGACTTGCAGGCGAGTCTTGCTCAAATTTTCGGGAGATGGGCTATGCAAGAAACGCCAAACACTTTCCGGATAGGATGTGTGCGCGTCGGTCGGCCTTCCAAATAGCTCAGCAAGGACCGTCGGGCGACCCTCGCCTGCAACCTTGCCTCCTAATTGTTGCTTGAGAGCATATGTCGACATTCCCATTGAAACAACGCCTGACAGCATCTGATTCAAGTTGCCAGGAAAAGGAGGAGTCTTTGCTGAAAAACCAAGAATTGAACCGACGGTATTCAAAGTTCCAGATGCAATAAAGTTCGTACCGTTATTAGTTTCAACGGCACGATCGCGACGCGCAATCATTCGATCCTTAATCGCCTCCAGATTACCCAGTTCGCGATCAGCTTCTGCCTGAACCGTCATGGCGTCGAAATAACTTTCGAGAATCGTTTCGTGCACCTGCCTGACTAAAGCTGTTCGCCTTTCAAAACTCATTGGAGTGCTTTTATTATGCAGCTCCTGCAACTCGTCCCAAATTTCCAGTTGCTCAGCAAGTTGCTTTGTGGACGGCTCCAACATGTCGAGAGAGACTGCAGGTAACAACTCTCGCCTCGGGCGATCAACAAGATTGCTCTGGGCGTTTGCGCTTGAACTTGAAAGAAACAACAAAAGAGCCACACAAAAACAGCTAATGAACTTATGCGCCAAACAGACATCACGTCCAAAAATCGCAAGTTCTCTGCTCTTATGGAGTTGAATCCATTTGAACATCATAGATTACTTCTTTAAGAGCGCGTCAGTGGTAGGCTTCAACGCAGTGAACATGATCTCGTAACCAGCAGGAGTTGGATGCAGAAAATCAGGCATGATCTTTTCAGCGATGGTGCCGTCTTTTTCTAACAGCTTGTCTCCAATGTCGACATAGAAGACGCGCTTGTTGTCGGCCAATCCCTTCAACAACTCGTTTGTCTTTTTAGCGCCAACTCTCAAGACACCATCCGCCTTTTGGTCGCGCGGCAACAAACCGAGAATCAAAAATTTTGTATTTGGTAGTTGTTTTTGCGCTTCCTCAATATCTGCCTTCACTCCGCTTGCAATTTCCGGAATTGTGGATGCGGGCCAACCAGGCCAAGTACGCAAATTATTTGTTCCCATCAGGATCACCATCAGCTCAGGATCCTTTTTGAAGTCGAGCTCACCGTGCTGGAAACGCCATAGTAAATGTTGAGTTCGATCGCCACCGATGCCAAAGTTTTCTGTGCTGGGACCAAAGATCTTTTTGAGCTGAACGGTATCCATGCCTTCCGTAATCGAATCCCCAAAGAAGACAAGCCGTGCTGTAGATTTCTTCGCCTTCTGAACTAGCTTGTCATGCCTGGGCATCCAATCTTCTTCCTTATCTCGTGGAAGCGGGATTACAGAGGAAGGCAAGACAGCCTTTGCCACTTTTGTTGAAACGTTCTCATCTTTCTTGTCTGACTTCTTGCCTTCCTTGACAGCTTCTTTGGCAATAGCGCCAGAAGCAAACATCGTGCTGAAAGCCAGGACCACTGCGAGACTGCCAAAGCAGATACGAGAACTCATCGGTAACTCCCCTAAATCGGAAAGTGTTGATGGTAACACTACAACGTTTCTAGTTCGATGGTTGTTTTCTTAAGATCAGGATGCTCTGCCGGCAAAGACTTTTCTTGAATCGTCTGAGCTCTCTCGAAATAGGATTTTGCATTAGCAAGCTTGTTCTCGGCGCGAAGTATTCGGCCTTGATTGAAGTAAGACATTGCGAGATCCGGATGATTTTCAGGCAAGGTTTTCTTACGAATCGCAATCGACCTTCCTATAGTGTCTTGTGCTAAATCGATCTTCTTCTCAAGTAAATAGATTACTGCAAGAGTATTGAGGCAACTAGCGCAGTCTGGATGTTGGTCTGACTTAAAGGCAGCTGTGCTTGCTTTCAATGCACGTTTTGCAAGAGTCTCTGCCTCAGGCAGACGCGATTGGACTCGGCGAAGTTCGGCCATTCCGAGAAAACTCTTTGCAGTTTGCGGATGATTTTCACCAAGCAACAAGAGTCGTGTGTTTAGCGCTTTTGTATAGAGTTGCTCAGCCTCATCAAGCTTGTTCATATCTCGCAGCAGTCCGCCCAAACTATTTGCATCGGTAGCAGTATCCGGGTGTTGCCATCCGTTTGCTTTGACGTCGATCTGCAGAGCGCGACGATAGAGTTTCTCCGATTCTTCATAGCGTGCCTCTTCGCGATAGAGACCGGCAAGGCTGTCTAGGACTGCGGCTACTTCGGGATTCTCTGCACCTTGCGATGCTTCCCGAATCTGCAGAGCTTGTTTGTAGAGCGGTTCAGATTGAGCATATAGTCCTTGATCCTTATAGACACGAGCGAGTCCGCCAAGCATCGCTGCATAATTCGGATCGGACATTTTCTTCACTTCGTTTGTCCAAATGCCAATTGCTTTTTTGTACAACTCCACAGCTCGAGGATAATCACCTTTGTCTCGGTAGAACGCAGCAACATTGTTAACTAACACCGCCGCTTCTTGCCGTTTCTTTGGCAACTCTGTATCGGCGATATCAAGCAGCTCCACATAGATCGGTTCTGCTTGCGAGAACTTTGCTTGCTTTCGATAAAGCTCACCCAGATTGTTTAAAGCATTTGCGTAGCGTGGATCGCTTTGACCGTACTGGCGAGCCTGCTCCATTGCATTCGAGAAGAGGTCTTCAGCTTCGCCATAACGCCCTTCCAAGAAAGCATGCTTACCCTGTCCGATGTATGTGTAATATGGAATGCTCTGCACAACGATTATGCCTGCCCACAGGATGCAAATCGCCCAAACGATTTTTTGTGCCAGCTTGTACCGAGGGTTGTTAAGAAACGCTTGCGCAAAGGCACGCACGTTTAACGCTTTGTCCTTCAATGATTCAGCAGAGCTGGCGTTATTCGGCTGTTCTGTTTCTGACACGAAGGATTCTTTCGATGGTGTTTCCGTGCCCATTCTAATTTAACTCCAGACAAAACGTTGCAGCCAAACGTGCAGCATGTGCTCGTTCACCCAAAAGCGATCCAGACTCGCGCTTCGGCAGAGTTTCTGTTAGTAAATGTCACCAGCAAAACAACTGAGCGGGAGACATGAGACAAGCTTAAGCTCCGTGCCGGAGCCTGTCAATCTGACTTAGGTCATGTCTCTTGTCCCTTTTTTTGCAGCAGAGATGGCACCAGAATTTGGACAGGACAGAATTGAGGGCTACCTGAATTGCGCAAATCTTGTTCGCCCCAGCGCTTAGAAAGACCCAGCCAGTGGCACTAAACTAAAAGGAAACACGGAACATTCATGCATATTTCCAGGGACCTACCCATAGTCGCAGCAAGTCACCGCGCTCTTAGTTTTCGAGCACGAATGATGATTCTGTCCGGTGTGCTGCTGGTGGCTAGCAGCACACCAGCAATCGCGCAAAACTTTGGATTTCCAAGTTCCGAGAGTGGCACGCCAGAAGAGCAAAAGACTCCATTTGAATTTGAGTACTTTGACGAGCTATTAGGAACGATTCCGGAAAAAGAACGAGAGCGTCTTTGCGGACTGGATAAGGTTTGTGTTGAGCTTTGGAAGAAAGGCAAGCTTCAAATCTACAAAGAGGGAAGATTGCTCGAAGGCGATTTCAACGGAGATGGCGTCACCGAACAGGCAATGATTCTCGAGACTGACTCGGAATCGGAAGCTGAGATTGGGATGGAAAGGAAAGACTATTGGATTTACATCTCTCAGCCGGATGAAGTGTCAGCGGCGAAAACCGAAGCAGAAAAAGGATCAGGCAAAGACCCATCGAGCAAGACCGAACCCAATGCGGTTAACAGCGACGCCAAAACCGCAGAATTAGACCCTGGCAAAATCACCGGAATAAGATTCGGAAAAACGCCAGAAATTCAATATGACAAGACTGAAAGTGCCTCTAAACTGGAACTGACTCCCCCAAGTGGCGTTAGACCTGGTGCAACTTCTGGGTCTGCGGCGACAACTAAGCCCGCGGCAGCAGATAGCCTTGTCAAAGGTCACAAGATCCTCCTTCACGAACTCATCCCAGACGCGTTCAATGTCATCGATTTCTTCTGGGATCCAAAGCGGAAAGGTTTGGTGATTGACGTAGGTGAGCGGCTACTGCGCTCAACCGGCAGCGGAATTACCGATCCCACCCAAATGGTAGGCGTAGTACAACCCGGAGTCACTCAAAAAATTGTTGTGGTTGTCACATGGAACAGCAAAACCAACAGATACGACGTGATAGTGCCCGTTAAGGGGCTGAAGCATCGCAGGCGAAACGCATAGCGGTAAGTGCGCTAAAATATATCCGGTTTACTTTCGGAGGCAACTTGCATGGGTTCCGCTGGCACCATATTTGGTAGCAAAAAATTCTCGAGAAGATTGAGCAGCATAGCGCTTACATTTCTGACTGCATATTTATGTGCGTCGGCGATATCACCGGCCGTGCAAGCTTGCCCCTGTAATGAAATCAAAGCTCCAGCTGTTGCTCCGAAAGACGATGAGAAAGCCGGACTTGCTTATTCAAAAACTGCCGAATACCGGAAGGAATTCGACAAGGCGATCAAAGACGCAAAAGCAGCCTGCACACCACACATTGGTGAACAGTATGTCGCGATCGTCTCGGACATTGACGAAACATTGCTAGACAACCGAGGCTTTTTTGAAAGCCATCCCGAATTCAAATGGAGCGATTTCTTCGGCTACATCGCGGAGGCAAAAGCGCCGACACTTAAAAAGACAGCCGATTTTCTTGCGTGGGCAAGGAAGAATGGCTTCGCAATTTTCCTCGTAACGGGGCGCTCAGAGAAAGACCGCCCTGGCACCATATTGAATCTCGTAAGACAGGGCGTAGCATTTGACGGACTCTACATGCGACCGAACGGCGACCGCTCGAAAGCAGCCGAAATGAAAACAAAACATCGGAAAGCGATTCAAGATATGGGCTTTCAGATCGTCGTAAACATAGGCGATCAGTTCAGCGATCTCGAAGGCGGACTTTCGGTCGATTGTGAAAAGCTTCCGAACAAGATGTACTACGTACCATAAGCAATCATGTCGCACAG
>JAIEQI010000147.1 GCA_019747875.1 Candidatus Obscuribacterales bacterium
GTTGACAGCACCGAAGGCTCTACAATTTCCTCTCGTCAGGCAACAGATTATCGCTGCGCCCTACATACAATCTTTTTCTACCTTTTTTTTGACCTTTTTCAGAGGCATATAAATAGTTTGCTCTAAGTGAGTGAGTCACGAAACCTGTTTTTCATTTTGCCAACACTCTGACAAGGGAGTGTATGTCAGTGCCTTGCTTGCTCGCGGCGATCACCCGTTTCTCGTTTTGAGATCGAGAGTAGGATTCGCTGATTAGGTGCTAGCGCAGGTAGATTAAGTTGCGCAGCTAGGTAGCATTCTAAGTTTGGCCCTGAGAGATCTTCGATGCTTTTTCTTGCTGGCTAGCATTTGCCATAAGACGGCACTGTATGCGGTTCGCGCGCGAACTCAGGATTCGACTTTGGCGCTGCGATCGGTCTTCCTTAACTGCATGTTTACACAACACTCAATAGAGCGTAACATTAGCACTCGTGCCGCTGCGCCAACCCCGTGCGCCACAATCATTGCGGAATACCGTAGGTAGCCCGTACACGCTGGAATATTAGCTGCATTTAGCAATCCCGCATAGGTAGTGGCTGTACAGACTCCGCCGCCTGTGGCCCAGGGGCATGGGGTAGGGGCGTTCTTTGACATGCCTCGGGCGTTCTGGTTGGATGGAGTTGTCATTATCTCCTTCTTTCTTAAGAGCACCCCCTGTAAAAACATCGCCAACAAAGCATCTTCGCTAAATACTTCCTGCCTTCAACCGCAGCGGCGATGTCTTGCCTGGGTGCAGAACGAGATGATGCAAATCGAACGGAGCAAGCCTTGTTCTGTTATGTCTTGGCCTTATTTGGCTGCATGGCTCTAGTTGCCGTTTGTGTTTTGCTAGCTCGGCGCCGCAAGACCCCTCGTGGTTGTCGCCGCCGTGCTTGCGGATGTTCGATTTGGAACGGACACCGAGATTGGTGTTCCGTAAAACAGAAGAAACGGAGCTAACTGAATGACGATTTTTGTTATCGCACTCCAATTCCTGGTCGTCTTCGCGGTCAACGTCTACTTCATCAACAAGCTGATGAAAACTGGCGGATTCGCGGCAGTCGGCTGGACGGTTCTTGGCGGCAGCATCAGCGCGATTGTTGCGGTGCTCTCGTGCGTCTTCGCCGATGAGCTCGGTGTCAGTATCTTCTCGTCCTTCCTGACGGTCGGTATTGGCTTCGTCGCCGGCATCGCTGCTGTCATCGTCTGGGACGTCGTACTCGGGCGAGCCTTCAAGAACCTGCATCAGCTCACCTGATGCACCCTGCCTGAACAAGGCAACCTAGCGGCGCCAGAAGCGCCATCCCGGCGCTTCACGCGTCATCGTGGCACTATGCCACTTTTCTCAGAGGACACAAATCATGTCGAAGAGAAACACCACCACCACCCAACTCGCTGACGACGTTCTTCGCAAGGGCGGAGCAAGCGAGGAGGAAGTTCGTCGTACCGGTGAGATCACCGATATCGACGCTGCCGCGACCAAGCTCTACAAGAAGGGTCTCGGCGAGTCGCCTGCCAGCGCGGTCCATCGTGCCACCTGGCGGAGCGCTGACCTCTCCGAATTCGCTGCAATCGAGCCTGCGCGCGACCTCGCCTTCGAGGCGATGATCGCCAAGTCGCTCGAAGCCCTGCGCGCCAACAAGGCCGCCGGCATGCAGTTCGATGCCAACGGCAAGGTTACCGAGAAGTCGATCGCCGACCTCGGTGCCGCCGGCTGGTGGGGCGCTCGCGTCCCGAAGCAGTACGGTGGTCTCGACGCTTCCACCGTCCACGTCATGCGCGGCATCACCGCGCTGTCGGCTGCCGGCTTCCAGAACGAAGCTGGTCTGCAGTCTGTTCACGGCTGCATCGGCGTCATCGGCCCGCTGAAGATCTTCGGTTCCGACAAGCTGAAGGAGCGTCTGCGTGACCTGGCAACGGGCAAGCGCATGTCGGCCTTCGCGCTCACCGAACCGGGCGCCGGCTCCGACCTCTCCGCTGTGAAGACCACGGCGCGCAAGGTCGGCGACAAGTACTACATCACCGGCGAGAAGGTCTTCATCACCAACTCGTACTACGGTCGCATGATCTGCGTCGTGGCGAACGTGGAAGGTGAGAAGAAGAAGGCCGTCTTCGTGCTCGACCTGCCCGAGACCGACACCGACACGTTCCGTCTGGTGCGCTACGGTCTGCACCCGCTCAAGCACTGCTACAACCACGGTCTGGTGTTCACGAACTTCGAGGTGCCGGCCGAAAACCGCGTCACCGACGCCGAGACCAACGGCATGCTCGCGGCTTACCACGGGCTGAACTACGGTCGTATCGCGGTTCTCGCGAATGCGGCGGGCGGTCTGCGTCAGATCATCCGCAGCATCACTCCGAAGTCGTGGGGCGAGTACCGCCGCACGATGGGCGATTCGATTCAGAATCGCGAGCTTGTCCAGGTTCGCATCGCGCGTGCCGCCGGCCTCATGGTCGCGTGTGACGCCATCCGCGACTGGGCGTCGTCGGTGCTCGATGAGGGCTACCGCGGCGAGCTCGAGTGCACGATCGCCAAGGTCTTCGGATCTTGGGCTCAGCAGGAAGGCGCCATCGAAATCGGGCTGCTCACTCACGGCGGACGTGCTCTGCGTGAAGGCAACCTGATCGGCGACAACCTGTTCGACTTCCTGGCAGCGCTCATCTACGAAGGTGAGAACCACATGCTGCTCATGAAGTACTTCCTCGAGTTCAACACGGAACACGGCTCGCGCTTCATGCTGCCGACCGGAAATGCGATCGACGCCATCAAGAAGGGGAAGATCCTCTCCGGCGCCGCCTCGCTGCTCTGGAACGGTGCGCGCTTCGCGACCTGGTCCGTTGGTGCGCTCGCTCGCCTGGCGTTCAGCAGCAAGTCCACGCCTGCCGGCATGGACAAGCGGCTGGCCTCCCATGTGCAGTTCGCTCTGAAGCAGGCCCGCAAGCTTGCCATCCAGAGCAGCTATTACATGGTCAAGCACCAGGTGAAGCTGCAGAAGCGGCAGTCGCGTCTGGTCGAACTCAGCAAGCTCTCGCTGTGGACGACCGTGATGCTGGTCACCGCCATGCACGCGCATCGCTCGGGCAACAAGACCACGATCGCCGCGGCCGACGTGATGTGCCAGGTTCTCCGGCACAAGATCGACCCGCAGCACCCGTCCGACGCCTTCTACGCCGACTGCGTGGACACGGCCCGGATGGTGATCGAAGGTCAGCTCGGTGAGCTCGACGGCACCGTCGAGTCGCCGATCGTTCACCCCTACGCGCAGTAAGTCCTGCGGTTCGGCGCCCGCTATCTACATAAAGATGGCGGGCGCCGCTTCGTCTGACAGTGGTTAGACGCCGAGCAGCAGTTTTCGCAGCAATGCGGAGCTGCTGCTTTGGTCTACCCACGGGTAGGATTCAACAATGGCCTGACATGGAGCAATCCGGGTCAGCAAGGAGACTAACGTTCGCGCCAATGCGAACCACGCAATACCAGTAAAAAGGTGTGGCTATGGAGATTCTCATCCTCCTGCCGCTCGTGCTGCTCTTCGTCTTCGGAAGCGGCCGCGGTCGCCCGAAGCTCTAAGCCTCAACAACCAGTACCCGGCTCCTGACGAGCCGGTTTGTGTAAAGGAGAAGTCTCATGCCGAAAACCTTTGGACAGGCTTTCCTGCTCAACATCCTGATCTTCTGTGTCATGGCTCTGTTGTTCAGCAACGGCAGTTAGGCTGCTCTGACAGAAGCATTTCGGGGGGCACTTTCAGCGTAAGAACTTGCGCTGTGATGTGCTTCGTGCACCAGCATCCGCGTAGCGTTTGGACGCTGCTCACTGTCCGTGCAAACGGATCCCTCAATGCTATCTAACGGAGCTCTCCGTGAATAACTCCTGTGACAACTGTTCCAACGCAGCCAACCGCTGCAACCCCTGCTGTCAGTCCTGCCGCCGTCCTGCCGTAGTGCCCGAGCTTTACGACGCACCCGGTTCGGTGTTCGAAGTCGTGCTCTTTTTCGGTGGGTTCATCCTGCTTGTAATCTTCGGCACAGCTAACTGACAGCAAGAAAGGAAGAGCAAAAACCATGCGTGCAATGAGCAAGGCCGCTCCCTACGTCGGTGCGGTGGTTCTGATCGCGATGGTCGCCGGCATGCTTCTCGGCATGCTCGGCTGACGACAAGAACGGTGACATGTGAGGCAGGTGTTGTACCGGTGCGCCGGTATGACCCCTGCTTCACTTGCCGCCGACATGTTGATGGATGCTTCGGCAGCCATTAGCAGGTCGGCTCTCACCACGGAACGACCCGCGCGCAGAATAGCGCGCTACAAGTGGCATTCTTATAGCGACCGGGAGAGAACTCCTGCCGTCTATAAAGATGCGCAACGTCAACTTCCCGGAAGCAGAAGCTCCGGGGAGGCGCAGCACTGCCGGCTCTTAGCTGGCAGAATCCAAAATCTCAACGCCGATGGATTCGGCAATTGGAGAAATGAAAATGACGAACGTTCTTATCACGTTGGGCGTGGCCGCAGCGGCTTTCGCCCTCTGGTATCTGCGTTGGAGCTTCCACGCCAAGCGCTATACCGAAAGCGGCTATGTCCCGGCTCGCCCGGGCCTCGCCGGCAAGTGGTTCTTCGGCTTCGGCGCCTGGCTGCTCACCACCCTCGGTGTCGGTCGCGTCAAGGTGAAGCGCACCGCCAAGCTGCCCCACAAGATGGACCATGTCCTCTGGGCGGCGAACCACCAGTTCCCGACCGACTTCGCGATGCTTCGTCGCGGCGTCGGCCGTCACTTCCGCATGCTGACCGACTCGGCTCAGCTGACGGGTTTCTTCGGAGTGCTCAGCGCCTTCTGTGGCGTCGTCTCCGTTCGCTTCAAGGATAAGGCGAAGGACGGTCCGGCTGCTGCCGAGGCTTGCACGAAGGTCGTTGCTGAGAAGCGCGGCTTCGTCAATCGCCTCGTCACCGTCGGCGTTGCTGCTGCCACCGCGCTCAGTGTCATCGTCGCTCTCGGCGACGGCGGCGCCTACGCGTGGTACGCTGCGCTGTTCTTCGGCTGGGCGGCTGCCACCATGACTTGGGGCGTCGGCCAGGGCGGCTCGCTGGGAATCTTCCCGCAGGGCGCGCTCATCCCCGAGAACGAGATGCCTGCCTATGACGGCAACTTCCACTATGGTTCGTTCCGCCCGGGTGCCATCAAGATGGCGCGCGACGCGGCCGCTGCCACCGGTGAGCCCGTCTACATCGTTCCGGTCGGTATCTATTACAACCGGGACAAGAAGAAGGCTGACTGGACCCTCCGCCACTTCGCCGGCATCCGCAAGGCCCTGAACTTCAAGGGCTTGCGGAACCCGAAGGCCTGGGAGCCCTGCTTCAAGGACTTCAAGGACGTGGACCTCAGCACTCTGCCTGCCGAAAAGCGGGCCGAGGTCGAGGCTGCGCAGGCTGCGGCGATGGACGCCTACAAGAAGTCGACCGTCATCCTCGGCGGCGGTGCCGTGGTCGTCGGTGAGGCGCTGGAGATCTCCACGCTGAACTCCGACCCGATGCTGGCCACCGAAGAAGTTCGCGCGCGAATCGCGGACCTGACGCTCCAGGCGGAGAAGCTCTTCAACGGTCGTCGCTAAGCGGCGCCGCTATCGCTGTTCAACAGAACCGAGAATCGTCGGCTTGGCTGGCGGTTCTCGGTATTCAATCTGGAGGACTAACCAGCGGACTACCACATAAAGCCTGACGGTCGTGGTGGTTCGTGCAACATCCTACCTGTGAGTGTTCCGGGTATGGATTTCGGAGAAGACCGACAATGTCTTCATTCACTCTCAATCCGGTCGATAAGCTCTTCAGGGACAAGAGCGATTTCGAGCTCGCAATCAGCTCCGGAGGTGCAACCTCTGCGCTGGCTGGAGCCGGAACGCTTCTTGCCTGCGAGCTGGCCGGAATCCGCAGCTTCCGTCGCATTGGCGGCGTCAGCGGTGGATCGCTTGTTACCGTTCTGCGTTCGCTCGGCGTTCCCAACGTCGAGCTGGTCAAGATGGCCCTGACCACCGAGTTCAGCGACCACCTGTGCCTCAAGCACGGGATCGCCGGCGCTCTCAAGGCGCTGCGCAACTTCGGCAGGGTCGAGACCGAATGCCACGAAGGCGGCGACACCTACACGACCTGGCAAATGACGGGTCTGTACGGTTCGGACGGTCTCGGTGCTCTGATTGAGGCGAAAGCAATGGAAGTCGGCCGCGACCCCAACGACTGGCCCGCGTCCTTCTGGACGATGGCTACGACGAAGGATGGTTCGCAGGTCTACTTCTGCAAGGACGGCGTCTTCCTCATTCGTTTGAACGGAGACGTCACCCAGCTTACCGACAAGCCGCCTCCGGTGGCTCTGGCGGTCCGCTTCAGCTGCACCATCCCTGGTGTGCTGGCGGCGCTCGAGTACAAGGGCATGCTGCTGTTCGACGGTGCCCTCAGCCGTGATGGGCTGTGCCCGGTCGGAATGCTGATTCGGCACTTCGGAGCCGACCCGTACAAGATCATCGCTTGTCGGGTTGGTGAAGATTCGCTGAAGCCGGTGTCCGGCCGTCTGCATCGGTTCGCTCGTCGCGTCTGGCGCGTCCACCCCATGTTCCATTGGGGTCCGGAAACGGCAGGCGTCATCGAGTTCCGACCGCAGATCGAGCACGTCCATTCGCTGAAGTTCAAGCTCTCCACTGACGAGAAATGGCTTGCCATCCTCGTCAGCTTCGAAGCATGCCTTGGCCAGCTCGCGCTGGAAGGGCTGCTGTCCGACGAGGCGCTCGCCAAGTCGCAGGAGATCTTCAAGGGCTTCGGCTTCTGGCGTGATGCGCAACCGGCTCCGATCGGTGCGCCTCAGGTTCTTTCTCGACGAGTCGAGCGCTGTCTGACGGAACACGGGTTGTATTACTAAGTAAACGCTCCGGAAGTTCGCTGGGCTGACGCCCCTCTCACTTCCTCCGCTGAAATCAACGTTCGGGATGTGGTTGGGCTTTCGCCCCTCTCACTTCCTACGTTGAAAACAGCGCTCGGGATGTGGTTGGGCTGACGCCCTGCTCTTCCGTGGCTACAGCCCGTGTCATTCAGTCAGCCTACCCGCTTGCTCCTGCTGCGCGACGTCAGCGCAGAAAGGGCGAGCTAAACCAGTGAGGAGCTTCTGCTCAAAGAGCAGTTCCCCTCACCATGGAGGTTTTCGCATGATTGCCAATCTTCTCTTGGTGATTGCCATCGCGGCGGGGCTCTATGTGGCACCGCTTCTGGTGGCGCTCCCGTGCTTGCTGGTTGCGGTGCTGCTGTTCAAGTTCGCACCCAACTTCCGCAACGCGCGTGAGTTCTCGAAGCAGATGCAGGTCACCGGCTTTCTCGCCGACCCGCCTAGCGATGCTGGGCAGCGTTGGATGGAATGGCTGACGGCCTACATGTGCAACTGGATCGTCGGCAAGGTGGATGTCGTTGGGCTGGAGAAGCTCGACGCGCTCGCCGGCAAGCCGATCATGATCTGCCCTGATCATCCGAACATGACCGACGTCATGATTGTGCCGCACGCCATCAAGCGTAAGGCGCGGTACATGGCGGCGATGGGCGTGATGCAGGCATTCGGCGGCTTCGGCGGCTGGGTGTCTGGTCGGCTCGGCGCCTTTGGTTGTGACCTGCGCAAGGGCAAGGGTGGACCGGCTCGCGAAGCAGCGATCAAGGTTCTGACCACGCACCAGACCCTGGTGATGTGGCCTGAAGGTTGGACCAACATGTCCCCGGTGATGGGCGCCTTCAAGAAGGGCGCTGTCAACATCGCCAAGACTGCCTCCGTGCAGTTGGGTCAGACGGTCTACATCTTCCCCGTGCACCTGCACTACGGGCGCTATCCCGGTCGCTGGATCAAGAGCTTCCGCATCGACCACCAGTACTGGCTGGTCCTGCTGTGCTACCCGTTCCTGCGGCGCGGCTGCAAGGTGATCATCGGTGACCCGATCGCCAGCGACACGCTGGACGTGAAGGCTGCCGAGGCGCTTGCTGCCGGCAAGTTCGCCGGAGACCCTACTGCCGACCTCGACGATGTCGATGGCGTCGGCACCGCCTACCTGAAGTCGAAGATCGAAGAGCTCAAGACCAAAGAGCTCGCCGATCGCGCCGGCCGCTGAGCATGCTCGGGAGCGGAGCCTAACGGCTCTTGCTCTCGGGCTGTCAGCCCGCGATTGTAGGGGCGACGCCATGTGTCGCCCGCTTTCTAGCGTCAGTCCTTCCTTAAGGAACGACGCATGGCATCGCTGCTACGAATCGCGGCGCCTGTCAGAGCACTCCGGAATCTCCGGAGCGCTTGTTCATTCACTTCATCTGAAGTTTGGAGAAAGGAACTACCACATGCAAGTCACTCCGATTACGGTCGGTAAGTCTGTTTCGCTCGGCGTCATTGCGGAGCGGCAGATCGCTGTCATCACCTTCGATCAGGTGGACAGCAAGGTCAACCTTCTTTCTTCCGCGGTCATGGCTGAGCTGGCGGCAATCGTCGACCGGCTCGAGAAGGCAAGTTCGAACTACCGGGGGCTGATCATCATCTCCGGCAAGGCGAACGTCTTCATCGCCGGCGCCGACATCAAGGAGATCCAGTCCGCCCGCACGGTGGACCAGAAGATCGTCTTTGAAGCCTGCGAGAACGGCAAGAAGCTGCTGGACCGCATCAAGGCGCTCCCCTACCGCAAGGTCGCTGCCGTCAACGGTCGCTGCCTCGGCGGTGGTCTGGAGGTCGCGCTGCACTGCAACCACATCGTCGCCACCGGCAACGAGAGCACCGTCTTCGGTCTGCCCGAGGTCGGTCTGGGTGTGCTCCCCGGTTGGGGCGGCAGCATCCTGGCTCCGCGCAAGGTCGGCTTCGTCGCCGCGCTGCCGCTCATCCTGCAGCCGCTGAAGCCCTGGTCGGCTCGGCGTGCCTGGCAGGAAGGGCTGGTATCGGAGGTGGTGGCGGAGGAAAACCTGATGAAGCGTGCGGTCGAGATCGCTCTCGGCGCGCGCATCAAGCGTTACGAGGCGCCGACCTACGTCAAGGTCGCTCGCGCTCTCGGCAACACCTTCCTGGCGCGCTTCGTGGTCAGCAAGATCACGGAGATCGGCATCAAGAAGGCGCCGAAGGACAACCGTCTGGCTGCCCGCTCGGCGCTCAAGGTGATGAACGCTGCCTTCAGCAAGTCCACCTTCGCCGGCTACAAGCTGGAGTCCGAGACTTTCGCCCGCCTCAGCCACACCGAACAGTGCGGCAACTGCGTGCAGAAGTTCCTGGACTACCAGGCGTCGAAGAAGAAGGGCTAATCGCGCGACGTCCGCGCATCGGCAGCGGTGTCAATGGTGGCACCGCTGCCTCGTTTTGCTTCATTCCACAAACGAGCCGCAAGGCTCAAGCAAATAAAGGAGTCGCAGATATGACTTCCAAGCACATTTCTCGGACCCTGGTCCATCGCTTCTGGTCGAACGCCCTCGCAAACCCGCAGGACATCGGCCCCGTTGTGCGCATCCTGCCGGCCGTCATCGAGGCTGGGCAGGCGACACACGTCTTCTACAACCAGCACCAGTCGATGATCGCGGTCGCTGCCCTCATGTCGGCGCTGCGCAAGCGCGGCATCGTCAAGGGTGACCGCGTCGCCATCATCGGCGAAAATCGTCCCGAGTGGGTCTGGGCGGATCTCGCCATCCAGAGCCTCGGCGCCATCGCGGTGTCGATCTACTCGAACGACTCGGACAAGCAGGTCAACTTCGTCCTGAAGGACTCGGGCGCCAAGCTGCTCATCTCCACCGACGCCGATCAGCTCGCCAAGGGCAACGACGTCGAGAAAATGCAGGTGGACCTGATCGGGATGGGCACCGGCTTCCGCGTCGGCTCGAGCTTCTTCGACCGCGTCGGGCGTGGCAGCGTCGAGCCGGAATTCGCCGGCTACGAGGCCGAGCTGGACATGATCCGCAAGACGATCAATGACGAGGACTTCCTCGGCATCGTCGACCCGGTGAATGAGCTGGCAACGCTCGTCTACACGTCGGGCTCCTCGGGCACGCCCAAGGGCTGCATGATCACGCACGACAACATCGTCGCGTCGATCACCAGCGTCATCGAGTTCGGCGTCACGCAGGACAAGAAGAAGGACCGCACGGTCAGCTACCTGCCGCTCGGTCACATCTTCGGCCGCATCAACGGCACCTACATGGGCATCTGGGATTCCATCCCGACGGTGTTCTCGCCCGGTCAGGCCTCCGCCAAGGAGCTGGCCGAGCACATGGGTGCCAACTGCAAGGCCTTCAGCCCGACGATGCTCTGCGGCGTCCCTGCCCTCTGGCAGAAGATCGCCGACGCCATCTACTCGCCGAAGGAAGGTCCGGGCAAGGTTCTGGCCTACCTGGGCATCTGGAAGCACATCGTCAACGCCGCCGTCGCCAGCGATCCCAACTCGATCGCCGGCCGCTTCTTCGACAAGCTGATCTTCAACAAGGTCAGCGCGAAGCTCGGCGGTAAGCTCGGCCTGCTGGTCTCCGGCGGCGCCGCCATCTCGGTGGATCTGCTCAAGCTCTACCACCGGATGGGACTGGAGCTGCTGGAAGGTTACGGCGCAACCGAAACCACCAGCGGTATCATCACCAACCTGCCCAGCTGGGCGGCCGGCAATGGTCCGAAGAACCGTCCTGGTTCGGCGGGCCGGCTGGTGCCTGGCATGGAATGGAAGCTGACTCCGGTCGAGGGCGAGGATCCGACGGTTGGGGAGCTCTGGCTCCGCGGCCGGCAGATCATCAAGGGCTACTGGAACCTGCCGGAGAAGACGGCCGAGTCGTTCACCGCCGATGGTTGGTATCGTACCAACGATCTGGCGCGTCGCGATGAGGACGGCTTCTTCTACATCCTCGGTCGTGCCGACGGCATGATGAAGAACGAGGGCGGCAAGTTCGTTTCGCGCGAGCGGATCGAGAAGGCCTTCCAGACCTTCCCGGTGGTGCACTACACGGTGCCCGTCGCGCAGAAGCGCAAGTACACCAGCGCTCTGATCTTCGTCAACCACGACGTCGCCAAGACGCTGGCGGGTGATGTTCCTGCGGGTCAGGATGCCGGCAAGTTCTACGCCGAGCATCCGGCGGTGCTCGCGGCGGTCAACGAGGCCGTCAAGGGCGCCAACGCGACCCTGGAGCATTGGGAGCAGGTGAGCCGTTACAAGGTCATGCCGATGGCAGCGACCATCGACGGCGGCATCATCACGCCCACCCAGAAGATCCGCAGCAAGGAGCTGACCAAGCGCTTTGCTGACATCATCGATGCCATCTACGCCGGCACCGATGGGATCAACACCAAGGACCGCTAGTCACTGAGATCGGACGCTCGTCCGGTCTCGCTTAACAGGCGGGGCAGGTGCAGAAATGCGCCTGTCCCGCCGTAACTTTTGCAGATCGGAGAATTTATGAGCTTCCGAATCACAGAATCTTTGCGCGCCAGTATCATGCGTGGTGCGCTCTACCTCGCGCCGCTGGGGTTGACCATCTTCATCATCGGGATGGGCTACAACTTCATCGAAAATTCCATCGTCGGTGACCTGACTGCCCAGTTCGTCAAAGCGGTTCTGCCGCAGGGCGCGCTCGGCGGTCGCTTTCCCGACGGTCGCATCCCTGGCCTTGCCCTGGCGGTAACGCTCAGCTTCCTTTGTGTCATCGGCGGCATCGCCAGCTGGCACTTCGGTCGCAAGGGTCTGCGGCTGCTTGATGCGCTCTTCCAAACCTTGCCGGTGCTGCGAGTGATCTACTCGCCGCTGCGCAAGGTGGTGGAGACGATGGAGTCCGGACAAAGCCGCTTCCAAAAGGTGGTTTTCGTCGACTGGCCCACACCCGACTGTCAGACCATTGCCTTCGTCACCAACGAATTCAATGGTAAAGACGGCGCCAAACACTATGTCCTCTTCTTGCCGATGATGCCGAACCCGACCTCCGGGTTCGTGCTTCGCATGCCGGCGAGCAAGGTGACCGAGACCACAATGACACCGGAAGAGGGGCTGCAGTTCGGCATCTCGCTCGGTGTCCTGATACCACCCTCGGTGCGGCTCGATCAGGTGTGATCGCGGTTTACGCGCCTACATCTGACCTGCACCCAACAGCCAGCTTCTAGCGGCTAGTTGAGGGAGACCTCTATGGACACTTTCGATATCTTGACTGTGCTGGGCGTCGGGCTGGCCATGCTCGCCGTCTGGTTCTTCCGGTGGCGACGCCATGCCCGGCGCTCCGCCAACGAGAGCGGCTACATTCCGCCGAACACGAGCTTCGCGGCTCAGGCGGTCTTCGCAACTCTCACCCGGATCGTCGCATTCGTCACGGCTGGTCCGTTGAATGTGATTGGCCACAGCGTCCCGAAGAAGGGTCGCATCGTGCTGGTGGCAAACCACCAGTTTCTCTCTGACGCAAGCGTTCTGCGCAGCGTCGCCGGCCGCCATTTCCGCGCGCTCGGTGATGCTGCTCACTTCCCCGGCTTCCTCGGACTGATCTGTCTGTGGTTGGGCGTGGTCACCTTCAACTTCAAGACGAAGGAGGCACGCGCCGCTGGTGAACAGGCTGGCGTCAAGATCATCGCTGCCAAGCGCAAGTTCTGGCACATTCGCTGGAACGCCGGTCTCATCGGCGTCCTCTCACTCGTTCTCTCGGGCGTCTTCCTGATTTGCCTGGGGCAGGGTGAAACCGAAGGTGCAATCCTTTGCCTGCTGGCGTTCGGCTTCTTCGTGAGCCGTTCTGGCGGTGATGCCTGCCTCGGAATCGCGCCGCAAGGTGCGCTGATGCCGGACAACGTGTTCAAGCCGGAAGAGTTCCGCGCCGGTTGCGTGCGTGCCGCCAAGGCAGCCGCAGTCGTTTCGGGCGAGCCGGTTTACATCGTTCCGATGTCATTCCACTACTCGCAGGACCCGAGGGATGCACATTGGAGCCAGCGTTTCTTCAACAAAACGCGCTCCATGTTCCTCGGTTTGCGAAATCCCAAGCACTGGGATCCGATCTTCAAGCTCGACCTGGAGACCCTGGGCGAGACCGAAAGGGCGGAAGTGGAAGCCGAGCGCACGCGCAAGTGGGAAGAGTACAAGCGTTCGCATGTCACGCTCTACCGCGTCACTGTCGCGGTCGGCGAGCCTGTGGATGTGAGCACGCTTCCCGAGGATCCGAAGGAAGGCATCGAGCAAATTCGCCAGAAGATGCTCGGTCTTCTCGAGGAAGCGAAGGCAGCCTGAGGGAGGAACGTAAATGCTGATTTCTGCTCTGGCAGTTCTGCTTTGTCTGGGGCTGGTTGCGTTCGGCGTCCGGGTCATCATGGAAGGTGACCGCTGCGTAGCGCAAGAGCCGGACAAGGCGCACACCGTTCGCACCAATCAGGTGTTCTTAGTCGGATTCGGTGGCATCATTGCAATGATGATGTTCATCCTGCTGGGAGTCGCTTTTGCTCCCCGTGCTCCGATCCTGGACTGGTGCGGTCTTGTTTGCCATGCCCCTTGCGCCGCTTGTCGGTGCCTTGGGCGCCTTGGCGTTCAAGAAGTTCAAGACGAACTAAGAAGATGGGGACGAGCACTCTGGACACTGTCTGGAGTGCTCGTCCTTGCTTCTTTTTGTTTTTTAAATGCCTTTTTGACTTTTAAAATGAAAAACTGGTTCGAATTTGGAGTCCTCTATTTTGCTTTTCGTCTTTTAAATTGTTTTTTGCACTGGGACTGCGGGCGCCTGGCTGATTCTTGGCGAGCTTGGACTCTCACAAAATCCTCACCAAGACCGCTTATCTTTAGTGCATCCCAAAATCAAAAGAGGTCTGTCATGAAATTCGCAAGCACTGTTGGCGCAAAGAAGGCGCTTCCCAAATTGAAACAACTGAAGAACACTGCGGCCATGGGTAGCATTGGTGCTGATGGTAAGAGTAGTGAGGCGTGTGCTACCGGTCCGACTTGCCTATACACACAAGTAGGCTGCAACCCGGGCCTTAGCCAGCCTTGCGCAAATTAATAAGGACGGCTAGACCGTTTCTGAGTTGGTGCTGCAGGTGGTGCCTGTCCCATGCGCAGATTTGATTCTTCATTTAAGAGCTTGATAGCGTTTTTTGCCTGAATCGACACCATATCGGCGCCAACTGCTCTGACAATGCCGACTAGCTCGCCGAATTTGTTGAACGTGGCTCCGCCTGAGCATCCGGGGTAATTTTCTTGACTGCCAATTATTGATCTAGGTGCGTTTGGCGCATCAATAATTATGGGGATCGTATTAACAAAGGTGGCTTTGCCTGGAGAAACGAAGGTTGAATAAGTGACTGCCGATGGGCTGCATACAGAGAAAATGGATTCGCCCTGCTGAAGGTTTGGAGCCCATTTGACAGGTTTCAGGTTCGTTTGTGGGAAGAGGGGGTTGATATATTCTGGTGTTTTCACTTGGAGAAGGGCGAGGTCATTCTTCTTATCTTGGACAATGACTTCGGCCGCCGACACACCTACGCCTTCCTGGTAGATGCTAAATTTTGAGAGATTGCTAGCTTTACTCACCACATGATCATTGCTCACGACTGCGCAGAGTTGTTTATCCTCACTGCAGGCATAGACGCCGCTGCCGAGAGTTTCATGATTTGGGCCGATGACCTTTACGGTTGACCCTTTCACTTTGTCAAATGCATTTACAAGATCAATTCCGCATGTATTTTGAAGTGTCCTTGCCATTGGAACTTGAGGACTTCTGTCGCAGTCAATGCTTGTATCAATTGGTTTCAAGAAGCGATTCAGGACCTGCAAGACGCGATCTCTTTCGAATTGGGTGGGAGAGGCATGCCCTCTTGGGCTTTGCTTTTCCTCTTCAGTATGTGCGAGGGAAAGCAAAGAGAGATTCTCGAGTTTTTGGCTCGACTTGTCTGGTCTTTCTTGCTCGAGATTCGAATTTTGGTCCATAACTCCAGCCCTACCATTAGCCCCCAATATATGGCAGGAGTGGCGCAGCGCGCAGGTGCACATTGGCAATTGTAGCTGTGGAATTATGCATGTCTATTTCAACTGAGATCCGCCTGCAGCTCTTTAGCCAGCTCTCTCGACCGGCTTCTGCTGCGTGAAAGCACGTGGTAAATCATTTGCACGGTTGGTGAGTTCATTTATGAGCAGGTTCATTCATGTTTGCGTGAACTTCGCTGATATGGTGATTGGTATCAACACCACGAATCGGAATTTTGGGACTTGAGTCAGCCATCATTGAGCAAGCAAGGTGAAGGAAAGTTTGTTCATTCACCAACCCCGGAAATTTTCCCCAGCCAGTATTAGAGCGCAAAAAAAAAGTCCCTTTCGAGTAGCAATGCTACACAGGCTCTTGCGCCAATGCTGTGGAGAACTTTCAGGCTTGGGGTGAACACCTTTTCTGCCATCACATCACTACTTGAGGGCTCTCGAATGGCAATTACTGTAAACAATAGAACGCTGGAAAACCTGCTTGATTGGCAAGCCTTGATTCGGGAGACATTCAGTAGCGCTGATTTGATGCGCATATGGGATGCACTGGAGACTGCCATTTCACAAGGACATTTGAACGACTACCATCGCGAAGAAATTCTTCCTTGCATCAAAGAGCGCCTTGCTGCGTTGGAATCCATTCGCAAAGGCGCTAATGGACAGAACATGACTTCGTCGCAGGACGGAAATTAGTTTTGTCCTCAGGCATTCATTTGGTTATTGAACTAGTAACAGATAGGAAATAAGTACTTATGACAAACACCACTCTTATCCCGGCTCTTGTTGTATGTGTTGTACTCGGACTCATATCCCATTTCTTCGCAGGCGGCAACGATTTTGTTCAAATGTTCCTTAGTTGTTGGGCTGTATACTTTTCGATCGGAGTGTTGAAGCCCGTCACACAGCTTGCCTCTGAAGACAGAGAGTGGGTTCTTCAGATCTTTGATTTGAAAAGAAATAAGATCCGAGTCTTGTTTTCTGCCATGCTTCAATCGCTGTCGATTTGCATGGTCTGCGCACTTATCGCCAAGGTATTTGGGCTGCCAAAGCTGGATGATGGTGGGGATGCTTCGATGGTGATCTGTATGGTGATTCTGGTTTCTGAGTTCTTGTCGCCATATAACGCCCGAGCATCGAAGCCGTTGACTGATCTGAAGAACCCCAAATAGGAGGTCGCTCACCTCCTATTTGTCCTCGCGTATTTGGGACAGTGGCATGAGCATCAAACGATGCTCGTGCCACCTCTTTTAGGGAGAGAAGGGCTTCTTCTTTCCCCTGTTTCTTTCTTCTCAATCGTTTTTCTTTTGCCTTTTGATATTGCATGTGGTGCACTAGGCGACATAGTAGAGCGGCGGTAAGTGAAAGAAGTTCCGCTCTGGCAGGGAGTCGGAAGCTTCTTTCATTTTGTTATGACAATCTATCTGCGTCGGAGGTGGAACGGCAGAAGAGTATGCTCATGCGGTACTGATTCGCGGCCGCCAAGCGGCAGACTGTCTCTATGTTGGGGCAGACGATGCTCTCATCAAATAACGGGTTCGTTGTCTGAGTTTCGAGCCTGCGAATTGTGCTCACAGATATGCCCGAGATTTTGGATAGATGCATTCGGCTTCTCTTGTCCTGGCGCAGTAATCCGCGCAGCAAGCTTGAAACAGCATAACCCGCGCTTTCCTGAGCCGAAAAACGAACCCAGAGTTTCTTTTTCTGAGTGTTCTCAAAAGGCTCAAGAATGATCAGGATTTCGCGACCACGTTCCTCCATTAGTTTTGCCAGGCTTGAAAAGGTTGGTAGACCAACCTGCTTATAGAGCTTGGCTGCTGTCTGGGGGGAAATCGTGCTTCCAATCTTCTGCGCTTGTGCCCGAAAATCGGGTTTGCTTTCGCGAATAAGGTCGGAATAATAACGCCCCTGTCTATGAACAAAGCTTTGTAAGCGGTGTGCAACGTAGGAGTCCACTAATTTGCTAGCGGGAGTCAGTAGTTGTTCGTTGGGAGTGCCGGTCTTTTGTTCAAGCGAGAGAGCGTTGCTGATGGTGACTTCGGAATGGCGAAAGTAATTGAAGTTTTTGCACATAAAGTATTTTCTCCTGTTAATTAGAAAGCGCCTTTGGGGGCGCTTTCTGTCCGAGTTATGACGACTGAATTAGCTGGGGAGTTGAGAGGGGGTAGCCCAGCAAAACTCCCGATCGGTTTAAATTGTTCGCAGTGCCGGTGCTGCCCACGGCAGATCTCATCCCTGAGGTCTCTCACTGGAGTTACTGCGGTTGGTTGTGATGCTGTTTGCTTTTTGGTGTTGGATTTGAGTTTGGAAGTGAGGAATTTGATAACTCGATTTAGCGCTTCAAGAGGGGCTCATAACAATAGGAAAAGGACAATTTCCAGTAAGAACACGTTATGGTGTTCGCACGAAACTAGCGCGAAAATGCTTGAAAGACCTAGCGCGAACTGCGTGTGCAGCACAGTACGTGAACACACGCAGTCTCTCGTTTCTTCGCGGAGAAAGTGGCTATCAGTACTTGCTAGAGTCCAGGCGTTATAGTCTTTCATCACAATCAACGGACCGAACAGGATCTTCCAAGAAACTATCTCTGACATTCAGTCTTCTTGCCGAATTTGATCGGAGGAATGCCTGATGGCATCTGTGTTTTGGTGTTCAGTTTGACCGCAAAAATTGCATCAATCTGCGTCTACCAAATAGTGCTTTGGTTGTGATGATCATGATGGAGAAAATTATGCGATTCGAAACTTTGCTTGTTTTGGTGGGATTGGGGATTGGATTTTTTGTAGGACATTCTTCTGCAAGACCCGAGGACAAGTTTGGCAAATTGACCTCAATAACGTACGAGTGCAGTTTTTGTTGCGGTAAGCAAAATGCAATTCCCAGCCTCAAGGATGGCGCTGCTTGTACGGTGACAGTCGTGAAACAGTACTGCCGCATCATCGACTATCCAACGCCTCATCAGATTTGCTTCACGACGCGCGAGGAAATCCCTGGTGTTTGGAACGAGAGTTCCGCTTGTTGTGAGGCAAAAATCGAAGGACGCAAAGTGTGCGTTCGTCCGAGTTTACATTAGGCTTGAATTCGGGCCGTTCATCCGATTTTTGTAGCATAGGGTTGACGTAAAACTTCTTTGACCATGACAACCCTGGGGTCGAAAGACTGGGGCTCTGAAACTCATTGTTCTGTAAGCATTTTCGGACACGCGATCAATGGTGAATTCTATTGTCGATGTAAAACTTCTTTGACGTCAACTCGGGGAGCGATCTGGACAAATGCCCTGCCGAAAAATGAGCGGATAGTTCGCGGTAATGACATGAGGCAAAGAGGCTGACCGACTCGATGCTTGACAAGTCTTAACAAGCTGGATTAGACCCTCTGCGAACCGCTGCTAGGTATAGCTGCGCTAAGTAATGCCTGATCGGAATCTGATCTCATAAAGCGCCGTGCCCCAGGCTTAGCGGAGACAGGTAGCGGTCCTGCATAAGCTAACGGCTGACCTGAACAGGGCGTGACGGTGTAAAGAGTGCGTAACGGTCATTGCTTCCTGGGCCGCTTGTCAGTAGGGTCGAAGTACAAACTTCTGTCCCATCCATCTGGAAAGCCCAAACCTCTCGAAATCGCCTAACCAATCGTCATTGCGCGCGCCCGTAGTCATCGCTGTAGCGAATGATGTCTTCTTCCGCGAATGATTCGCCGGTTTGAACTTCGATTATCTCAACGGGCTCACTCCCGCTGCAGCATAAGCGATGCTTCGTACCTCGTGGAATGTGGATGTGTTCGCCGTATCGGTGCTCGGTTGTGTTGTCGTTCAGGGTAACCTGAGCGATTCCGCGGATGATGACCCAATGTTCATCTCTGAACTTGTGGCTTTGCAGGCTCAAACGTTCACCTGGTTTTACCAGCAGACGTTTTACCTTGCTGGTCGGGCCATCTTCGAGAATGAAAAAGCTTCCCCAGGGTCGGTCAGTCCTGTTTGCCTCTTCAGCCATCTTGAAGTCTCCTGCTCGTTCCAACGTCCAAATCCTACCACCTCGACCGCCCACGGTTGTCGTGCTGGATATGGCTTGGCAAGCACTGGCTTCTGTGGCGCTACTTCCGGGTCGCTCAACATGAGTGGCTCAGTGTTCGAAAACGGTGCTTCGCACCAAATCCGGAGAAATTCACATGATGAGTCTCGCATTCGGCCTCGCCGCGATCTTCCTTGGCTTCCCGCTCGTCATCGGTCTGTGGACCGTGGCGCTCAAGGTCAAGAAGTTCCTCAACAACCACCTCAGCCCGCAGAACGCCTTCGTCGCGTTGCTCGTGCTGCTCGCCGGCCTGGTCTGCCTCGTCACGGCGCCGGTCTACATCCTCGGCACCAACGGCTACCTCGTCGTCTGCGGCGTCTACGTCCTGTTCGTCGCCCTGGGCGCCAAGCGCTCCTGGCGCATCCTGTCGCTCATGCAGAACGAGCTCGACGGCGATGACAGCAACGATGTCCCGCTCCCGGGCGGCGACAAGAACAAGAAGGAAGACAAGAAGAGCTAATCGGCTTCGCCGGCTGAATAGCTAATCCCTGTTGCACAGGGGGGTAGGACACAAGCGTGTTCTGCTCCCCTGTGCACTTTTCCTCTTTTGCTTTAACTTGGATTAGTCATCCATATAGTATAGCGCTTGAAATCCAGTGATAAGAGAGTATGTCCCAAATCTAGTTGAAACAA
>JAIEQI010000029.1 GCA_019747875.1 Candidatus Obscuribacterales bacterium
CTCTTGATTTAACAGTTCCAATTTACAGGACCTGTCAAGTCCAATGTAAGAGCGCGGACGTCCCGTCCGCCCATAAGTATGGGCAGCGGGCATCTTGCCCGCTCTATAAAAAAATTCCTCAAATCCTCGTAAGAGGTGCAACTCAGGAAAATTTCAAATTTACCTGCTACCGTGCTGTCGCGCAGGGGATGCTCGCGGTACCATTAAGTTCTCCATAAGACTTCAATGAGCGCGATTTTGATCTCGCGAAAATGTGAATAACTAGAATCTGTGCAGAATCCTGATCCAGGTTGTTATGGCTGACGCCAACGAAAAGAAAATCGATTCCACGAAGAAATCCACCGATCACACTGATCGCGTAGACAAGAAGTTGGCGCAGGACAATCCCGAAGTCACGGCAAATGCCGTTCGCTCTGCGCAGCATTTGAAAAAGCATACGGTGAGCCCTGATGGAAAATCTTCCTTCGCAATCACAGAAAAAGGAAAGTCTGTCGCTCAGATCGGTGCTGAAAAGCAGTCCGCTAAATCTAATGAGGAGCATAAGCACGCAGTCAAAACCGATGCTACGATAAAGCAGCTCCCAGACTCAAAGTCAGCGCGTAGGGATACATCAGAAGACTCGACGTCAAAAAAAGTGCCGAACGCACAGGAAGATGTGTTTGGTATCAACGCTAAGGAAATTCATCACGCACTTCAGCAAAGGAATTTCGTAGGTTTGCCGGAACCTGATGTTAACAAGATCGAGAACATTCTTCTTGGCTTAAAGGAGACCGACAGAAAGGCTGTTGAGGTCGCTTACAATACCTTGTATCACACTGAGCTCCGGGATGACTTCCGCAAGTCCTTTGCTGAAGGCAGCCCGAACCGAGAGCGAGTTAACACGGCTATAAATCGTAAGGACGGTGTCACAGATGTTGTCGGACATTTACAGGTAGCTCTAAGTCAATTGCACGAAGGCAAAGATCGCAAGCAAGCTGAGACTGACATCAGGCATACAGTCGCTGAAATGCCCAAGTCTGTAATGGATGCATTCAGGAAAGATCCGCTTGCCCACAAACTTGTGAATCATCAGGATCTTTCGGAAGAAACTCGCTGTGCACTAGGTATTATGCTAGTGCCAGATTGGCAACATAAGCCGGAGCTTGTTAAGGAACTGGCAAGCATAGGAAGCACTTCCAAGCGCCTTGAGATATTCCAAGATGCCATGCAGTACAGCGATCAGAAATGTCGTGATGCATTTGCTAAAAGCAGAGATGGACAAGCGCTTCTTAGTTCCAGCGACGAGAACATTCGCAAGCTCGCTAGAGATTTCGTTCAAACTGGTGCCCAGGGGCTCGAGTCGCAGCTGCTTTCCAATCTATCCTGGCTAGGCAAAAACAAGGAGAACATTGCACTCTCAATTGAGCATGCCTCCAGAGATGAAAGGAAGAACTACTTTGATGGTGAGCGCCTGTCTAATAAAAAATCACCGACACCAGAGGAGGTTCAAAAAATTTCCTTTTACAAGGATTTGGACTCTGCTCTTCATAAGGCTTCGGATACCCAACGCGAGTATGAGCTGTTGCGCGCAAAACTGCATGGGGATCAGAACTTTCTTGTAAAAGTTCTTGAAACGCATAACGATTCATGGATTGGTGGCGGGCATGATATTCGCAATTTACATAGACAAATCGAATCGATGTCTGAGCATGATTGGAATAGGCTGCGTACAGATAGGCAGTATAAAGATCGGGTAGAGAATGCGCTTGGTACATTTTTACAAGGCGAAGAGAAACAAGAGATTCTCAAGGCATTGAACCAGAAGATTGGCGATCCAAAGGATCACTCCGATACTTTTGAAAAGGCCAGCACTCGGGGTGATCGCACACTTGCGCAAGTTGCCACTGAGAATAAGAAGAATATTTTCGATCATGCTGCCGCTGTCGGAACTGCAGGCTTCCATGAAAAGGATCGGGATTATTTAGAGCGTCTCGGAAGAATGTCTTCATCAGAAAGATCGAAACTTGTTTCTGATGATGGTTATAGGAAATCACTCCTGGAAAACTGCCAATCTGACTTGTCCAAAGCTATTGTCGGACGAATGATTCAACGTGTGGAGATAGGGAAAAGTCCAGCGCTCGATAAACTGGAGCGAGCGACTTTGTCTATCCTCGATCGGGCTAGTCCTATCGAAAGAGTGCGAACGCTTGAAGCAGCTTTGCGTTCAAAAGAAAATCGGACAACTTTGGATAATGCGAATAATCATCCTCTGAGAAATGCGCTGGAGAGTGTGCTCAAGGCAGCTGTCAATGATGCTGGTTTTGGCGATAAAACATATGCGGCCCAGATGCCGGGTGCGGAGGTGCACGAGGCATCGCAATACCTGCGGTTCAAAGAGGAGTTGTTTTCTACTGGACGAATGCCCTTGCTCCTCAAGAATGAATTGTGCTCAGGTCACTTGCCGTTGGATGACATTCTTGGCGCAAGCGCTAAGGAGAAGTTTGCGCTTCTTGAAGAACAGCCCAAAGGTAGCGATAAAGAACTTCAGAAGCAGCTATTTAGAAATGAGGAGAGCAAGCAACTTATTAGGGACGCTCTTCAGTCGCAAGCGTTACGTGCTTTTGATCTTCCTTTGGATCAAATGGTTAGAGCTTTTAAGCTAGATAAGGGGGTGACTGAAACCGATTTATTGTCTCGCCTGAAAGGGCTTTCTGAGAAAGACCTGGTGGCATTAAATCAAAAATATGCACAGCATTATCATTCTTCCTGTCAAGCTGATGTACTTGCCAAAGTGTCACGTGAGCATAGGGATGAATTTGGCGATGTACTTTTTAGCAAGACTGTCTGGCAAAAGGTTCTTGATGAGCGTGCTCAATCTGCCGAGATCAACGAATTCTTTGCTTCTCCTTTAACTATGAGTCAGTCAGAGAATCGAATTAGCAAATTGCTCGCCGAACACAAAGAGCAAATAGCTCACTTATCAGAGAAGGATCACAGACTGCTTGATGATGCGCTCGAAAAGTTCAGAGCTGCTGAGAAGGAGTATATCAAAACAAAAGGGAAGAACGCAGAACAGTTTGTAGATGCCACCACTACTGCTGCTGCAATTGTGGCAACGCTTGTGAATCCAGCTGCCTCGCTCCAGTTTATCGCACCGGCTGGAGCTGCCGGTGCGGCATATCGCTATGCTGCTTTGAAGGCGATTCTCGGTAAGGATTTCGAAAATAGTCCGGATAACGTCAAGCGCGTTCTATTCGAGGGATTTGCAACGACATCGTTGTGTATGTTCGGTCCGGAGAGTGCCGGCATAAAAGGCATGTTCAAAGTTGGCGAGAAAACTGCCGGAAAAATTGCAGAGCAAACTTTAGCAGCGGCCAAAAGCCAAATGGCTGAAGGATTAATCAAACCCGGCGCGGAGTCTGTGATCAGGCAGGGGCTAGCCAGCGCATCCGAAAAATCTGCGTTCCTGCAAGATGCAGCATATCTCCAATCGGTGCAGACGATTGCTAAGCAGATTGCTCGTCCGGGAGCTGGTGAAACTGAGATTGCAACAATAGAACGATTGCTCAAGCAGAAGAGCAATGAAGCAGTAAAGGACGGGATAAATGCGCGGTTCAAACACGAAATCAAAGACTTATTCCGTTCAGCAACAACCGGTGCAATTGCGAATACTGGCAGGGAGTTTGGTGCAACAGCAGTTGGTTTGCAACCTACCGATACCTTAGCACAACGCTCAATGGAAAGCGCGCTTGCCGGCACAATCGGTGCGGCTCTCGGACATACTGCTTTCCGTCCAGTTGAAGCCCTGGCCAAAGGACTTGCTGCGAAGATACATGCGGATCAAGTACTCACGTCTTCGAAGTTCAAACCCGTATCTTTTGAAACCAGCAACTCAACTGTACACTGGAATGCTCTTGAACAAAATCGCGTCCAACTCAAAGAAGACTTTTTCAAAGGCAAAACAATTCAGATTGAGGAGGCGGGACAGAAGCGATCCTTCAATCACAAAGAGCAACTTCCCATAGAGTCAAAGTTATGGGTAAACGGAGAAATGGCTGCGCTCAATCTTGACGGAAAAATCTTGAAGGTTAGTGCCGAGAAAAAGCAGCTCATCGATGCAGTGAATCACCGCTTTAATGACTCCTCTCATCCGGGACAGGTAACAGAGCAAGGGAAAGAGTTTCGCAAACTCATGGAAGAGCTAGATCGTGCTGTGCCGGATCTGCGAGAGCAGGCCCGGGTGCACCATGAGCTTCGCAAGCTATTGAAAGACATTCCCGCTGCGGATAAGCATCCCGATGTTCTAAAAACAAAGGAAATCCTTACGGAACAGGCAGATCGCACTCAAGTCGCCGAACAACTAGCCCGCCAGATCATCAACGCTCATAAGATTGCACAAGGCGGCATGACCTGTAACGTAACCACCATCGAACACTGCTTGGCCAAAACCGCTCCAGGCGACTACGCCCGTGTCATCGCAAGCGCCGCGACCGAGGGCGAACTACGACTATCCAACGGCACCACCATTTACGGCAAAGGCATCGATGCCTGTTTGAAAGATTATGATTCGCTGTTATCCTCTCAAGGTGAAAGCAGATATCGCTCTTTGTCGAGTAGGATCTTCCAACAGTACGCTGCAGAGTCTCATTTGGTGTTCAGGAGCAAACTTATTCTTGGCGGCAGAGTTCTTGAAGCGTCGCCCGGAGGTTTCAAGTATTGCTTCTACGAGAAAGCTATAGATAATTGTTTAACTAGAGACGGAGAGGTTATTTTGGAAGGTGGAAAGCCAATAACATCGCCAATGATTGGAACTGAAGACTTGCAGGATATCAATTCTAGATTGAGCGGCCGCAGAATGACATTGCCGACTGTCGCATTGAAACGAGGACCGGGGGCCGAACAACTTCCTGGTCAAGCGTTAGTCTCCTCGAAGACTGATTTCCAGAACTTGTTAATCGAATCAGAAAAGAATCACTCGCCTATTATTATTGGTGTCGATTTGAGAAAGCCCGAGTTGTTTAGAATGATTCCGAGAATGCGTCAGGAAGTCCTGAAAGATCAGGAAGGCCAACTTGGGCATGTCATTGTAGTGTCACCATACTTCGATGCGACTTCTAAATCTATGCGGGTGAAATTATATGATCCTGAGCACCTGATTAACACGAGGCAAGATGCATCTATAGAGGAGGCGTATACTTGGTTATTAGAGGAAACGGGCAATGCTAATTGATACGAACGGTCCCATTAAGTGCTTTAACCTGTCGCAAAAGTGGTTCGGAGAAGAGCTCTATTCTGAGGATTCGCGGCGTACATTCATTGAGCTCTATCACGTGTCCAATCTAGCAGTGAAGTGGTCTTTAACGTGCTATGGTCGCAGAGGTGGTGCTGGTTTTGCGAAAGAACAAGAGAAAAGTTTTTTTTCTTCTGAGTTAGGTCTCAGTGGACAAGAATGTTTCCCTCTTCTGATTCGGTTCGGTCCAAGTCCATCGTCTGTTGGGGTTGATGATGTCCGCCTTGAGCGAGGAGAAATTAATGGACGCCGTGCAGTGGTTTGGCATCAAAGTAACATAGAGGAAAAGCTTAAGGCGGTTCACTATATGGTGGATGTTTTTGAAGATGCAAGCATTTTTGTTGACGTTACATACGCGGCTCCTTTCGATGACTTCGACAAGTACGTTAATGATGCTCAGGAGCTTACGAGTTCCATTGTTTGGGCAGCAGAATCAGAGAATACCGAGTGGAGAGAGGACGCTGGTTCGTTTGGAATGTTTCTTAATGGCAGGCACATTAAAGGTAGGCAAATTCATTCTGGTCCCATCTCCTATGAGCAATGGCTTTCGAAACATCCGGAGTTAGCTTCCGAGTACCAACAAGCTTAGCTAATTTGAGGGGAGTCAATGATTATCCAAACGGACGGACCGATTCGGCAATTCGAGCTTCCAGAGAATTGGTATGGAGAACCAATATACACTCCTGCAATACGCCGAACGTTTTGGGAGTTCTCACCTCAGGAAGATTCTGAAGTCAAATGGATTGTCTTTTGTGATGGACATAAATATGACGGACTCGGAGCAAGATTCTTTGACGAGAAGCTTTTCGTACCAAAGCAATTAATAGATGGTCCGGCTAGTATGGAATTGGCTAAACTCATTCCGCCAAACCCTGGATGTGCAGGTATTGATAATCTCAGGTTTGAATCAGGCAGCTTGAAAGGAAGAAGAGTTCTAACTTGGTACAGAGAATATTCCGAAAAGCAACAGAAGTCGATTCAGAAAATTGCCGATGCTGCAGGAGATGCATCTATAATCTTGGATATTGCTTTTTCTGCTCCAATTAGATCGTTTGATAGGTTCTTCGCTGAAGCGCAGAGTATTACTGACTCTATAGTATGGGTTCCCATTGAGGAAGAAGGGGAATGGAAAGATGAGGCCGGCCCCTATGGAATGTATGTGAATGGCGAAAGGGTCGTTGGAAGGCAGGCACCCAAGAAATTGGAGTATGAGGATTGGCTGTCTCGGCATCCTCAGTTCCGTTTCAAGAGTGTTGATGTGCGATGATATTGATCGAATCTGAAGGTCCAATTAATAAATTTGAGTTACTAGATTCCTGGTATGGAGAACCGCTCTTCCATCCCGAATTGCTCCGATCTACGTTTTGGATGTTTCAGTCTCGTATCGACCCGTCTGTTAAATTACTAATGCATTGTAATGGTAAGAAATTAAATGAGCGGGCGGCGAAAAACTTTGAGGAGATTCTATTTTCTCCAGCTCTCAATATTGAGGGCGATGGTTGTGAACGGGTTGTTAGGTATATTCCTCCAAACATAGGCTCTGGCGGTATGGACAATTGCCGGCTGCGGGCTGGTCAATTGAAAGACAGGAGAGTGTTAATTTGGAATCGCGAATGGAATGAGGAAAATCAATCTGCAGTACACTACATCGTTGATGCCGTCGGAGATGCTAGCGTTCTAATTGATTTGGCGTTCATCGCGCCCAAACCGTTGTTTTTGAAATATTTGCCCGAGGCGGAACAGATCATTCAATCTATTAACTGGATTCCCCTTTCCCAAGATGGAGAGTGGAAGAACGCCGGACCCTGGGGCTTGTACGTGAATGGGGAATCGCTAAAAAGTAGGACTTATTCTGCTCCGCAGACGTCATATAACGACTGGTTGGTCCGAAATCCTTGTGCGAGAAATTCACAGGTATAAACGAAATCAAAATGGCTGAGAGAGGAAGGAAGGTATATTGCCACTGGCAACTGTTAATATCCAGAAACGGATTTGTAGAGGATGTTGACCGTGTTTATATCACGTTGAGATAGGGCTGGGGCGCCTTTTAGTGAGTACATAATGTCATTCGCGTTATTGCTGTGTCCGAAGACACCTAACGAATGGCCTATCTCGTGTAGAACAAGCAACTTGAATTGTCCGGGTAGCCATTCCTTATGGTTTATGTCGGTGATTGAAAATCGCACTTTTGCACGTGTGATATCTCCTGGGTTGTCCCAGGTTCTTTTGGGTCCTGGTGGAGTACTGTAGTCAACACTGCTTTCACCGGCTTCGCTTGGATCTCTGAATCCTGCGGTAGTTGGCGTCCAGCTGATGGTGATATTGGCACTCTGCTTTGGCGTGAACTCAAATCGTATTTTGTTGCCGGTTACCTTTGTCCAGATTTCGAATGCTTCTTTCACTTCGGATTCTAATTGTGATCCGGTGGCACCTGGCGCAGGATCCATATAAACTTTTATCGGAAACTTTTTCCAAACGCATGGTCCAAGACTTGTATTCGTTGAAGCGATAAATGAGTCCCCTGATGTCGCTACTTGAGTTATCACCGGTTTTGCTGAGGACGAACTACTTGCTGCGCTGGAAGGGGCTGTGCTCGTTGGTTTCGTCGTCATCGTAGGAACGAGAGCAAATGGATCAAACTTTGGTATGTCAGCACTTGATACGCTTGGTGTCGGCGGTGGTGCCGCGGCGTCGTCTGAAAAAGGATCAGAGTCGTCCTGTTTAGCTTGTGGTTGCACGGAAGCGCTTGAGGGCGGTACATCTGCCGAAGGTGTGTTGTTGGTGGTTTGCACAGGATTTGCGGACGGAGCCGGATTGGCTTTTGCTGCGACAGGAGGAGCATCGTTGCTCGAATTGAGCGAGGGAGCCGGATCGGCTTTTGCTGCGACAGGAGTGTCGTTGCTCGAATTGAGCGAGGGAGCCGGATCGGCTTTTGCTGCGACAGGAGGAGCATCATTGCTCGAATTGAGCGAGGGAGCCGGATCGGCTTTTGCTGCGACAGGAGGAGCGTCGTTGCTCGAATTGAGCGAGGGAGCCGGAGCGGCTTTTGCTGCGACAGGAGGAGCGTCGTTGCTCGAATTGAGCGAGGGAGCTGGATCAGCTTTTGCAGCGACAGGAGGAGCGTCGTTGCTCGAATTGAGCGAGGGAGCCGGAGCGGCTTTTGCTGCGACAGGAGGAGCGTCGTTGCTCGAATTGAGCGAGGGAGCTGGATCAGCTTTTGCAGCGACGGCTGGCGCGTCGTCACCTGACGCATTTGAATCAGATTTGGAGGCGACTGGTGGCGTGTCTCTTTTGGTTGCAACCGGTTTTGCTGTTGAAGCAACTTCCGGAGCACTTGCTTCACCCGAAGTCCTTATCTCTTGTCGGATTCGTTGGCCAGAACTATTCCAATAGGAAATCTTCAGCGATTGTCCTGCAGGTACAGTTTTCTGAACGAATCGATTTCCTGCATCGGGATCATAATAGAAAACTTGCATGGAGCCATCTGGACGTTTAACAACTTTCACGAAGGTGTTGCTTTGTTCTCTATCCTCGACCTCTCCTTTTGCAAAATTGAGGACGCCATTTTTTAGAACTGCGGCGCCAGACTCTGTCGATACTAAGGTGAGGCTGATAAGTGTGATTAGGGTAATTGAAAGACTAACACTGCAGTTCTGTCTCATTAACCGGAGCCCTCAATGGCGGAAATCTGTCTACCCATCGTATAACACTCTGTACATTTTTCCATCAACGTTTTCGCTTATGAATGATTGCTCAAGCTTGGGGATTCAACTCCTGCGGTTTGTGCAATGCTGTCCACAAGGTCAAAATTAATCGACCGCTAGTGCCGATTAATTTGTCCATTCAACTTAGGCTGTGCTCGAGAATTAGGCTCCTCGTTCTGCGTATGATAATCCTGTAAATGCTTCGTCAAACTCTTCCAGCGTTAACCAGAAGAAGCCATCATTATTTCCATCATTCCAGGAACCATTGGTTGGTTCATGGTGTCCCCAGGGGTTGTAGAGTTTTACTGCTCTATGAACCGGGTCGTATTCCAGAACAGCGTACTCGTGCATTCCAACGATGTTATAATCACCGTCACCATAGATCGAGTAAGCTGTGACTGGTCTGCCGCTAGTTAGAGCTGCTTGCAGCTTAGCATCCATTGTGGAGAATTTAGTCCAGAAGTTTTCGTCGTCATCTACGTCCCCTTCCGTCAGAATGCGCAGCCCGTCAGCATAGATAGAGCCTCCGTCAGCTCCTTCATAGGGAACTATGCTTTCTCCTAAGTTGAGAATGGACCGCCTGCTCCATGTCTCATTGCAGTATGCTCCATAGGCTTTTTCCATAACTGACCCCCAGATGCCATATTGACCTCCATTGTTATAGAGAGCAAGTTCGGAATCTGTGGGAGCTGTAACTGTGACCGGATGTTCAGCTCCGGGGAAATCTACGGTGTAAGTGCCGTCACTATTAGTGCGGATCATGCATGCAATGGCTAGTGGATCAACTTCCGCCAGGGATGCAAGGGCTGAGAGAAAGTAGCAGTCGCCTATGATTCCTTGATCTATTGCTTCTGCTGTAATACCAAATGACGGTCCATAAAGCGTTCTTTCCGCATCGTTCAAAACAGTGCGTGTTTGATCCATCGTGAACTGAACATCGTTCGCTAGTTTTACTTCGTCTTGTCCGTGCGGGGTGTCAAACCTTCGCATGTCTGCAAGGCTGATGCCATAGTTTTCATCGCCAGTTTCATCATTACTCAATTCTTCCAGGTCTTCTTGATGCATTTTTAGAGCTGTTACCATTTGAGCCAGCTGACCTTGATTCGTGCTGTCAGTGATAGCGTGGTCTATTTCGTCTTCGCTTACAAAGCCGTCTCCATCGCGATCGAGCTTGCTGAAATTTGCTTCGAACAACTCAAAGAGGTTATGTGCCTCGATACGATCATTGTTCACCTTCGGCGGGTCTTCCTTGAAGAACTTTTTGCGATCTTCTTCTGAAGCGAACTCTGCTACAACCGGACGAATCTTACTAAAATCAAGGTTGGGACTGGCTAAATGAGCATTGATGTCATCGACGTCCAGATGAAATTTTGTGGGAGCGTCGATTAGCCTAATGGAGCTTTCGCCTGCCTTCTTATCATGTTTGGATTTTGAACCAGATTCGTTCTTCTTTGTTTTCTGCTCCGGCTGATCATCTGATTGGGATACTTTTTGAATTGAAGGCTTGTTTTTGAGTTTTGCACTATCTGCAATTTTATCTGCTGTGGCAGAGTCGAAGCTGATATTGAAAGCAGGAAGGACATTCTGTCTTTCAAGCTTTTCATTGTTGTTGGTGTTTTCTGACCGTGTTTGCTCAGCGTGGTTCTTCTTTGAATAGATCTCTGCGATGAGCGACAGACCGACCTTTTCTAACTGTAGTTGCGCAGCATCTGCGCTTTTCGTGCTTTCATTTACTTCGTTGATTATCATTGTCTATTCCTTTTGATGTGCAACGCCTAACCGCTTGCAAGTCGTGCAATCGATCGATTTCTTGGACTGTGACTGTTATTGAGAGAGCGCTGCTTTTTAGTGCAGCCGTTCATAGTTATTAGCTTAGTGAGCTTTTGTAGGTGTTTGGTGGGTGTTTGTGGAATTTGCCCATAAGTTGGGCGAGGAAAAGGTTTCTAGAAAGAGTGCTTGTTTCCTTTTAGTGGTTTGAGCCTGGTTATGGTTGGCGATAAACGCTGTTTCTTTTAGCGCAGTTGACTCCTGACCTTGCTTTGATCTGCCGTGTGTTTGTGGAACTACAACGGGCTTTGCTGACCTTTCATCGGACTTTGCCAGCACTGCATTTTGTTCCATCGACTTGTGAATGCCGGGTTTTGCAGCTTGTTGATCTTTTGCTTTTAATCCGAGCAGGTGTGCTGGTGAGAGACGATCAGTTTTTTCGTTCTTGTCCCATTCAATGCATGTAAATAGAACCTGCGGCAAAACCTGCCTTTTTACCAATCGCTGAGTTGAATGCGCATTGGCTTTAAAGCTGTGCTGATTGTCGTTGACTAAGGTTCTCCAGTCATCTCGAGTGATCTCTGATAGCAACTTTTCGGATGCTGTCGAATGTTCCTCCTTTTGCTGTCCTACAGATTGTCTCAGTTGATTTTCGCTTAGTTCTTCTAGTTGCTTGGACATTGCTCTGTTCCTCTGGATGCGTTTGCCTGGCACCAACGAAACCTCGTTGATGTGCGCCTTGTGTTGTTTTTTGTAATTCCTTTGAAGCTCTGTGTTCTTCGCTTCAGGTCATACTTAAGATTCTAATGAGTAAGTATGGGTAATTGGTGGGTAAGCGACTTACCAGCTTACTGCTGGTTTCAAAGGAGGGGTGAGTTCAGCAATTAGCGCTGTTGAAAGCCTTCTAAATACTGATTTGCATTCAATCTCCGGTTCGGAGTTAAACAAGGTCCTACTATCACGGTTGAAGTGGAAGACTTCAAGTTCCATTTGAGTTCCAACTACAAGCTGCTTCTTTTCTCCAGTCAGACCAATCGAAAGTGCGTTTACGATGCGCCCATGCTCTGGATGCTCAAAAGCGATTACATCAATTCTCAATTTGTCTTGAAGTACCTCATTCACGAGATCCACAATGAGGCTAAGTTCGTGCTCACAACCATCATATGTCGAGATAAGCGTACGCAATTCGTGCAAGTCGCCGGCAAGAAGAACCAATCCCAGATGCTTCACTTCTGGAACAAGCTCGTTGGGCAAAGTTAGCGAGTGAAGTCGTTGTTGGAAAAGTGACTTTGCGCAGTGGACGTTGTGCAGTGTCGGTGACCACCACATCATTTTGCTCGATGACAAATTCATTGTTTAGCCCTCTAGTCTTATGTCGTAAAAGCGCGATCATTGCGATTTCGCTTCATGATTAGCAGTCTAGGGAGCAAGTATAGGTATTTGGTGGGTATCAATTTTGGAAAGTGCGATTCGCTCTTTCGTATGAAGCGCGGACGTCCCGGGACTCCTGGCGGTCTCACTTTTGCAGCTGCGAATGATAGGTGATTAGCGTTTTGACCGTGGCCCAGCAAGCTGCGCCGGCTGCGCGCGAATTGCTCTGGGCTATAAGAGAACGGTGAGTTGCGATCTGTCAATACTTCGACGAATGAATACTGGCTCGAATCTCCGTTGTAGCAATGTTTCCGAGCAACGTAAAGCAGGATCTGAAGGCTGCGCCTGGCACGGATTTACAGCCTCGATTTGTTACGTATTTCTTTTTGGAGTCAATTCTAAAAAGGACATAGACCCTGGGTGATTAACTGTTGGCTTGCGCGATGTTCACTGGTAACTTGAACCAGAAGGTGCTTCCTTCTCCGGCTGTGCTATCGACGCCGATTTGACCGTGATGCAGCGCGACTATTTCTTGTGCAATCGCAAGTCCCAGTCCGGTGCCTGCCTTCGCTTTTTTGCTGCGCCCATCCACCTGCTGAAATCGGTCGAAGATTTTGTCTTTAAAGTCGGCTGGTATTCCAGGACCTTGGTCTTCAACTTTGACTGTGACCATTTCGCCTTCTACCCTAGCGCGAATCGAAACGGTTCCATTCTTCGGAGAAAACTTGATTGAATTCGAAAGCAAATTGACGATGACTTGAATGATACGATCCCCGTCCCAAAAAACGAAGAGGTCATCGGCTGCATCGATGGTCAAGCTCACGTCGGCATCGGAAGCCAGTTGGCGCACCGACTCTACTGACTGTTCGATCAGGCTCAATACATCGGTTTCATAGACACCGATCTCCATTTTGCCGGATTCCATCTTTTCCATATCGAGAACATCTTTGATGAGGCGCACCAGGCGCATCACGTTTTTCTCAGCATCTCTTACATCTTTCATGACAGGAGCAGGTAGCTCGCCGCGAATACCTTCCGAGAGAATGTTAAGGGTGCCCAAAACCGAAGTCAAAGGTGAACGAAGATCATGGCTCACGATTGCAACAAGTTCTTTTCTGCGTCGTTCTAATTCCTTTCTTTCGGTGACGTCATGAACAACGCAAAAATAAGCTTGCTCTTCATCCGACCATGAGGCAGACCACCAGGTAGCAACAGTTTCTCCAGATGGTTTCTGAATCATACATTCAAACGAAGGAATCTGTTGTTGTGTATCGCGAGCATTTAGGGAAGCTTCAAACTTGTTTTGTGAATTCTCCTGCAAAATTGATTTTATGTGTGTCTCTTTCAATGTGTCCGGAGCTATGCCCCAGAGCCGTGTACTTGCAGGGCTTACCGAAATAAAGCGAAGATCTTTTGAAAGAGAACAAATAACATCAGTAGTGTTATCTATAAGTGTTCGCTCTCTACGAGTCGATGCTTTGATTGATGTTGCCATCTTTCTAAATGTATCGTCCAAACTGGCAAACTCGTCAGATCCATTGAGTGGTTCAACAGTCTCGTTTCTATTTGCAAACTTATCAGCGTTACTGACCAGGACTAACATTCGGTCCGAAATGCTTACGCGATTTACTAAAGCTACGAGGAAGAGCACCGTGATAATGTTTATGGCTAGTCCGAAGGTCTCGAAGTAATTGATGAACTGATGCAGATTTCGTTGTTCTACGCTGACTGCGCTTCTTCGCTCAATTGCTGCGATTCGTTCCAATGCTGGAAAAAGTTCTGAAGTCAGATCCGAAAGGGTCTTTTTTATTTCCCGCCCATGTGTAAATGCCAAGCTCTCCTCAAGTTGCTTCTTTGTGTTAATAAATGCAGCAATGGACTTGTCCATTGCGTCGGTAACTTGTGCGACAGCTTCTGTCATTTCGCGTTCAGAACTCTTAGATCTTCCGTGTCTATTTGTCATTCGTTTCAGATCGCTGACCTGCCGCGGAAGTTTTTCCAGTATATTGTCGGATTTCTTCCTGAGCAGATCACTCGGTGCGATGCCATAGTTAACGAGTATTTGGATCTCCTGAAAGAATGTCTCCTGAATTCTTTTTGTCAGATCTATTACTTCTCTTGAGTGTTGCTCCTCGATAATCAGCGTTTCTGCCCTATTCCATAAGAACAATAGAGAGCCGACAAAAAGCAGCTCGGAGATAAGTGGTATAGAAATTAGGACCCATAACTTATTCGTCAAGCGAATATTGGACAGCATGGATTAGCTAACTCCATCTTGCCTGATGATGTATCCTTTTCCGTGAATGTTGGAAATGATCGATTCTTCCCCTTCACGGTCAAGTTTTTTTCTAAGATCTCGAATGTATGTTCGTAGGGTTGCTGGAGTGACCTCGCCACTGCTGGACCACGCTTTATTCAGGATTTGATCGACCGAGAGAACGGTCTTTGAATTGCGCATCAGGCATTCTAGGATCGCTAATTCGACGGGCTGAAGATGGATTTCCCTGTCTCCTCTGAACACCTGGTGAGTGGCGGAATTCAGGGAAATATCAGCGACTTTAAGCAAGTCTCCAGTTGGTCTTACTGCTTGTCTGCGCAAAAGGGCTCTGACTCGCGACGATAACTCCCGCATGTCGAATGGCTTCGTTAAGTAATCATCAGCACCGCTGTCCAAACCCGTAATCTTATCGTTTGTTTCTCCTCGACCGGTTAAGAGCAGGATCGGAGTGCTACCGCCCTCCTCGCGAAATCTTTTCACAAGGTCAACACCTGTTAGTTTTGGCAAATTCCAATCTATTAATGCGGCATCATAGTCGCCGAGGGAAAGAAGGTGAAAACCATCAGCCCCGTTGTCCGCGTGATCAACGATGTATTTTTCAAATCGAAACCAGTCCACCACTTTTTCCAGGACGGCGCTATCATCTTCAACTATGAGAATCTTTGCCATGGCTGTATTGTATTTAGGTGCGATTGTGGAGCGACGCCGGTGCAGCTAAAAGCAAGCCACATATTTATACCATTTACGGTGCTTCTAATGTGCTTGGCTGCACTTGCGGTGAAACACTTGATTGCGCAAGACCATCAGAGGTTTTGGTTCAAATACATGAGCGCGGCCCAGGAGTCAGCCGCACGCGGAGATTCGCTCGAGGAAGCTGATGAGCTCTATACCCGAGCGTTAGCTGAAACAGGTAGTTTTAGCCCGATCGATCTACGCAAAGCATCGAACCTGGAACAGTTGGCAGCCTTAAGGTTGAGATTAGGAAAGCAAAAGGAATCCGAGAAACTGTATGAACAGGCTCTAACTATTTACAACGCGGTGCCCCCGAAGAAGCAGAAACTGATCAGGGAGGAGAAGGCGAGAACTCTTTACCAGCTTGCTGTCTTTTTTGAAAGACAGGGAAAATCTGACGAGGCACAGAACAAGCTGAAGCAGTGCAAAGCCATGCTTGACGAATCGAACGATTTAAGTTTGTCGGTTTTGAAAGCTGCTTGCTTGTATGAACTTGGAAGAATTGCCGAGAAGAATGGTCAGAAGGATGAAGCGAAAGTAAATTGTGATTTGGCGAAAGAGATCATAGCGAGGAGACCGGCATGGTCCTTCCGTTTACGGATTGAGGCACCATTGACAGCGGATCTCATGCAAGGTAATGAACAAGAAAGACAAAGTGCATTTAACGACTCCGCAATGGAAATACAAGGTTCAGATGATCTTCGGAAATTGTATGAGCAGGCTCGTAAATTATCCCTTGAGGGCAAGCATGATGCTGCCATAGCTTCTTACAACAAGGCTTTAGCATTGGCTAAAGGGCAAAGTGATCGTCTGGACGAAATGAAGATCAGAATTGGAATTGCCGAAACGTGGGCCGAAAAAGGTGATTTGCAAAAAGCTAAAAGTGATTATGAACAGATTTCTCCTTTTTTTCACGACAGGGAATTCGGATTGGCCAAAAGAGTGAACAGATCACTAATCAAAATAGCGCAGTTCAATAACAATACTGACGCTTTAGTCCCCCTATTCGCGCAAGGTGTTTCTTTAGCGCTTCGATGGTACGGTCCGCAAAGCAAAGAGTATTTATCAGCGATCAAAGAGGAGGCGAAGTTTCTCGCGGATAGAGGATTCAATTTGAAGGCTTCCGATGCATCCCATAAGGCTTATTTGCTTGAGTGCAAACTAAATGGCAAGGATACTCGGGAGGCAAAGCGCTTAGCAGGAGAGTGGCTAGCCGAGAAAATTTGGTTTGGGATAGGGCGCTGTCTCAGTGGTGACCTTAAAAGTGCTCGACGCGAATTTGAAGAGACGCGTGAACTTGCATCGATACAAGGTATGGCTGTCTCAGAATTGGATGCATCTCTGCAGATCGCGAAGTGTGATCTCATGGAAGGGAATTTCACGTCTGCAAAAAGAAAACTTGTTTCAATCAGTGAGCGATCTCTGAAGGCTGGCAATCGGAGCGCCTATGTTGATGCGCTCGGCTGCTTGGGGTTTATCGAGTTGAAGGATAAAAGACCAGATCTCGCTATCGAATATTTGAAAAAAACATTGCCAATTCAAGAGCAGATCTTGTCTGAACAGGAACCTTATCGAAATGCAAATATTTGGAACTCGGGCGAAATTGGCGGACCGCGAGCAAATCTACGATTATTGGCAGGCGCGTACAAATTGAAAGGCGATGAAGCCCAGTTTGCAAGAATGGAAAGTGAACTCAAGAACTACGACTTGAATCGAGCTTCCAATGCAGGTAAAGGCTACGAAGGCAATATATTGATCATTGCCTTCGCCCGCGTCGGATTAACTGAACAATGCCTGGATAAGTTGAGCTCTAAAAAAGAGTGAAACTGCTCGGCAATTAAACAAAGTGGTCTACTTTGCATCGAAACAATTGCACGCGGATGAAGCGTGTTTTTCGACCACAGAAAACCGGTGCTTGGAGAATTCTTCCCAAGCCCATTTAAGGTGATAGAGCTGAGGAGCTGAGAGGGTCGATAGCCCAGCCAAACTCCGGAGCGTTTATAAAAAGAGAAGGCGGCACCCAGATTTGAACTGGGGAATGGAGGTTTTGCAAACCACTGCCTTACCGCTTGGCTATGCCGCCGCCGTTATATAAAAAAGATTTGGACGGTAGAGGATTTGAACCTCTGACCCCCACTATGTCAAAGGAATAGACAGTGGCTATGCATTCGATATCCTGCAAGGGATTCGATAATTGACACTGAAAGGCGATGAGTGCTGATGTCATGTGGGGTTTTCCCCTGACGTATTCAGGGGTCATGTAGTAGACAGTAGACACTCAACTTGGAAGAATCTGTCTATTCCTTGTCCCGCAATTAGGAGTTTTCCGTTATGCCAAAATTGGTTTTACGTGCTGACAAAATCGACTCTCTGCCTTTTCCTGAGAAAGGTAAGGAATACTACTTTGACCTGAAACAACCTGGACTTTGTTTAGTCGTTAATTTAAAAGGCAAAAGCTTCTATTGGATAAAGCAGCATAAAGGTGTTAGTTACCGCACCATGCTCGGGCAGTACCCAGCTCTCCGCCTTGATGACGCTCGGGGGGCTGTTGCAGAGGCGATGGCTTCACTTGCTCGAGGAGAGAAACCCCGCATCGCTATGGAGTCGATGACGCTGGGGCAATTGTGGGAGAAGTATTCCAAAATCGCTAAGCGAGAGCAGAAATCTTGGAAAAACACGTTGGACTATTACACAAGACACATTCAGAAGTATTGGGAGTCAAAAATAATTCGGCTCATCGAACAAACAGACGTTCAAGAGTGGCTTTACTCCATCGGAGAAACAAGCGGGAAGCACACTGCCAACAGAGCCTTTATCGTCCTTCAAGCCGCTATTAATTGGGGTTTGCAAAACAAAATATTAAGTCTGGAGACAAGTCCGGTTAAGCAAATCAAAACTTACAAATTAGAAAGTAGGGATCGCTTTCTATATGGATCAGAATATGATCGCTTCATGGCAGAGGTCGAAAAAGCGAGTCCAAATATGCGGGACTTCATCAAAATATGCTTGTTTACTGGAGCTCGCAAGTCCAACGTTCTTGCCTTGAAGTGGTCCGACATAAACTGGGAGCTTGCCTACTGGCGCATCGACGGGAAGCACTACAAGAATGGTGAGACACAGTATATTCACCTCTCACAAATGGCACTGGAGGTCTTGCGTAAGCGTCCGCGCGAATCTGAGTGGGTATTCCCAAGTAAAAATGCGTCTAGCGGTCACATGTCATTCCCTCAAAAAAGCTTTCAGCGCATTGCAAAACGCGCCAACGTGCAAAACGTTCGCATACACGACTTGCGTCGCACATTTGCAAGCCATCTAGCTATCAAGAGCAAAGGTAATGTCCAGCTCACTGTAAGTAAAGCGCTTGGACAGCGCGACCTCCGGAGTTCAGCGATCTACATGCAGCTTCCGCCAGCACACGTTAGAGAAGCCGTTGAGGGCGTATTCTCATCTCACTAGTTTTACCTGAACATCATGCAGAAGGGCTGGATTAATTACCCAGCCCTTCGCTTATTTATAAAGCGGTATGTGCCAATTGGCTTTCTTAATATCGGAGAGAGTCTTGCCTTCAACGAGGTCGCGCTCAATATGTCGACGACGTCTGAGACCATTTAGTTTTTTGCCACCGTTACCGTGGACCCATTTGCCGTGCCACATAACAAACTGGCGCATATTTCCACGAACGAGAGCTTTGCGAGTATTACAACGAACATCGAGCCACGCGGAGTCTTTTACGTTGTATCGCCAAGAGAGTAGTCCGGCTAACTGGGATACTGTCAGTTGGTCGAGCACCGCAGCCGGTATCTCGTTGCGTAGTTGTGTCTCTTTTCGGAGCAGTACTTTGTTGAAACGCGAGTCAGCCTCTGCTTGTGAGATCGTCTTTGGGTGCTGGGTCAACGGAATGGCTTCTCCCCAACCGAGCGTGGCCCAAGACTCATCCTCAAGAACGTATGAGGTCAGGTGACACCCCTCGAAATGTTTGACCACTTCGGCTGCGATTTTGCGCACCTCTGACCAACGATCTACTTCTGGCATTGCAAGTCCCTCCACCAGTCACGAAGGAACGTGAGCACCTCGAAGACAGTCTTGAAGTGTGATGCGACAATCGCAAGAAACGCAACGATACAAACCCAATTAAAGTACTCATCATCGGGCAGTTTGTAGTTGCGTTTTATGGCGTCTGCTTTGATTGCATAAATGAAGGCCGGAGTAAGGGAGCAAATAATTGTGACCCACCATTTTTGCCAGATCTCATTCCGCTGTTGTTCGATGTCCATGATAAGTCTTGGGAAACGCTTCGAAGCCGCGCGCACAATATCCGCGTAGGGCACGCCGCGACTGAGTGCATCGTCAATCGCAACATCAAGATCGGCTTCAAACTTGTTCATCCGCCCATTCCGTTCCGGACGACTGTCCATATTTCACGGACGGCCCACACCGCGCATGGTGCTATCAAGAGAAACGCGGCCACTTTCGACGCATCCATCACAACTTCCATCGAGCTACTCCTTTGCTTCCTTCTGGTCACCTGCATGTGCGTTGTAGACGTGGACAGCTAATGCCCATGCTTTCACAGCTACGTGCTTGATACGAAAAGCCAGTGGCTTGATGCAAGCGATTATCTGTTTCACCGTTGGTTGTCTAGCGTCAAGCCTTTTTGCCGCTGACGACAGTTTAAATCTTCCGCTTGCCGACGGGGGTAGATCACGGAATT
>JAIEQI010000079.1 GCA_019747875.1 Candidatus Obscuribacterales bacterium
AATATGGCCGACAATTAGCGTTCTGGGGTGGCCGACAATTAGCGTTTTGGGTGGCCGTTTTCAGCGGAATTTACACCAATCCAGCAAACCTCAAAAAATCATCTCCGAGCACTACGTCCAAATCAAAAACCATTTGGTCCTGCACAACAGCATCGATCTGAAAGGACGACCACAATTGACCGTCGATCTTGCATCTCGTCTTGCATCTTATTCCGCCCTTGCCGAATCCTGGAAGCATGTGGTCAAACTCGAGCTCGAAAGAGAAATAATCATCAATGTCTCTACTGGCTTGCTCCTGCAATTCACCTAATAGTGCATCACGCTGAGCATCAGCATCTATCAGCAGAAAGCGCTGATCAATGGAAGAAAGGTCAATGTCTTTAGTTCTTCTTGCTTTTGGCAAGCGACGCTGGAGAACATATCCACCCTTTGCCATCCATCGGTCCCAATTCAGGCGCGCAAGAAACCGATCCATTGCGATTCGCCGATATAAGTCGTCGTGTGGTTGATTTGTTTCACGCGCAAGTTTCGAAATTCGGCCAGCAATGGCAACCCTGAAGGCTCGTTCGGTTTTATATTTCTCTTTGACCGAATCCAATTTACGCCTCTGCTTTATATTGGGCTGCGTCGGAATCGAGAATTCGTAGCGTCCGTTTTTCAGCATCCGTAAGCCAATCTGCATTGAGATCATTTGGAGCTATAAGACCATGCTTGCGTGCGTCTTGCATGGACTCGATCAAATGGTGATGCTGGATCTTCTTTTCCGAAGACAGATCCAACATTGTCCGGATTGGCTTTGTAATGGGAACTTGACGAATGAAAGTAGTTTCAAACGAGCGCAGATCAGCGTAATGAAGTTGCAGCGCCGGTGGAATTTTACTCCTACGAAAGTCTTTCGGAACGGTCATGTGAATTCGAGAGCCTGTCCAAGTGGATAGCTCCAGCAGCTCAAGTGCTGTGTCGTGCGAAAACACTCCTTGCGGCTTGCCCTCACGATTGCACGACCACAAGTACCAAACCATCAAATCGTCAGGGCGCGGATTTGGGTAGTGCCGCAATCTGTAGATGCCTCGCCATTCGCGAATCCAGTCCCCAGCCTGAACATGGTAAGTTTGCATCCGGTCGGAATAGCCGGTTTCCAAAGCCTGCCTGGCTGTAAAATAGCCGGACTGGCTGTCGGCAACCTCATAGAGCTGGTCAAAACTCTCTTTTAGGACCTTCGGCATCATATTTCCTACATTATACGTAGGTATTATACACGTATTTCCTACATATAACGTAGGGAATATGCAAAGTTTCAAAACTACGGTGGCGTATTACGAAGCGCCGTTCAAAGCGTGAACGGCTCTCATTGAGCCTGTAAGAGAGCGAAACGATTGCATTCGCGCCCTGAAGTGGGAAAACTGAGTCAAAATCCGATAGCTCCGTAATTTGCCTACTTACCAAAGCGAACGTCGTAATCGCTTTCTCTTCTTGGGATAGAATCGTATTTATCAGAGACAGGACAAAACGGTGAGTAGTCATGCCTGAAGAGGAACATCAGCCAGAATTCGCTGCTGATTCCGGTGGCTCAGGAAATCGGCGAATCAGAATTGGAGCTGGAACTGGTGAGCCAGGAAAGAATCGTCCTTTAATTTTGTTCAAGGAAGCACGCGAGGAAGCTCGTCATTTCGGTCATGATTTCGTGGACACCGATCATTTTCTGATCGCACTGGCTCGATATGAAGACGAGATTTCGGCAAACGCAATGCTGGCATTTGGACTCAATTTAGAGACCCTTCGGTCAACAGCCATCGAAATAACTCCTGCACAAATCAGTAGGTGCGGCAGAGAATTGACAATCACAACACAGGCGCGTGACGCTCAAGCTGGCGCTTGGGAGGAGGCGCTCCAACTACAGCACGTTATGGTGGGACCAGAACATTTGTTGCTAGCAATTTTGCATCAACAGGTAGGAAGTGCGTCCCGCATTCTTGACGCGTCCGATGTTGATAGGCGAGGACTGCGTTCTCAAATTTTCAAGTTGATGCGAGCCGGGAACGATTGACTCTTTATTATGGACGAAAAGGTATTTGATCAAAGGCTGAAAGAGACGGTTGCCTGGTGCACCCGTGACCCCACCCTTCCCGAGTGTACGGAATACGTTGTTTCGGAACCTTCAGTTTGGAGTGACACATCCGTATTTCCCAAGTTCGCCAAATCCGCAGATTACCTTCGGACTGCCGCCCTGAGACCTGCTTTCTATAGGAACGAAGCCTCACTCTTTTTTGCGGACTTCGAGCGTGCGACCCAAGAAATTGAAGCAATAAGCCAAAAGAGAACGAAGCTATTGACCAACCAAGATGGAAGCCTGGTTGAAAACATAGTAGGTATGGCGGATGGTCGCCTTCTTGCTTATGTCCTGGGAACTTCTGCTCATGATGGAATTTCGGCAGCCATAACAGATTACTTTGACCATGACGATAGTCCTCCTTGGGACACGTGGCTATGCTGCGTTGCTAGCAATAGCGGTGACTACGTTCTATCTTGGGTCCCGCCGGCATGGATTGAAGATGTAGAGGCAGTGATGCATTATGAATACATGGGTACACTCGTGTGGGTTGACACACTCGTGTTTCGCCCGGAAAAATTCAAGTTCTTCGATATTCAAGAATGTAGTCTTCCCGCCTGGCTAAGTCGATACACTATTCAATAGAGTGTTGGTGCACACTGCACTGCCTACTTACGGTTGTTTGTATCTACTGTACCGGCAAACTACGTTGCTTAAGAGGTTCCACATAGCCAGAGTGTCGCTTGACGAGCCGAGAACCTTAACCATAATTGACTCCCCAGTCTCCATTACTACTTCAACTTGCCGAAGATCTCTGTGTTCATGAAGTTCCTTCTTCCAGTTGACTGCTGGACGCACCTGCCAGATTGGCATATCGACCTTACTAATCTCGTAGAATGGTAAGAAAGCGGACGATTCGTTGTTCAAAATTCTAAGGCCATGGCTGGTCAGCAGAATTAAGCCTTGGTCCGCATTATTATATTTGCCAATACAATACTCTGCTTCAAGAAATCCAGGATAGACCTCCGAATGATGCGCGAAGTACTCGGACCCGCGAAATTCCTTTTCAATAGTTTCGTCAAGCCTGATTATCTTTCTGGTAGCATTTCGGTCGTCCGATTCTCAAACATACTTTGGGGGGTGGACCGCATCAATTGTACCCTGCTTAGAGCTGCTTCCAAAACGAATTCAGAACCCATGGATAGGTCCAATTCAAAGCGAAATCCGGGCATTCCTTACAATAGAATCCTTCTGGTCTCGCAATCAGAAGATGCCTTGCCGGACAAACAAACGGCAAAAACTTATCGGAATGCTGGTATTCATTAATGACAGCAGACTCCTCTGCAGTCCAAGGCGCACTGACCTTATTCGCAATCTCAATTTCGGGCACAGAGTGCTGCTTCCGCTCTGTGATGCAAATCGTACAAACATATGCAGCCATGAACGGCAATACCGGAAGATAAGAGTCGACTACTTGCTTGCATGCGCAGCAAACTACAGAATCACCCGACGAAAAACGATGGTTGCCGCCAGTTCCAATTCGTGTAGGAGGAAAGCCATCGCTTCCACCATTGCCACTTTGAAGTTGAGTTCTGGGCTCTTCGTCCGACATTGGCAAATTCACCTTTCAAGATTAGAGCTGAACAACCCCTCTATTACATTCTATTGCAAACGCAGAAGCAGTAAACCCCAAGCCCTCACGGGCGGCTCCGCCGAGGTTGACAGCTTCTGCTTGCTTGCCATGAATAACTTATATCGGGGTTAAGGTATGAACTGGTTTGTTCGGTCAGTATTTATCTCATTTTCCCAAGTTTTCCACGTGGCGAGTTGGCAGCGAGCCGCAATGATACCGCAAGCAGTGCCCAGCCACGCCTGGCGTGTATGGCAGGATATAGACGATGCTCCCACATCTAGGCTCCAACTAAAGATACTAGGCTCTCGCGTCCGGATACCCTTATACTAAAACAATGTAACTAGCTCCAATGAATTACGCCACCGACGCGATTGCTGAAACATCAATTACAGCCTGTGCTTTGGCGATCTGCGAGGATGCTAAGAAAGACGGTAAATGTTCGGGAAGAAATCGAAATCGCAAGACAATCACCAAAGCACTCGTTGATCCATCTCAAATATTTTGCCATTCAGAAGCTGTGGCATAGCGGCTCAGATGTTTGACATTGGTTGTTGCAATAATAACTTGATTGTTCTTGTTCTCTTCTTGCAGCAGCGATGATTGCGCCAGCAAAATGACATCGCCATCGAGAGCTTGCTCATGTGCGAAAGGACGTCCCTCGCTACGCGCATTTGCCCAGAGCGAAGCAGCCAGGCGCATGGTCTCAGTGTTCAGAGGAAGATATCCCAAGGCCGAACAAATGCCATCTAAGCGGGAAAGCGCATTTTGGGATCTGACTCGAAGCAATTCGCGGCGCAATTCATAATCAGCGATCTCCGGCACAAATGGCTGGTCACCATTTCGCATCAATCCTTTTAGCCAGCTGAGAACCGGATTGTTAACTACAGCATTTGGATTTGTGGCAAAACCCAATACTGCGGTATCTAACAGCACCAGCTTACTCATCCGCAAACAACTTTCTCTCAGACAATCGATCCTCGTCAAGAAGTTTCTTCAGGTGTTCCCAATCGCTGGTATCAGGATTGCGTTCATCAGTTTCCAGCCAATGCTCAATAAGTTTGAGCGCCTCAGGTATGTTCGGCGGCCGCCCAAACCTTGCTGGTTCTTTCTCTGGATGTTTTCTTGATGTGGTCATCGTCAAGTACTCCTGAATGTTACGAACGTTAGCTTCTTTTGCGAGCCAGCTTCGAGTGATACCATCCACAGATACTATTATGTCTCAATTCCCCAGTTGCGCCAATAGTTGGTTTTACCTCTCTAATACCGCGCAAAGATAGTAATTGGCTAAAACTCAGTGTTCCTGATACTGCCATGGTGTAAGAGCTGCATTTCGATTTGTTTCCGCTGATCGGAATATTGGACCAACACTTCTCGGAGATGCATCAGGTCCTTATGTGCTAAAACATTGTGTTCAACCATTTTGATAACATCGCCAACTTCAAAACCTGCGCGGGCAGCTCGTGTCTCTGGTCGGACAAAGGTAATAACGACTCCTCCCTCGCTCGAAGCGCCCTAAAGCCAAACAAATCCATGAGAGTTTCGTTAGCATCATGTTTGGCGCTATTAGGCTGAGATGCATTTCGTGCACAGCTGAGAGAATCTAACGGCTTACCTCCAAGAGTAAAACCTAATCTATTGTATTGATTCTGTTTATCAATAAGTGAAGCATCTTGTTCCGCCCCTGCCGTGGGAAATTCACTAATTACATCATCAACTCTCTTCTGAAACTGTTCCGGTGTGAGCTCTCTCGTTTTCATCCCAGGTCCGGCCGTCCCATTTTCACGGACTAAGTTTTCATTCTCTTGTTTTTGCATGACCATACGTTGTTCCAACAATTTTCGCATAGCACTTAAAGCCGCTTGCTGCCTTTCATCAATTGCTTTATTGTGTGCAATAACCGCTGCAAGGTTTGCTGCGTATCTTTGCTCGTCAGCAGAGACTTGAGCTGGACTTCGAGAAGCCATATAAAGCCGTGCTGTCAAACCCAACTTTTGCTGAGGCATCTCCCATTTTTGACCAGGATTCTGGGCTATTTTCTGCTGCTCCAAATATGCTTCTTGCCAAATTCGTAGTGGGTCGTTAACCGAATCATGGACCGACGGATCTACTTGAGATGAAGGAAAGGTGGGAAAGCTATACTGCTTCGAGATTGCGGATGACGGTTTATTTTGCGTTTCGAACAACGCATTGAGCTTTCTGAATCTTTCTTCAAAAGATCCGACACCGGTTTTACCAAATAACCTCTCTTCAAGACGACTCAGGCGAGACGCCTCAGTCTCACTTCGGTAGGTGGTGGAAAACAACCAATTTTCTAGCCTGTCGAGATCGTCTGTATTAAAAGCAAATGCAAACACAAATAGGTTAGTCGCGAATGCAGAAAGAAGTAAGAGGAGCTGACAGATATTGATTTTATTTGACTTCGAGTTGAGCATGGCTAATTCCTGGCTTCGAAGTAAGATCGTCTGAACATCGTATCAAATTAATATGGAGTTCAAGAATATCGCTTCAGATCTAATGATCCCGTCGTTCTGAAGCTAGCAGCAGCACCTCCCTTCCAACGCGCCCGACAAAACTTGACATCGCGCAGCTTCACTTGGCTTCCTTGTCCTAAAGCGATTCCGCATGCTTTCTGTAAGACCAGAGTCCATTTACGCCAAGCTCCAAGGAAATGAAAACTTGAGACAACTTTCCAAGCGAATAACTGTCTATTAAGAACGGAATAACAAGACTAAAGCGAGTGGACCTGTTGCAACAGGTCCAAGGAAACTGAGACAAGGAGCATGGTCTGTCTTGAAACGAACCTTTCTTACGATTTCAATGATAATGGGGCTGCTTCAGATGCCAGCCTATGGCAGCGACCAAATTTATGTACAGCAAGCTAAGGAAACTGACAAAGTAATGTTCAACATAAATTCGCGCAAGTATCACATTCCAAGCTGCAGTGCCGCAAGAAGATGCACACATTGCATCGAGACGACTAGAAGAGAGGCTAAAGAAAAAGGTGGTGTGCCCTGTAAGCTTTGCGGAGCAGGCGAGTAATGAGAGTAAAACAAACGATCGCGGTCGTCAAATTGGCTTCATCAAAACAATCCCAGAGTCTCGTTCCCCTCTTACTGATTGCTTTGTGTGCTCACCCCGCATGCTTGGCATATTCAGTTCGATTACAAACCGTCGGAAGCATTCAAAGTGTCGATGAAAATCAATTTGTGGCCACGCTTTTATCAAGAATCAAGCGAATGTGGCAACCCTCTGCTAACTCAGCGGCAGCAAACCTTCAAGTCTACTTTGAGACGGAGCCCACAGGCGAATTCAACCGCATTAAGATACTAAGATCCTCAGGTGCGCCAGAACTAGATCAAATGGCTCTCTTTGCTGTACAGAAAAGTGCTGTTCCTCAAATAAAATCGCCGAGCAGCCTGAAATTTATCGCTACCTTCGATAGCAGTTATTCAAGAGCATCCCTCAACCAGTCGCCGCCGGCGGTAGTTCCAATACCGAGTCCGGCCCCTGCATTTACACGAGAACTTGCTGGACCGGCGGCGCCAAGTGATGTTCGTTCCCTTGCGGAACTGCCAGTGGGCGTCTATTTGTACAGAGAACCTGACACTGGCAACATCAAAGCTTTTGTTCAAAACAACCACACGATGGACTTGTCAGGTAATAGCGCCCTAGCCGTCAGAAATCTTCCAGCCCATCTTCTATCTGAAGTGCTGGGAGGAGTTCTTCCTGCAAATATGAACTCCGAGCACGCGCCACAACATCCGCGTTCAAATAATACTCAAGCTAGCGAACCCACATATTTCCTGAATCCACCCCCGCGGCAAGCAAGATTTCCAGCAGGATATGGATATCCCCCTGCTCAAAATATTGAATTTGCAGAACCAGTACAGGCCTGGTCAAAATGGCACGCACAATTTGCAGATGCAGTCAGTCGAATTTGGAACATTCGCACTGAGCATAGTGGCAAAGCATTAGTAAACGTCACCGTGACCAGAGGACGAATGATCCAGTGTTCAATAGTCTCTTCCACAGGGGGAGCAAGCTTTCAGCAATCACTTATGAGTGTTTTTCGAGATTTATCGGGCAATCCTGGTTTGACCTTTCCCACGACATCGCATCTCGAACTGGTAACTTTTCAAAGGGAATATTCCGCATCTCCGATTGCGAGCGCTCCATCGTCAATCCAATATCCTCAATTTCCAAACCGACAGATTCCCTCCCCGCGTCCTCCAGTAAACAAACAGGGACTCGCAACGAATAAAGCATACGAGCTTGCACAAATGTCGAATCGAGCGTTGTTGAACGGCGACCTTGAAAGAGCACGGACTTCACTGGAGGAAGCCTGCCGTTACGACCCAAACAATAACTCATTCACCGTGCACTATAACTTGGGCACCCTTTACGAAAAGCTTCAGGATTACACGTCAGCGAAAAAAGCATATTCGGAAGCGATCGAATTCACAAAGGACAAAGCAGCATTAGCAAATGCGTATACCCAACTAGGTCAAGTAAGTGAACGCTTGAACGATCCAGACAAAGCCATCGATTGCTTAGTCAAAGCACAGAGTTACGGCAAAATAGACGCAGCCATTTCACTTGCGGAAGTCTACAAATCAGCAGGGCGTATTCCAGAGGCAATTCTCTGCTTGGAAGAGTTTATTAGAAAGGGAGCTGCCTCTCCTGCACTCAAGCAAGCCCAAGCAACGATAGAAAGTTTGAGAAAAGCCGACGTTGGAGTAGGTAATCCTAACTCGCCAGACTATCTAAACGGAAAGCGGATCCAACGGTGGGAAGCTCAAAGAATGCCATTGAAGATCTTTATTAATCAAGACATCAGAAATCCTTTCTACAAGCGAAATTATACACAGATGATGCAGCAGGCTCTTGACGCATGGTGTGCTGCTTCAAATAACAAAATCGGGTGGTCCGAAAGCGACAACGCAGACGACGCCAATATTACAGTCGACTGGGCCTCGTTCCCGGAATCCACAGCAGAAGCAGGAATAACAAATGCCTCAACGTTCGGACGATCAGATTCAGATCGAACTTTCAACAAAGCTGCAATAACTATCTACACGCTAAGGAGAGATGGATCTGACGTTTCTGATAAGGAGGTAAATGCCACATGCTTGCATGAATCCGGGCACGCTTTAGGGCTTCCTCATTCTGCCAACAATCAGGACATCATGTTCTTCGCAAACTCACCGCATTGCTTGGGCAAGCTAACGAAGCGCGATATGGAAACGATCTCTAAACTCTACGACGACGCAGCGGCGGTTTCAAAATAGGGACGTGATTGGATCTCTAAACGCAAGCTCGGTCGCCTAATCTGGCTCCTGAATTTGGTGTGCGTGGATTTTATTCGTGGCAAAATCAAGTTTCACAAGTTGGGCTTGAACAAGAATCTCAAAAGGGAGCGGATTTGTGTTGGCTAGTATTTAGTAAGAGACTTAGATTGCTAGACCAGAACAGTCAGAACCAACAAGGCTGTGAATTCTAGGCGAATTCAGCAATGAACTCTTCATATCTTTGCCGAAACGCAAATTGACTCCACTGACTTGTACGAGGATAAAGTGTTCCCCTTATATTTCGAATGCCTTCGGCAGTTAGATCCATCAATAAGCCTTTGAACTTTCCTGCACGGAACCACCGTTGGTGCCTGCGCTCCCTCTCCTCCGGCGCAAGCACGCGTTCCAGAGAAGAAACGATTTTATCAAATTCGGTGACCGGACCAGTGGGCAGCCGAAAGCCACCATCGACAGTTCGATGCAAGTGAAAGTGTGAATGATCTCCCAGATCTCCTTCACCCATCGCATCGACATGAAAGTCGAACCTGAAATAACCGATTTCTTCGTCGGCTTTCCTAGAATTGGGATAGAAAGAATAACTGTATTTCTCTATATAGCCTATTCGACTGCCCGCCGAATTAAAAATTGCAATCTCGTCGGCGACGGGTTTCAAAATGTTCGGAACACTTCCTGACTTACAGTCAAAGAGAACGGTTAATACCGAGCCCTCAGGAAACACAATTCCTGAGTAAGGTAGAGTTCTTCTATCTTCGTCCCAGCTCTCCCGAATCATTTTTGCATGTCTTTCATCGGGTAACCGAAATACTAATCCATCACGTCCACGTCCCGTAGTTCGTGGACCATCTGTGTCGATTAATTGAATTGATGCAGGTGCCTCAACAAATCGACCTAAACATGCGCTAAGAACCTCTTCGAGGTTTCGCAAATCCTCAGCCCTAAATGCCACAACTCAATGAGCCCTTTTCTTCGAGCTGGCTTTCTTTGAAGCGCGACGGACGGCAGAAGCAGCAGCTTTTCTTTCTCGTACGTTATCGGAATAATAGTTAAAGGCTGAGGTACCCGTTGACGCAAGAACGGCATGACCAGCACTTTTCCCTCTCTGCTGCGAAGCAGCCGCAGTCCGTTTCTTACCTTGAGTATTTGCTTTTTGCTTAGCCATGATAATCACCTCAACACTAAGTCTAACAGGCAATCAGCCGGTCATCAAGCAGCTTTGTCGCCGTTGAGCAGCATGTTTATCTAACTGCTAGTGAGTCTTATGTAGGGCCCGGCGATCATCGATCCCGGAAAAGCTCACCCTCGGAGAGACTCGAACTCCCGACACCCTCCTTAGGACGGAGGTGTTCTATCCAACTGAACTACGAGGGCCTATTGGAGCCATTATATCAAGTCAATATCACTTGGCATTTGTCCGCAGCAGGTCGCTCCAGATTTCGTTCAAACGCCCTCCCAGCTATGCAATAGAGCTGTCAAGTCCGCACAAGCCTGTTCACAACCCCTAGTAGAATAATATCTCTAACCAGGGGTCCGACTCCTATGCGAATGACCAAGGCGATGAATGCTCTTCTACTGGAGTTGGACGCCACACCGCTAGTCAAGCTTCCCTCTGAGCTCCGCAGAATAGCCAACTCTCCATTCATAAGGATGTATGACTGTGTCCTTCTTGACGCCATGCTGCCGTCGCAATGGCGGCATGAACACGGCGAAAAGAGTAAATTTACTGACTTGCCGACGCCCCTGCGACTTTACAACACCAACCGCACGCTATTAGAGCGATTCATCAGCAAAATCGCCATCGAGGAAAACATTGGCAAACGTCAATTAGAGCGGAACCTCTCAAGAGATTTGGTACACCTGCAATACTCATGGGCGTTCTTGAACGAGATCTTCAAAAGCTTTAGAAGTCAGTTCAAAGATAATGTACTCAGAGGACTCATCGGAATGAACAATGGCTGCGAGCCTGATCACATTTATTCGTGCCATGTTTATTATCACGTTAAAAGAGAGCATGAATACTGGGCTCCAGATGATTTCATCGAATGGGACGTTCCTTTCCTTGAAATAGACTCCGATGAACCACCACTATTGAGCAGAGAAGTTCCAGATCAATGCGTGTAATCTTCTGTGCCAGCCCGCTATCAATACGACAACCTGATGAGCTTTATCAAAATGAGGTAGACGCCGTTCAGAATCTTGGTGTGGAAACGAGCCTTCTGGATTTTGAAGCATTAACACAAGAAGCTAACGTTCAAAGAGCGGTAAGAATGATTTCGCCCGGCGAAACGCAACCGGAGCTGGCTATTTATCGAGGCTGGATGCTCACACCGGCGCAATATGAATTGCTCTATGAGGCGTTGCTGGCAAAAGGACTCAAGCTCATCAATGATCCCGTTCAATACCGGCATTGCCATTTCCTGCCGGGGTGGTTCAACTTGCTCAAAGAACATACATCGAAATCAGTTTGGTTTCCAATTGAAGAACTTGGCGATTCCTTATCAGGTCCAATTCTCAAAAAACTACTCGCAGACCTGGCAATCTTTGAAGGAAGTCCAGCCATCGTAAAAGATTACGTCAAATCAGAAAAACACCGTTGGCATGAAGCCTGCTTTATTCCGGATTCGCGAGATTCATCCGTAGTTTTTAGAGTATCCAGCAAATTCTTAGAACTGCGTGGACACAATTTGCAAGGCGGGCTGGTTTTCAGGCAGTTTGAAGAATTCAAACCACTAACAACACATTCACAAAGCGGAATGCCTCTCATTGAAGAGTACAGGCTTTTCGTTATGGACGGGCAGATAGTCCATTGGATTCCATACTGGGAGGAAGGTGAATACAAAGGACAGCCACCGCTTGCTGAATTCGCAGAAATCGCTCCTATACCAAGAAGCCGTTTCTTCTCCATGGACATAGCACAGACAAAAGATGGTCGCTGGCTTGTAGTCGAGCTTGGCGATGGACAGGTAACTGGTTTACCTGATAATGCCAACGCCACCGAATTCTACAAAGCAATTTTGCACCGGAACTCAAAATAATAATTTTAGAGACGCAGCACACTACGCGCCACGGTATCTTCAAGCCAGAGGGTGTTAGTATTTACTTTCTATGAAGCCAATTTCGTTTTTGGAGAGCTGAGAAGATGCATTCGTTTGACAATGAAAAAACATTCCCCAAGGCTGAGAACATCAGTTCCGTCTTTATGCTTGATGATGGCTCACTGAAAATCAACATACTCCGAAACGACAGTGACCTCCACTACCACGGTTACATTCTTTGCCCAGCGAATACAAAAATGCACTCCTGGATTTTGCAATTGAGCGGACCACTTACCCCCGGCAAATTCAAGTTATTCGTTGGTGATGCGCATTCTGAGACAGCTTCGGACGACCCAACGAGAGATTCCACCACGCCATTTTTTTGAGCAACGTTGTGCTCTTTTGAGAACTCAAAGCAATGCACTAATTGACGGGCGAAGAAAAACGCACCAGAAATCTACCTGGGCTGCGGAATCTTCCAAGCCAACTCATTCTTGTTCTGCTCATACCTGAACTTCTGCCCATTCGCCAGTTCAAAGGCGAGCGTTCGCGCGGACGGTGAGTACTTCAATTCGTAGCCGGCCCATCGCTCTCGTGGAAGCTCAGGAAGATACTTCATCTGAACTAGCTCATTAATCGAGGTTGGCAATTTATGCATGCGCCTCTCAAACAAATTCAAATTAACCAGAATCCTCGTTGCATCAATTTGCAAGATCGTCCTGTCCTCGGCCTCCACAATTGGCACAAATGTTTTCTCCCAATTCTCCAGCACGAAAACTTTGCCGATAAGATTCTGAACCTTTCCTAGCTTCGATGATAACACTGAGTATTCACCACTGTTTATCGGCTTTCCCGAATTAAGAGCTTGCAACAAAGGAGCGAGTTCGTGCCTCAGCTCGTTTAATTTCGGAGCAGACCGTTTTCCCGGCGCAAGAAGCGCGTTATTTGCTGTTTCTTGAGTTAGCGATCGCATGAGCCCTATCGTAGCGTTCAAGTCGCGACTGTTTGCATGTTCCTTCAATAACTTCTGCAGAATCTCCTTACCGGCCGGATTCCCCTCGGTAAGCTGGCTGTCCTGAACATTTAGGAAGTATGGCTCCGCTGACTGCGAGAGCAAAAAATTGCATTCCGCTGTTACAGACTTGGCAATGACAGCTCGATGATCGAGCCCAACTAACAAATCAACAAGATGAGTCAAAACACTCTCTGGGCATTTTAGAAAATACAGACATTCGCGCACAGATTGCAATCCGGATTTAATCGTCGTTCTATATCCTGACAGATAGCTGATTACAACGCGGGTGCCACCATCGCCGGTTCGAGCGACATCGAGGATTCGACTTATCTGCTCACTGACTTGAGAGAATTTTCCCGACTCCAAAAACAGTTTCACTTTCAGTATTCGGGAATTATTCACATTCGAAATCAACATGTTTGAATTGGTCATCAAGCCGAGATCCACGTTGCCCGTGCTATCGATTGGATCAGAATATTGATTACTCTTACACCCTTCATCGACAATAGCTTCAACAGAAGATATCTGGCTGAGCCACTTCTCTAAGTTAACCCGTGTCGGGCCTTGTGGAACCGGAGCACCCTCAGCCAAAGCCATGTTCAACTCAAACGGAGGAAAGGGCAACTTATCGGGATGAACGCTAGACCACTTTTGGAATGCGTTGCAATTTACCTTGTTTTTATTGGATTGATTTGTTTGGTTCATTAATGCTCTGTTCTGAGAACACACCATAGGAGCGGTCTGCAAAAGAATCACGAAAACGAACCAGCATCTCAGCCTTCTAATAAAACTCACGTTGGAAACTCATGCCGACCTCAATATTCTAGTATCTCGCAGCAGCACGTGCAAATGGAATCTCTAAAACGAAAACTTTCGCCCCAGACGTACGAATAGAACGCGATTCCCGATAATTATGGACTCTAGACCACTGTCCCCTTCCTTTAATTGTTCGAGCCCTGATTCAAACTTATCCTTCCTTACATCGTACTGGCGAAAAGTATCTGTGTCCATCAGAGTGTATTGATTGTCAGTTCGATAAAGATACTGAAGATTAAGAAGTCCGTGTCGCAACCACTCCTCGATGGCTTCACAACAAAGAGCTTCGAATGCAAGGACTTCCATATTTTGCGCTGTTTCCGGGTGGAGTGACGGCATCTTCGGGAGAATAATTCCTCCTAGCTGAGCGACCTTAAGTGCTGCAGCCGTTCTCGTTGGAACTCTCAACTTAGCTAGTAATGCTTCAATACATCTCTCCACCTGTTTTGGTTTAAGCCCTAACTCCGATGCTATTTCAAAGTTACGCAACCCGAGTCTTACCAGAACATTAAACTCGCCACTTGTAATTTTAAATTGTTCAAGCGCTGATTGGAGTACTGGCTGCTCTAATAACGCAAATAGTGCAGGATCGCAATAAGACGCGTTTGGTGAACGGATTGCCGTTTGTACAGCGGCAATTATTGTCCCCTGCAACGATTGCTTCAGACAATAGAAACGAAGCCCCATATTCACAAGTCGTCGGTAATTTCTGGTGGCGTTGAAGGAATCACTCAGAACGATAAAATCTCTGAACGGCGAAACCTTGAATGCATATTGGAAATGCTCCAAAGGATCGACATTTTCCAAATCAATCTCCGATATTACGACGTGCGGCTTATAAGCGTCGATCAACTCGAAGAGAAGGTGTGCGTCGTTAGTGTGATCGACAACGTCTACGTATGGACTCAAAATAACACTTAGTCCAGCCCTAACAGATAGACTTCTATCACAAATTAGTGCTCTGGGTTTGTGTCCGCCTCCAGAATCGTCTCCTCCGGACGGATCAGACTGGATTCCACCATAGCCACCTGGTCCTCCAGTTCCACCAGTACCAATTGCGGTTCTCCGAGATCTACCCGAACCTCCACGATCTGATTCCAACTGTTTCGGAGGAGTGAAGTCATCGCTCATTTCATAGCTCCGAGGTCCCGCCTTTCAATTTTTTGAAAACCGCAACCGCATGAAACAAAACTGCGCGCTTTGTCAAATTCTCGCCGTGATTTTCTATCGCTACATTCTTCGCGAATCGACCGTCTTGCCATCTCAAAATTTGCTTCAGGTATTTCCTGCTGATAGTAACGACAATGAAATAGCTGTTCGCTCGCGTAAAATGATGGCCTGTCAATTACATTTTTCGCGATTTTAGCGCCGGGAATTTGCATAGGCGCTATGATTCCCGTCCGCGCAACTGAATCTTTCGGAAGCCAATTCAGATCATCTTCTTCGATGCCAGCTACGCGAAGTTCGTCACCTGTCCCTACTTGCACAGACTGGAATGCTTCGCCTTCATATACAAAAACGATCGCCGGTTCCCCCCACACGTTTACTAAGTTGAAAGAGTCGTTTTCAATCGATCTCTCAGCAAACAAAAGTGCTGGTCCAGCCACCTTTATCAACACACTCAATCCATTGGTGTTTTCCTTATTAAAAACTCGCAACAGAAAAGCCTCTGAGTATACTTAAATAACCCACCTTCCGTTAACCAGCTCAAGCTCAACTCCGTCCGCGCTAAGTCTTACTGCACTCGCCGTTCCAGAATTTAGATAAAGGTCGCCTTTACCTATGGCGATAGGTAAACATTGAGGCGTGGCGCATCCGTAAACGAATCCTCCCGGTTCCTTTTTTGAAGCTTTCCGCAGTGAAAACAGTCTTTTCTTCTCAACCGTCGTCGTAGGCTGCGCGATCAGCTCTGGATTTTCCGAAGTGATTATTGTCGTAGCATAATCATGTTTCTTCGTGCTTCCGCATTCTTTGTCACCAGGCACAATCACGGAAGGAGCAGCCAATGTCGGTGCTACCGTCACGAAAAGCAATATGCACATAGCTACATTTGCGAACCTTAGCAATGCACTGCCCCCACGTTTACATTTCCATCCTACTCCTCTAGTGGAGAGCTGTGAATGCGCATCAACTCTTATGTAAAGTACGCGCTCCTACTTCTGGCGCTTTGCGTCCCATTCCTTGAACTGTTGAGGGGTCGGATAGTCCTTACCTGGCGTCTTGCCTTCGGATTTGCACCATTGCTGATAATCCTCTCTTCGATCAGCCTGTGTCTTTACGTTCCTAGCAATCTGTTTGCCAACGAGCGAAGAATCTGGCGGTTGCATAATTTGTAAAGCCTGTGCTAGCGAAACAGCATTATCGCCGGTTTTATCGCGGCTCTTGCCCCACTGATTGTCGATGTGTACCTTCCCTGTTGCCGGGTCATAATCAACAATCGAAACAACGTGTCCACCTCCGCTGAGCGGGTCTCCGGCACCACCCGGTTTTCCGGCAGCTATATTCGCATTCTTAGCGGCCTCGTCCGCTTGTTCTTTCAGGAATCCATGCGACGTATGCACCCCGATCACGATCGGAAGACGTCCCTCTGCTTTTGCCTTTGCAAGATGGTCATGTAACTGCGCTGTATTAACAACATTAACGACCCCCTCCGGTCCATAACCTGCGTTAAGTGCGACGCGCTGAATTATGTCAGGTCTGGAAATCATCAGTTCAGAAGGTGCATTGCTGAACCTTTCTGCAATAGCAAGAACATCTGGTTCCCGCAGGTTAGGCATATCCACGGCAGAGCGCTTAATCGGATTCAGATTCGCATCAAGTTGAACATTGCCATCAGCATCCTTCAAGATCCCAGTTTCGCAACTAAAAGCTCCAAGACCTCCAGCAATACTCGTAACTTCGCGAGGAGGATTTGTCGAGAAGTCCATCAATTTATCGGAGGTATTGCCTGTTTCTGCTCCGTGGTTTACGCAACGAAGATCTTGACCAGTTTGCGCATTATGGCGATCCAAATGATTATTGAGGGCAGCAAGTTGAAAAATCTGGCTAGCGTGTGTGCGTACATTCTCGGGTTTAGGTGAAGAAACAGCGTCTTTGTGTGTTGGCTGCAGACTGCCTTTATCCAACTTAACAACATCACCATTTGCTATTGTCGTTTCACCATTCAACGCAAGATCAGTTATGATCTTTGCCGCCATTTCAGGATGTTTCGAATACATGCCTACTTCGACTGTAGTGACATTGCAAGTCGGATACTGCCCTTGATCAATCTCAGTGGGATTAGCAATCTGATCTGCAACTTGTAAGCCGAGTCGGGCGCACTGACTATCGCTAAGTCCTGTTTTTGAGTTGCCATCCATCAGTCTATTGATGTGATCGAAGGACTCATGTTTCTGCGCGTCAGTGAACTTATCGTTCTCCATAATTTTCTTGGCGTCTTCTCTAAATTTCGCGCGGTCAGCATCGGACACGCCTCGCTGCGCTGCCTTGCTATCAATCAAGTCAGCTTTGAGTTGCATGACCTGTTGCTCGCTGGGCGAATCAAGTTCATTCAGATTTTTCTCTGAAAGCTCTGGCAAGGTGGTTAGCCTGACCTTGGGTTCGTCGGAATCGCCCTTCTTATTTCCGAAGACACCTTCTTTGAGTCGATCGAAGTTCGGCATCTTCCCTTTTTCTGAACCGAGACCGAAGATATCTCTTGTAGGATCCTTTTCTTCTTGTTGTTCTTTGGCAGCTTTGGAAGCGCGCTCCCGATCTGCAATCTCATTTAGTTTTTGACTGCAGTTTTGAGCGTCTTTACTCAACGATCGCGCTTCCTCGATCCTCTTCGCGACATCAGGGAACTCAGCGTTCCTCTCGCTGCGCAATTTTTCTCGCTCGGCGGGGTCCTGCGATTGAGCGATCTTCAGTTGGAATTCATTCCACTGCTCACGCTTCTCGGGCGACAACTTGTTGATCATATCCTTTGCTTCGCCAGCAGCAAATAGACTCTTCACAGCGCTCAAATCGGCCTGCTTTTTGAGTTCCTGTTGCATTAACTTGTCATTTCCCGCAATCGGGATGATCAGTTCAAGACGAGCTTTATGCTCAGAAGGCGTGTCTTTAGTCGGACTGTTTATGTCCGCGGTTTTCCCTCCATTACTGTCTTTCTTTTGAAGCTCCAGAACATTTGCGCCATTCTGAATCTCCGATGGACGCATCGGCGACCAGCCTTGGCTGTCAAGGCCAATCGGAACGTTTAGGTCTTTGATCATCTTCAGCGCATCAGTAGGATTTAAAGCCTTTGTGCCGGTGTTGTCTGATGCCGGCTCAGTTTTCGATCCTAGAAAAGTTCCATTCCCCTCACGTGGTTGGTTCACGTCACCGGGCTGCTTGAACGAAATCGGTTCAAACACAATCTCTCGAGGGTTGTTCCCGCTCTTATCATTGCCACCACCGCCGCCATTCGACTCAAACGGAACTGCACGGTCTGCTGGCGGCAACTTCCATTGATCAATTCTGGCAGGACCTTTGCCCATCTCCTTGAGTATGTCTTCGCAAAGTTGTTTGCGATCCTCTTCGGAGAGCTTCGACAGTTTGTCATTGGCGCCATCAAGAGAGAGCTTCGGCAATACCTTTTGCTCGCGACCGAGTTGATCAATCACTCCATGCTGTCCTTGATCGTTCGAGCCCGGACGTTCAAGAGCAATTCTCTGCATCATTTGCGAACTTAAACCATTGCGATCAGAAGTTGACAAAGGAAACTCAGTATCTTTACCAGCTCCAGAAGACTTGTTATCTGAATTAGCAGATGAGTTTCGTGCCGAGTCAAAAGCTTCCTGCGAAAGCCTCGAAGTTGCATCCTCTGCTACGCTTGAATCCTGTTGATTTTCATTCGACTCAGCAGGTTTGTTCTCTTTGTTCTCTTCCATGTTAATCACCCGAATCCCGACATCTTCAAATAATGTAATCAACATCGCATTCACAGTTGCGTCAGAAATTCGTCAAATTTGCGTCAAAGAACCGAATCGGCACCAACACTCCAACTGTGGATGAACACAGCCAGCATGGCACGTACGTGCAACATCTTCTTCATCCGTGCGCAGCACACGCTCCCCGCTGGCGCTATACCATAGAGGGGGTCGGGGACAGATTATTCAGGAGTCTGACACTGAGTTCAGGAGAGAAAAACTCACTGCTCCGCACGGGCATTCATGATGCCCTTGAGACATCTTTGCCGGATGAAAAATCCGGAGGACCTGGCTCGCGGCTGAGAGAAGAATTCGTCAGATACGGCGCCGACTTCGTCAAAGCAGTGCCTCTCTTCGTTCCGTCCATTGGAAAGAAAGTTACAGCGCTTAGCTACGGTGCATCGGCGCTCTTCCACGGGCTAGATCAAGTCAAATCAAACGATACCCTCGAAAACCAGGTCACAGATTTCGCACTCGGAGCGGCAAAAGGAGCGGCTATTAAGGGTTCCTTCGATGCCTTAGCGAGGGTGGATTTTACCAGGGTGAACAAGTTGGCCGAATGGGGCGTCGCGCCTTCTGCACTATCGGGCAAGCCGCTTGAACTCAGCGCAAAAGCCTTTAGTTTTGGCATCTCCTCGCGCTTTATTGACACTGGTCTCACGCGTGAATCCTATCTGGATCAAAACGGTCAACTGGACATCGGGCGCGGTGTGTCAAATACATTTTCTCAGTCATTTAACCGCTCAGCACTTACGACGGACCTCATCGTCTTCGGTGGCGCAACCGTCGCTTTGAAGGGCGTGAACATTGCGACGCGAGGTTTGCTGGACCGCAGCGTGCTTGCACAAACGATGGCAACGGGCGGGAGTTTCGGACTAGGAGCGGGCACCGTTAGCGAAGTGCAACGGCAGAATGCCCTCAACGCTCCGTATGACTTTAAGGAGATCGCGCTCAGAGGGCTGCTGGATGCGGGAGTGAATACATTGGCAGCCGGTCCAGGAGGGCTCAGGGCCAGACAGCTTTCACGCATGAGTGATCTAGCAACTTCGAAACAACCGCAGACAGAGCTGCAATCAGAAGCCGGCAGGATGCCCAATACCATTAATTTAGCCCACTTTTAAACCATACCAAAAGATCTCATACCAAGCGCAT
>JAIEQI010000071.1 GCA_019747875.1 Candidatus Obscuribacterales bacterium
TCCCGGGATCGAACCGAGCTCCAAAAGTTCGAAGCCGGCAAGATGCCGGCGCTCCCGGGATCGAACCGAGCTCCAAAAGTTCGAAGCCGGCAAGATGCCGGCGCTCCCGGGATCGAACCGAGCTCCAAAGATCGAAACCTTATCGAACTCAGAATCAGCCGACTCCGCCGGCGCCTCCGTTACCGCCTGCGCCACCAAGGTGACACGTAGTTACCGTTAGAGCGCCACCGTTGCCACCAGTGCCTCCATTGCCGCCATCTCCAATGAGTCCACCTGCGCCGCCTGCGCCACCATCGCCGCCGTTGCCGCCGTTCCCCCAGAAGAGACCGCCGTCGCCGCCTTTGCCGCCAGCTCCACCGCCGATGGCGCTAGTATTTGTTTGGGTCAGTCGCTTCAATTTCGGGAGGGGCTTGCGCACCTTTTTACTTTTGCCGCTGCTCTCACTCATGTCGTTGCCTCGATATTGAATCATTGAAATACTATGATACCCCGAAACAACTTAGCCAATTCCACCATTACCACCGTTTCCACCAGCTCCGATAAGTCCGGCCGAACCGCCGTTACCGCCGTTGGCGGCGAGATTACTGGCATTCCCACCATTCCCACCATTACCACCATGAGCTCCGTCCCCACCGGAACCAAACAGCCATCCGCCATCAGCTCCCTGTCCGCCACGAACATCATTTCTTGTCACGAAAAGATGCTTTAGCTTCGGAATGCTCCTTCGAACCTCAACTCTTAGATTTGATGCGGCCTCGGTCAAACTAACGTACTTCATGGATCCTCCAATTTATCTGAATGGGTAAGTGGACAAACTGAAGAATAGGCGTTTCTTGTGGGGAACGTGTGAAGGGTGCAAATGATTGATTTATGCAGCGCAGGCTCCGTCAAATTACGGATCTGTAGACTGATTTGACGGATTGCAGGAACAAGACTAACAAACTATCGTCGAATTAACAGCGGCCCATATCCGGTGACCGTTGGACTGAGATTCTGCTCGATCCGGTGAGCAGAGGGAGAGCATCCGGCACTCTCATTCATCCTGATCTGTCTATTTGCGAATAATGCCAGCGCCATTACAGGCGGTGCGCTTTGCTTTGGGATTTTGCTATAAGGGGGCGGCAAAATGAAAACCTCTATCGTACTTGTTTCTCTACTTGTTCTAACTACATCAAGTTCGGCATTCGCCGACATTCCAACAACGAAAACCGTTCAAGCATCACCAGTCAAATTAGGATTCTTTTTTCTCGGCAAGGTAAAGCAGTCATATGCAGAAGCAGCAGCCGGAACTCTTATGGAGGAGCGAGCAAAAGAAATGCTGCGAGTTGCGGTAGAGAAAGGAAACTTTGAACTCGCGGACATGCAGAAGCAAAATAAGCCAAAGGAGGAAATTGAGAACAAGAAGAAGCAGTTGCAAAATGAAATCAACATTCAGCAGCAGACTCTTGGCGCGCTGGTTCTCTCGACAAGCGTAAACTCTCAGAATGCAATTACAGAAGCTATCAACGCAGTGGCGAAAGAACACGGTCTTGATGTTGTGGTTGATTACAGCGGTATTTATAAAGGCAGCGATAAATTCTCATCTCAGGGTATTGACATAACTTCGATGATCATTAAACGACTGAATCCAGATTTTGCGCCTGCAGCGCAACAAACTCCGGACAACTCTACAAAATAATTCGTTAGTTCTCGATTGCCACCCCCATAGACTCGCAGAGACAATGGTATGTGCAATCAAGCCTTCGGCGGTTCCAGCGCGTCGCGACTCCAAAATCTTGAATAATTCAGTCCTTGAAGCTGGGCCAAGCTTTCCACGCTCAGCTCTGCGGATCAACTAATGCTGGACTTCCAGCGAAAGTACCGTCAAGACTGTCCTCTCAGACTCGCATGCCCTTCCTCCGCATCCGTTGTAAGAATCCTTGAAGGAATCGGAAATTACCGGTTGTAATGCGCAGGATGGAGCAGAAGCCGTGGTATATGCTGATCAACTAATCTTCGCGTCTGACTCAGAAACTGGGTAGCGACGCCGGACACAATGCTATGCGCTAGTGACGAGAGGCAAACCAAAGCAATGACAATTTCACCCAATCCGAGTTCGGAAGCAGTGTCGACCGCAACAAAATTCAGACTAGTAACTAGAAGCGATTTCGATGGACTAGTTTGCGCGGTCCTTCTCAAGCATTTGAACATGATTGACGACATTCTGTTCGTCCACCCGAAAGATATGCAGGATGGCAAGGTAGCCATAACGGGGCGGGACATCACCACAAACCTTCCCTATGTCGATGGCGTTCATCTAGCATTCGATCACCACTTGAGCGAAACCATACGAAACAAAGATCAGAAAGACAACCACATCATCGATCCAAAAGCGCTCTCAGCAGCACGGGTGGTTTATGACCATTACGGCGGGCTGGACACTTTCCCAGCACGTTGGAACGATATGATGGTTGAAGTGGACAAGGCCGACGCCGCTCAGTTCACAATGGATGAAATTTTGAATCCACAAGGCTGGGTTCTCCTGAATTACTTGATGGATCCTAGAACCGGACTTGGTCGCTTTAGAAATTTCAGAATTTCAAACTACAACTTGATGATGGACCTGATCGATTATTGCAAAGATCACGACATCAGCGAAATTATGCAAATGCCTGATGTCCAAGAACGTGTTCAGTTGTATAACGAGCAAGCCGAACTTTTTAAAGCTCAAGTGGAACGCTGTTCGACCGTGCACAAGAACTTGATCATTCTAAACCTCAAAGGCGAAGATCCCATTCATGCAGGCAATCGTTTCATGATTTATGCAATGTATCCCGATACGAACATCTCGATACACGTTCTCTGGGGACTGAGGCAACAAAACACGGTCTTTGCCATTGGTAAGTCAATCGTAAACCGCAGCTCGAAAACAAACGTGGGCGAACTATGCTTGGAATATGGTGGCGGTGGACACGAAAAAGCAGGAACTTGCCAGATCGACAACGACAAAGCTGATGAAGTGATCCAAGAATTGATCAAGAAAATAAACGCCGACGGCTAAAGCTTTAACACGACGATGACAGAATGAAAGAGGATCGCTGCAATAGCGATCCTCTTTCTTTTGCATTCGATCTTGCAGGCGACACAGAGTCCACTTGTGAGGGCTGCAAGATCAGCAACTTATGTCCAACCCTCTGATCGAGTCAGTCTACTCGTTTGCCCCTCCGCGATTACCAGGGTTGCCAGGACCGGTGCCGGGACCATCATTTACGGGAGGATTGCCAGGCGGTGCCGGGTCAATTCCATTTCCGACTCCGTTATTTCCATGCTCTTGCGAATTGCCATGTCCATTGCCGTTGGAATTGCCATTCCCGTTTTCGCTGTTTCCGGAATGACCATATCCATTCCCCTGAGAACCGCCGCCACTAGAGCTTCCCTCAGCGGTACTTGATGGGTGTTCGTTGTTCGCAGCATCACAGTTGCCTGGTCGATTTCTATTGTCCATATCTTGCGCGTCGTGTTTTTGACGATAGATATTGGCACTGGCGCGATCCTGCATGTTTTCGAGACGATTTTTCTCAACACGATTGATACCATTTCCGGTTTCCTTGAAATGGTCAGCGGCATTTGCGATGTGCTCTTGCTGCTTGTTCAACATCTGTGTCTCGTGGGGAGTAAGCTCCCCGTTCGATACACCGTGATCGATGCGGTTATCCTGACGCTCAGAACGATTCCATGGAGATCGCGGATGTTCATTGCTATGAGCAGTCATGTTTTCTGGGTTTCGCGGAATGCGATTCATTCGTTGCTGCCGAGCATAACGAGCAGCTTCAGGAATTTGTCCGTTCTGATTCTGTCCATTTCCGAAACCAGAGAATCGAGGATCATCAAATAAGGAAGGCCGATTCGGAAATCTTCCGCTTCCAGCACCCTCACCGAATTGTCCCGCTAGGCGACCATTCTCGCCTTCACCTTGTCCATTCCGGAATCCCTTAGCACCTTCGCCATTGCCGAAACGTCCGCCAAAACCTTCACCGTTGCCATTCTGGAAACGGCGAGCAAAACGCGGACCTGGTCCGTTCCCGTTGCCGAATCGGCGGCCTAAGCCACCGCCGCCGGCACCTTCTGAACCGGATGCTCCGCATACGCCTTGACCCATTCCGCTTTCACCGAGCCCGGGAGCACCACCTGCGATACCACCGGACTCTCCGGCATGATTGCCACCAAAGCCACCCATGCCGTCATTTCCACATCGCCTGCGAAAACCTCCACCAAAACCTCCAGGCCCGCCTTGTCCAGCAAAGCCGCCAGGTCCATCTCCAGCCAAGGAGCCGCCGCCAACGCCTTCACCTGAGCCACCGGCTTGCCCTCCGGCAAAACGGCCCATCCCACCACGGCGTCCACCGAAGCCGCCGGGTCCACCGGCGCCGAATCTTCCGCCGCCACACATTCCCATTCCACCGCCCATGCCAGCACCGTGCCCACCAGCACCCATGCCAGCACCGCGTCCGCCGCCGCCACCCCCGTGGCCACCGCAGCCTCCATTTCCTCCCCTCGCATCAGCTGGTCCGACCATCAGAACCAGTGACAAAACTAGCGCCGATGACATTCCCAGTATCAATTTCAAGCCATTCCTCATGGATAACCTCCTGAGTTTTGCGAGAGCCTAACAACCTAACAACGTCAAAAGACTGCAAAAAGTTCAATTCGCCATATAGAGCCCTTAACATTCATTTACACTCCGGAACCTAAATCAAAACGCACAGCAGCTGACGCTTTCAGGGTTCGTTTAGCGACTTTCATGCTTCCGGACGGACATGAACAGGAGAATTGCTCTCAGGGATCGAAGCCGGCAAGATGCCGGCGCTCCCGGAATGGAACCGGTCTCCGAAGAGAAGATCGCTCTTAGGAGATCGGAGTCGGCAGAATGCCGACGTTCATCGAACTCGCTCAACACGGATTGTTCTGTGAGGCTATGGGCGGACGGGACGTCCGCGCTCCATACGGCTTTCAGGGATCGAAGCCGGGCCGGCGCTCCCGGACTTGCGACAAAACCAATTGCTCTTTCTTTTTCTTAGAAAGTTGCTTGATTTGATACTCCATTTTCATCGCTGCGATCTTATTGTCAAAAGACCAAGATGCTATCAACTTTACAGGCCTTCGCACACGAGTATACTTCGCACCCTTGCCCAAATTGTGTACATCGATGCGCTTGGATAAATCCGTCGTCCACCCCGTATAAAGGGTTCCATCTGAGCACTCGAGCATGTAAGCGTAAAAGCTATGTTGATTCGTCACTGAATGCGGTACCACTCTGTTCTTGCTCATTATAGCGCTAGAAGCATACAGTGCAAGTAGCAATTAGAAGCAAGCGTATCCGCTGTTCTCTACCAGTCATTTTCATCATTTAATTCATAACTAGCTTCTGATTCTTTTACCTGTCCACTGTGGTCGGCCCAGCGAACATCTTCGTAAATACTGTCCATTGAAATACTGAACTTACCGCCGAGAATCGACTCCAAAACTATCTGCCCTTGCAAGAACTCAAGTTTGGTCCATGAGCCATCAACCAACTTCCTATGCAACTCGACACGTTGGCGGCGCTGGTGAACGATCAAGTACTCTTCTAGCGACTCAATTCGCCTGTATGCAAACAATTTCTCACGCCTGTCTATTGATGCTGTCGATCTAGAAAGAACCTCTACAATAAGAACCGGATTCTCAACTAGCACAGCTGAATCGCTCACCTCCCCGCACGACACCACAATATCGGGATAGTAAAAACTATTGGTTGCCTCAATATGAACCTTCGCATCCAAGAATTCCGCACTGCAGGAACTTCCACGAAGCAAAGCACGTAAGGAATTGTAGATGTTACCCACTAAGAGCCTGTGTCTGCGAGTAGCCCCACCCATGGCAAAAATCTGTCCATCAACATACTCATGTCTTGTTGACTGATTCTTTTCCCAAAGCAAGTATTCTTCGACCGAAAGATATGAGATTTCAGGAGTTGACATTGGGCACACCGGAGTAATGTAATTACATTATATACGCTGCACAAGAGCGCCAGTTTCCGTTCTCAAACCGTCCTGCATTATCCGGCAGAACATATTGATCAAACAGGACTGTTCAACTGTCGTACAGGCGTATTGAGAAAGAAGTGGATTTGCTACTACTATCGCTAAGATTTTTGCCCTTGAAATGGCTACATTCAGCCTCTTTTTACTCAACAAAAATTCCATTCCACGAATTGAACTGCCAAGGTCACTAGCAGCCATACTTATGATCACAACTGCAGCCTGACGCCCTTGAAACTTATCTACTGTTCCGATCTCCGCTCCAGCAATTGATTCTCTCAACAAACGAACTTGCTGATTGTAAGGAGCCACAATCAACACATCATCGAGAACGAACCGGCGCCTTCCCGTTTCATCCTGGATTTGACATTCATGAAGCTCTTCTATAATTTGCCTGATCATCTGAATTTCTTCAGTGCTTGATTGAGAATTACCCGAATGCAAACACTCACTAAATATTAGACCAGCATCCTTCGTCAAAAACTTAGACTGAGAAGGAATCAGAAGCTTACGCATTGCAGTTTCGGGAGCAGAGAGCAGACGTTCCTCATACACCGCGGACGATACTATCTGGCAAAGTGCTGGATGCATTCTCTTTGTTTCATTCAAAAATATTCCGTGCTCGGGCCGAATCGTTGGCACCTCGCGCAACAGATATTCCAAACTCGACGTACCACTTTCCCCAGGGTGAGAGCCTTTCACAGGCTGATCCAGCTGCAGCTGATCCCCCAGGAAAATTAGATTCTTCGCAGCCCGACTCATTGCCACCACGTTGGCCAGACATACTTGCCCGGCTTCATCAATAAACAGATAATCAAATTGCGCAGCCATTGACGGACGACTGAAGTACCAGGCAGTAGCGCCGACAAGCCTTACATCATCGAAAGTCTCATCAATTTTGGGATCGTTCACATGGCGGACCAGATCGCCGGCAAATTTCGGAGCCTTGCTGCTTGAATCATGGCCAATCTTCCAACCCGAGAAGTTAATCCCTCGCTCAAGAGCAAAAACACTCACCTGCTCAAGCATGTGTTCGATCGCCTTGTGAGAGTTCGAGCTCACCCCCACACGGAAGCCACGCTTAATCAGCTCGACAATCGAGTTTGCGCCGACATAGGTTTTGCCGGTACCGGGTGGTCCCTGAATGCAAAGATAACTTTGATCAAGATTCGCGATTAGCTCAGCAATCGGTTTCCATCCCGACTCACCACCTGCAAGCAGGTTTGCACCAGCCTCCCGCCCTTTAACACGCGGTAGCACCCTCGACAAAAAATCCTGTAGGCAAGGAATCAACTTGCCACTGTGAAGAAACTCTTCTGCTTGTTCACGAAGAGATTCTTCGAGGGCTTCATGTCTTACAAGTTCCTTAGAAACCAGATGTCCGCGCTCGAAGGGAGCTTCTCTTTTCTTTGAACGGCGCAAGGTCACAACACCAAGATCAACATCAATCTCATCGATCTTGCACTCAGACTTGATGTCGTGATGAAAAATAACTGAATCACCTTTTTGAAGCTTCACTTCTTGATCCGGATCAAATTTGTACTCATATACCCACGACTGTGCAGCCGAGATTGGCGGCTGCTCCGAGCGCTGAACATTGGCAATACAATTTGCATCGGCAAACAACTCTTCATCAGATTGGGACATTCGGTCAAATATTTCCCACCAGACTACTTTGCGTTCCCTACCATAAAAGTTCAACAAATGCCCGAACAGTTCCAGCAGGCGGTAGCGCTCGGATGAAGGATCTGCCGATTGAAATTCAGCTGACGCAAAGATACGTTCAGCCAGTTCTTCATTAGGAGTTGCTGGTTTGATGACGGGACGATCAGCATTCTCTGGAATCGCTATAAACTCAATGGCAGCTTCGACCTGGCGTTCACGCAACCACGCAGTCAGGAGCGCTGTGGATTGGCAATCGACCTTATTGTAATGGCGAATCTCAGCCAATAATGTTGAGTCATTCCAATCCTTGCCGTCAGGATTCTCCAACCAATTTTCATAAAATACAATTGAGTCCGTAGCTTTAGAGACATCACCCTCGCGCTTCTCCATATACAGCTGTTCGACTTTTTTAATGGAGTACGATTCGGCGCCAATGATCATAGATTGTCGAATAATGGAATACAGATCAACAAAAATATTTGCACGCAAGAGAATGTCGAGTTTCTCTTCTCTAGTTGCGTGGCGGCTGGCAAGTCGTCGCATCGCAGAAACTTCATAAGCGCCGTAATGATAAACGTGCATCTCGCGATCAGCATTCCATCGCTCGAACAGCCAGTCTACAAAATTCTCGAAAGCTTGCTTTTCTTGCTGGCGGTCGTGTGCCCACCAGTCATGAAAAAATTCGCTATCGCTGTCAAAACAAACGGCACCAAACAAGTATTCAAGTCCACCAGCAACGTGTGGATATCCTTCCATGTCGAAGAACACATCAAACTTTGACGCTGGAGGCAAACGCACAAGCCCCTGTCTTTTCTCCTCCGCGGTCTTAGCAAAGTTGATGATCTTGAACTTCGGTTTGTCCAAACCTCTAGACTCCAACTGCAAACGAGCTTGCAAACTCAGCGTTTTGAACGTTGCATTTGCAATTTGATAGGAACTCAGAGCTGAACTCAGGGACGCGCTTTGCGGGACATCAAAATCCTCGTGAAGAGATGCCAGCTGGGCTACAGTTTTCACACCAGCGGCATGCAAGCGCTTGATCTGCGATTTCCGGATCCCCGCCACCAGCGACAACTCATCTCTACTTTCGATAATCTTTCGGGCTTCATTTGTCCAACGGCTGTAGTCACCGAGTTCAATGAATTCCGGCATAGCATCCGGATCAAAATTGTCCTGAAATTTCAGGAACTGTTCCTTAATGGCTTGATAGTAATAGTAGTAATCCTGCGTGCGAAAAGACTTGATGTTCTTCTCGCCCAAAACTACAGCAACAGCAGCAGGCAAGCACCCCTGAAGGTCAAGCAACATTTCGGCATAGCAGCAAAGTTGAATGAGAAAATAGGGCTTGGGCTTACGAGCAAGTTTGGTATCCCACACCTCATAATGAAAGTCACCAAGCAGGGATTTCCCTGAACACCTAACTAAGAAATCAGAAAGTCCGGCAAACGGTGCTTTGCGAAGATAAGCTTGATAGATTATTTCGCGACCCTGTCGCATAGCCTCCAACGTCGCTTCAAATCCAGCCTGATTCCTGTCTGTAATTACACAGACATCTCTTGATTCGCCATATAACTGCTCCAAATATTGAGCTTCATGCTGCAAACCCTTTTTGCGAATCAGTTTCGCACTTTCATCGTCAGGATCCGGCTCGACAGATTTGGGATCCTCAAGGTAGCGGCGATCCATCCAAGAACTGAAAGGATCAGAAAGGAAAGTGATTAGATCACTTGGCGAGTATATAAGCACTCCACCGCTTTTCTGCATCTGTTATATATCTTCCCGCCTAGCGCTCAGAATCAAGCTCTTCAATGATCTCATTGTGCCACTAAGTTTGCTGTTTCTAGCCAAAAGATTTAAGACAACACAAAACTAAAGTGAAACTGTATCTCCCGGAAGCAGTCCAAACCAACGCTTGGGAATCAGATTCAACACATTGGCAAATGGATCAGGTGCGTTGTGCTCACTGCTGTATTCGTTCATAACCAAAAATGTCTGATGAACACAATTGTGCCGTGCCAGATGCCAACCAGCAGAGCGCAAGCGATGAGCAGCTTCGACAGCCTTCTCAGGCTGAGCGCTTTGAACATTTATGCATTTATAGGCGTGATACCGTATATGATGCCCGCTTCTCATCATTTTGAGCATAGCATCCTTGCTTCCATGCTCTACCCACCAATCGATATCACCTTCCGGCGGCACATTCATGTATCGAGCCCAAGCCGGCAGATCCCACCAATCATGCTTCCAGAGATGGTCCGTCGAACCGAAGAAGTATTCGTTCTCGGCAACCCGAATCCCCCAAGCCACATGCCCAAACCGGGCTGCCTGCAGATAGTTTATGAATACAAGAATCTCGCCTTCTTTATTCTTCATCTCATCGCAAGTCATTGAACCAACTTCACATCGCCGACGCGCTCATCAGGAGACCCACTTTCCGCTCTACAAAGACAAAACCACTGAGGCTTAAGTGGTCTTTAGCGCAATAGCCGTAAGAACAGGATACAATTCAATATATCGTAGAACAAGCTTTATTAGCGAATGAGGTCAATATGAAGAAAGCATACTTCGCCGCTGGCTGATTTTGGGGACCTGAGGACTACTTTCGCAAGTTGCCGGGAGTCCTCGACACCGCAGTTGGATATTGCGGAGGAACAACGGAGCATCCCACCTATGAGACTGTCTGTTCAGGAAGAACAGGGCACGCAGAAACAGTCGAAGTCAGTTTTGATCCGGAGAAAACGACTTATACGGAGTTGCTAAAGCACTTCTTTTCGATTCACAATCCCACTCAAGGAAACAGACAGGGATTCAATATAGGCAGCCAGTATCGCTCGGCGGTTTTCTGCTCTGATGATCAGCAGCTGGCGGAGGCAGAGGCGCTCAAGGATGCTATCGAGAAGCAGGTGAAGCGAAAAGTAACGACTGAAATTGCACCTTTGAAATCCTTCTGGCGAGCTGAGGATTATCACCAGCAGTACTACCTAAAGCGCACAGGTGGTGCCTGCAGAATTTAGCCGGCAACAGCTTGCAAAATCTAGAAAGAGCCTAGAAGCTACTTCCCGCCGTTTGCCTCCGCCTGGCGTTCCTTAGCCCGGTGCTCATATCCTTTCTGAAAGTCAAGAAACGGAGCCAGTGCCGGTGAATTCTGATTGATATTTTTTGCCCATCCAATCTCTTGAGAAAGCCGCAGCTCAAGAGCTGGATAATTATTATTCTTTTCCTCGCACCTCAATAAGGCTAGGACACACTCAACATATTCGGGTGAATCTAAGCCAGGCCAAAGAAAGCCAGCCATGGTGCGGGCTTCGTATAACTCTTTCACAGCAACTGATATCAGGTTTTTCTTAGCGCTTGGTTCATTGGTCAAGTCGCTTAGCTTCTCATTGGAGAGTCCTAGAATCATTCTCGTGTCATACATCTCCTTCCATAACAAGTGTATAGCTGCGGTCGTTTCCTTCATCGCATCATCATAAAGGCGACTAGCCATGCGATCGACCCGCTGCAATGATAACTCCGGCTTATGTTCCATAAGTTCTTCAGCATGCCTATAATGACGTTCAGCCTGTCGTTTCAGCTGGGCATACTCCGCCATTTTCTCATTTAACTTTGGTGGTTCTACCTTCTTCAATCCAACTTGCTTCTCCGGTGTCTCAACCGGCTTGCTTTGAAAGTAGACAGAGGTCATCCCGCCACCGACTATGATTCCTGTCATTAGAGCACCAGCAATCCACAAATATGGAGCTTTCGTTTGGGTCCGCACCACCTGTGGTTTCATCTTAATATCTTGAGTCGGCATCATTTCTAACTCCAGCAACAGGTCTTCTCGAAAGGCTTTTGCACAGACATATCGATCGTTTGGATCCTTCGACAAGGTCATTCTTAAGATTCGAGTAAGACCTGAGCCGAATTGCGCAGCGAAGTCGGAACCAAGAGGCACTTCCTCCTGCAGATGTTTGTACATAACATCCAAAGCGGTATCACCCTGAAACAGCTTCTCACCCACCAGGCACTCATACAAGACACATGCCAAAGAATAAAAGTCAGTACGCTGATCAAGTTTTTCGTCCCGACACTGTTCTGGACTCATATAATTTGGAGTGCCCATCAAAAACCCGCTTTCGGTGAGCTTCTGACTGGCTTCCTTGTTGATAGATTTGGCAATGCCGAAATCTACGAGTTTGGCGGAGCTAATAGCCCGAGTCCCATCCGTAGCATATGCATCGCCGAACAGAATGATGTTTGCCGGTTTTATGTCACGATGAATAAGTCCATTATCGTGCGCATAATCCAGTGCTGAAAGCACATCCGCAAAAATCACTCTCAACTGCGCGCGCGTAAGGCGTCCTTGCTTGCTAAGCAGTTGCTCGAGCGATTCACCTTGCAGGTATTCCATTACGATGAAGGCGTCACCTGAAGCCGCTTTTCCCGAGGTGAACACCTTCACGATATTAGGATGACTGAGCGCTGAAGTTTGTTTGGCTTCCCGCAAGAAGCGAAGAAGCCCGAGCTCTCCAATAGCAGACGGCGAAACGACTTTCACAGCCACGACTTCATCAAGAATGCGGTGGCGTCCCTTAAAAACAGTCGACATTCCGCCGACACCGATCAAATCGAGAATGTCGATGTTGGGAACTTCGGGAGCTGTGACCTGCGCTGCGTCCATGTCCATTTCACATACAACGGGGAGCCGCCGTATTGAAAAAGTACCCAAGAAAGACACTAATTAAATACTTGATTGCAATAAATACTGAGTCGCGCCGTTATGGAGCTTCAACCACGAACTTCTCTTTCGGGTCTTGCTTGCCGGCCGGCTGCTGTTTCGCCTTATCGGCAGCGGCTTGCTGCTGTTGCTGTTTTGCTCGATCAGCATTAGCCTTGTCGATCGCAGCTTGTTCCTGCGCCGCCTTATCACGAGCAGCCTTTGCAATCTGAGCTTGCTCTTGATCGGCTCGCTGCTTAGCTTGAACCTGCTTATCATATTCCTGCAAGGACATTTCGATTGCCTTGGCGCGATCGGCGTCGGATATAATCTTGACCGGCTTGCCGTTTGGCTCCCCGTTGATGTCCTTCAAGCGTTTAGCTTCTTCAAAGACCTTCTCTTGAGGCAGACCTGGATTTTTCTCTTTAACGAAATCCGAGTAGTTTTTGCCCTTCTCTAATGGCGGGAAAGTGAATTTCTTGTCGATTTCCTGCGCGACAATAGCTTTGAACTCTTCACGCGTAGGCATTCTCTGTGACTGATCTGCAGCCTTTTGTTGTTCCGGTTTTGGAGCCTTGTCGTTCTGCTTTGGCGGCTCAGCCGGCTTTTTGTCGTCAGCTTTGGGCTTGTCTTTTTTCTCTTCCGGCTTTGGCTTTTCCTTCTTCTCTTCCGGTTTCGGCTTATTGCGACGATCTTCAGGCTCTCCGTAGAGCTTGAACTCCTGATTCTTGCGGACGTTGTTCCATGAGCGCTTAAGCATATGGTCGTTCAGATTGGTACGACCGTCCAGGTTGGACTTGTCGTAGCCATTCAGCACCATGATACGGTTCAACTCGTGGTAGATGGCGTCCTTATTGACCTTTTCCTTGGTCTCCTTCGCTCTTTCACGAAGGGTCTTCTCGGCCATGTCATATAAGGTAGTCTCTAATTTTGCCGTTTGGCGGAATTTCGAAGTGTCCGCGCCGCCCTTGCCTGGACCCTGGTGATAGTCATACGGGTCTGCCGGTTTCTGATCGCCCGGCGGCTTTTGCTCTACAGGCTTCTGGTCACCAGTCTGCGGTCTACCCTGGTGGAAGCTATACATGTCTTGTCGAAGGTTATTTGCAGTTTCCTGGCTTGCCGCAACCGTTTCCGGTCCCTGGACTCTATCTTCCTGTCGCAAGCCCCTAGCGCTACCGTTTTCCATGAGAATCTGTCTCCAGCTTGAATCTAGCCCTAACTCCTGTTGTTTTTGGAAACTATGGATCCTTCTGCCCATCCATATGAACCGCCTTCATTAAACACATTTTCACCGCCCGGGCATATGGGGATTCTACGCAGCCATAAATAAGTTTGTTAAATCCTTTCGCCTGCAGCGATTCGGGGATTTGGCAAGAGCCGGGTATAAGAAACTCGGAGCAGATTAATTTGATGCCGGAAGATTTCCCGAAAACCAGCGCCAGTACGGAGCTAGAGAGCCCAGGTCAAGACCTGAGTTTTCTCGAGGATCCCCTACTTGGGAAAGTTTTAGCCTCAAGGTACAAAATTAATTCGATTATCGGCAACGGTGGCTTCGGTCGAGTTTATCTGGGCGAACACCTGACGCTCGAAATACCTATTGCGATTAAAGTCATCCATTCTCACATAGCCCAGGACCAAGATCGCCTTAAGCGACTTGACCAGGAAGCCAAAATATTGAGCCGACTGAACAGCGAGTTCATCGTTAAAACAATGGATTTCGGACTTTCGCCGCTTGCTTACTTGGTAATGGAGTATGTTCCTGGCACCACTCTTAGTGCATTTCTCAAAGATGAGGAAATCAGCGACAGTGACGGATTGACCGTCTTCGAGCAACTTAGTCGCGGCTTGTCTGTCGCGCACGCTATCGGACTTGTGCATCGAGATCTAAAACCGGGCAACATTCTAATCTCAAGAGCTCAGAAAGGGTTGCAATGTAAGATCCTGGATTTTGGAATTGCAAAAATCGTCGAAGACATGAGCACCGGTGACAAATTAACAGCAACAGGCGAAATACTTGGAAGTCCTGCCTATATGTCGCCTGAACAATGGATGGCAGGCAGTGTCGATCGCCGCTCAGACATTTATTCTCTTGCTTGCGTGATGTATGAAGTTCTGACTGGTGTTCCACCTTATCAAGCTGCCACCAGTTATGAGTATCTCAACTTACATATTCAACAGGATTTCCCACCATTTGCCAAAGCTGCTCCCAATCGTCGCATCTCGGCGGAACTCGAAAAGGTAGTAATGAAATGCGCACAGAAGGAACCGGCGGATCGTTACCAAAACACTGAGGAAATCATCGAAGACCTCATCAAAATTCGCAGCGGGCAAAAATTGAAACTTAAGCTGCCCGGTCGCAAACACAAGTCAATTGCAAGCGCCAAGAAGAGCAATACTCCGCTTGTTCTTGCTGGAGTCTCCCTTTTGGGACTTGCAGCGGCGTTATCGATCGGATATGTGCAGCGAAACGAAATCCTGTCCTCGCTCTGTGTCGAAATGGAAAAAAGCGCGACAAGGCAGGAGCGCGCCAAAAAGTATGAAGAAGCAATCGGAACAATAAAGAATGCGAGCTTCCTCGCTGATCTGCTTCCAAAGCAAGACAAAGAACGATTGCGCATAATGCGTGCTGAGATTCGTCTATTGAAGGAGCATGGTTCATTTGCAGAGAGCGAGGCATTAGACAAGAAACTGCGCAACGAAATTGGCGATATCCAAGATAGCAGTATTACAAACACCATGTCTGCCGCCATCAACATGATAGATGTCCAGCACAAGCCACAAATGGCGATAAAGCTAGCAAGATCCGCCACCGGAATGGCAGCGCGATATGGAAAACACACCGTGCTTTATGCCACATGTCTTCGGCATCTAGGTGCCATCTATCGTGAGGCAAGACAACTAAAACCAGCGGAAAAAATTCTCAATGAAGGACTGGCGATTTACGAGGATCTTCTTGAACCTATGGACAAGCATACTTCGTCGCTGTTGAATGAATTAGGCTTGTCCATAGGCAGGCAAGGTCGGCAAGCCGAGTCAGAGCGAGCATTTCTGAGAGCGATCAAAATCGGTGAGGCAACGCAAGATCCGCAGTTACCTCGCTATTACAATAATCTTTCGGCGTCATATCTGTACCAGAAACAGCCGGAAAAGGCTCTTGAATGCTGCAAGCGAGCATACGAACTAGAGATTGCCGGAGGTGGAGATAAAGTTTCCAACATGCTCAATAACATGGGAACAATCTACTACAATCTCAAGGACTATCCAAACGCCGTGGATGCCTTTCAGAAGACGCTCAAGCTCTGGGAAAAGGACGGGCGAGATCACGAACGAAGCGGCGAAGAAACTCGATTCAATCTTGCCATGGTTTACAAGGCAATGAAAGATTATACCAACGCGCTCATTTACATGAACATGGCGCTGGAAGAGAGAATGAAGGTAGACCCAACAAGTGATCTGATACCAAGAATTAAGGAGCAGATCCCGCTTGTTGAGAAGGCAATACGAGACAGCAAAGGAGGAGACGTCGGGCAATCGCACCGAGCTTCTGCTCCGACAAAATAGCGAATTGGTTTTAGATGAACAGACCGCTTTTGAGCCACATGAAATTGCCGAGGTAAAGGATCCCTACATCGGCAAGACTTTGGCAGGCAGATACAAAATCGAACTCTTGCTTGGCAGCGGCGGTTGGGGAAACGTATATCTTGCTGAACATATGACCTTAACCAAGAAGGTTGCGATCAAGATACTGCATCAACATCTGGCAAAGGACGAGGACAGACAGAAAAGACTAGAGCAAGAAGCACAGGTCTTAAGCAAACTGGATAATCAATACATTATCAAAACCATCGACTATGGCTTAACACCGGCTCCATTCATTGTAATGGAATACTTCGATGGCAAGTCCCTGGATATGGTGCTCGAAAACGAAATCGTAGAAGAACTTGATGCAATAGAAATCTGCGAGCAAATCAGCCTGGGACTGCAGGCAGCTCACGCCGCCGGTTTGGTACACAGAGATCTAAAGCCTTCCAACGTGCTTATCTCAAAGCAAAGCGGAGCCTACAGAACAAAACTCCTCGACTTTGGTATAGCGAAAATTGTGCAATCCGATCCAGGCAGCAACAAGCTGACCGCAACCGGTGAGATCCTCGGAAGTCCGCCTTATATGTCACCGGAACAATGGACAGCGCGCCCGACCGATCAACGTTCAGATATCTATTCCCTTGGATGCTTGATGTACGAACTCCTCAGTGGAAAAGCAATCTTCGAAGGGGCAAACAACTTCGAATATCTGAATTTACACCTTACCGAAACTCCGAAATCGATCGCTCAAGTTGCTCCAGAAAGAAAGGTTTCAGAGGCTCTGGAAAACATTGTTAAAAACTGCCTTCAAAAAGCACCGGAAGATCGCTACCAGTCTATGCCGGAAATACTGCACGATCTCTCATTAGCAAAAGAAGGCAAGCGCATTCAATCGCGAACAAAAGCAAAGGCTGCCGGAAACAAGAACATCACCGTTGCACCCATAACAAAAGTTGCAGTAATGGTGAGTGCTGTTCTCTGCCTCCTCTCGCTAGCTGCCACTGCTTTCATTTTCAAAGAGCAAATAGCCAAAACTATTTGCGAGAATCTAAATCAGCAGGGAGATAACTTACTTAAAGCACATCGAAGAAAAGATGCGATCACTTACTTCCAGCAGTCTCTTACCGTCGGGCAACTGCTGCGAAAACACGACCGCCGCAGAGTTCTTGCACTCAGCCGGCTCGCAAATATATTCTCGAAAGAGGGTTCATTTTCGGAAGCGCAAAAATATAAGAATGAGTACAAAAATGAAATTGGAGATATAGAACCGCCGGAGTGGAAAGCGATCGCAAACCGCACGCAAACCGACATGAAGCGACTTCAGTTTATCGAAGCGAAATCACTAGGGCAGCAATTGCGAACTATAGCCCAACGATCCGCAGGAAAGGATTCAATGCTTTACGCTCGCTCTCTAGACCTTCTAGGTGAAGTCTATCGTGAGAACGGCAAAGCGCTAAATGCGATCAACTTTCAAGAAAAAGCAGCAAACATAGCAGAGGCTCTTGATTCGGAGTCATTAACTACAAGTTCAATGCTAAACAATCTTGGGGTCACCTATGGCGCAGCAGGCAATCTCCGTCAAGCAGAAGAGGCGATGAACAAAGCAATATCAATTACCGTTGCCAACCCACCGCTCAGTATGGAACTGGCCACACAATACAGCAACTTGGGCTCGGTCTACATCAACGAAAAGAATTATGTTAAGGCATTGGACGTATTGCGTAATGCCGAAGAGGTTATGAAACAACTCGGTAGCCCACCGTCAGTTGCTCTTAAGAGTCGCATAGGGATGGTGCTGATGCGCCTGCGGCGATATGATGAATCCATTAAAGAGCTACTAGAAGCTGCTGCGTTGCGAAAGCTCAACGGTTCCGATAAAGAAACCAAAGCCAATCATGAATACTACAATCTTGGGTACTGCTACGAAAAGAAAGGGGACCTCAAGAAAGCAGCTGAATACTATCAACGCTGCATGGATACCTACAAGTACAGCAATGTCATGGATTCCTATTATCCAATGTTCAAAGAAAGCTATGATAGAGTAACAAGCTCCTCTAATGGGAAGGGAACGCAGCCGCTTACCAATGGAAAATAAAGAGCTCCAGGAAATAAACGCACAGATTGCAGATCCCTTCATGGGGAAGGTTCTGCTTGGTCGTTATCGTGTCGACAGTCTCCTCGGAAGCGGCGGCTGGGGAAATGTCTATCTGGGAACACACCTGTCATTAGATACGGCGATTGCCATCAAAGTACTGCATCAACATTTCGCTCGCGACGAAGAGCGCCAGAAGCGACTGGAGCAAGAAGCAAAAGTGCTGAGCAGGGTTGATAGCCAGTTTGTTGTAAAAACACTCGACTATGGATTGAGCCCAATTGCGTTCATAGTGATGGAATACTTCGATGGTGTTCCCTTGAATGAGATCTTGGAAAAAGAGGGAGCGCTCAACCAAGACGAGGCAATGGTTCTATTCGAACAGCTTTGCGAAGGTTTGGGAGCCGCGCATGATGTCGGGCTTGTACATCGTGACTTGAAACCTTCCAACATACTGGTAAAACGCGGAGATAACGGCGAGATCCGAAGCAAGATTCTCGACTTTGGAGTGGCAAAAATTCTCAACGACAGCACAGGCAATAACAAGTTGACAGCTACAGGAGAGATTTTGGGCAGTCCGGCATATATGTCTCCTGAGCAGTGGACAGCTCGTCCTTTGGATCACAGATCGGATATCTATTCTCTTGGGTGCCTGATGTATGAGGCACTTTGCAGCAAACAAATGTTCGAGGCTGAGAATAGCTATGAATACCTCAACCTCCATTTAGCGATGGAACCAAAGCCCTTTGCAAAGGTAGATCCACGTTTGAACATCTCTGCCGATCTTGAAAAGGTCGTGAGAAAATGCGTCCAGAAAGAGCCGCAAGATCGCTATCCGTCAGTGCAGGACTTATTCGAAGATATAGAGAAGGTGCGTTCCGGCAAGCGTGTAACAATGAGACTCAAAGCAGCTACACGTGCTAATCTGCCACATACAAAGCGGACGGTTAAATGGCCTGTTTACGCAATCGGCGCAGTTACGCTGGTATCACTTGGCGGTCTCTTCTATTTCCGAGAGCCGGTATTAATTACATTGTGCACCAGCATTAATCAGGACGCGGACAGCGCCTTTAAGGCGGGAAATTTCGAGAAAGCGATTCCCGGATATCGTAACACGCTGATGTTGGCTCAGTATCTGCCAAAACAAGACAAACGAAAATTGCATGCGATGCGAAGGCTTGCTGATGCATTACAAAAGAACGGATCGTTTGCAGAGGCATCTAAGCTCAAAGATCAGGTAACAGAGATTACCGGTAGCAAGCAACCAGCTAATTGGCAAGCGATGTATAATCGAGCCGTCAACGAGAAAGCACATGGACGCTGGGTGCAAGCTGATGCGTATGCAAAAGAAACGATAAGGCTGGCGCAGCGGTACGCGGGCAAAAGCTCGATGCTGTATGCACTCTCTGTAGATCTTTTAGGATCCGTGTATCAGCAATCGGGAAGAGGAGCACAAGCGGTCGGTCTTCAGCAGGAGGCGCTGCAACTTACCGAAGATTTACTTGACGAAAGTGACGAGCAGATTCCGCAGAGACTGAACAATCTTGGATTATGTTTGCGCCAACAAAACGCTTATGAGGACGCAAAGAAAGCGTATCAGCGTGCGATTGAATACGCAATGCGCTATGACCATCCTGCACTTGCAGTTCGTCCATACAACAATACTGGCACCATTTTGATCATGCAAAAGCACTATGAAGAGGGGCTTGCAGCGTGCTTACGCGCGTTAGACCTCGATAAAAAGACTGGTGATGCGGCAGGCTCAAGCATCATGGATCACATAGCCGTGATTTATACCAAGCAAGGGCAATACCAAAAAGCAATAGAAGCATTTGAGGAAGCGATCGAGTATAGAAAAAAAGAAGGAAGCATGGATCTGCCAGGAGCCAATGAAACCTTTCACAACATGGGCGAAGCCTACATGCTCTGGGGCAAGCCCGAGAAAGCGCTTGAATGCTTCCAACGCTGCCTCGACATACAACTTAAAAACAATCCAGAAAGCAACGAAGTAGATCGCTACAAAAGAGATATCCGCCGAGCCGAAGAAGCAACCACAGACTCCTAGTGCAACAAGCGAAGCTCATAGTACGGAGCGCAGATGCACAAGGCGAAGCTCATAGTACGGAGCGCAGATGCACAAGGCGAAGCTCATAGTATGGAGATACTATGTAAGCGCCGAGCGAAAGCTGGTCGCTTGTAAACCGAGAACAATTGCAGTAGCACTTGAC
>JAIEQI010000112.1 GCA_019747875.1 Candidatus Obscuribacterales bacterium
TGAAGCACGGTTCGATCCCGGGAGCGCCGGCATCCTGCCGGCTTCGATCTTTGAAGCACGGTTCGATCCCGGGAGCGTCGGCATCCTGCCGGCTTCGATCTTTGAAGCACGGTTCGATCCCGGGAGCGCCGGCATCCTGCCGGCTTCGATCTTTGAAGCACGGTTCGATCCCGGGAGCGCCGGCATCCTGCCGGCTTCGATCTTTAGAGCACGGTTCCATAGAGAAGCAGGCGTATGCTCGTCCGCCTTCGAAATCGAGGAAGCGAAGACTTGCTTTCGGAATCTGTTCAGTTGATTGCGCTGGCTTGGAGATCGCGTTGTTAAAGTGTTGGCACAGCTCTTCTAAAAGTTGTCCCATCAGTGAACGCAAGTAAAGCGCGCGAGCCTGGAGCAACTCAATGGCTCTGACATTCGGTGCGTTAAAGACAAATTCGTTTGCGCCACACAGCTCTGCGGCTACAAAAAGAAGCTCGGCTCGCTCGCCTGTTTCCATGCGAAGATCCAGTTCAGGAAGCACGTGCAGCGCAGTTTACCACCATCGCTAGACGCGTTTCAAGCGCTTGGGATCCGGCATCTTGCCTTGATCCCGGGAGCGCCGGCATCTTGCCGGCTTCGAACCGGGGGCGCCGGCATCTTGCCGGCTTCGACCCCGGGGGCGCCGACATCTTGCCGGCTCCGATGTTTGGAGACGATTCGAGAAAATTATTTTGTATTGGGGGAAATGCCGATTTCTTGTTCGATCTGTAAAACGATTTCTTTGATGCTGTGTCGGGCATCACATATGGTGGCTTCGCTGCTGTCTGGCTCTTCCAATGCTTCAAACTGGCTGTTAAGCATGTTCTGTTTCATAAAATGGGACTTGCGGCGTGCCAGCCTCGCTGCAAATAATTGCGGTGGACCCTTTAGATAGACGAAATGTTGAGCGGTTTCGTCGACCATTAGAATGTCTCTATAGCTGCGTTTTAATGCGGAGCAGGCAAGAATCATATTCTGCTCAGTTGCGATCCATTGCTCGATATCTTTACGCATAGATTCCAGCCATGGCATGCGGTCCTCATCGGTTAGTGCAATGCCACTGGACATTTTTGCCACATTCTCAGGACTGTGATAGGAATCCGCATCCTTGTATTGCCAGCACAAATGCTTGGCCAAAACCTTAGCAACTGTAGATTTACCAGAGCCAGCTACGCCCATGATGATGACGATCATGTTTTAGCGCCTTGTGCTGGCAATGCTGCGTGGGGTGTCGTCGTGCTTCTCTTCTGGTGGCTTCCGTCTAAAGAAGTGCAATAGCCAATTTTGGAAGTCATCAATATAAGTGAACACGACAGGGACTATGACAAGCGTAAGAATTGTTGATGTGATTAGTCCACCGATAACTGCAATTGCCATCGGAGAGCGTGCTTCTGCGCCAGCGCCCCATTGCATGGCTATAGGTACCATCCCCGCAATCATGGCGATTGTCGTCATAACTATTGGACGCATCCGGATCGTTCCGGCGGCACGAATCGCTTCGTCCCGTTCCATACCAGCTCGCATTGCTTTCAGCGCGTATTCGACCAGCAAAATCGCATTCTTTGTCACAAGTCCCATGAGCATGACGATGCCGATCAATCCATACATCCCCAGAGAATTGCCCGTAAGAATGAGACCGAGCAGCGCTCCGCATAGCGACAGAGGAAGTGAAACCATAATCGTGAGTGGATGCAGGAAGCCGCCAAATAGTAGAACCAGAACCGCATAGATCAGCAATATTGCGTAGGCAATTGCAGTGCCGAATCCTGTAAAGACATCGCGCTGGATCTCAGCATCGCCAAGCGCCTGTTCCATAACTTGTGATGGCATTTCTTTGTACGCTTTCAGGTTGTGCACAGCCTTGACTGCATCTCCAAGGTTGACGTTCGATTCTAAGTTCGCCTCTATCGTGATCTGCCTCGCCCTGCCAAAACGAGTTATTTCCGCGGGGCCACTGCCAAATTTAACATCGGCGACTGAACGCAACGGGACAAGGTGCCCATCTGCCGCTGCAACCTGCAAGCCTGCTAGAACTTGTACATCATGTCGATACTCCGGTGCGATTTGCACGCGGATGTTGATCTGTCTATCCTTCAAATTGAATTTTGCCAGGTTCGCATCGTTGTCACCCAATGTGGCAATTAGTGCTGTTCGCGCTATTGATTGAACGCTGACTCCCTGTTCGGCCGCCCTTGCAAAATCAGGTTTCACGTTTATCTCAGGACGCAACAGAGCAGAGCTTGATGTTACGTCGTAAAGACCTTTGATCGTTCGCATTTCGCCCAGCAGCTTATCGGCATATGTGTGCAAAATCTGGGGATCATCCGAGGTTAAAGCAATCGTTAACGGCTTCCCGCTGCCACCGATTGAACGGAAGAACCCGAAGCGCGCTCCCGGTATCATCACCAGCTGTTTGTGCACATCATCTTCGAATTTCTGCTGACTAACTGCGCGTTCTGTGCGCGGCGTCAGCTTCACGTAAACGAATCCTTTATTTACGGATCCATCGTCGCCTGCTACTGCGTAGACCGATTCTACTTCCTTGTGCTTCAACAGCACCTGTGTCGCTTTTTCGAGAACATCACGGGTATCTTTGACACTTACGCCGGGAGCTAGCGTTATGGTCATTACCGACTGCGCACGATCGACATTTGAGATAAGCGATGTTGGCATTTGGTAAAACAGCGCTATGCTCGCGATGAAAATAAGAACCGTGGCGATAACAGAAGTCAGCCGGTGTTTAAGTGCCCAGTTGAGAGCCGGCGTATACATCCGCAAAAGAATGCCTTCATCTTCTTCAGGAGGCAAATCCTTCATCATGTATGCCGCCATCATTGGTGTCAGCATTCGTGCGACCAAGAGCGAAAAGAAGACGGCCACTGCAACTGTCAATCCGAATTGTTTGAAGAACTGTCCAGGAATGCCACCCATGAATGCCACAGGAACGAAAACCACTATGATCGTCAAAGTTGTAGCGATGACGGCAAGTGCAATTTCGTCTGCTGCGTCACATGATGCTTCAAATGGTTTCTTGCCCATATGAAGATGGCGAACGATGTTTTCAATTTCCACAATGGCGTCGTCTACAAGGATTCCAATCACCAGTGCAAGCCCGAGCAGCGACATCCCGTTCATTGTGAAGCCGGCCCATTTCATAACTGCAAATGTCGGAATCACAGAGAGAGGGATTGCTAAGCTCGAAATAAGCGTTGCCCGATTGTCTCGAACGAAGATCCAGATGACGGCCAAGGCCAGGGCGGCACCGATGACCAGTGAGTCAAGCGATGCGGAATAGGAGTCTCTTATGAAACTGCCGTTCGTGCGAATCTTCTTAATGGTAATGTCTTTTGGAATGGTCTTCTTTAGTTCTTCCAATTTCTTGTCGACACCATTTTCGACATCAACTAAGTTGCTTCCGGTGCTGCGGATCAGGGAGAACGCAACCACGGGCTTGCCGTTGAGCAGCGCTATCTCGCGTTGTTCGGAGCTGCTGTCTTCGACCCTGCCGATTGTGTCCAGTCTGACGGTTCGCCCGTTTGGCAGATAGATCTGTGTAGCCTTTAACTGCTCAACCGTCGGTGCGCTGCCGAGTGTGCGGATGGATTGCTCCGCACTGCCGACTGTCCCGCGCCCGCCTGGCAAATCGATGTTCAATGCGCGTACTTGAGCATTTACTGCTTCCGCCGTCGTGCCGATCGCTTCGAGGTCGGATGGGTCGAGGCTGATTCTGATTTCTCTATTGGCGCCGCCTGATCTTTGTACCTTGCCCACACCAGGCACGGACATCAATGTTCTTGCGATTTTGTTATCAACAAACCAGCTCAATTCGGTCATGGTTCGATCTGGCGAGGAGACAGTGAAAGTCTCAAATGCGCCACCGACGAAGTCGAGTCGCTGCACAATTGGTTCTTCAATACCCAAAGGTAATTGCTGGCGGATTTTTGTGACGGCATCGCGAACGTCATTGACACAACGGTCGGTGTTGGTGCCAATTTCGAATTCGACGCTAGTTACCGATGCGCCGTCAACAACGGATGACTGGATGTGGCGAATGTTTCCAATGCCGGCAACTGCATCTTCTACTTTGCGCGTGATCTGCGTTTCCAGCTCGCTAGGCGAAGCGCCTAACTGTGTAATTGCAACCGTAACGATAGGCACATCTATGTTCGGGTTCTCATCAATACCTATATTGAAGAACGCCAATATCCCAATGATAGAAAGAACGAGAAATACTACGATAGTTGGAACTGGACGATGAATCGACCAGCTAGATAGATTCCACTGCATCCTTCACCTACCGCGCAGCGCCGGGAGCAACCTGGCCGCTAGCTGCTTCGGACGAATCAGCAGGAGCGATTCGAACCAGATCTCCATCTTTCATAAATCCGGCACCGGTGACGATGACCTCCTCGCCTGGTTGTAAGCCCTCGAGGATCTCAACTGCTTCGCCCAGCGGTTCGCCAATTGTGACTCGCCTTTGCTGTGCATGATTACCGTTGAGCACATAGACGACGTCATGCTCATCCCTGCTCAGCACCGCGCGTGATGGCACGCTCAAAACATTCTCGACTCCTAGATCAATCTTTGCATGAAAGAACAATCCTGGCTTGATTTTATGTCCGCTGTTCGGAATGTCGATGCGGACCATGCCGAGGCGGGTGCGTTCATCCACGGACGGACTGATTTCGCGAATTCTGCCGATTATCTTCTCGCGCTTGTTATGCATAGACGGGGTCATCTCTACGGGCTGACCTGCTTGCAGCTTGCCAATGTCAGCTTCCGGGATGTAAGCTCGCAACTCTAGCCGATTATCGCGAACCATTGTGAACATGGTTTTGCCGATCGAGCTGATTTCACCCAAGTGCGCCTCACGCTTGATGATTTTTCCGTCGTCCGGTGCGCGAATAATTGTTTGTTCGATTTGCGCTTCCAATTGTTTGACTTTTGCGGTTGTTTCTTGCATTCCAGCTTGCGAAATCAAAATGTCTTCGTGACGACCGCCACGCTCCGCCATTAATAGTTTTTCGCGCGCCTGTTTCAATGCAAATCGCATGGCTTCCACTTTTTTCTCTGCTGCTGCCATGTCAGCGTTTGCCGTTTTGCTGCTGGTCACCGCATTATCGGTTTCCATTTGGCTGACTGCGCCTTCCTTCCGCAATTCCGTATATCGGTGCGCATGCGCCTGCAAATTTGCAGCGTTTGATTTAGCGCGAAAGAGATTTGCTTCCTCTTGCGCGACATTTGCTTCCGCTTGCGACAGTGCCGCGCGCCATGTATTGAGATCCTCAACCCTGTTTGGCTGGATTGCTTTCTTCAATCCGGCCTGATCTGCCGCTAGCCTTGCCTTTTGCTGTTCCAGCTGGGCTCGCAATACCGAAGAGTTGAGCGTCGCGAGGACCTGGCCCGTCTTTACCTGGTCGCCTTCCTCAACACGAATACTGTCGATTCTAAGACCTTGAACTTCGGCTCCAATTGCCAGCGGATCCCATGCCGAAACGGAGCCGTTTACCGAAAGATGTCGTGGCGTGCTCTTGAGTTCTGCTTTTGAGGTTTTAACGGTAAGCACTGCTGTGCTGAGCGGATCGTTGGATTTCTCCGCGGGCTTGTGATGCGTCAACATGAAGATCATGACGCCGGCAATAACCACTACGGTAGCTATAATTGCTGTCCAGAGCATTTTGCTGGGTTGCGGGCGGGTCGAACTGACGTTGCGCCCGAATGCTCCAGCCGAAAGGCTCGACTCGATCGTCTCAATGCTGCCAGTCTCGTGTTTCTGGCTCGGATCGGCTCCCATTCCCCCTCCGTACTGTGAGGAACATATAAAGCTGTTTTAGCAGACTGGCCAAAAGTTTGCTTCTCAACTTATCAAATTATACAACCGAAAACGCAAGCTATGCCTTGCTGTCGGTGCATTGTAAAGCGATGGGCGGGCGAAATAGCAGTCTTCAAGAGTGCCGCTAGGATTTACAGGGCGCTAAAATGTGCCTGCTAGTCTTAGAGAATTCTCAAGTGACTAAGTTCGGATTGGACAAAAACATCATGCTGCTGGCGGTGACTCTAGCAGTCGGCACAACGGCTCTTTCATTTGAGGGGTCCTTCGCAGCCGCGTTGGATCCAGCCACCGTTGAAGAATTCCCGGAAAGTGAGGTTTCGCGTCTCACTGCTACTGGATTAGGCAAGTTTTCCCACGGGGATTTTGAGGGCGCCGCAAATGAATTCAGCAAGGCGATTTCCGTCAGTCCGAAGAAGGGCGAACTGTTTTTGCAACGAGGTCTGGCTCGCCTTGAGGGTGAGGATTACAAAAATGCTCTGGTCGATCTCAATACGGCTTACGAACTGGATAAGGCGGATCGAGTACACGTTTTAATATGCCGAGGGAGAGCTTTTGCAGCATTAGGAAAGAGCAACGATGCATTGGCGGATCTTGATAAAGCAATCGAGATGGAGCCCAAAATTCCGCTCTCTTATATTAATCGGGCCGATGTCTATCTGAGCGAAGGACGAGACGAGCACGCACTTGCAGATCTCGAACACGCACTCAAGCTGGACCCAGAGCAAGCAAAAGCATATCTGGTGCGAGCGAGATATTACAAAAAGAAGAAGGAGAATGCGCTTGCGCTCAAGGATTTCAACACAGCCGTAAAACTGGATAGTAGTTTGATCGATCACACGGTTGGTCCCGATTCCCGAACTTCAAGGGAGTTGCGCGAGCACTTCTCAAAATCAATGAAGATCAAGAGTGATATGACCGCCGAGATGGTTGAGCGCGGCATGGCAATGGAAAGAGCTGGGGAATATCTTGGTGCAATCAAAGAATTTACGAATGCCATTACTGGTTCGCCGGATAGCTTGGAAGCATTTCGTTGGCGAGCGAACGTCTATATGCACATGTCGGCGTACAGCCATGCCATTGAAGATTTGACAAAGGCAATTGAGATAAGTCCAGATGATGCCAGTTTGTATGCTCTGCGAGCAAAGGCATATCTTGAGATTGGAAAAGTGGACCATTCCATTCTCGACTACACAAAGGCTATTGCACTCGGCAAAGACTCTCTCTCTGGCTTGCATGAAGCCCGCGGATTAGTTTATTCACGCATTGGCGATTCCGACAAAGCAATTGAAGATTTCAGCAAATCGATCCAGTTGGAACCGCAACACTCAACCGCATATGCTGATCGGGGTCTGGAGTACTTGTTGAAGAATCGCTATCAAGACGCACTTAGTGACTTCACTGCATCGATTGATAGGGGGCATGATCTCGCAGTTTCCTACAAGTATGGCGGTCAGTGTCGCCATGCACTCGGTGACGTCAAAGGTGCAATTGCCGACTTGGAAAAAGCCGGACAATTGTACAAAGAGCACAACGACCTTTTCGGCAGCCGCCAGGTAGAGAGGCTAGTAGCCACCTGGAAAAAAGAGCCTGGCAAAAAATAACGCTGCCTAGATTGCAGATGAGGACATACTTGTCCAGATCTTCCAAATTGTTTTTGACATGCCTGTGCCCCGAAGAACGGAATGAATTTGGCAGTGTGACGCACGTTGATAAAATCAGCTTTTCAACCAGGAATAGCGGTTTGCCTTCTAAGTGGAATTGGACTTACTTCTGCAACTGGGGCTCTATTTGCGCCCAGAGATCGCGTACGGTTCGGACGTCTCTTAAATTCTCCTGCGTCAGCCGCGCTCCGAGATCTTCCTGAAGCTCGACAACCATGTCCACCAGCGCAAAGGAATCGGATACCAGATCTGTCAGCGCGCAGTCATCCTGAACCTTCTCGGGCGCGATACGCAAAATATTGGCAATCTTCTTTCGAAATTCGGCGGCGTCAACCATGACTGCACATGCTTTCACTGAGTTTGCTTCGGAGCTCATATTGTAACAAACCTCTATTATTAGGGAAATGGCTTTGGGTTTTACAAACTGCACTAGATCCCACTTGTGGGTTCGGGGGTGAGAATGCCGAGGTCGCGGACGCGTTCTTCGTGTTCTTTCATCGTTCTTTTGTAGACTTCTTGATCGGCGTCCCAGAATTTTTTGATTGTTTGCTCGATGTAGTCTTTACCGTATTCAGGTTCCATTTTAGCTAGAGCATCGTGAACCCAAGATAAATGCCATTTTTCATCGTCCATAATTTTGCTGAGCGTGCTGTGGATCTCAGTGTGAAGATCGGGAACGCGACTGTGAAGTGCATATTGCCGGATCACGCGCTTCTCGAAAACATGTGTGAGCGCCAAAATCTCCATCATATTTGCAGGCATTCCAGCAACCGCAAGGTATTGATCTTGATAGGCGTCAGCCAGCTTCAGAGGTTTTGCACCCATGCGATCAATGCAATCTGTCCACAACCATGAGTGAACAGCCTCATCAGAAAAGTGTTTTGTCATGTCATGTTGAATAGGTCCTGGTCGAAGTGATTTGCAGAGTTTGCCGAAGAACAAAGCACCGCTAATTTCTGAGGTTCTATAAAAACTCAGAAGCCAAACCTCATTCTCTTTTAGCTTTTCGGTCATTCGGATACTCCATCGCTCTTACCGATGCGATCTTCCTCAACCCCTATTTTCTTAAGAACTTCTCGCTCACTATTTTGTTCCCCGTAAGAGATTGCGATAGTTATCCAGGCGTTGCCAAATCGTTTTGATTTATATTCAATCTCCTGCGTTCCCCCGCCATACTCTGGAACGCTCGCCTTTCCGGTCTCCGCACGTGGGTCCGCCAGGCTGTACTTGATCAAGGTGCGATCTAAATTATTGAGGTCGCTTTTGAAAACAGCCTCTTTCACAGTCCAAAGTCTGATTTGTTCGCATGAGCGTTCTTCGTTGCTGAGATCTTGCAGCCAAGTTCGTTCGTGTTCTTGCAAATAGAATTTTGACATTTGCGGTTTTGTTGGTCGAACAAATTCCAGATCGATGCCGACGCCGAATGCGGGTGCAAGGCATGCGATTGCTATTGCGACATCTTGTGAGTGGCTCAAGGAGAAGGCTGGGTGCGGGAAAAATGTAGCGGAAGTGTCGATCATTTTGAAATCAAAATGTTGCTCGACAAATTCAAGATCGCGCAAGAGTATTTTTAGTGCGCGCCGACCTCGCAACCACGATAGCTTTCTTCTCTCGTTCTTGAACTGCGCCAGTTGAATAATTTCAGTTTCGCTGAGATCTTCGCGTGCCAGCGGCTCCGTCACTATGCAGGGGATGATAGGCCTGCCAAAACCGTTCGAGAAGAACTCCTCGAACTCCAGGGGATCGATGGCGAGGTCAGCAAGTTGCATCTGCAAGCTTTCGCTTGAATCTCGCCTGCGAGGCGGTATCTCAGTGGACATGCTGCATTTGCCGCCCCCATTTTGTATCTGCCAGATAGCGTGCCGTGTTGTTGATGAGCATCAACGGGTCGGGCGCTGAATAGCTTGGCATTACGGACCGAAGGTTTGAATTGTCGAAATCTTTCGCCGCAAATAGCTGTCTTGAAAACGGCGCGACGCTAGACACGGCTTGAGCAACCACGCCTCCAGAAAGGCTCCCCATGCCGTCGTTCAATAGCTGGAATGATTCTACGTCAGCCCAAAGTGGTTTCATAACTCTTCTTACTTTGAAATCGGGATAAGCACCGAAAGTATCGAAGACGCTATCGACTAGTTGTTCCAGAGTCGCTGTATCGGATGCGCGATGGCAGACATGATAAATCTTGCCGGTTTGCTTGCAGTTGAAAATTGCCATGATCGCATCGACGACGAAATCACCAGTTACAAAATAGAGAGGCGTGTTTTTCTCGCCGGGGAAAAGTGAAAGCAGCCCATAATAGAAGAGTTTTAGCGTGTTGTGAAAGGCGTTTTGTTGGCTGACAACACCGCTGGGATCGTCGGAGATGAGCGTTGATATGCGGATGATATTGACTGGAAGATCTTTTCTTTGAGACGCCAGCAATTCCGACTCCCACTTCGACCTTTCATAATGATTCGAGAATAAAGAACCTGCGCTCAAAATCTCTTCCTTTACCATGCCTGTTCGCAGCCCACTTGCGTAAACGGTGCTGAGAAGTTGAATTGCTTCCAAGTTAGGGCAGCGACCAGCGAAGTCCAACATCTTCTTGGTGCCTTCGACATTTACATTGTTTGCGACATCTTCCTCGACAGTAAACCGTGTAACAGCAGCCGAGTGGATGATCTGTTTGATTGTCGCTGGGTCTATCTCGCCAAAAGGTTTCTCCGAGCTAAGCTCGCCACCGCATATGGTGAGGCGTTCGTCGGAGATCGCTTCCTTGAATATTTCGTTGAGCGGTTCGCTCTTTGCCTTTCGGTCCTCGTCGGTGCTCCAATGGATCCACAATTGAACTGAATAATCAGTTTGCTGCAACAAAGCTTGCGCCAGCCTTAGACCGAGATATCCATTTCCTCCAGTAATCAAAATTGAATTAGACATTTCAACCTCAGTTCATATTGAAATTGTAGTTGCTTCGCCAATAAAGACCTTGCATATGATTGCTGTGCTGCCCGCGATCTTCGCAAGATATTACAGACATTGAGTCGCGAATTTCGGGAGGCTCCAAGTGTTTGGCAAACATAAGTGCTTCTTCCTCATTGTCAGCTACGATGTCATAGCTTACTGAAAAACTTGGCGCATCCTTATTTTGTTCCAGCGGGAAGTACCACTTGCCCTGGACGTCTAGTCTGTACCAGCGGGAGCCTGGCGATTTTCGTCCTATCAACTCTCGGATAAGCCACAAAGCTGATGGGTCGGAACGCTCCCACTCTAGAGCCTTCCATGAATTTTCAAAGGCGCTTTGCTTGTCGCCTCTGCCCAACCAATAAGATCTACCCAGTTCGGCATAGGTTTGTGCCAGATCCTTCATGTCCTCGTCGCTCATTTCTTCTTGCGACATGATTTGATTTATGACGGCTGTAGCCAGATAGGCACAATCTTCATACTCGCCCATACTATTGAGAAGCGTCACGCGCAGCGTGTTAGCTCTTACTGCCAGTTTCGGCGAGCTAATTTGCGTTGCGATTGTCAGCGCTCGGTCGAGGTGTCCAGCATTGCGCCACATAACTGCGAAATTATATTTCACTGATTCGACGTCGGCGTTGGGGCATTCGATAGCTCTCTGATACGCCTGCTGAGCCTCTTCAAACATCTGCTTTTTGGATAGCACATTCCCAAAAAGTTCCCACAAAGGGAACGCATCCGGAGCGGCGCCAACTCCTTCCTTCAGGATATCCAACGCTTCATCCAGGTCGCCCTGTCGATCAAGCGCGAGCCCCAGGATTTCAAATCCGCGAACGTGTCTTCGCGTGAGCAAAGCTTCTCCAAGATCGACGGCTCGATCAAGGTCGCCATCATCCAATGCCGCATACGCGTCTTTCAATAGCACCTGGATATCATCGGGGATTGTGCTCATCTACAGTGTCCACGCCTCCGGGGCAATGCCACGTTCCCGTACCATCATATACATCCAACGCTCCAGTCCGAAAGCGACGCAGGCAGAATTTACAGGAGTTTCGTTCTGTTTGATCGAGAAAGTCTCTCCGAAGAAACTACGATGAAAATTGAGAGATCCAATTGAAAGCTGTCCGTCGTAAATCATTTCTTTCTTTACCGGATCCAGCTTTTGCATCAGGTACTTTGGATTGCTTGCGGGATTGAAAAAAGGGTCTGTGGCGTATTCAAACTTTACTGGCAGCCCCTGAGCTTGGAAGAACTGCTGCAGCAGATCTTCGAATTCAGCAAGATAAGTTTTGACTTCTTCGGCACCGCCGAGACAGACAATTTCGCGCATTGAGAACGCCCACTGTCGTTGCAGCGGCGTGTACTGCTTCTCTCGACGATAACAGACACAGCGCGTCGTTACAAATTTAGCTTGGTGCAAGTTGCTGCCTTCCAGTTCGTCGTAGAAATGATAGCAGGCCGCTGGGGTCAGAACCTGCCTCACATCACTTAGCTGCGTTAGTAAGATACTACCTTGAGGATTGACAGCTTTTTCAGAGAAGGCTTTCAGATTGTCTTGTGCATCGTCGAGAACGACCGGAATTGTAATCAGGTGTGGAAAGGACTTGAAGTAATCCAGCTTTTGCATCTGAGCTGCGCTCAAAAATGGCGGAAAGTAATACTCTTGCGCTTTCCATTTCGCCGCCCAGCGCAGAAAGTATTGGTCGAGATCTTTGAACAGCTCAAGCAAGCTTCCCGTGAAACTAGACTGGCCCATCTTATGCCAATGGAGACCTTGAAGATTCTCGAAATCGATTTCACCCTTAGTTTTCATCGCCATTCTCGCCACAAAAGTTTTCGTAGATGCTGTCTATATTTCTAAATACGCCAGGTTTAAGTTGTTCAACATCAAGTGGCTTTCCTGTAATTTTTTCCAATTGAAGAATCAAGTCCATGATTTGCAAGGAAGTGATTATGCGCTCCTCAATTATAGGGGTGTCGTTCTGCAATTGCTCCTGACTGATCTTGCCGCCTGCAGCCTTAATTATCCAGTCGCGCAAAGTTTGTTTGACTTCAGCTTCTGATTTCATAAAACCGGCTCCTCCAAAATCATGTTTCGTTCTTTCAAGAACTCAATTATCTTTGCCGATACTTTCTTTCGATGTGCTCTGCATGACTCAGTATTCCAGGCGCTCTCAACTAAGTCATAGGGCTCGGGCAACCCTGCATCAGTATAGACATCTGGGTTGTAGTATTCTTTCCATGTCGTGACGATATAAGCGGCGAGGTATTCCTGGATGTTCCGTCGAACCTTCTCTGACCAAGAGGGTGAGTATTTTTCGAAAAGATATTCCACAATCTGCCTTCCGAAAACGAGATGGCGAGCTTCTTCCAGATGATGAACCAGATTGATTTGACGTGTAATTGCTTCGAGCGTCTCATCCGTTGACATTCTGATGTTGTAGAAATCAACCAGCTCCTCGAAAATTAAGATCCGAGCAAAGAATAGAAAGTCTTCTTCTCCCTTGGCATACTCGCGAGGAATTTCAAGCTTGCGATTCCGGTAGACCTTGCCGGCATAACGCTGGCAAAATCCTCCGAAATAGATCATATGTTTGTTTTCTTCGTCGAGAAAATGATGCAGATATGGTGCCAGGTCTTTCAGCTCTTTTGAATACAGTCTGTGTGCAATGCCCTCGACTAGAGACTTCTCACCGTGGATGTTGAGGCTGAAGAAATTAACAGATTCGTAGAAGCTAAGTATCTGCTTCTGCTTCAAGTCAAGCTTGTCATACTCACTTGTGCCGTAGATTGAAATGAGCTCTGGTGACATAAACCACTGCTCTTTCGGCATGGATTCTTGCCAGGTTATATAAGTGTACGGATTGAGATAACTCTTCTCTGACACCTCACACAATCGTTTTGCAAGTTCAACTATGGACGCCATCAGCACTTCTCCACAATCGTACATTGCCAGTTCATGCCGTAGCCTGCCATGATTAGCAGAATCAGATCCCCAGACTTGAGCACATTGTCTTTTGCCAGCCTGTCCAGGTTTATTATGTTGTCACCACTGATTACGTGGCCTACTTCCGGCCGGCTCGGTGCATAGATCTTCTCCTCACTAAACCGCAACAGGCGAGAAAGAATTTGCCACGCCTTTATGTTCATATTCTGCGGAACTATCCAGGTTATTTGATCTAGAGTCAGCTTTGCTTTTGACAGAGTCTCTTGAATTAAGCGGTGAGAATAAACAAAATAAGTTCCTGCCGCCTCTTCATCATTTGCTTGCGCCAGCCCTCCATTTGTGATGCCGTGTGCAGCGATAATCTTAAAACCGTTCGCCTCTCTGCTAACGATCGCAGCGGCGGCTCCATCTGAGATCAAGTTGTAAGACTGTTCGTAGCAAGCTCCATGTGGGAAACGGTCTGCAGTCAAGCACAGCACCGAATCGATTGTTTCATCGTCGGACAAAAGCATTTTGGCGAATCGTAGCGAGCCCAGAAGGCTGGTGCAGGCTTGTTGATTGATGCCGAAAACAGTTGCTTTGTCCATTCCGAAATCTGATTGCAGATGACTACCTGGATAATCCATCAAGTGCTTTACGTCACGCGTTTCGTGGAACTTTTCTACGCTACCCATGTTTGCGTTATATGGCAAGCAAGTTGCATACAAAATAGCCCCTATTTCTGAAAGATTTTGCTGGAGTTTTCCAACACATTCGTGGGCCAAATCATATGCCGATTTCTCCATTGAGCAAATGCGATGATTGCGAAAGCCAGAGTCTTTCAATGCTTGAATGCTCGAAAGCAATCGCCCCTGCGCTGACGATTCCTCCAGCGAGTAGTTAAGATCGCCCAGAGAATAACTCAATTCATTGATGTACGCCGCTGTCACGTTTAACTCGCTTTGTCAACGAATTTTGGCAAAAATCTGCCAGTGCGATTCATGTACGCTTCGTACTCTTTCCCAAAATCAGACTGACATAGCCGTTTCTCTTCCCTGTCAGCTGTCATATTCAAGCAAATTAGTCCGTAGATCAAACAGGCGATTGTCACTATCTGTGGTGCATAAACGAACGCAGCCACGAAGCAGATGATGAATGACGCGTAAAACGGATGCCGCACCCATTTGTAAGCGCCGAATGTGACGATCGACTGTGGTGCATCATTCTCCTGATGCCAAAGTGCTATCGGAATCTTGTGCGTGCCAAGCGTGTAAGAGATCAGCGAAATCGAGGCTACCGATAACACAATGGACACGGTATCCGAGAAGCTACCCCAGGGTGTATTTGTACCTGTCAGTCGCGGCAAGTAACCGTAGTATGACGCGATCAATGATAGCGGGCAAACACCGAAGGGGAGCGCCGTAAAGAACCATTTCCAGTTAAACCCTCCATCTTTTTTGAAAAAAATCACCGGCAGGAGGGCTATGTAAACGAAGTTCAAACAAAGAAGTATAAGAACACCTCGGTCCATTCGATTTATCCATCTCCGTGCTTATCGAGCCACTCAAGCACGAGTTGCCGTTTTACTTTTCGGGTGGCGGTTTTTGGAAGTTCTTCATAGTTGATGTAGGTGCTTGTTGGACGTTTGTAAACAGCCAGGTGCTGTGCCAGTTCGTCCAGCTCCTTTTTGATGGCGGCTTTTACCGCTTGCGGATCATCTTTGTGATCGTGAATGAGGCTGTCTGCAGGGACGGCCACGACGCAGACTTCCTCTGTGCCGCCTTTCAAGCCGCCTTCCTTGGATTTCTTCCCGAGCACGCAAAGCTCTTTCACCGTTTTTGCATCGCCGAAAGCAGCCTCGACTTCTTCTGGGAAAATCTTTTTGCCACCGCCTAGCACGATCATATTCTTGATTCGGCCTGTGATGAAGAGGAATCCATCTTCGTCCAGATGACCCAAATCACCCGTATGTAGCCATCCTTCTTCGTCAATGATTTCTTTCGTCAGATCCTCACGGTGATGGTAGCCCATCATTATGTGCGGACCGCGCGTGAGAATTTCACCTTCGGTATCTTCTGGATTCTTTTTGTCGATTTTTACCTCAACCCCATCCAGTGCCGGACCGACAGAACCCAGCCTGTTTTTGTGGATTGTATTGCCTGAAATTACCGGGCTCGTTTCTGTAAGCCCATAGCCCTGCAGCATGCGAATTCCGAGTGATTCGAAAAAGTTTGCGACTTCAACTTCCAATGGCGCACCGCCAGAGATGAGCACTCTTAAACTGCCGCCAAGTTCTTCCAGGATAGGTGCAAACATCTTGCGTCGATCTTCAATGCTGAGTGATTGAGCCTTTGCCAATCCACCTTCAAACATTTTGACGGCGTCTTCACCCTTCTTGCGAATCTCGCGTTCAATACCGCCTTTTAAGGATTTGAAGAAAAGTGGCACTGCCACCATACCCGTGATTCTTTGCTCTTTCAAGTTTCGCATAATCTCTTGTGGAAAAAGCGAATGGCAAAAGATCACTGTAGCACCCAGGTTGAGAAGCCCAAGAAATCCGCCGGTCAGCTCAAGTAAGTGGTTAAGCGGAAGGATGGAAAGGAAGCGGTCTTCCTCGCTTAGATCAACCATCTTTTGGAAGCGACTGGTTTGGAACATCAAATTTCCGTAACTGGTCATCACGCCTTTTGGGCTACCCGTCGTGCCAGAGGTGTAGACAATCAGTGCAACTTCGTCGAGTTCTCGATTGATGCCAGTCTCGATTGTCTTGGGTTCTAACTGGTCTATCGACGGGGTATATTTGTCACCTTTCCCGTCTTCGACGACATGGATGTTCTTGATTGAAGTGACTTTTTGTGGAAGTTTCTTCGCCAGTTCCAGATGTTTTGTATCACTGAATAGCAATGATGGATTGCAATCGGACAAAATGGAGGTGAGCTCGGTTTCTGTAAGTTTGATGTCTAGCGGCACTATTGTGGCACCGGCTCTCACAGCTCCGAAAAAAGCAACTGCCCACTCCGGACGGCTTTCGCACAATATTGCGATACGGTCTCCGGATTTTAGTCCTTGTTCAATGAGATAGGAGCTTAACTTGCGTACTTTCTCTGACAATTCCTTATAGGTCAGAGCCTTCCACTCGGATCCTTCTTTAATTCGTAGAGCATCGCGTGTGCCGAATTTCTCGACGCGTTCATGTAGTTCGTGCAAGACGCCGTGCTGGTGATCTTTGGTGGACGGGCTCATTAAGCGGACCTCCCCTTCTTGGAATCTTTGGGTGTTTTGGGATTCTTTGAAAATTTTACCCGCTTGATTTTCCTGACAAACCGAATCTTTGTATGAAGCTTCTGGCGCTTGTAAACTGGTCTCGTCTGAGCTATTTTGCTTAGCGTCGCTAGTGCTTATTTGTGATACTGGATGCGGTACCATTGCTTTTCCTCGTTTTTCGAATATACCGAAATTGTATTCCGCCAATCTCTTTGCTAATCGTTGAATAGAACAGTTCCATAACTGGCGGCTTGCCTGAAAGAACACTCAGTGGGGGCCGCTGGAAGTTGAATTGAGTGTTTTCTCAGGCAACTTGCCGAAAAGAACAAGCGGGCTTGCTGCTTCCGCCGCTGCCCGCTAGAGGGAGGAACTTGTGTGTGTGTGATCCATTTCCCTATCTGATAGAATACCATACATACGACTGGTACGCAAGAAACTTGCTAATGAGACTTCAAATCCGGGAAATTCAGTCCAAGACTATACTTACGCCCCAGGACGTGGGGTCCCTTGCCAAGTACTATGATTTTTCCTTGAACCCATATGCCGGTTGTGGATTTGGCTGCTCCTACTGTTACGTGCCTAAATTTCCAAATCGGGACCACCAGCCCGACGAGTGGGGGTCGTGGGTAAACGTCAAGATGAATGCGCCGGAGCTCCTTCAGCGGGACCGCCTGAAAGTCTTTGGAAGTCGCATCTTCTTTAGTTCGGCGACAGATCCTTACCAATATATTGAATTGAAGTACCGGCTTAGCCGGCGTTGTTTGCAGCAGCTCAAGAATTACCAACCATCGCGCGTCACAATGCATACGCGCAGTCATCTAATTTTGCAGGATATTGAATTGCTGAAATCCTTCGGTGACAAACTGCAGGTTGGTCTGAGTTTCCCTACTGATGATGACTCTGTGCGGCGCGAATTCGAGCCATCTGCGCCAAGCATCAAGCGGCGCCTCGAACTTGCAGCGAAGCTACACGAGAATGGTATCAAGGTTTATGGCTCACTTTCGCCGTTACTTCCATGTGATCCGGATCGGATGGTGCGGTTGATCACTCCATTCATGGATCGCATCTGGATTGATGAAATGCGATGGCGAGAAGTAAACAATCGTCCCGATCTAATTGAGAAGTACAAAGATTTTTTCAAAGAAGAGAATCACCAGGCTGTAAGAAAATACATCGCCTCGAAGTTTATGGAAGCCGACTGACTTGAGTTATGATTCCAGTACTTGCGAAATGAACATGCTGCAACATTGAAGCACAGATGACGCAGCATCACGGTGAGGTGTGTGGCTCACATCAGGAACCATGAACTTCTCCGCTATTCCAGAAACGTTCTCGACGATTGTATCAACTTGTTTGCTCGTTCCGAATTCGTCATTTTCACCTTGAATTACTAAAACGGGGCAGCGGACTTTTGGTAGTACGGCTTGCATATTCCAGCTTCGAAATTCGGGTGATAGCCATGTTTTCACCCATGCGTCGAATACACCTTGGGTGTTGTCGCCATGGTATTTGCGCAATCTCACGGCAAGATCCCGCTCAAGATAATCTTTCTCTGCCTGTCTTATACCTTCAAGAGTTATTTCTTCGACAAATACGTGTGCGCCCTCTGTGATTACTGCGGCAATTTTTTCTGGAGCTAGTGCCGCAGCAAAAAGAGCAATGCTGCCACCATCGCTGTGCCCAAACAAAATGGTTCTGGGCAGTTTGAGAATCTCGATGAGCCGCAAGAGCGTCTCTCCTTCTTCTTCTAAATAACTCTGGCTGCGAGGCTTAGAAAATGGACTTGATCCGCCGTATCCTTGTCGCTCGTAGATAACAGCGTCGCATTTTGTTGCCCTAGCTAATTCGGCTGGGAAATGACGCCAGAGTTTAATACTTCCTAGCGAATCATGCAAGAAGATTATGCTTGCACGTGGCTCGCCTGGCGACAGGCTGATGCGCTGAACCATCAGAGTTGCATCAGCGATGGTGACAGAAAAATCTTCGGCTGTTGAATTCAATTGTTTGAGGGGTCCTGTACTGACTGTTCGGAGAATCTATCACAGCGCGTTAAATGCCTATAGATGGCGGTTTTTGGATTGCTCTGGTAGGAGGTTTTATTCCTGCAAATTGTTTGTTAATCCATTGCACGTCTTCATAATTTACGCCTGGGAAAGTCACCGTACTGGAAGGTGCGATTCGCTTGTTTCCTCTCGAATCTTGTTGTTCTATCATCCTGTAAACTTCGAATTTTCCTTGACGCAAAACACATCGTGCCGCTGGGTCTGAGTCCTGCAGTAACGCGTTGATGATAAGCAGATCGTAAAGTGTAGAGATGTAGATGCTTGACTTTGGTTCGTGTGCGCGTGGTAGTTTGTCCAGGTCTAAGCATTCGCGAGGAAAAATGACTGGTTTGCTCAGTTTTTGCTTATCGAATCGGAATGCTTTTACGGCGACATCGAGATCACCATTTCGCACTGCTGTAACCATGTTGTACATGATTTCAGCGGCTTTGTCCGGATGACTCTTCATAAGTAAATGCTCTGTTTTGCGTGTTTCACTTTCTTCACTGACGTTCTTCTGCGCACGGGCTGCGGCACGCACAAAGCCAGCGAAGCATAAACTCTTTCTGGTATCTTGGATGTTCGCGTCAAACATTCTATTCATTTGTTCGAACATTTTGGCGAGTGACTCTGGGGGCACCTTCCCTTTCTCACCTGCTCGGCAGAGCTCCAGTAGCTCATGAAATAGATCGCTGTGCTGTTCTAGTATTGGTTCTACCCGTGGTGCCAACTCGGAGAGTTCTGAAGCCACTTGTTTTATCGAAAGCGATTTGATGAGTTTCCCCATCTGACTGTCCGGCGCGACAGAGTCGCTGCCTGAATTCTTAATTGATTCGACCAGTGGGCTAAGTTTTTCTTGGCTGACATCGGTCGACCAGCCGTAAAGCGGACCATATGAATGCATTTGCTCTTGTTCTTCTTCGGCTGTTTCATCCCCCCACTTCCATGCCCTTGTGACGCGATTTTTCTTTGTGGTTCTTGTCGTTCTCTTTCTCTTTGCGATTGTTGGGTCGAGTGAGTCCGGTGCGGAACTTGCTGCAGTCGGTGCCTGTACATTTTCAGGACGAATATTTTGAGGGCGAACCTGCGCGTTATTAGGTACATAAGCGCTGTGTTGTCCGCTGGATGCCGGAAGCTGACCGCTTGGTGCTTGTTGATTTGTTGGCTGAAAACCTTGTGGTCCGAATTGACCACTTTGCACTGGCGCTCCTAATTTTGAACTTTGTCTTGGTCCTGGAACCCCTGCTGCTCCAGGGTCTTGCGCTTGCTGGTTGGCTTGGTTTTGGGAAGTGGGGATTGGTTGCCCGAATTGGCCGTTTGTCGTTCCGCTGAGCTGTTGTGGTGGGACCTGCATCTGTTGGGACGAAGCGCCCTGTGCTGTGCTTTGATTTTGGGGTGATTGCGCGCCTGGTTGACCGACGACAGGCGGACGGTTTTGCGCCGGGGGCAGATGCGCCGGGTAGGTGCCGGAAGGCGGACCTTGTGATGGGGATGGCTGCTGGTATGGCTGCGGACTGGGCATTGGTCGAGATCCGGCTTGCCCTTGTTGAGGCTGACCAGGCGCAGTTTGCTGTGGATAGGCTGGCTGAGATTGCCCATAAGGATTTTGTTGAGATTGACCCAAGTTTGCTTGTTGTGCCATTCCCGGTGCACCTTGCGGTGGTCTAGCTTGCGGTCCTGCTCCACCTTGCTGTGCTTGTGCGAATCCACCTTGCTGTGGTTGTGCGAATCCACCTTGCTGTGGTTGTGCGAATCCACCTTGCTGTGGTTGTG
>JAIEQI010000091.1 GCA_019747875.1 Candidatus Obscuribacterales bacterium
AATGCGCTTGGTATGAGATCTTTTGGTATGGTTTAAAAGTGGGCTAAATTAATGGTATTGGGCATCCTGCCGGCTTCGAGCTTTCGAAAGCGATTCGCTCGTCTAATTTGGTTCGATCCCGGGAGCGCCGGCATCCTGCCGGCTTCGAGCTTTCGAAGCGATTCGCTCGTCTAATTTGGTTCGATCCCGGGAGCGCCGGCATCCTGCCGGCTTCGAGCTTTCGAAAGCGATTCGCTCGTCTAATTTGGTTCGATCCCGGGAGCGCCAGCATCCTGCCGGCTTCGAGCTTTCGAAGCGATTCGCTCGTCTGATTTGGTTCGTCCTGGGAGCGCCGGCATCCGGAGGCTCGCAGGGCTCTCGCCTCCTCGGCTGGTGCCGAGCACTTGTAGTTTCGCCCGTCTCCCCTCCACCACTGATTTGGCACTGATGTTTTCTTCAGTCGGCGAAGCGGGGTCGGGTTTTGGTTTTGCTGCAATATATTCGGAAACAATGCCAAAATGCGAACATAATGCGCCGCGATCGGTGGCACATCTAGCTTGGGTTGCGTGAGGATTTGTAGATGAAAAAGCGCTTGTTTCTGTCGTTGACACTGGGTCTTGTTGCATTCCAGCTCTCTGCCACGCCTGGAGTGAATGCACTCCCTGCAACACCGACGACCATTGACGAATTGCGCACGGATAAACTCGCTTCCTTTTACAAGAAGGATGCACGGGCTCAAGATTTAATGACGAAAGCACAAGCTTTTCTCGACAAACAAAAACAGTCGAATCCTGATTCACCCATGACGCGTCGTCTGCAAGCCGAGTTAGACAAAGTTGCCTTTACCGCCGGAAGTGATGCCGAGCAAAGGCTGAAGCTAGATCTGGATTTCTTGGAGGCGGTCGGGCGCGATCATAAGTCGCCGGCTGCTGATGAACTGGCGCCGCTTCAAGAGCGCTACAAAAAGCTTTGCGACAAAATGGACGATTTGATATTCAGCAAAGACTTGGACCGCTTGATGCACGCCCATGATAAGTTTGTGCGCTACACCGCTGTCGGACTTTGGGATAAGGACAAAATCGCCTCCGAGTTGGAGCGCATGGAAGGGCTCGCAGAGCGCGCCGGCGATATTGCATACGGAAGAAGTCAACTCCTCGATTCGTGCAAAAATAAGAAGCTTGCTCATGTTCCCAAGCTGGTCTATCTGGGAACAGCGCCGCACGAAGAAATGTATTTGACGAATGATAGACGTTCGATCGCATTGATAGATGAGGCTGGTGGGCGCCCTCTGGAGCTGGAATTGGCGGAGCACATTATTCAGGATTCGGACGGCAAACTTGTGAATCTAAGCGAGTGCAACAGCAGCTCGCTTGGTCTGCCGTTCAGCCCGCCTTTGACCTTGTGGGCGAAATCGCGAATTCTCGACGGGCGCCTTCCCGCCATCCTTTTGCGCGTCGTAGATAATAAGGCCAAGAATGATCTCAAAGATGCAACGGGCAAAGAAGCAAAAGGCGAATATCACACGGTCGCTGACATTGCTGCTGGCAAATTGGATGATTATTTCAAAACAAATGTGAGTCAGTTGGGACCGGATAAAACGCCAGTTCTTTTGGGTCTGCTGAAGGATTTTGATCGCGATGCTGCCGCTAATTCATTTGGTGCAGATGGCAAAACTCCGTACTACAGCTTAATGGACCCCAAGCTGAAAGATCTTTCTGGCGATAAATTGCAGGAAGAGCTCAAGAAGAAGCTTGAGAAGGGCGCCTTTGTATCTGCAAAAACGCTTCCACCGGATTTGTCTAATCAATATGGTGATGCGCAGATTCCAGATGGGCCGGAGCGCGTACGAGATGCATGGAAGCGCCTGTCGAAAGTTGTCACCGAATCTGGTGGCAGCTCCGTCGGGCTGTTTTCGTCGGCGGGAGCTTTCCACGCCAATAAGAATGCAGGTAAATATGCCGGAGAGCAAGCCGCTGGGAACCAGGCCTGGAACAAGCTTGAATACTATTGGCCAGGCGAGGGGGTGCTAGATTGGGTTGGGATCAATGCTGTGGGACTTGATCCCGCCGTTGATCCAAAAGGCGCAAATCTGATGGAATCGTTAGAACCGTTTATGGCCGAAGTGCGCACATCCAGCTGGCAATCAACACCTGTCATGCTTACCGACTTAGCGCCGGCAAGATCGCAGTCGCCATTCCAGGAAGCAAGCTGGATTCAGACCGTTTATACAAAAATGATTCCGGCTACTTTTCCAAATATTTTAGCAGTGTTTGTAAGTATTCCAAACACGGTTACGCTGTGGAGCCGTGATGCGAGCGCCTCGTTTAGAAACAACGTCAGCAGCGCCAAAATGTACAGCTATAAAATGCGCTTCAAATCCTTGGATAAGCCGGCAAGCTCGCAAACAGCAGGGCAATAGTTGTCTGTTAGTTGAAGCGATCCAAATCTTGCGATCGCAGCTTAGATGCTAGAATCCTGGCATGCTCAAACACGTACTCCGGGCCAAAATCACAAGAAACGCAGGAAGCTTGAGAGTCCTGATTCTCAGTTTCTTTCTGGGTGTCAGCCTCGGCGCTCCTGCGGCCGCACAATCACCCCTTAATGCAATGCAGATTGAGCTTTATAAGCGTGCCCTGGCTATGCGCTCTGAGGCTGATCAGAAGCTTCTCACTAAAATGGAAGACTGCGCAGACTGGCTCGTCAAATTCAAGCAACGCTACGATCACTGGCCTGAACCAGGAACTGAACAAGATGAGGCGCGAGAGTATTTGCAAAGCAAAATACTCAAAGCGAATCCCTTTATAGATGAATATCCATATAAGGATGATTTGAGTAAAATTCCGCCGCCCAAAGTGAAATTCGTTCTCGATGCCACGTTGACGAACAAGAAACGTCAGGACTGGGAGAAAAAGCCTCCCGAGAATTGGCAAGAGGATCCCGGCACAATCACCATCATTACAAATGGAGAGAAGTGTTTGCTTATCTGGGGCGCCAGCGCTGACAAGATGCCGATTGCTGACTACAAGGCGAAGACTTATAGTTTCGCCTGGAGGGAGTTCTTCTAGCTAAACCGCCGCCCCGACGACTTTGCGTTAGGGCGGCTAATTTTCAATGTCTGGGATGCGGATCCGGACTACGATCTGCGCTTGCGAGCGGCTTCAGCCTTGCGCTTACGTTTAACGCTTGGCTTCTCATAGCGTTCACGCCGCTTGATTTCAGAAAGGATGCCGGCTTTCTGGATTTTCTTCTTAAAACGCTTCAACGCGGCTTCGATGCTTTCGCCTTCCGCTACTCTAACCTCGGACAATGAAATCCCTCCTACAGGTGGCAGGAACAAATAATATACATATCGATTAAGGCTATCATCTCACAGTATGGGGCAAATTCAAAAGCCGCTGGAGCCGGTAAGCTTTTTGAGCATTTCATCTGATCGGCTTCTTCAGGCAATCTTCAGTTTGCGGCGCAAACTCAGAAACCCTGTGCCAAGCAGACCGGCCGGGATCTGGGTTCTTTGGCCAGGGCATTTCAAGCTCCTAGATTGAAGCTACCTTATGTTACGGCTCGTGAACGGGCGCATCAGCAATGCGGATGGACGAAATTATTCGTCTTCGTCCTCATCCTGATCCCATTGGGTTTTCGAGTAGGCTTCTACGTTGACGCCTTTTCTCTCAAGAGCATTGATACTCTTGGATTTATCAGTTTTGATATCGGCGGTGAGAATCCGAAATACTTTCTTCCCAGCCTTTTTCAAGAGGGGGAATTTGTATGTGAATGGCGGATGGTAGGTAATCGCTGGTGGAATGCCAGGGTGGTTGCCGCAAGTAACCACATAGTTCATGGCTTGGCTACCTTGTAAATGGGCAAGGTCGGCACCTGATACGAGGCACATGAGGCTAGCCAGGAAGAAAGCTGGTCCCCAAAAAAGGTGAACCCAGCCTGCCGTCTTTTCTCTAATCAGGTTCTTATCTGTTGGTTTTCCATGAACCAAGAGCGGGGTGATTAGAATCGTAAACGGCGCAAACATCCATCCGAATGGGCGCAATCCATCCCAATAAATGTATTTGCCCATGACAGAGGCCTGGAAGAACTTGTAGGCATAAGATACGCCTAAGCACATCAGGACAACGCCACCGGCTATTTGCAGTGGATCTTGTAGCTCCGGGGGAATAAACTGTGACATCTTTAGAGATCCGTAAAACCTAGTAAGTAAGGGTAAAAATAGTAATTTGTGGTCCTTGGACTAACTCCAGTTTACAACACTTCTGACCACGGGGGGCGGGACTGGAGCCTGAGATACAATATAAAATTCCCGATTCTTGATTGGTCGAATCCTCAGAGAGTCGGCTCGGTAATATTTCATGCAGGAGAGTGTCGTGAGCAAGCCTTTGAAGAGAACCCATTACGCCGGGAAGCTGACCGTAGCAGACGAGGGCACCGAGGTCTGCCTGGCTGGATGGGTTGATGTTAGGCGAGATCTGGGCGGCATGATTTTCGTCGAGCTGCGCGATCCGTCCGGTAGGATACAGCTTGTCTCCGACCCGAATCGAAATAAGGACGTGCATGAGAAGTTCTCCGCACTGCGCTCTGAATACGTAATCATCATTTCAGGTAAAGTAAGCAAGCGTCCCAGTGGCAGCGAAAAAGGCACGAGCACTGGTGCGCTGGAAATTTATCCTGATCGAATTGATCTGCTCAACACTTCAAAACCGCTGCCGTTCCAGCTTAGCGAAGGTGCAAAGGTAGATGAGTCTTTGCGCCTGAAATATAGGTATCTCGATTTGCGCCGAGATGAAATGCACAAGAACTTAGTTCTAAGGCACGACATCGCATTTGCGATTCGGAATTATTTGAATTCGCGCGGCTTCATCGAGGTCGAGACGCCGATCCTGACCAAGGCGACGCCGGAGGGGGCTCGCGACTTCTTGGTGCCAAGCCGTTTGAATCCTGGTGATTGGTATGCGCTGCCGCAATCGCCGCAATTATTCAAACAAACATTGATGATCAGTGGTGTTGACCGCTATTATCAAATTGCGCGCTGTTTCCGGGATGAAGACTTGCGTGCAGACAGGCAGCCGGAATTTACCCAGGTCGATATTGAGCTTTCTTTTCCCGACGAAGAAGATGTGATCTCAGTTACCGAGGGCGTAGTAATGGCGTCTTTCAAATGTGCCGGAATCGACGTGCCGGCGCCTTATCCGCGAATGACATATGATGAGGCGATGGAGCGGTACGGCTCTGACAAGCCTGATTTGCGCTTTGAACTCGAGATAAAGGATCTCAGCCAGTTCGCCCAAAATTGTAAGCTCAGCTTTTTCAAGCAACCTGTAGATGACGGTGGTCAACTCAAGTGTTTGACTATCACAGGCGGCGCGGCAAGCATTTCAAGAAAACAAATCGATTTGTGGACGGCTTTTGCAAAATCAGCTGGCGCCAAGGGACTTGCCTGGCTTGCGTTCTCCGCCGAGGGAATGCGTAGTTCCGGAATTCACAAAGATCTAAGTGACGAAGATGTGCAGTTGATCAAGAAACTCGCGTCTGCGGCTGATGGCGACATGATTCTTTTGATGGCCGATAAGAAGAAGGCGGTTGCAAACGTCCTTGGACGGCTTCGCCTGAAGATCGCCGAAGATTTGAAGCTAATCGATGAGACCCAGCACAAGCTCTTGTGGCTCACAGATTTCCCTGCATTTGAATACGATGACAATGAAGGGCGGCTTGTCGCTGTGAATCATCCATTCACAAGTCCGCGTTTGGAAGACATTCCACTTCTGGAAACAGACCCTGAAGCTTGCAAGGCAAGGGCTTATGACATCATTTATAACGGCGTCGAAATCGGCGGCGGCTCAATCAGAATTCACTCCAAAGAAGTGCAAGAGAAAGCGTTTTCTGTAATCGGATTGACTGCAGAAGCCGCTCGCGACAAATTTGGATTCTTGCTTGACGCTCTGGAATCTGGAGCACCACCCCATGGCGGCTTGGCGCTGGGACTAGACCGCCTCGTCATGCTGCTTGCTGGTTGCAAATCCATACGAGACGTAATTGCATTTCCGAAAACGCAGTCAGGTACTTGTCTGATGACTTCAGCACCATCTATGGCGTCAGCCGAACAGTTAAAAGAATTGCAAGTAGAGTTTAGACCGAACAAAGCTCAGGAAAAGACCGAAGTAGTCTCAGCTCAAGGCACGTGCTAAAATTCGGTTCAGAGCCTGCGAGCTCTTTTTGGGGATCTCCCAGATGCAAGTAAATCTGGCGAAATTTAGAAAGCATTACTTCCTAAAGAGACATACTCCGAGGTTACTTTTTGCTGTCGCCTTTTTAGCGATATCACTTAGCGCTTGTGGCGATATACGAACAGCTGCTGATTGCTTGATCTCAGGCAACCAATATTTTGCTGCCAAGGATTATGAACATGCTGCAGCCGAGTACAGGGAAGCTTTAAAGCGTGAACCCAAGAGTTCTACTGCCCTGAACAATCTTGGAGTAGTCTTAAACGAGCTTGGAAAGTACGACGAAGCAGCCGAGGTGTTAAGCAAAGCCCTGGAGCAGGATCCCAAAAATATAATTGCTCAATATGCGATAGCGCGTTCGCTGACCCATTTGAAAAAATATGATGAAGCGATTACACATGCAAGAATAGCAGTCGAGTTAGCTCCTGATGAACTGGCTGCACACAGAGCTTTGGCTGATGCAGGGTTGGCCTCGGGTCAAATCGACGCTGCCCTGGATGAATATCGATACATTGCCCGCTCTGATCCGGACAATGACGAAGCTCATCAAAAGCTCGGCGAAGCGTTGTTAAAAAAAGGCGATAATGACGCTGCGGCAGCGGAGCTTGAAAGAGCCTTGCAGTTGCGTTCGGACAACTCAGATGCACGCAAAGCCTACGCTGAAGTTCTAAGCAACAAAGGCAACAAGGATGCAGCCGTTGCTGAAATCGATACCTTATTGAAAGGCGCGCCAAATGATTCTGAGCTGAAGGATTTGCGCAGCTCTTATCTGGCGAAGTAATTGATCAAGTTGCCCGAATCAGATATGCAATTTTTGATTTCGTTTCAGGCGCTTTTTACTGCGGCTCTTTTGTATAAAGATCATCAAGCCCGTAATCGACATCAAAGCCGGTGTTAGTCCTGCCAGAACCCAGAGGCATTTCGTAGTCGTTCCGCCAATGCTTCCGAAATGCAGTTTGGTCAATGTTTGCAGGAAAAGATCCCCAGCTGGAGTTTTTTCTGATCTTGAAACCGCCAGGACCGAACCGGAATGCGGATCAAGAAATACCTGGCAGTTTTCTTTCTCCTTGGCTTCTCCTTTATTGGTTCTTGTTTTGAGAAGCCATACTCGAATGTTTTTCTTTTTCTTGTCTGGCATGGAGATGCGCGATACAAAATCGAATTCAGGCGCAGCATCTTTGGCGTTTTGCACAATTAGATCGGCCGTCAGTACGTTCGGTCCTGAGTTCTGCGATGCATTTCCAATTGAGTCCTCATCAGATTTTCTTTGCGACGACACTGGAAGTACAAGGTTGACAGCGCGCTCGGCGAAGGAAGGAAAACCAAAGTAAAAGCCACTGATGCTCCAGGTCAGGAGAAAGGGAGCACAGCAAACGCCGACGGCTGCATGCAGGTTCCTTGTCAGAATCACGTTGACACGTGTTTTCGCAGAGATTTTTGATTTGGCCGGCAGCAGATGAAGTGTTGACTTTGCAGGTGCAAACCCGCGCCACCATACGAGCAAGCCCGTCACGCTGAGTGTAAGCAGCAGCAGCGCACCAATGCCATTTGCTGTTCGACCATTGCCGCCGTTTAAAAGATTGAAGTGAAGATCGCTAATGAATTTGAGAACTTGATTCTCATTTCTGATTTGTATGAAATCGCCTGTGAATGGATTCGTTTCGCAGGTGATTTTGTGACCGCTCGAATCGCTTCCGAAGACTAATGTTGGGTGATTCTCTGGATCTGCTATCAAGTTTGAAAATGTGAATTGAGGAAACTGCTTTCTGCAATTGCTAAAGATAAGGTCCAGCGATGCCCGCTTTGTTCCTTGAATTGGAGGGGTCTCTGGGCATAACCACGCTTGAATCTCATCGTGAAATACAAGCGTTGTACCGCTCAGGCTCATTGTCGTTAAGTACAATCCTGCGACCAGTCCGATGTATCTGTGAAGCTGAAACGCATGCTTCTTGATCAGCGGTGGATGCTTGGGTCGCCTTGCCTCTGTGGTGTTCTCAAGCTCGCTAGCCATTGATTCTTCAAGTTGGAATTGTGCGCTCATGTTCGATTCCCTGTACTTGCTAGAAGCTCGGGATCTGTCTGTGACGTAGCAGAAAGCTCGGAATTCTCGTGCTGACCCAAGCCTTCAAGTGGAATGTTTCTAAATGACATATACAACAGAATGTCATAAACACTTTTTGCAAGCCCGGCACATATCAATGGACTTGCCAGGAAAAAGTGCTGCATCAGAAATCCACTCAATGATGGCGAGATAGACTGAGCAACAGCGCGCGAGGAGCTGGTTAAGCCGGATGCAAATGCGCGATCCCTCGCTGGAACGAGCAACATAGCGTAGGCTTGTCGAACCGGAATATCCATCGACGAGAAAAAACTCCGTGCGATCAGGAGCGCGGCCGCCCACTCTTTTGATGGGAGAAATGGAAGCAAGCATAATGTAAGACTGCATGGTAAGTGTGTGAATACCATCGTGCGTAGAAGACCAATGCGTCTTGTTATCCAAGGTGCTAGCGTAAATGACAACGCGGCTATAATGTTGCACCAGAAGAACAGGCTACCCAAGAAAGCCGCATCCAGTTGATACTGCTGGTAGAACCATAGAGTCAGCATAGACTGCACTACAAAGCCACCTCCAAAGGCGTCAAGACTCTGTAATCCTGCTAACTGCCAGATCCACGACTTCCGGTAATTGCTGTCGTTGCTTGATGAATTCATCGACCTTGGATCTGGCTCTTTCATCTTTTCTGCGGATTCTAAAGGAGCGATTTTTAGCATTCCATATAGAAGGAGGATGACAGGAGTGCATAAGGCATAAGCTACCAGAACAAATTGATAAGCTTCCAACTTCGAAAATGAACTGAAAGCAGCCACGAGAGACCCGGCCAGGAGTGCGCCCAATGCAGCTCCACCAAAACCAACCATGTTATAGACTGAGAGCACCTTTGTCAGTTCTTCCGTTCGTTGTGCTCTTGAGAGGATACTCTGCTCGATTGCGGCAAACGGACCGCCTTCAAAACCTGCGGGACTGATAATTCCGCAAACTACAGCGATAGCAAGAATCCACTTATCCTGTGAAAAGGCAATTAAGAGCGCGCCGAAAAACATCAGCGCGCAGGATAAAAACAGAATGTGGCGGTTGTTGTATTTAGATGCAAGAGCTGAGAATGCAGTGGTAAGAACGGCATCTTGTATTAAGGTCGCGGAAAGTAGAACTCCAACCTCGGTCTTTGAAAAGCCTCTTTCCAGTAGATATAGTCCAAGTACTACCGAAGCCAGTCCAAATCCCAATGTGCGCAGGGCTTTGGCACTGCAGATTAGTGTGAAGTTCTTGGCTAAATCGCCTCCCAGCATCCCGATCAACTTACCTCGATGTCGTTTGCATAGTGTGGGCCAATGGTTCTCCTGTCAGATTTATTGCCGCAGGGACTTTGAGTTGCTGCAAGACGGCTTGCATGCTACCGGTTTCTTCGAATGTTGCGATCATCCTATCGGCCGGGCAACTACTTGCTTCAATTCGATTCTCAAGGCGTGAAAGCGGTTTTGTGTTGAAACCATACCGAGTGCCTATTTTATGTGCGCTGGAGATTACCTGTCGTGCGATTGCTGCCGCATCATGGTCAAGTCCGTGAACCGCAAGTTCGCGTAGTCGAGCGATGCGGTCAGGATTGCTTGCTGTTTCTGCCAGGTTTTGATCAAGTAGAATAGCCAGACAAACTAAAAAGAATGCTTCATAGTCGCCATATTCTAAAGGCATTTCAAATCCCTTAAATTCAAATCTAAGTTGCGGTTCTGTGTGCACGTAAAAAAGTGGTGCATACAAGGAGCGCTTGTATGTTCTGACTGAAAGCCCCGGTTTCCCATCAACTTCCCATCGCTTACCTCTTTCGAAAGGCGATGCAAATGATAGTGCTACCAATGGTGGCAAGTAGTAATTGATGCGCGCTTCTAATGCACCAGTGACTGCGCTTGCTAATTCTGCCGGCAAGCTAATGTTGATATCGGGACCATAAGTTGTCGTCGCTGTCAGCGCCCATTGCCAGTAATCGTCACGACGATAATTTCGTTTCGCGAAGAAATCAGCTTTAATTGGATGGTGTGAAATCGTACAGAGCGACCAATTTCTCGCGCACACTGCTTCACTCAGCCGGTTCGTGAGAATCTGGAGCGTTTCGGTTGCCTCTTCAATGGAGCTGGCTATCGGGGTGCGCACCTCAATTCCCTTTGGTAAAAGCTGCAGGGGTTTCATGTTCTCATCGGTGAGCGTGTAACCTTCGATCAGATAAGGGATAGCCTTGCGATGAAGTGGTTTGATGTTAAAGCCATCGATAGAAATGTCACTAACAGGAATCTGCTCCACCAAATTGAGCAGATCGTCAGTATCGAGATCTTCGCAAAACAGTGGTTGGCAAGTTTGCGTGTCGACTAAAAGGTATTCTGCTTCCAATCCAAAGCCTAAACGGCTCTTGTTATCGTTCATAAAATCGCTCGCAATTAATAGCTTTGCGTTCTCGTATTTTGAGAATAGTTCTCAATTGTACGCCTCTTCGAATCTTTGAGGGGTGGCTCTTGACTGCTGGCGCAGAGCCTGTGTGTAAGGCAGCTTTGCGAATATGAGAAGCACCCAAATCAAGATAAGTGCTCTTGCGAATTTAAACAATTTGATAATACCCTCCCGAAACACTGAAAGATTATTTGCAAATCTTTTGAACCCTTGGCATGGTTTCGACGTTATTAGGATAGGAAGCAGCGTCACCGAGGTTTGCAATTCTTGCTTGCAAGGAGGTATCGATGTACAGCAGAGTCTATTCAGGCGCGGTCAATGGCGTCGACGCATACCGCATAGAAGTTGAAGTTGATTGCAGTGGCGGCATGGGACAAATAAACATTGTTGGCTTGCCGGATGCTGCCGTCAAGGAATCACAGGAACGCGTTCGCTCTGCAATTAGAGCGTGCGAAATTTTGATGCCTGCTGCAAAAAAATGGACGGTAAATTTGGCACCGGCCGATACCCGAAAAGAGGGACCCTTTCTCGATCTCCCCATCGCGGTCGCCATCCTGTCTTCGACCGGGCAACTTCCTGTTGAACGCCTCGCGGATTTTTGGATTGTGGGCGAGCTTGGTTTAGATGGTGCCGTGCGTGGTGTCAATGGCGTTCTTGCAACTGCCATTGCCTGCAAAGCAAGCGGTGCCACAAATCTAATCGTGCCTGAAGCCAATGCTCATGAAGCCGCGTTGTTGGACGGGCTCAATGTATACGCTGTAAGTCACTTGAAGCAAGTATGCACATTGCTTTGCAGTCCTACTTCGATGAATCCGATTTACTCATATGCACGTGAGAGGTTTAAAGCATGCCCGGACTCTCCCGTAGAATTTCCGGATTTTTCGGAGGTCAAAGGACAGTCCAATGCCAAAAGAGCGCTCATGATTGCTGCTGCCGGTCGGCACAATGTGATAATGGTTGGTCCACCAGGCTCCGGCAAATCCATGCTGGCTCAACGCATGCCTGGGATTATGCCACAACTTTCTTTTGATGAAGCGCTAGAGCTCACCAAGCTCTATAGCGTTGCGGGGCGCCTGAGCGAAAAGACGGGAGTGGTATCACAGCGTCCATTCCGCAGCCCTCACCATTCCGCTTCTCTTCCCGGCCTTGTTGGAGGCGGCTCCTTTCCGAAACCTGGCGAAATTTCTCTAAGTCATCTTGGTGTTCTATTCCTTGACGAAATGACCGAATTCCCACGCTCTCACCTCGACTCTCTGCGCCAGCCCATGGAGACTGGTTCTGTGACAATCAGCAGAGCGCAAAGTTGTTTTACTTTTCCAGCCAATTTCCTCTTAGTGGGTGCATGCAATCCCTGTCCTTGTGGTTATCGTGGAGACCCTCTTAAATATTGTGTGTGTACACCAAATCAAGCCGACCGCTATTGGGCACGTATCTCAGGACCGATCCTCGATCGCATCGACATTCAGATTGAGGTAGGACGCATCAACGAAATCGAGATGTCTTCAGAAGTGTCCGGCGAATCGTCGGAGATCATGCGGCTCAAAGTAATGAGAGCCGTAGAACGACAAAGAGCACGCTTGCCAGAGGGCGCTTTTATATTCAATAGTCAGCTGGGTCAAGCTGAGCTCCGGCGTTATTGCAGGCTAAGTACCCCGGTCAGGGAAGTCCTTGCTAAAGCCGTATCACAGTTAGGGCTTTCCGCTCGCGCTTACGATCGTGTGCGGCGCATCTCCCGCACAATTGCCGATCTCTCCGATGCCGATGAAATCGAACCTCTCCATGTTCTGGAGGCGGTCAAGTATCGCCACCTCCGAATGAGTACCTGCGCGTAGAGGGCGGCGGTATGAGTGTCATACTGATGCTGTGGCCGCGCGGAGTTGGATAAGCTCCTTGCTGCTCAGTTGGCTTCGTCTTCGCCCATGAGTGCTTTGACTCGAGTTTCGGTTTCAGCGGCTTTATCGTAGCGTTTTTCGCTCTGGTAAACGTCGATTAGTTTTCTCAGTGTTTTGAGGAAGCGAGCATCTTTATTGCCGAATTGCTCGGCCAGCGCAAGCGCTTTGAGATAAGTTGTTTCGGCTTTGCTTATATCGCCTTGCTCGTAATGACGTAAACCTTCCTCGTCAAGTTCACGCCATTTTCTTTCAGCTGCACTCTCTTGCTCAGCTCGTGGGTGGTGCGGATTCAGTGCGATGCTGACCAGTATGGAGCCGAATATCACCACAAACCCTAGAATTATCGGCACAGCTAACTTAACTTTAAGCGCACTGTCCATGCCGATTAACTCGGCAATGTCTTCAATGATTGATGAAAATACCTCTGGCATTATGCCTTTACTGGTGGTGCGCGGTAGTGTTTCCTCGGGCATTTTTGCAAGTTCATCGCGGGCATGTAAGAGGTCATCACGGAGCTCTGTCAGCGTTTGTTGGCGTTGATTCAGATTCTTTCGCAGTGACTTCAATACGAGCAAATCCAATTCCAGCGGAAAGTTGAGATCGTCACGGCTCATGCGTAGCGGCTTTGCTTCTTCGCCGACATGCATCCTTGTAACTTCATACGGACTCTTGCTCAAGAAGGGCGGTAAACCAACAAGACATTCATACATAATGCATCCGATAGCATAAATGTCCGTTCGATGATCCGCTGGCAGTGCACCACATTGCTCTGGACTTAGATAAAGGACGCCTTCAGGAAACAGCTTAAGCTCTTCTGCTGGATCTATTTTTAAATCGATCAGATGACGCGACAGCCCACAGTCAAGCAATTTGACTATGATGCAGTCATCGCTATCTGAAAGTAATACTTTGCGGGGACTGAGTTGCAGGTGAACTAATCCATGTTCATGAAGGTACTCAACGGCTGACACCAGTTGAATGAAAATGTCGAGCGCCTCTTTGAGTTCTACTCGACCCTGCCGATTTAGCAACTGATAAAGGCTTCGGCCCGAGATCAGATCATGAACGAGGAATCCTGTCCGCACTCCCTCATCCTCGACGATGCCATACTCGCGCAAGCGAGCAACACCGCGGAAGTGAATCTCGTTCTTCACTTTCTCCGCATCGGTCAAGAATCGTTCGATGCCATTCTCGTTTGCAACGGGGATGACTTTCAGCGCTTTAATGATGCCGTCCTGTCGATCCTTAACCTTATAGACGACACAGGTCCCCATCCGGTCGATGGGAGCTATGAGCTCGTATCGTTCGGACAGCTTGGTACCTAGCGTTGTGTTTTGGCTCGTTTCGGTCATTTCAGGGGACTCAGCCCTAATCAGTCCGCCCAAGGCGGTCAAACTCCACGGCGGGCAATAATGCCTCGCAGCTTTATTCTTCCCGGGCTGCACGAAAATGCTCCCCCGATGTAAACAAATCAACCTGAAGCGGGCGACTATTTTACAGAGTCTCGGTTGCTGTTCTGTGTTTTCGCGCTTGTATTGAAAAATTCAGCATGCAGTTGTTGTACTGCTCGGTCTGACTGGTCTGCCGACACTACGAAGCTGAGGTTAATGTCGGATGCTCCGCCAGAAATCATCAGGACTGGAATGTCGCTAAGTGCCTTGAACACTTTGCCTGCGATCCCACTCTGGTAACGGAATTGTCGCCCGACTACGCTGACTATCGATACTTCCCGCATCACTTGGACATCTGCATACTCCGCCAATTCTTTGTGGAGCTGGTCGAGTTTGTCGGTCGTGTCGATAGTTAGTGCTATGGATACTTCCGAAGTTGAAATCAGGTCGACTGCAACCTTGTGGCGATCGAATATTTCAAACACCTTCGCTAAATATCCGTGGCTCATCAACATGTTCGGCGAGCTCAGATAAATTGCCGAGATATTCTTCTTTGCCGCCACTGCGCGAATCATGTCGTCGCCGCTGGTGACGGTACCTTTGATGATTGTGCCTGTTGCACTTGGATTGAGAGTGTTCAAGATTTTGACTGGGATGTTTTTTTCCACGGCCGGATGGATGGTCATCGGGTGCAATACTTTTGCTCCGAAGTAGGCCAATTCCGATGCTTCTTGGAACGAGACCTCAGCCAGTACTTTGGCTTCTTTCACCACGCGCGGGTCGGCGGACATCATACCGTCCACGTCCGTCCATATTTGAATTTCGTCAGCATCAAGTGCTACGCCAATGATTGATGCGCTGTAGTCTGACCCGCCTCGGCCCAGTGTAGTATTGATACCACTTTCGGTGCTGCCTATGAAGCCTTGAGTGAAGACCGCAGCTCCTTTTTCCAGATGCGGCAAAATCTTGTTTCGGCAAAGTGGTACAAGCTTATCCCAAACTGGCTCTGCTCTGCCAAAATTCTCGTTCGTGATCACCATCTGTCTGGCGTCGAGCCACTTGCAGTTCAACCCCTTCTCTTCGGCGTAAGATGCCACCATCGCAGACGAAAGCAGTTCGCCAAATCCGGAAATAGCATCCAGTGATCTCTTCGATAACTCGCCGAGATAGGCCACGCCTTTGTACAGGATAAGTAGCTCATCCAGCTTCTCATTCAACGTGTCCATAAGTTCGGCGCGGCGCGGTCCATTGCTGAACAGCTTGTTGATTGCCTCGACGTGCTTGTCGCGTATCTTGTCCAGGACTTTGACCGCGTCTTCAAACTTGCGGTCAAGTGCTAGCTCTGCGCCTTCGATCAACCAGTTAGTTATTCCTGACATTGCGGAAAGCACTACTACGGGCTGTCGCCCCTTTTGTTGCGCGCTTTGGACCAGGCTTATTACTTCTTGCATTCGTTCGGCGGAGCCCACAGACGTGCCGCCAAACTTCATGACTATCATGGAGTTGTCCTCTTGCACTAAATTGTTTATGACGATTAACGCCGATAGACGTTGGCGCCTAATCCGCGTAGTTTTTCTTCCAGCCGCTCGTATCCACGATCGAGGTGTCGCAGGCCGCTCACTTCAGTGATGCCCTCGGCTCCTAATCCTGCAATAACCAGTGCGGCTGAGGCGCGAAGGTCTGGTGATTTCACTTCTGCGCCGGTTAGTTTAGGTACTCCTTTGATTACAGCGGAGTTGCCCTTAACTGTTATATCGGCTCCCATTCTTCTCAATTCACCAACCTGCATGAAGCGATTTTCGTAAATCGTTTCGGTGATGATTGATGTTCCGTCGCCGGTCGCCAAAACTGACATGAGTAGAGATTGCATGTCGGTTGGGAAGGCTGGATACGGAAGAGTCGTGATTTCTGTTGGCTTGCAGCGACCATCCATTTTGATCTTGATGGTGTCAGGGGCGTAGATTGAAATCTCCGCTCCCATTTCCTGCATCTTGCTAATCAGCGAATAGATGTGGTGTGGATTGACCTTCTCAACAACGATATCGCCACCAGCGACCATGCAAGCAGCCATAAATGTGCCGGCTTCCAATCTGTCGGGAATGATATCGAATGTGGTGCCGTGTAACTCATCGATACTGACACCGTCGATGGTGATTTGATAGGTGCCTGCGCCGTGAATCTTTCCACCGATGGAGTTGATGAATTCGGCGAGGTTCAAAATTTCAGGATCTTGAGCAGCATTCTCGATGATCGTTTGTCCTTCAGCCAGGACTGCAGCCATCATGATGTTTTCGGTAGCACCGTTCGATGGTCTATCCAAGTAGATTCTGGTACCTGTGAGCTTCTCAGCTTGCGCCGTCACGTAACCATGCTCAAGGGCGACTTCGCATCCGAGCAGCTTGAGACCGCGCTCGTGAAGGTCAATACGACGTTCGCCGATGGCACAACCACCTGGCAGGGAGACTTTTGCTTGACGGAAACGCGAAACTAGAGGACCGAGGACGACGAACGAAGCGCGCAACTGACTAACCAGTTCATAAGGAGCTTCAATGTCGGCGACGTCGCGCGAATTAATAATAACTTCGGAGCTTGAGACGGTTACTTTGGCGCCAAGATGACGAAGTACTGCAGCCATCATCTCGACGTCAGTCAGGTTGGGTACATTGCGTAAAACGCAAGTTTCTTTGGTAAGAAGAGCTGCAGCCATAATCTTGAGCACTGCATTTTTGGCGCCGCCGACGTGAACCACGCCGGATAGCGGACGGCCGCCTTGAATAATAATTCTGGATTCGGCTTCACCATCGCCGGGTTTTTTTGGTGGATCGAGTCTTGTTACCTGAGTTGTCATGTGAATCTCCGACGATTGATCTGGTGAGGACTAGTGAAATGCTGGGACTTGCTGCCTTTTTTATATCTGTTGCAAATCCAATCGGAATGCCGCAAATCCTTAACCCATCACGAATTAGTTTACACTGGCAACGTAAACCCTGTGTTAAGCGAGAGCTAATTTAGCTCGTAGATTCGCGGATTTTCCTCCTTCAGAAGCTGATAATTTTCCACGCTTGAACAGACTCTAAACATCAAAATCACAAATCAGATATGCAAAGTTGCGTCAGTGCTACACTGAAAGATGTCTTGCATGTCAAGTCGTTCGAGATTTTTATGCGAGCGAAGTTTTATCATTAGGCTTATGCAATTATTTTTGGAATCGTTGATTTTGTTTACCTTGCTCATTCTTCTTTCATCGTGCTCGATGGGAGAGGAAATGAGGCGAATTGAAGCCGCCAAACAAGCCAGTCAATTGCAGCAAGCATCGACCTCGACTAATTTAACGGGCGAACAATTGTTTGTTCGCAGTTGCAACACCTGCCATCCCGGTGGAAAGGAAGGTATGGGTCCCCGTCTTGATCGCCTGGATGAGCACTTTCCGACTGATTCTGCTTTGGCAGCATTCATCCGCAAAGGTAAAGGCATCATGCCTCCTCAGCCGAAAGACAACATAAACGACGACGAATTGAATAACTTGATTGGTTTTGTTAGAAACCTGAGTGCCGACTTGAAAGATGCAAGCAGTCCTGGAAAGGTTCCCGGCAAGTAAGCACATAATCTACTGGCATTATGCATTTCTTGAGATCTTTGCTGGGTCGAGTTTGAGCTTGTATCGGACCAATTTGTCCGGTTGATTCCAGGCTTTGTTGAACTGAGTCAGCTCCGGCACCGTATACGGTGTCTCAATTCATTAGAACACTGATGATCCAGATTACCACCGCGGCAAAAATCAAAATTTGAAATGTGCGCGTAACTATTCCGGGATTCGAAACTAGTACCGGTTCCATTGGCGCATATTTGCAGATGCTATCTACTATCTTGTCCTTGTCGGCAAGATAAACAGAATGTATCAGTAGAGCCCTAATGCTTTTAGGTCTGTCCGATAATCGGTGTATCACAAGAATTAGTTCGGGGCTAACGTACATTTGAACAACATTTGTCCAATTTACAGTTTTCCGTTGCGGCCAATATGGCCCGCGATACTTGATGCCATGCCGGCTGATCTGCAAACTCGATGGAGAAATCTGCGGACGGATGCCGAGAAATAGCGACACCGCTGCGACAAAAATGAGGAAAGCTTCGAACTCCCAAAACAATAAGCTGACTTTTTGCAAGGGCTCCCAGAAGTAACGAGCCAGACCGAGATATATTGATGCCAGAATTACGCAAAACCAAAACTCTGCGGGCTCTTTGTTTTCCACAAAATTATCTTGTAGATCGACTTTTTCGCCAGAGGCATTTTCGTCGTCCAGTTCCCATTTCTTTGAAGCATCCGTATCGCTCTGGGCGGGACTTGCCGGTTTTGCAGTAGCTGAATTAGACGGGCTTGGAGCCTGAAAATCAGGCTCAATATCGGCATATGGGTCTTCTTCCAGGTCGACATCCTTGCTGTCAGCCGATGGCGCAGGCACAGAGCTTTCGTCATCATCCTTTTCGATCTTCTTATCAGGCTCTTTGAACATTTGTACCTGTTTATAGATTCATACACAATAGCCCAGATGATACGGCAGTGGCAAGCCTCAGCTTCCGCCAAACAATTCTACTTGTGCTCGTTTTGCTCGTGTTTCCCGGTCTTGGTCGTTCTGGTCGGCGTCCATTTGCAGGTCTTTATAGAAATCGTTGTCGAATGATCGGGTTCTGATAACAACGGGCATTGGAACTGAATAACCCAGGACAAGGGCTTGCTGTTTTGGATCCATCTGCGACAAAACTGTTCTTAGCGTCTGACTCCCCGATACACCAGTGAAAACTGCATCTATGTCCTTGTCGTCATTGAGCAGCGCTGTTACGCGAGTGCCTAACTGGCTCAAGATTTCGTTGTCAATCCCGGATGGACGTTGGTCGATAATCAAAAGCGTGACGAAATACTTCCGCATTTCTCTGGCAATGATTCCGAAAATCGTTTGTTTGGCAAGTTGGGGGGAGAGGAATTTGTGCGCTTCTTCAATAACAATCATCAGCTTGCGCGGTGCTCTTGTACCTTCTGGATTTGCAAGGTGTGCCTCTGACAGGCGAACGTACTGAGCGTGCAGGCGCCGCGTAATAATGTTTGTGGCCAACATGTATGAAAGCAGGTTGTTCTGCCTACCGAATTCAAGAACAATGTGCTTGCCTGCCTGGATATGACGAAGAATCTCATCTATATAATTTTGCTGTACTTTCGTTTTCAGATACGCAGTTTTCTGCACTACCGTATTCAATCTTCGTTGGAGAGTCTTGATTGATCCAGGATGACCTTTGTACATCTCGGTGAATTCTTCAATCTCTTCACCGGACATCTCTAAGAGTAGCGAGATCCAATCGTTACCCAATCGTTCCTTTACGATATATGCGTTTTCGAGCGTGGGTTCTGATAGTGCCAATTCCGACTTCAATAAGTCGAGATCTTCAATTTCGATTTGATCCAATCCGATATATAACTCTCTGGCGTCAGGAATTCCTCGTGCCTTTGACGATTCGGCATCAAGGCTATAAACGATCACCTCAGGTCCGAACAGTTGTTTGAGTCCCTTGACGCGCGGCTGTTTCTTGTTCTCTGACATTGCTTGCCAGCCATATTCATTGTGCATGTCGAAGACCAGCAATGAGGCGAGATCTTTCTTGATTGTTCCGCACAAGAAGATGCGCGTCAGAAATGATTTACCGGTTCCAGACTTGCCAAAGATTCCATTTGAACGCTCAATAAAGCGGCTTAGATCGACACAGATTGGAATGTCCATGTTAAGTGGCTGGCCGATATTGAAGAATGGATCTTTCTTCTGTTCATTATTCTCCTTGCCGAACACCAGCGCAAAATCCTCAGCGTTAGCTTCGAATACTTGTGAGAAGTGGCTAGGAATAGTTTTGACCGGGCGCAATTCTTTGTCTGAACCCTCAAGCATAAGCATGGGCTGAACTTTCACAGACCCATATGTGGATACACCGGAAAGCACGTCCAGCAAAAAGCGATCTTGCTCCGGTGGGAAATTCAAAATCTGAGGGCTGCTCGTTGCCAGGCTCACATCAGTCAGCATGCTAAAAAAGCGGGTGTTTCTGCCTTCGACAACTACAAAGCGACCAACTCGGAGATCTTCTACTGAGGTTTTTCTATCCAACCTCATTTCAAGCCCTTGCGACAAAGAGCCCTGAGTGATCATCCCCAGATAGTTGGCTTTCTTTTTCAACGACACAAACCCCACCTATCTATGGCATTGTGCCGCTCAGTTTAGATCTTCAAACAGAGCCGCATCATTCAAAGCCTAGCAGCTTTGCGAACTGATTGACTGCTTCCGATTTTTGCTCTTCTGAAAAGGTCTTTTCGCTGAGGGGGCGTTCCTCATTTTGACCGTCGTATTCAACGAATTTGTAAACCGTCGGCTGGGAGAAGCTGCGTTCGAGTCTCAGTAAATTGCCTTTTTGACTGATAGCGCCAACAACACCCCAGACACCATCGAGAGCTTTCACGATGTCATCCACTGTGTGCGGCCATTGGGATCTTATTACTGGCATCTCTTACCGTACCCTCGCTCAACAAGTAAGTCCCGTGTATCAACGCTCAGGATCGGCAACTTGCCCAGCCCAACTGTTATCGGATTTGCTTAGAAAAAAATTGTCCGGAGAGGGACTTGAACCCTCACGGTTGCCCATACGCCCCTCAAACGTACGCGTCTACCAATTCCGCCATCCG
>JAIEQI010000220.1 GCA_019747875.1 Candidatus Obscuribacterales bacterium
GTATCGTATTCGATACCTTCACTAACAGTGAGCGGCCTCTGCCGGGAAGGTGTCCACCAAGCGGGGGGAAGGTCAAAGTGCACACGATAAACTTTTGGCAGATGAAAGCCGAATTCATCAGTTTGAAAATCGCGATTTAATTCATGGTTATACCTACGAACAGCTCGGGGAAGAGAAAGCGCCACGCGAGCTCTTCTATTACACAAACCGGTTGGCAACGCCATTAGACAGGTCTTCAAAAGACAGCTTGCACTTTTTCAAGAAAGCACTTCCACTTCTACTGAAAGTCGAAGGCGAATATCCCAATATGGAAACGTTGCTAAAACTGCAGCTATCGCTTAACGGGGATAATTCAAACCCCCAAAATTATTACATCATTCACAATGCAGCTGTATTGGAAGAAACGATCGGAACCACTTATTGTTACCTGGGCAACTTCCAGAAAGCCATTCCACATCTAAGGAGCTCCTCGCTTCTATTTCATCGCTTGCAGGGCAAGTTTCAGTCCTATTGGGCAGATGAAAGAATCGCCAAATGCCAATTCATGATGGGCGAATATAAAAACTCTTTGGACTTCTTTAACGAATATTTGGAAAAACTAAAACATTCAAACGATAGATACGAAACCGTATACCTTCAACATCATGCAAACTTGTGGATTGGCAAATGTTGGTACGAATTAGGCGACTTCAATAAGGCGAAAGCAGCGTTGGAAAAGGCAATGGAAGCTGACGACAAGTCAAACAGTACCGGACTACTTAGTTCAGAAATTGAAGATGCTAATTACCTCCTGAGACAAATGGAAAGAAGTCACTCAAAAATCAAACCTCCAACTGAGTGAGTGCAATGCTCCCGGAAATCCGAATAAAGACGCACTAAAAAAGTAAGCAATAATTTGTTTGTGTCGTTGCAACTAAACAACAAAGCCGCTAAACAATGAACAAAACCGACGAGCAGCAAATTATGGACACCGTGCTTCGCGCCTTTTCTGCGATGAAGCAATCCGGACCGCCAGTAGTCGCAGCGTATCTAAAAACGATCCCGATTCCTTTCTTGACCGCACTAGCACTGCAAAAATTGAAAAGCTATTCAAAGAATACGTCAAACGAGCCAGTGGACGACCAGCAAAAAATGGAGTTGTCCACACAGATTTGTCAGCAAGTTTTCAATGAACTAATTGCAAGAGTAAGAAAGCAGCATTCATCAGGCGATGCGACTCGTGATGGCGCGGAGCTCTTTTATCGGCGAGCGGTAACACATTTGTCGAGTGAGCGGGCAACCGATGCAGAACGGCTGTTGAAACGATGTGTCGAAATCGAACCAACATTCATCGATGGATGGGAGTTACTCAGCGATGTCTTAGAACAAAACGGTAAAGCGGAAGCAGCCGAAAATGCGAGAGCGAAGCTAGCTGCTTTGAAGTCTGAACAGTCATCCTCTAGCTGAGTGCCATGCAGAGTTCTTTTGCTCCTTCTTCCTCTTCGATCTTGTACTCGCGACCGATTGAATCAGCTACCTGTATTGCATCCGCCACCATATCAGCAGTAACCGAGAAGGGTTCATTATGTGCTGTTTCTCCGGGAGCTGTTGCTCGCTCTGCAATCTGCATACAGAGGGCTTTGCTTGGATTGTAGATCCCCAGATCACGCAAACAGATCGGCAAACCGACAGACATCGAGAAATCAATTACTTCGTTGATGACGGATGAAGTCTTGCCTTCCAATACAAGCTGGACCAAAAGTCCAAATGCAACCTTTTCACCATGATAATAGTTGTGCGTTTCGTGAACAGTGGTCAATCCATTATGCACCGAGTGAGCAACTGCCAATCCGCCTGATTCGAATCCGAGTCCGGACAATAGAGTGTTCGCTTCAATCAGTCTCTCAAGAGCTGGAGTTACAACCTGGCTCCGCACCGCATGTAGTGCTGCTACACCATCTTCCAACAGCGTTTCATAACAAAGTGCAGCAAGAGCTTCACCCGCTAAAGTGGTAGCACCACCCACTTGATTCCTCTTTTTTGCTTCAACAACCGTTTTGGCCTCAAACCATGTAGCCAGCGCATCGCCCATTCCAGCTACCAAAAGACGCGCCGGTCCCTTCGCAACAATGGAACTATCAACAAGAACAAGCTCAGGATTTCGCGGATAAAACTTGTACTCGGCAAATTGTCCTTCGTCTGTATACACAACCGAGAGCGCCGAGCATGGCGCGTCACTTGAAGCCAAAGTGGGGCAATTGACTATGCCAGCATTAATTTCTGCGGCAACCGCGCGAGCTGTGTCGAGTACTTTTCCACCACCAGCTCCAACAATAGTTTTTGCACCAAATTTGGAGGCAGCCTCTTTGCATCGATGAATCTCATTCAGCGAACACTCACCGCCGAATTTAAGCACTTCGAACTTAAAACCGACTTCATCGAAAGAGCGCTTCCAGTCTTGCGACAACAGTTCGGCCGCATGAGATCCAGCAATAATGAAGACGGGACCAGCCAGTCCGATTTTCTTCATTTCAGTGCCCAATTGCTGTGTGGCATTGCGCCCCTGAACATAACGCGACGGTGCACAAAAGGTCGAAAGCATGGCTGCTCCTCCGAAGACAAATGATTGCCAGATTGTATCGAAGAGTTAGCGAAAAAAGCGGGCTAGCGCGTTCAGGATCTTCACAAACTTGAAGGCTTGAGAAATAATATTCTCCCTCACCCTCATCAAATTTTGGTTAGTAAAAGCAGGACGCAAGCGAGCTATGGCAAGACTGGGAATCTTTGCAATAGTAATTTTGGTGATTGGCTTTTTCGCCTATATTGACATCAATGCGTACAAACTCGGGTTTGCTCCGCCGAGCCAGCGCGTCACAGAAATAGCACAGCATCCGAATTACGTGATCCCGCACCAATCATATCGTCACAACAACCTACCTGGTGTCCATGCCGATTTTGGCACGCCAATTCACTTTCAAAGCAGCAACGCCAACGCTTCGTTCAAGGCAGAATTTGGACAACCGCGCGATGATTTCTCACGCTGATTCAATAGCGCTCTTGCCACCGCGCGCACCTTCGATCGCTTCCTAATCGGTAAGCGTTAGCTTATCCGTCACTGAGTAGAATGTTCCTTCTTCTCACCGTGCAACCCGATGACTTTCGTTCGCATCAAGTCGGTTTGACTGGCGAGCCAGTTAGTTATCGAATCGACAACTTGCGGCTTCAAATAAGAAGTCCCTAGAAGAACGTGTCCGGCGTCTTTGAATTCGATTAACTGTTTGTGTTCGGCCGGCAGATTTTTGAAGATCTCGCGGGTCGAACTGGTGCTTACGATTCCATCCTTCTCACCCTGAATCACAAGATAACTTGCGTTCGGATCAACCTCAAGTGCGGCTTTCGGACATGTACGAATGAAGAATGCCGTCCGCAGAACTTCCTTGGGAGTCAACTTGATTCGCGACAAAGGATCGGCAATCATCTCGTCGCTGACTCGTTTATCATCAGAAGAATACTTATCTATATATCGAGAAACGTCCATGTGTTCATCGAGGTGCGTAACCCCTTTGATGAAATCCGGCACGACCATAAGTGGATTGAAGCAGCGCGGGCGCGAACCCGGACTGCACAAAATAATTCCATCGGCAGCGCCTGGGTAGCGATGAGACATGTATGTGGCAACTGTTGCTCCAACACTTTCACCGATACAAAAGATAGGCAGACCTGGATAAGTTGCACGAGTCTTCTTCAAGAGCGCTCCGAGGTCGTCGGCACTCTTGTCATAGTCGACCCGGAAGTTCGGTTGTCCGGCAAACGCCTTGTAGTATCGCTCACCATGTCCGCGCAAGTCCAATCCGATGAAAACGAATCCCTGTTGAACCAAATGCTGCGCCAACACGCCAAAGCTTCCAGCATGCTGTGTGGTGCCATGAACTGCGACAATCACCGCCTTCGGAGCTTTATTCGCATCGCTCCAACGGAAGATATGCAATTTCCGCGAGTTTTCAATCAACTCTTTTGCTGATTCCGAATACTCAACTTTTGGAGCAGCCGGTAGAACTGCTTTGGAAATGTAACCAGCGTACTTTTCTTTTTTCTTCTGTGCACTTAGGTGCGAGTCCTCGGCATCGTTTTCATTATCGGCAGAGTTTTTCGCTTGGTCAGGCGGTTGAATTTCAACCCTCTCTGACGGCACCTTGGTTTCCGACTTAATAATCGAGCTGGACGACTTGTGCTTCTTCGCCAAAGCTGGCGTAACAGTAACATTTGCCATCAAAAGTACAGACAGTGCAACCAGTCCATTTCGGGCAGGAAGAGTGAACGAAGAAAAGTGATCCAGAACTAATCTCCTGGATTCTTCTATTCTGAATTGCGCCTGACCTTTCATCACTGAACTAACTAGATCCCCTAGAAACTTAGGATTGCCTGAACTCGGGAACTGCTCCCAAACTTGATCATGACAATCTGGAAATATAGGCACCGATACCGGGAAGAACTGCGCTTGATATCTTATACTACGTCACTCCTGTCAACGTCATTTCAATTCTATAATTTAGCCCCACAACAGGGCTGATTTTTCTGAGACGACGTGACTTTGGAGAAAAGCTTAGAGCGCTATATGTTGATTCTATAACAAATAAGAAAAAAGCGAGACAGCGCATGTAAAAAACTGAAACTGTCTCGCTTTAGACTTCAGATTCGGTTTAGCCGACGCCCAAGAGTTCGACGTCAAAAACCAGGGTTGCATTTCCAGGGATCACACCCGGGACGCCGCGGTTGCCGTAAGCCAGGTCAGAAGGGATAACCAGACGACGTTTTCCGCCGACCTTCATGGTTGCGACGCCTTCGTCCCATCCCTTGATTACTTGTCCAACTCCCAACGTGAATTGGAAGGGGCTTCCGCGATCAACAGAGCTATCAAACTTGGTTCCATCGGTAAGCCAGCCAGTGTAGTGAACGCTGACGGTTTTGCCTTTATTCGGGCTTGCGCCTTCCCCTACCTTTTGCTCTTCATACTGCAAGCCTGAGGCAGTGGTTTCTAGATTTGCCGTGTTCAAGTTCATTTGACGTTCCTCTAAAGTGAGTCCACTAGAATATCAAACGCCAAAGCAATGGATATTCGAATAGTCGATTTGCTACATATCTGAAGACAGCTGCAGGACAGGCACTTACAGATCGCCTACGAGTTCGCCTCAGTCCAAAAACAGCATACGAATAAATCAATCTTTCATCAGAAAATAAGATATCATCCGAGAATGAAGAAGAATGAGTTGAGAGGCTACAGTCCTGCAAACTCTTGAGCGTCGAAGCAGCCGAGGAGTTGAGAGGGCAATAGCCCAGCGAAATTCGGCGGCGATTTAGTTGAGGCAACACTGGGCGGCGACGCAATTCCATACTACTAGCAGCATCGCAATGAGCAAAGCACTAGTCACTAGCACTAACAGCGGACTCTATTGCCCACAAGGTGATTTTTACATCGATCCCTGGCGCGGCGTGGATCTTGCTCTGGTTACACATGCACATTCCGATCATGCGCGTTCTGGCAGCAAATGCTACCTCACAAGTGAGCCAGGGCAACATGTCTTACGCGCTCGCCTGGATCCTGGTGCCAATGTCGAAAGTATTGCCTATGGAAAGAAACTAACGATCAAGGACGTCACTGTCTCTTTCCATCCAGCCGGTCATGTTCTTGGATCAGCGCAGATCCGCATAGAGCATAAGGGCCAGGTCTGGGTAGTCTCCGGAGATTACAAAACGCAACTGGATCCGACCTGTGAAGCAATTGAGCCCATTCAGTGCCACACTTTTATCACCGAATCAACCTTCGGTTTGCCAATATACAGATGGCCATCAGAGCAGGATATTGAAAGCCAGATCAATGGATGGTGGCAACGAAACAAGGAGCAAGGTCGCGCCAGCGTGTTGTTTGCATACTCCTTTGGCAAGGCTCAAAGAATTCTCTCACTTGTCGATAGCAGCATCGGTCCCATCTTTGTACATGGGGCTGTTCACAAACTAAATGAACAGTACACCACATCCGGTGTCACGCTCCCTGATTGCAAGTTTGTGGGTGACCTCGATAAAAAAGCAGACTTCAAAGGGGGGCTCATTATCGCACCGCCAGCGGCGTTTGATTCTCCATGGACAAAACGTTTCGGCGACTATTCATCCGGCTATGCGTCTGGCTGGATGAGAGTAAGAGGCAACAGAAGGCGGCAATCAATTGACCGTGGTTTCACTCTTTCCGACCACGCCGATTGGAATGGCTTGCTGGAGATCATCAGCGCAACAGGAGCTGAAGAAATCATTGTCACACATGGCTTTAGCCAACCACTCATAAAGTATCTAAGAGAAACCGGAAAGCAGGCGAGGGGATTCAAAACTGAATACAGGGGTGAGGAAAGCGAACTGGCGATTGCAAACGAAAAACTGGCAGAGGCTTACGAGGAAGACCTTGAGAAGCCGCCTGCGAAAGAGGATACGCCATGAAGGACTTTGCCGTTCTCTTTGCCGATCTTGATGGCACCACAAAGACCAACGAAAAGGTAGCAGCACTCAAGAAGTATTTCGGGACTGTGTCTCATGGAGAAGCGGCTTGGGCGGTTTACTTCCTCACCGGGCGCCGTATCAAACAGTTAGTCAAGTCCGGCCAACTGGCGCGCTGGGCAGTGGATGAGGCCAAGATTCCCGATTGGCTCTTTGATGAATGTTATGACAGCGTCGGAGATCTAGGAGAAACGATTGCACTTATCCTTCCAACAACGGAAGCACACGCCGAGGGTTCACTCGACTTCTGGATTGAAGAGAAAGTCTACAAGCTGCGCGGAGCAAGTGAGCTAACGCAACGAGAAATCGTAGTCGGGGCATGGAATGCATCCAGCGATTTGGAAAGATTCCTGTTCAACAAGTTACTTACCGGCGCCTTCCGAGTCGGAGTGTCGCAACAGTTAGTGGTCAAAGCTTTATCCGAACTCTCTGGAATAGAGCCAAGAGTGATCTCTCAAAGACTGATGGGTGATTGGGATCCAACGGCTGAGTTCTTCGAAAAGCTTATTGATACCGAAGGTGGTGCAGGTGAACTGAGCCGACCGTATCCATTTTACCTGGCATTTCCCTTAACGGAGAATGAAACCCTTTTGCTCGGACCTGCCGCGAACTGGTTTGCCGAGTGGAAATGGGACGGGATCAGAGCGCAACTAATTAAGCGCAACAAAGAGATTGCAATCTGGTCACGAGGAGAAGAATTACTTACAGACCGTTTCCCGGAGATAGTTGAGGAAGCTACAGGATTAAAAGAGGGCGTCGTTCTTGACGGGGAGATACTACCATTCAAAGAAGGCGACGTCCTGCCCTTCCAATTGCTTCAAAAGCGAATTGGCAGGAAGAATCTCAACAAGAAAATCCTTGACGAGATCCCTGTTGTCTTTATGGCTTACGACATCCTCGAAGAAGACTATAAGGACCTCCGTGATGAACCACTCAGATTTAGACGCGAGAGATTGGAGCACGTTCTTAGCACACGAGACAAAGTTGCAAGTCAGCAAGAATTCACGCAGCTGCAACTTTTCGCGCCATGTATGACTCAACTAAGTCCGTCATTGAGAGTCAGTCCAACCATGCAAGCAGAATCATGGGAAGAGATGAAAAAGATCCGAGACACGGCAAATGCGATGAAGGTTGAAGGATTGATGCTCAAACATCGTGAGTCCAAGTATGGAACAGGGCGCCACAAAGGATTCTGGTGGAAATGGAAAGTTGATCCATTCACGATCGACACAGTGATGGTTGCAGCGCAACCCGGACATGGCAAGAGAGCCGGTCTTTTCACAGACTATACTTTTGCGGTTTGGCAAGAGAATGAGCTTGTGCCGATTGCGAAAGCATACTCAGGGTTGACCGACGAGGAAATCAGGAAAGTTGATGCATTTGTTAGAGAGAATACGACAGGACGCTATGGTCCATTGCGCACGGTAAAACCGACTCAAGTGTTCGAGCTGGCTTTTGACGGACTGCAGCCATCGACGAGGCACAAATCAGGTATTGCATTGCGCTTTCCGCGAATTCTTCGTTGGCGTTTTGACAAGAAAGTCAGCGAAATCGACACAGTAGAAAGTGTTTCGAAACTGTTCAAGGAAAAAGCTCGAGACTAGGACGTTTGCGTTCAGCACCTGAGCCCAAATAATTAATCGAGGTCCTGAGGCATTTAATTAAACATCCTCTTGCTGCGTGGAATATTGATAGAGCAAGAGAGTAGGTCCGGTCATTTCAGGTGCCAGACTTGGGGGAGAAAAAGCGAATCAAGGTCCAGCCTTTGTGCCTGGTCCTTTTGTCATTTATTGCCGTCGGAACGTGTCCAGTTTCGATGGCGCAATCGTTTGGTCAGTTCAAAGATGCGGCAAATGAATGCCGGAACCGTAAGAATTTCGCCGAAGAAGAGGTCTATTGGAAAAAGGCGCTGGAGAAGTGCTCAAATAATTCGACAGGCACTGGCAGCGATCCAAGATACTTGGAGTGCCTACTTGGGTTGGCTCAGTCCTACCAAGCACAGAATCGCGCTGACGAAGCTGAGGCTCTCTATAAGAAGATTGCTATGGCAACAGCACCTGGAGCAATACTAAACGAGTCCCAGGCCGCGGCGATGCATAGCTACTTCGATCTGCTCAAGAAACAGAATCGCTCCGATGAAGCTTCTGAACTTGAGAAGCAATACAATCTGAAAGCTGTTGTTACGCGTCAGGACGGCGAGAACAGCGACTCAAGCACAAAGATAGTTGAGTGGAATCGGGAGAAGTTCCACAAATTAATCAACCAAGGAAACCAACAATTCAAGCAAAACCAGTTTCCCCAGGCTGAAGCCAGTTACAAACAAGCACTGGTATTAGCTGATACTGAGGCTGGTCCAGAGTCTTCCTTAAGCAGTGAGGCTCTCAATAAGCTAATTAACATCTGCTATAAGCAAAAGAAATATGCGCAAGCAGAACCCTACTACGCTCGCAGTTTGCAAATTATTCGCAAGCACAAAGGACCTGTCAGTGCTGAATATGCAGAAGCGCTTGGTGCTCACAGCCAACTGCTTCGTATGTTGAATCGCAAAGGCGAGGCGATCGCGGAAGAAAGCCGTGCAGAGCAAATAATGGTTCGCTACGGATTAGGTTCCAACATGGTAGGTTCCGGAAGCCCAGCCGATGCCCGACGCAACGCCTCGTCCCGTAGCGCCAGAGAGTATGGCAACTTTATGCTCGATCTGATGAACTATTAACCAGTTCTATTTCTTTTCTGAATCTTTCAGTAATTTGAAGACACTACGCCTGATACCATCGATTTTTTGCATGTCGTCATGCAATAGCACAGCTTCCTTAGCGATTGTCATATTCTTCATGGTCTTCAATTCTTTGCTCATGTTGAGCAAATTCATGTAGCGCGTTCTTGCATCTTCGAACAAGGGTCGCATCGTATCCATTAATGCTATCCCCTGGGCTCTCGTGCTTTCAGGAAGTACAAGACCATCTGTCAAACTTGCGTAGATAGGAATCAGCTTTCCAATTTGGTCGAGATAATAGTCCATCATTTTTTCCCTGATCGGCAGATAGGGTCCGATCGCCATCATGCCTGAGGGATCGGGCAGAGCTGGAATGATGATAGTTCCGACGACGTCGGGATCGCCAACTGAGATATAGTCTTGTCTCGTTGCTTCTCCCATTAACTCTAGACTGGCTCGCTGTATTTTCTTCAGAACATCTCCCATCTGCCGCAGTCCCTCAGCAGCCTCCACATCGAGAGCCTTAACATTGCCCTGCAATGCTGCTCCTGTTGCTGCTGTTGTCGTGGTGGAGGATGAGGAAGAGCCAGTGGTATCAGCAGCTATAGAAGAAGGCACTACAGCCAGTGCCAATAGGAGGGCAAACAATCTATTTTTTTGCAAGTTCAACATTTTTTTCCTCATTCAGATTTGTCTATACTAAAGGCAACAGCAATGCTATAGAAACCAGGTCATAATCACGCTTCACGCTGTCCACCACCTTGAGAAATCACAGGTCTACCGGAAGGACAACAGCCTGGCACGCAAGAATCAGGCTTTGCTCCCGACATTTGCTCGAGAACAAGCTCGCGAATCATTTTAATAAACAACGGATGGCTGCTGGCAGTACCGGCTCGCAAAAGATGAAGTCCCAACTCCTCTGCAAGTTGCTTTGCCTCAGTATCTAGATCATAAACAACTTCCATGTGATCCGTGACAAAGCCAATTGGATGAATTACAACTTCCGTTGCTCCTCGCGCCTTCACGTCGCGCAGGTAGTCGCACACATCCGGCTCTAACCAGGCTTGTGTCGGTGGACCGCTGCGACTCTGGAAAACAAGGTCAAATGCAGGATGTCCAACAGCTTCCGCAACTCTTCGACTAGCCTCAAGTAATTCATTCTTGTATTCACATCCATCCGCCATCGCAATCGGAATGCTGTGAGCTGAGAATGCCAGTGCAAAATTGTCAGATTTAGTAGCGGCAATCGCATCACGCAACTTGCAAACATTCGCTTCAATGAAGAGAGGGTGCGCATAAAACGGTCGGATCTTATCAATGCGAGGAGCTTTGTCGCCCAGTTCTGCGCTCGCCTTTTCAATATCTTCCAAGTACTGACGGCAGCTGGAATATGATGAGTACGCCGCAGTGGCAAATGAGATGGCGTTTCTAACTCCATCACGATGCATTTCTTCAAGCGTATCTTTTAGGTATGGCTTCCAGTTTCGGTTGCCCCAATACACTGGTAAATTCGGACCTTCCTTTGCCAGCAATTCTTTGAGCGACACAATCATTTTGCGATTAAGCTCGTTGATTGGACTAACCCCTCCGAACAGGTCATAGTGGTGAGCCACCACTATCAAGCGTTCATCAGGGATGTTTCGACCGCGAGTCACATTGCGCAAGAACGGCATGACATCCTCGGGTCCTTCCGGCCCACCAAAAGACTGGATCAAGATTGCATCATATGACGTTGAGTTCATGGCACGATTACATCCGTGTGTTATCAATTTGGCGTACAACAAGGAAGAACCTATGAAAATGCCAAGAGGACTTAGCTTATTAGCCGCCAGCATTATTCTAACCGGCGCGGCTATCCCAGTGATCGCAGCAGACGCCCGGTGGGCTGGTTACTTATTGGACCGTTCTTGCGCGGATAACTGCAAGACTCAGGGGTTTGGAGTCGATTTCGCATCCAGTCATAAAAAAGAATGTGCACTGAACGCGTCATGCAGCAAAGACGGCTATGCACTTTTCAGCAAAGGCCAGTGGTTCTTTTTAGACAAGAAGGGAAACCAACTAGCCAAAAAGCTTCTTGAAGACAGCAAGAGCGATGAGGGACATTTTGTTGTGGTGACCGGCAACCTGGACAAGACAGAAGTCCACGTAAGCACAATGCGGGAAGTATCTCAGCATTGAGTAAGGCACAATGCAACTCGCTTAAAGCGGTAACCGCGTTCAAGCAATCTTGCGGAGCCATGGGTGTCGGTGCACAAGCTTGTGCTCAATGACAGCACAATCAGAAGCTTTCACACCCGTTAGATTCTTAAGCAGCTTTGTCGAGCAAGCGCCTATCTGTGACGGCGATTCTGCTGGTGCTGTCCGGGATTCCACTGTTGTCTTTGTTGCTGATGCGGATTGAATTGAGGTCTATGCTGCCACTGCTGCTGTTGACGGTGGTGCTGCTGCCATTGCTGTTGAGGTCTGTGTTGTTGTTGCCAGCGTTGCTGTTCATGCTGCCGCTGCCATTGCTGTTGTTGCCAGCGCTGTTGTTCTTGTTGGCGCTGCCACTGATGCTGTTGCTGCCACTGCTGGTGCGGCTGCTGCTGACGTTGCCACTGCTGTTGCTGCCATTGGCGCTGTTGCCATTGCTGCTGCTGCCATTGCTGCTGTTGCCATTGTTGTTGCTGCCAGTGTCTTTGTTGATCCCACTGGTTACGCTGCCAATGATTGTTGTAATCGTGGTGGTTACGTCCGCCGCCTAGAATTCGGCCAAGCACCATTCCACCAATCACGGCGCCGATGTTGCCACCATTGAGCAGGTTTCCGCCGTAGTAGTTATCACGATAATAGCCACCGCCGCGACGTCCGTACTGGTCATAATAAGGATCGCCACCGCCCCAACGGTCGTAGCCACCGCCCCAGCGGTCATAGCCGCCATAGCCGCAGGAATTCCAGCCAGAACGGCAAGAATTGAAAATTCCGCCACGGTTCATGGCACCGCTTAGTACTCCGGATAGGATTTGAAGCCCCATTTGAGCAGCAAAACGGCCGTCTTCCCGACGTTGATATCTTTCATATTCCTGATCATAATTAGGCTGGCGTTGCGGCTTAGGCACACAACGAGCCTCTTCTACACAATCTGTGTTTTTGGTGGTTGTTCGGCGCTGCTGTGTGGTGCGCTGGTCGCCACCGAATGTATCATCGCGCTCGACAACAACAGGGCTGTTATCTACACGCTTTTCAAAACGGCCATTATATGAAGGAGCCGGAATGTCTGGCACCTGAATCAAGGACCTTCCGCCAAGATAGTCCAAGGAATCCAAAGCAGGATCGACGAATTGCGTACGTGTCTCGCTTGCTCGGTCAATTTTATCCATACAAGAAACTCTCCAAACGCGGAAGCTTTTGAGCCCAGCGCCCCTAACCCTTAGCTCATATTGAATCTTTTCCTGTACGCCAGGGCAATGGGAATGCTCCCCCTTTGGCGGGTCCGATTGCGGAAAACCGTGCCAATGCCAGTACCTGGCAAAATCCAGAAACCGATTATCTATGTCGCTTTCCAGGTTCTGGACATTTAAGGCGTTGACATTAAATGTAGTTATTAATCTGGCCGAACTCAAAACTCTCAATTCGGGTCCCCGGACGCCTGAGCTAGAGACAAGTCATGGTGCTAGAATGCAGCTTGTTGTGCCAGGAGGGGCTTGATGAAATCGCGTTTTGGAGCCTTGACAATACTGTCAGCTCTTTTAGGGTTTAGCTGTTTCTCGACGCCGGCAACATTTGCCGAGACTGGTTGGGCTGTTACCCAAATGTCCAAAGAGGCATCCTTGTCCGGAAGCCTTACCTTATATGTAACACCCACCGGAATGCGATCTATGGATCCCAAAAGCGGGATCAACATGTTCACTAAAGGCCCAAACTGGACGATCGCCATTTTCAACGACAAGACCCGTCGAATTTTCCAAAGCCCACTTCAACAATGGTTGGTTTCGTTCAAGCAAAGAGGAATGTCGGGGCGCTTCGACGGAGCAACATGGCGCCGTGGTCGCGAAGGAAACATTGCTGGCGTTCGTGCCTACGAATTCGTAATGGATCATCCGCCACCGATCAAAACGGCTAAACAATTGAGCGGCAAGATGGCAAAATTTGCCGGGCTCTCATCCGCAACAATGTGGGTAGCAGCTGACATTGCGACACCACCACAGGTATCAGACCTATTATCAAAACTCTACGGAGTACCGGACTGCCAGCGTATTCCGTTGCGCGTAACAATGACAGAAATCGGCAAGCCACCCAAAGTAGCCGTCGATACAGTTAGAGTTGGTCAAGTAAACGTTCCGGACACAGTATTCACGCCACCACGCGGATACCAACCGGTTCGTCAGGACAGCGAAATCTTCATCGACAAGGAAAGCATGGACACGCTAGACGAGATGATGAAAGATCTCGACGATCCGACACCAACCAGAAGACCACCAGCACGCCCACCGGCCCGCCGCTGATCACAGTAGATTGAGTTTTCGGCAGGCGTCCTTTGAGATTCAGCCTCCCAGTGCACATAATGACCGCAGCTAACCGCAGCAGTCATCCGAAATAGCGCGAACATTCGAAATACCAGATTCTGATCCGGAACAGTGTTTTTGCGTTTAATCTAAAATGCGAACTTGCGCTAATTGTTTAGCTTCGTGATCGTGATCATATGAGCAACATATACTGGTTTGGCTTCGTGTTTATGCTCGTAATCATGTGAGCAACCGGGACCGTGAACATATACTGGTTTAGCTTCGTATTCATGCTCGTGAACGAGCTTCGAAGATTCGAAGTATGGAGCGCGGACGTCTCGTCCGCCCATAAGTATGGGTTGCGGACGTCTCGTCCGCATAAAGAGACCCACGCATTCTTAAACACCAAATTCAGTATCCAATAAATGATCAGACTTAGAAATACTGGTCAGCCCGACGTTTACCACTTAGACACTTTGCGCTCAGGAAGCGGATGCACCTGGATGAACTCATCATACGGTCCGCGGAAATCAACGAGACCCTTTGGAGTAAACGCAACAATTCGAGTTGCTACTTCAGATACGAGATCGCGATCGTGAGACACAACGAAGACGTTCCCTGGAAACGCGCTCAATCCCTCTGCCAGAGCAGATACTGATTCCAAATCCAGGTGGTTTGTCGGCTCGTCCATTACAAGAATCGGCTTCTTGATCAACATCATGCGAGCCAAGAGAAGTCGTGCTCGTTCGCCACCAGATAGCCCTTCGGTAGGCTTATTCGCATCCTCGCCGGAAAACAACATGCGCCCCAATAGGCCGCGAACATGTTGCTGTCCCTCCCCATTTTCAAATTGCATCATCCAATCAAGAACGGTCATTCCTGGTGTGATGATATGGGTATGATCTTGCGGATAGTAGTTCCACTCAGCGCCGAAACCCCATTGTATAGAACCTGCATCAGGTTCAAGCTCACCAATAATCGAACGAACAAGCGTCGTTTTTCCAACTCCATTTGGTCCGATGATTGCTACTTTCTCTCCGCGCATTATCTCAAGATCGAAATCTTTGAATAAATGCAGATCGCCAAAAGACTTACTCAAACCGCGAATTTGGACGGTTTCCTTTCCTGCCGGTTTCTCTTGTTCAAAACGCAGGAAAGGACGCTGAATATTCGATCTCTTCAATTCGGTTAGCGCAAGTCGCTGAATTTCCTTGCGACGTGATTGAGCTTGACTGGCTCTCTGACCGGATCCGAATCGTGCAACGAACTCTTGCAACTGTGCAATCTTCTTCAATCGATCTTTATTACTCGACTCAATTTGCTGGCGGGCTTGCACTTTTTGCGCCACCATGTCGTCATAATTTCCAGTGTAGATAATGATAGTCTGGTAGTCGATGTCAGCGATGTGAGTACACACTGCATTGAGAAAATGTCTATCGTGAGAAATCACTACCAAACTTCCCTTGTAATCGATTAGAAACTCTTCCAAGAAGTGAATAGTGTCTAAATCCAAATGGTTCGTGGGCTCATCGAGCAACAATGCGTCCGGCTCGCCGAACAAGGCTTGAGCCAAAAGGACGCGAAATTTGTAATCGGTTGCCAAAGACGACATCAGATCGCCATGCTTATCTTCCGGAATCCCGATACCGCTCAGAATCTCTCCCGCTTCAAACTCAGCCATATAGCCGTTCTCGTCAGCAATCACCGTCTCCAGTTCAGTCAGGCGGTTGATTTCAGAGTCTGTGTGCGTGGGCTTTTCGCTGAGCTTATCTCGCTCCTGAATAGCCTCCCAAAGCAGCTTGTTGCCCATAATAACCGTGTCTATAATCCGGCAATCATCGAAAGCGAACTGGTCTTGTCGCAAAATTCCGACTTTCCGCGGTCGGGCGATGACGCCATTATTTGTCGCCTCATCTTCCCCCGTCAAAATCCGCATGAACGTAGACTTACCGGCACCATTTGGCCCAGTCAATCCATACCTGTTACCGGGATTAAAAGCGACATTGACATTTTCAAAGAGAACACTGGTGCCGTAGCTCTTGGTGACGTTGTTTACAGTAATCATAGTTAGTAAGTTGCTCAACAGAACCTGGATATTATACCTGGATAAGCCTCTATTCCGTAGAGCGTTGACGTATCATATAATTCCAGCAGGGTGGGCGATGACAAACCGTAAGAGAAAACGCAGAAAAGAACGAGCAGCGCAAATGGCTCAAGCGGCGCGAGAGGCGGCCGCGGCAAGCATTGACGAGCTCGAGCTGGACGAAGCCGAGGCGCCCGACGAAGAAAATGAGAATGGTTCGTCAGATGCACACGATTCTTCACCATCTCAAGTCGACCCAAATGGTAGCGAACTTGACAGAGACACAAAAATTCAAGAACTGGCTGAGCCGCCTGTAGTTGCAAACACACATCAGCCGGCTGAAACGCACGATAAACCTAAGGACACGGTCCCAGAAGCAAGCCATGAGTTCTCACTGTCTGAGGAACGGAACCTCGTCGAAATACTGAATCGCGTGTTCTGCGAACTCGACAAGAACCACGACAATGTTCTAAGTCGTCCAGAAATCGACATGGCAGTAATCGACAGACATTTGGAAGCTGAGGACGCAGTAGGAGTGTCGGTACTCAAGTCCACATTTGAGGAAGTAAAGGACCTGCACAAAGAGGGCTGGTTCGCTCGAAAGAATGGTGTGACATTAGCAGATCTGCTGGCATTCGAGCAGATTATCCTGATGGAGGGGCAAGCAGTAAAACGGACGGATCACGAAAAGATGCGCGAGTCCGTTAGAATCACAACCAGGCACGCACAACGAGCTCTGCGAGCCCATCGCAAGCTCTATGCGAATATGGATAATCCTGAGAAAAGCATTCGTCCGGAAGCAATTCGCCAGGGAATTGTCGGCGACTGCTACTTCCTTTCGGCGCTGGCATCCATTGCGTCAACAAATCCCGCAATGATCAAATGGATGATCACACCATTGGAAGATAACTATTACCAAGTTGTGTTCGCTGGATGTATGGAAGCACCAATAGTGGTGCAAGAGCCTACTGCCGTGGAACTCGCTTTATATGCCAAAGTCAGCGAGTATGGGATGTGGCCGGCGGTAATTGAAAAAGCATACGGAGTATTTTTACAACAGCATCGGAAAATCAAAACGGTGATTCCAGCAGCGGCGGCTGATGCTGCAGAGAGTGTGTATGAGGCTTTCGACCTTCTGACAGGGCAAATGGGACACTGGGAAGCATTGCCTCTCTTATCAAATGAGAAGCTGAAGGAAATTCTTGATTCGGCTTTCAAAGAAAGGCGAGCAGTGGCGGCAGCTACCCCGCCAGGCAAAAATGGCTACACCGCAGAATCAAAATTACCGGCCCAGCATGCATTTAGCGTCATCGGATGGAACCCACGCAAAGAAGAAATTACGCTACGGAATCCCTGGGGACGAGTAAGCGATATGTGCACAATCTTCGAAAACGCAGACGGCATTTTCACGATAAACGTAAACTTGTTCCGCCGCAATTTCATCGCACTCTACTATGAAGACTGGGCGCCTGACGAAAACATCGAGGACGGCGACTTACCCATTTAATAAATGCGCGCTAGTATCCGCATATAACCCGAATTTCTTCCAGCCAAGCCTGATCAAGCATCCATCCGATCCACAGGATCGAAGGCTACCTCCCCAAGAAGGCGAAACCGAAGCATGAGGCGCGAGCTTTGTCTCGCCCAGATAGCGGAGATCCGCATGAAGGAGGGAGGTTTGCGGAATTGCGCATTAATTATGCGGCGAATATCTCCACGCTTGGGGGAATTCTCCCACTGACACAAATGCCGTAAACCCGCATAATTCCTATATTGGTTTGTGATCTGATATGTTACTGGAAATCCCCGAAAACACTGCTGGAAAGCAGCTGCGCGACTTTGCGACTCATTTCGCAGATAGCGCGCTTCTCTCGCCATTAAAAGCGGGATATCAACTTGCGCAGAAAAGCACCGGCGGCATACTTCCAGAAATTGAAATCAAGAAGAGCGAATCCAGCAAAACAACAGGAGCATTCCTTGGAGACCTGGCTGGTACTGGGGCCGTCTTTGCAGGTTCATGGTTATTGACACGGTCCGCCTTCAACAAAGTAGGATTGAATCCCAATTTACAGAGCACACTGCTCGGCAAGTCTGCTGTTTCCGGCATCGAGATGGCGACAACCGGAGCGCTTGTTGGCACACTTCATACGGTAGATTCCAGGAAGGATTTCTGGTCTACAAAGGGCGAACAAACGGCCTACTTTGCCATAAGCTCCGGACTCTATGGAGCGGGATGGAAGGCACTATCAAGCTCAGGTGTTTTCGGTAAAGAAGGAGAGCGGACTCTCAAACAAGCAATATTGATGAACAGCACCGCAGGTAGTGGCGCCGGAATTTCAGACTCTTTCCTGAGACACGGCATTATTGACAAACGCCTACCAACTACAACAGAGCTCGCACAGTCCGCGACTCAATTTGCCCTAATCGGAGCCGGCTTCGGTGTCGCAGAAATTGTAGCGCCACGGATGTTGGGGTTCACCGGAAAAGCAGAACAACCAAATAAAACACTCGATAAAGAGATTCGACTCAACCTTTCCATGGACACTCGTCCAGATCTCAGATCATCGCCAGCTCCATCTATAGAAGTTCCGCCAAGCGGAACGGCAAGACAGATCACAAACCCATTCGGCGAATTCCCTCTACCGCGCTTTGACAAGATCCCAACACCAAAGGTGAATCCGGAACAGGTAGTGAGTCCTGCTGCACTTGAACAGTCAATTCAATACTCAAGCAAGGGCATAATTGAGTCAAAGTTCGTTGATGGTCTCCGACTAACCACAGTAAACAACTCCAAAGGTTTCAGTTCCACAGGAGGTCCGGCTGATCGCTTCGAGAGATTTATAGCGGTCGACAAATCAACCGACTCAGCACTAGCTGCGGTGATTGAAGATGCGCGCGCCCGCTTCGGAAAAATGGAGCTTAACGGCGAGACGTCAATGCATTTAAGAAACTACGTCAGCAGCATAATGAATCGATACGGACTTCCTCCGGCAACACTCGAGGAAGTCTATATAGACACATTAAGACGCAACACGCAGGGTGTGATACCACTGGGAGCATTCATCTGTAAAGGTTCAGGAGTTTGCTTGCCACGAGCCGCTCTTCTCAAATCAATCGGAGACGAGCTGGGCATGAACGTCAGGTTGCGCGAAGGCTTTATCGGCATCAACAAACCACAATCACACGTCTGGACAGAAATCGATTTCGGCAAGGGCTTCAAAGTCTACGATCCGATGCACCCACCAAATCCGCTGTACAAATACACAAGCACTAAACACTAGCTGCTCGAAGCAAACACAAAAAGCACCTGATAAAATCCCCATTATGGATGCAAACGAAATAATTTTCGAAGTTGCAGAAGCCTCAGGTAATGGCTTTGAAGCTCGCGCGCGCGGCTATTCCATTTTTACACAGGCGGAAACGCTCGAGGAACTCAAGGCAAACATTCGAGATGCCATAGCATGCCATTTTGAAGATGAGATTACTCATCGCCCAAAACTAGTTAGACTGCACAACCAGCATAATGAACCGATAGGCTTAATTATTCTGGATCGCTGACCATCTTCATTAGGTTGATTTCGGTAGGTACGGCGAACAGCTCTTCGGTTAGGCTGCGCAGGCGGCGGAAATGTGGTGTTTCGAAATGGTGTTCTAGGGCCATCTTACTGACCCAGTTTTCGTAGAAGAGGAAGGTGCCCTTGTCGGTGTCGTCAACATGCAGGTCATAGTTAATGCAGCCTTTCTCTTTGCGAGTTTCCTCGACCATAGTCATAAGCTCTTGCTTGACGCGGTCTTCCATACCTTCTTTGGCTCTTAACTTAGCAACGACCGTAACCTTCTGCATGGCAACCTCCTGGTTATGCAAGGCCCTGTGGCTTCCAGAACCCATGGATTATAAAATACGGGGAGCAAGATATGATTGCTCGAACGAGGTCTTTTCATGAAATCTGCTTTTCTAATAATGCTCTCTGCCTTTTTTGTCTTGACAGGCAGCAGCTGCTTCGCCGCCGATCAATCGCATGCAGATATTCTCATGGTCAATGGATCCATCTATACAATGGATCCGGGAAGGCGTTGGGCTCAAGCTCTGGCAATAAGCAACGGGCGCATAGTTTTTGTTGGTACAGATCAGGAAGCGACAAAATTCGCTGGGTCGCTGACAAAGGTAGTGAACCTATCGGGCAAAATGGTCTTACCCGGATTCATCGATTCACATATTCACCCGGTGCAAGGAGCGCTTGAAGAGCAGGCTTGCTATCTCGGTGATTTTGAAAAGGCAGATTCCATCGAAAAAGCGATAACCGAATACGCGCAAGCGCACAAAAGTGAAGAATGGGTTATCGGTTCTGGATGGTCGCTACCTATATATGGTCCGAGCGGGCCGAAGAAGGGTGAATTAGACAAACTGGTTCCGGATCGCCCCGCGTTCTTCATTTCACAAGATGGACACTCAGCGTGGGTGAACTCAAAAGCGCTGGAAAAGGCAGGAATCAACAGCTTCAGCCCAGATCCGCCAAATGGACGAATTGAACGCGAAGCTGATGGACGAACACCTTCAGGAACTTTGCGAGAAGGAGCCGTAGACGTAGTTTCGAAGATTGCACCAAAACCCACAGAGGATCAGGAGCGCCAAGCTGCGCTCGACGTGCAAAAGAAACTAAACAAGCTTGGCATTTTGGCAGTGCAAGATGCTTCGGTCGGCGAAAGCACCTTAAAGACTTATGCGGCTCTCGATGACGCGAATCTCCTCACCATGCGGGTGAGCGCTTGTATGACATTGGATCCGGAAAAGGGTGCCAAACAAATTGATACCTTCAAAGAATGGCGTGACAAATATGACGGCGATTTATTGAGCGCCCGTGCGGTCAAAATTTTTTCCGATGGTGTCGTTGAAGCGAAGACTGCCGCAATGTTAGAACCCTATTCCGGCGGCGACGCTAAAGACACCGGCATTCTCAATTACACTCCAGCACAGCTCAAATGGTTTGCGACGAAACTCGATGCCGCTGGATTTCAAATTCACACCCACGCGATCGGAGACCGCGCTGTGCGCTGCGCATTGGATGCAATCGAGACGGCTCAAAAGGTAAATGGCAAAACCAACAAGATGCACCACATTGCGCATCTGGAAATCATTCATCCAGATGACATTCAACGCTTTCGGCGCTTGAACGTGGTCGCAAATTTTCAACCATTCTGGGCATACAGCGACAAATATGTAACGGATTTGACTGTACCAATCTTGGGCGAAGCGCGAATGAAACAGCTCTATCCGATCAACTCCCTTTTTCGCTCCGGTGCTTTCGTGGTTGCAGGCAGCGATTGGACAGTAACCACCGCCAATCCTTTGGAAGCGATACAAGTTGCAGTAACTCGTTGCGGGCTTAAAGAGACAGCAGATAAGGCATTCATTCCTGAAGAGCGCGTTTCACTTCCCGACATTCTGGCAGCATACACCATTAATGGTGCCTATCTCGGTCATTGGGAAAAGGAGATGGGCTCGCTTGAAATAGGAAAATCAGCTGATGTAATCGTACTCGACAAGAATTTGTTCGAAATATCGCCCTTTGAAATTTATAAAACGAAAGTGATCTGGACCTTGTTCAGGGGGCGTGAAGTATACAGAGATCCAGAATTTCCCTAGATCAATTTGGTGGAATAACGAGCGGGTCGCTATCCAAAGATCGAAGCCGGCAAGATGCCGGCGCTCCCGGATCGAACCGAGCTCCAAAAGTTCGAAGCCGGCAAGATGCCGGCGCTCCCGGGATCGAACCGAGCTCCAAAAGATCGAAGCCGGCAAGATGCCGGCGCTCCCGGGATCGAACCGAGCTCCAAAAGTTCGAAGCCGGCAAGATGCCGGCGCT
>JAIEQI010000110.1 GCA_019747875.1 Candidatus Obscuribacterales bacterium
GGGCTGGAAACCAGCCCCTTTCTGCTTACGGCAAAGTTACGTGGCGCCGACCCGGCAAAGTTGCCTGGCGGGCAACATCAGAAATAATCCTTGCGGATCACTCTGCTGCTCCCAACTAGAAGAAGGTTTTTGTTGTTGCGACGACTGGACTAACTACGACGCCGCTCGGCTTAAGACCGGGCTGGACGCCTTCCTTGTTAGCTCTTGTTGCTGAGCAGCGCCAGCAACTCGAGCAAGCGCAGGAAGAAGTTCAGAAAGTCCAGATAGATGTTCAGCGTCAGCTCGATCGCCTTCGCCCAGGTGTTCTCGGAGTTGCCGAGCCGCCAGAAGTCGAAGATGAAGTAGCCGGCAAAGATGACCATGCCGACCAGAGCCATGCCGATGTTCATCTCGCGCGACATCCGCCAGAAAAGGCCGATGACGCTGACGATGATCAGGCCGAAGAGCGCGATCCCCAGATAGAAGCCCATGCTGGAGAAGTCGGCGCCGCTGAAGAGCCCGATGCTACCGCAGACGGCCATGACACCGGATGTACCAGCGAAGGCACCGGCGACGGTCTGCCAGCCGAGCTTATCGGCGTAGAGCTGAATCGCCGGACCGGTGAAGAGTCCGGAGATGAGCGCCCAGACGGCGAGCGCGGTGATGCCGGCCATCGGAGAGATCGAGGCAGCAAAGATGACGCCGATGGCGCCGACGACGAACGCAATCGCCAGGCCGATGAAGGCGCCGAACGACTTGATTTCGCGTCCGAGATAGACACCGAGCGTGCCCAGACCCATGGTCATGGACAGGAGCACTGCAACTTTCGCGATCAAAGTTTCCATGTGTTTTCCTTGAAGTGAGGCTCGAACCCGCACCCTGTACGGCTGCCACGCTGCGTGGACCTTCGAGCAAAAGGATGGGAAGGGAAGCCCTGCGGTTCGAACTGGTCGAGGACCGCAGGACTTCCCGCTTCGGGAACTACTTGCGCTTGGAAGTTAGCTTCTTGCGCTTGACGCGCTGGGTTGAGGCCCAGTCTTTCAGGCAAGCGATGCCGCAAAAATGGTGGGTGTCACCATCGTGAGGCGAACCATAACCGTGTTCGACGGTGATGGCATCGCACTGCATGTGGGTGTCACCTTCGTGCTTGGGGCCGTCGCAGTGAAATTCATTCACTCCAACAACTCGTCGCACTCGCCTGGTTTTTATGGACAATCGCTGTCTCCTTCTAGTTGAGGTGGATGTGGACGTTGAAGTCGCCGGCAATCAGGTGAATCACCAGAATGCCCAACCCGCACAGCACCGAAGAGCCGAACGAGTTGAATGCCATCACACGCGGGAAAACCCACGCCATCGCCTGGAGCTGCACAGCAGGCAGCAACCAGAAGAAGAAGACGGCAGCAATGGCGACCGGAATCAGACCGACACCGAACGTGGCCAGCCCAAGTGCAACGGCTGCAAGGCCGAGCAAATAGTTGACCACGACCTGGACGATCTGGAAAACACCGGCGTAGAGGAATGCTTCCAGCGGCGAACCGCTGAAATGCGCGCCTCGAATCTTCGGCATCACCAGCCAGAAGAAGAGACCGGTGAGCAGGACTTCAACGAGCATGACTTTCAAGTTCAGATCCATACCAAACCTCCTTCGATTCGGAACAGGACTTAGTTACGGAGCCTCAGCCAACGTAGCCGAAAAGCTCATCGAGCTCAGCCCAACAATGAGCGAGCCTCTTGTCGTTCGGGTCGTAGAGATGAGCGCGGAACTCCGGATACTGCTTGCAGTACCGGTGATACTTCGACGGAGCATTAACGCGACTGCTACGTCCGTTCGCCCGGCGATCGCACATTTTCCCTACGATCGAGTGCCAGTCTTCGGCAACCTTAGGAAGGGTGGCCGTCTTCTTGGCACCATGGTCGATACCATCCTCATCCGTCAAGCGCCAGGCCAGAATGACCACGCGGGCCGAAAAGCCCGCCCGGAACATGTCGGCCCAGGTCTTGAGGGTGTCTTCGCCCACGTCGTGGACCTGACAGAGGATGCGCAGAACAAGGTCATCACCAAAGCCCCAGTCGATGGCGGCTTGTTCGACGGCATCCAGATGAGCTTCCCCATAAGGCTTGCCGTTGTAGGTTTGACCAACTTCAGCGTGTGCAGCGTGCGCCCAGCGACGAGCTTCGGCGAGTGTGATGTCGCCCTTGTAGTCGCTGGGAAGTTCAGCCAATGCCGCCAGCAACTCCGGTGGCATTGGAAAAGGCTTATGCGTTTTCATATCCTTCTCCACCGTTAGGAGATTGAGTGATGCTAGCGACAAGAGCAGCTAGAGCCATCCCCAGAACCTCGCGAACAAGGACCTGGGTAATGGCTCTTACAAACTCCTTAGCGCTTGCGGCGGCTCATCGTGATGCGGGCGTTACTCTTGCCCTTCATCTGGACAACGGTCACGTTGTAACCCTTGCCCTCACGAAGCGCTTTCACGGCAATCTTGAGGATTGCTTCCTCGGGCAGCTGCGTGACGTGAATGTCCGCCTCGCTACCGCCGAAGTTGCGCGAAAGCTCTTCCCGGAAGCGACCTTCCAGGAAGTTAACGAAGATATCTGCAGCGCGCTCGTCCTTGCTCCGCCAATGAGGATTGGTGTGAACAGTGAGCTTTTTGCGCGTCCGCAAGTTGCTGCTGTGGTAGGGCTTCACGAAGCCCTTGTTATCGACCACGAGGGTCGGTTTTGTGAATGGACCAGCAGCAAGAAGAGTAGTCATGGTTAACTCCATGTCTTTTTGGTTCCACCTGTGACACAGCGCCACAAGCGGTAATCCTGCAACACGACTCCGTCGTGCGCAATTCAACAAACTGCCTTTGCAGGCAACAACACTGCTTCGCCGCTCGAGCAGCTAGGCATTTGCTTGCCCCCAGTGCTGGTGACTGCAAAGTGAACGCGAAGGAGTTGAAAGGCAATAGCCTAAGCTCCAGAGCGCTCAAGAAAGAAAGAGGCGCCGCAAGCTTGCGCCTGCGACGCCCCAATCCCTTCCCTAGCGGACCGTTAGACGGCCGCCGGGGTATCCGTGTCGACCGCCGTCTTGGACGGGGTCACGCCGATGTCGGCCCAGGCCTTGGTCAGCGCGGGGAGTTCCGCGGTGAAGCCGAGGGTCTTGGCCGCTTCGACGGTGTGGTAGGCGAACTGGGCGAAGCTCGGCTTGCGTCCGCACGTGGCGCGAGCCGCGTACCAGATCTTGCCGGCCTTCTCCCAGGCGTAGCCGCCGATGGCGATGGCGAACAGGGCGAACGCACGATTCGGGATGCCCGAATTGTAGTGCACGCCACCGTTGTCACCGGACATCTTCATGTAGTCCTTCATGTGCGCCGGCTGCGGGTCCTTGCCGACCGCGGGGTCGTTGTAGGCCGTGCCGGGCTTCAGCATGTGGCGCAGGCCGACGCCCTTGACGCCGGGGCGCCAGATGCCGTTGCCGACCACCCAGTCCGCCTGGTCGGCGGTCTGCTTCTTGAAGCGCTGCTCGATCAGCTCACCGAACACGTCCGACAGGTGCTCGTTCAGAGCGCCCGGCTGGCCGTAGTACTCGATGTCGCCGACGAACTCGGTGACGCCGTGCGTGATCTCGTGACCACACACGTCCAGGAGCACGAAGGTAGCGAACGGGCTGTCGGTGCCGGGACGACCGTAGGTCATCTGGCTGCCGTCCCAGAACGCGTTCTCGTAGTCCATGCCGTAGTTCACGGTCGAGACGAACTTCATGCCGTTGGCGTTGATGCCGTTGCGGCCGTGCACTTCGCGATAGAAGGCACGGACTTCGCCGGTGAAGTCGTAAGCGTTGTCCACTTCCTTGTCGCCGGTCGCGGCATCGCCTTCGAAGCGAGCGCGATCGCCGGGCTGGACCTCCTGGCCCTTCGCGTCGTAGACCTCACGGACCGCATCCGGGCCGGCGCCGATGAAGCGCACGGTCGGGTTGACGAGCGCCGGCGACTTGGCCAGCAGAAGCTGCGTCTTGGCCTCGGTCAGCTTCCAGCGCGGATCCAGGGGATTGCGCGCGGCGAGGGCTTCGAAAACGTAGGGAGGGATCACGCCGTGAACGCGGGTGAAACGAGGAACGAATGGCATACTTGCGTCTCCTTATGCGGATAAAATCCGCTGGTGTTAGTTCTGAAACGACTTGAAACCCGCAACACACGGGCTCCAAGAGAAACAAGGGCCGGCAAGCCCGAAGACTTGCCGGCCCCAAGAGGAAGCAACGCCCGCTGAGGGATTAGCCCCAGACGATGTTCGCGTTGCGGCGGCGCGGGTCGAACGGGCCACCCGGGAACTTCGGGGTGCGCGTGTCGACGGCCGTCGCCGACGGGGTGATGCCGACCGCCGCCCAGCACTTCGTCAGCGCGGGAACGTCAGCACCGAAGCCGATGGTCTTGGCGGCTTCGATCGTGTGGTGGGCGAACTGAGCGAAGCTCGGCTTGCGACCGGCCGTGGCGCGAGCCGCGTACCAGATCTTGCCGGCCTTCTCCCAGGCGTAGCCGCCCATCTCGATCGCGAACAGCGCGAACGCGCGGTTCGGGATGCCGCTGTTGTAGTGCACGCCGCCGTTGTCCGACCAGGTGTCGATGTAACGGTCCATGTGGTCCGGTTGCGGGTCGTTGCCGACCGACGGGTCGTTGTACGCCGTACCCGGATGCAGCATGTGACGCAGACCGACGCCGCGGACGGTCGGCTTCCAGATGCCGTTGCCGATGATCCAGTCGGCGCTGGCGACCGAGATGCCCTTCATGCGCTGCTCGATCAGCTCACCGAACACGTCGGAGAGATGCTCGTTGATGGCGCCGGGCTGGCCGTAGTACTCGATGTCGCCGACGAACTCGGTGACGCCGTGCGTGACCTCGTGGCCGCACACGTCGAGCAGAACGAAAGTCGCGAACGGGCTGTTGGCGCCGGGACGACCGTAGGTCATCTGGGTGCCGTTCCAGAACGCGTTCTCGTAGTTGGTGCCGTAGTTGACCGTCGAGACGAACTTCATGCCATTGGCGTCGATGCCGTTGCGGCCATGGACGTCGATGTAGAAGTCGCGGACGGCGCGGGTGAACTCGTAAGCCTCGTCGACTTCCTTGTCGCCGGTCGGGGCATCGCCGTCGAAGCGCGCCCTGTCACCCGGGTGAACCTGACGCCCCTTCGCGTCGTAGGTCTCCAGCCGCGCGATCGGGCCGGTGGCGCCGACGAAGCGGTTGGCAGGGTTCAGACGGACAGGCGAAGCGGCGAAGAGCTGCTGCGTCTGTGCGAGCGTCTCGAACCAGCGCGGGTCGTTGGTGGTCGCCGCGAGCGTCTGCAGGAGGTAGGGCGGGATAACGCCGTGGAACGAGCGAACGGGGGAGTGGTTGTGATCAGCCATAATTGGCGTCCTTTCTGTGCGGATTCACCGCGTTGAGAATTAGACTTCCGCCAGGTACAGCCAAGGCACATGCCTTATCTGCACTCCAACGGCACTCCAACTCACAAAAGAGACCCAAACCTACAAGCCGTGTTGTTACAGCGAAAGCAAAATCCGCGTGGAATTGGCGATGCTGGAACAGGCGGTTTGGAAGTAAGGGATTTCTTGAAGTGAGAAGAAGTGGGTGAACGTATATACTCTTACGCCCCTGGGAGCTGCAATCACAAGCAGGGTAAGCGGCTATGAGATCTAAATTAGGTTCTAAAGGGGCTCCGGCGTAGCGCGGCTGGGCCAACGGACGCACGTTACGCTAGCCTGGTGACAATTCATTTTCCAGGCTGGCGGACTATTTCAGGCTTTTCGACTGGCTCAAATTATGAGACATCGTTAAGCGGAGCGCGCGCGCTGGAACACTTCTATTTAGGCCCAATGCGTTATGCCTTTGACTGCAAAGCACTACAGTCCTGGAAAAACCGCCCTGGACCATACGCACCATATTTGGTGCCACCGCAGTCTGCATTGCATGTGCTGCACGAACAGAAATCAACGCTAAACATTAAACGAGCTTCTCAAGCTCTTTCAACTAATTTGCGCCACACTTATGATCAACAGATAACCCTTTCCGGAATAGATGTAGTTGGCTGCTCGGATACTGATAATTGTTGTGCTTCTAATTGGTCTGGCCGGCGGCGCCTACTGGTATTGGCTTGGAACACCGCAGTATTCGATGCGAGAAATAGCACAAGCTGTTCGGCAGCATGACCCGGCAAGCTTCCACCAATACGTCGACGTTCCAAGCGTGGCAAATCATGCTGTTGACGATCTCCTCTCTGATCCCGTGCGGGATGCTGGCGGAAGCGGGCTTCTTGAGCGCTTTCTCGGCAATGCCATAATCGGAATTTTCAAGCCGGAAATTGTGCAGCATTTAACGAACAGCATAAACAAATATGTTGAAAAACCAGCTCCACAACAAGCTCCGACGGAACAAACGCCACCACAAGACCAAGAATCGCTTAGCCTAAAACAAGAACTCAAACAAACAGTCGGAAGATTGCTCAGGCGAATAGGAGAAGCTTTGAAGCCTCCATCGCTCAAAGATGTACTAAGCGAACTCGGCATCACCAAAGAAAACTATCGCGGTCTAACCGACTTTGAAACGAAGGACAATCTTTGCCATGTCGGTTTAAAGTTTCAACTCCCAGACAAGGCTGAGGTCATCGTTCAGTTGGAACTGCAAAAGGTCGAAAACCATTGGCAAGTTAAGCGCGTATCGAATTTGGACAATTTAGCAAAATCGCTCTCCGGAATTTAACCCCAACAAGCAAGTCTTAGGGAATAATAGAAGTAACCCCATGGACGTCGTCTCTTGATTAGACTTCTAGAGCGCTTAATTTACCCGTTGTTCTTTGTGACTGTGGTCATTGGACTTGCCTATTGGTATTGGACAACAACGCCCTCGTACGCATTGTCGCAAATAGTCGGGGCGGTAAAAAACAGGGACTGCGAGACTTTCGAAAAATATGTGGACATCGAGAGTATCGCTTACCGCGCTATCGACGATGTATTGCACGGCCCGGCACGCGAGTCAGGCGTCTTTGGAAATTTCGACAGCATGATTGGCGTCGGTATCATTGGACTTTTCAAGCCAGAGATCGCCGAAATCGCCAAAACGCAAGTGCTGAAGTTTATTGAAGCCGGTACTCTGAGCAAGTCTCTGGTTGAAGCCAGCAAGAATGCCAATCCATTCTCCCCCAAGCAGGACCAATCTCCCGCGGCAGTATCAAGCACATCGGCAAATGGTGACACAACTGGTGAACAAGCAGAAGAATCACCATCAGCAGTCTTTGAGCATCGAAGCTCTGGTTTTTCAGACAGCTCAATCAGCAAGTACGCCAAGAAATTGAAAGTACAAAATCAACTGAAAGCATATGGTTTATCAAAAAAGGGCTTCAAAGGCATTGATTACTTGAAGATCGAAGGCGCAACAGCATTCGTCGGATTCAAGTTTCACTCAGACAAACTCAATCGCGACATTGTGATCGAAATCAAAATGGAAGACGCAGGTGGGTTTTGGCGAGTCACCGAGTTCTCAAATCTCAACGACTTAATTAACACATACCTGGAAACCAAAGACAAAATCGAAGCAAGCGGGGATGAGCAATCCTACTTGAACACAGAACCCTACGCGCTGATCAGCATTGAATCAATCTGCATCGAACTGCAAACCGCATAAATAGCACTTGGAGTTCGGTTCGCCCGCTGGAGCGCCGGCATTTTGCCGGCTTCTAATTTCAGATAGCGAGATTTTTCTAAGTCATTTTGCTCTCCCAGATCCAGAGTTACGAAGAACGACAGTAAGCTGCCATGCGGTTTCAAAGTAACCAGAGCTATGAATAATTCCGAAGCTGGCTCCCCGATTTTAGGTATTGGCAAGCCACAGCTGCTATAAATGAGGCAGCTAGCTAGCAGCAGCAAGAAGGGAGTGAAGCATGGCTTCTGAACGAGCGCGGGCCTGGCTGCTCTCCGGAGCGAGAACGCCGATAGGCACCTTTCTAAAAACACTTCGCAGCGTACCCGTGGAGAAACTGGCTGAGAATTCCATTTCAGCCTGCCTGCGCCGCTCCAAGGTCTCGACTGAGGAAATCGACGGACTGATCCTCGGCCATGGTTACCAATCTTCCTATGCGCCTAATACCGCACGCTGCGCCGCTCTTGCTGCGGGATTGCCTGCATCGATTCCTTGCATGACTGTACAGCGACAATGCGGATCAGGAATGGAAGCCATAAACCTGGCGATGAAGGACGTCTTTTTGGGAAATGGGGATCTCTATCTTGCCGGTGGAGCCGAATCCATGTCCGGAGTTCCTTACTTGCTTCCCGCAACAACACGCACGAAGGGCGTCATTGCCCAACAGATGGGCAAAAAGTTTGGGCAATTTGGACCACGCCCTGTGGTGGGGGTATTAGCTGATGATGGCTTGGTACCTCGGTCTTTGATGTGGGATACAAAAACAACCCATATGGCTGCCACTGCCGAGCGCCTGGCAGACACCTATAACGTCAGCAGGCAAGAGGCGGATGCTTTCGCATTTCGCTCGCAGCAATTGGCTGCTGCAGCTCGCAAATCGGGTCGTTTTGATAGGGAAATCGAAGCTGTCGATGTAAAAGGCCGCGGTATATTCGAACAAGACGAACACATGCGCGAAACTTCTCTGGAAAAGCTTGCATCTCTTCGAGGCGTTCACAGAACGAAAAACATCACAGCCGGCAACAGCTCTGGTATCAACGACGGTGCCTGCATCGTCGCTATCGGTAGCGATGCCTACATTGAACAAACAGGCTACAAGCCCCTCGCCGAACTGGTCGATTGCGCAGTGGTTGGTCTAGATCCCGAACAAATGGGGCTCGGTCCAGTCTTTGCAATCCGCAAATTACTTAGAAGGAACGAACTGGATTTAAGCGATATCGACCTGTTCGAGATCAACGAAGCTTTTGCGGCCCAGTATGTCGCATGCGAAAAGCTGCTGGGACTGGACCGAGAGAAAGTAAACGTCAATGGCGGTGCCATTGCACTGGGACATCCAATCGGAATGTCAGGGGCGCGCCTCGTACTGACTCTAGCTCACGAACTTGTTGAGCGCGGCTTAAAACGGGGCATCGCCTCTCTCTGCATAGGCGGCGGAATGGGCATAGCAACACTGGTAGAGGTGCACTCATGAGTTCAGACACTCCAGATAAAGAGCCGCCAAAGGAGTCGGGCGAAACAGCTCCGAAAGAAGCGCAAGAGCAGATTGAAGGATCTCCAACTGTCGAACCAAAACCCGAGACACCCCTTTCGAATAGCGACAGTCAGGAATCGATACCTTCCACAACTAGTTCGGTGTTACCAGAAAACGAAAAAGCAAGCGCCACCGTATCCACCACCAAATCTGACCGGGACATGACACTGGACATTGCAGATACCGGTGTCGCAACAATTACAATAGACATGCCAGAAAGCAAGGTCAACACGCTCGGCAAACGCTCTATGACCCAACTCAACGAGTTGATCGAGCAAGTAAAAACTAACAGATCAATTCGGGGTCTTGTTTTTAGCTCTGGAAAGAAAGACAGCTTCATAGCTGGAGCTGACGTAAAGGAGATTCAGCAGATTCAGGATCGCTCAATCAAAGAAGCTTATGAAGCAGTCAAGATGGGCAAAGAAATCTTCCAGAAGATTGCTGACATGCCAATCAATACCGTTGCAGCAATAAACGGGATCTGCCTGGGTGGCGGTGCTGAATTGACGCTGGCATGCCGCTATCGAGTTGCATCCACGAAAGCAAAAATTGGATTACCCGAAATAAAACTCGGATTCGTGCCAGGCTGGGGTGGCTGCGTACGCCTTCCCAAACTCATTGGCGTAGCAAAGGCGCTGGATCTGATCATGGCCGGAAAAGTTGTGAATGCTGACAAAGCTCTCAAACTGGGACTGATTCACGAATTAGTAGAGCCAGATCAACTGCTTCCGCGCGCAAAGGCAATCGCGCTCAACGGAACAGCTGCATCAAAACCACCAGTAAAACTGCAGGAAAAGCTCCAAACACTTCTGCTCGAAAGCAACCCAATTGGACTGCAAATCATGCGCGACATCGCGTACAAAGGCATGATGGCGCAGACGAAAGGAAAGTATCCCGCACCAAAGGAAGCGCTAGACGTCATAATAAAATCGCAATCGCTGCCTGCCGACAAAGCATTTGATTTAGAGTCCCAGGTATTTGCGAGGCTTGCAATGGGACCTGTATCTCGCAACCTGGTTGGAATTTTCTTTGCACAACAAGACTCAAAAAAACTTCCCGCAGAAATCTCTGACCAAAAGGAAATTAAAACAGTCGCTGTTCTCGGCGCCGGAGTGATGGGTGCTGGCATTGCGCAAGCGGCAGCTAAAGCCGGATACAAGGTAATAGTCAAAGATATCAAACCTGAGTTCGTGCAGAAAGGAAAACAGACAGTTACAAATCTCTTCAGCAAGCTTGTCGAAAAAGGGCGCATGAAGCAGGCAGAAATGGACCGCATCATGTCCGAAATGGTTTTTACAACTGAATACGCGCCGCTAGCCGAGTGTGATCTGGTGATTGAAGCTGTACTCGAAGACATTGAAGCAAAGCGACAAGTATTGAAGGAAGTAGAAAGCGTCATCAACAAAGATTTTGTTTTTGGCAGCAATACGTCATCTCTATCAATTGATGCCATGGCTGAAACAGCACGTAAACCAGAACACGTGGTGGGTATCCACTTCTTCAATCCAGTGCATCAAATGCCGCTTGTGGAGATTGTTAAAGGCAAGAATACGAGTGCTGAGACTGTTTCTCAAGCAATGAGCTTTGCGCTTGAACTAGACAAAACAACTGTGATCACGACCGACTCACCTGGTTTTATTGTCAATCGCATTCTTGCACCGTACATGCGCGAAGCAGCTGTCCTTGCTGGCGAAGGCGTTCCAATTGAAGACATTGACAAAGCAATGAAAACCTTCGGAATGCCAATGGGACCGATGACCTTACTTGACGAAGTCGGCTTGGATATTGCCGGGAAAGTCATCCACGTTATGCATGCCGCCCTCGGAGATAGAATGAGCGAGCCACCACTAATGGCATCAATTGAGAAGTTGAAGCTGCTCGGCAAGAAAGGCGGAAAAGGCATTTATCTGTATTCTGAAAAGAAAAAGAAGGGCAAACCTTCCATGATAGTGAACCCTGACGTGCAAGCCGCTATCAAGGCCCCTGCCAAAAAGATACAACGGTCGCAGATACAAGATCGCCTGGTCTTGCTCATGCTCAACGAAGCCGTGCGCTTGCTTGAAGAAGGCGTAGTTAGCGATCCCGCTCAGCTCGATCTGGCACTAATATTCGGCACTGGATTCCCACCATTTGAAGGCGGTATCCTCCGCTACGCAGACAGTCAGGGTGTTAGAACAATCTTTGACAAAATGGCGTTACTCGCCAAGGTCGAAGGTGAACGCTATATGCCCGCCGACTTGTTGAAAATGAAAGCAGGACGCAGAGAACGTTTCTACGATCAACTTGCTAGTCCTTCACCACTTCAAGCGACTTCGCCATCAACCGAACAAGTACAAGCAGTCACAACAAGCACACCTGCAACCGCCCCATAAGGCGATTCCTGTATGCTATCGGATCTTCCACCGATACTAGTAATTTGCTTGAGAAGGGAGCCACGTAAGGAGCGCGGACGTCTCGTCCGCCCATTAGCGCGAAGCGCGTGGCTGCTCGAATTGCTCGCTCGATGAACCATTTTGTGGAGCGCTTGCGACGCCTGAACATAATTGCATGCACATGGACTCGATGATCATTGAGCTGCTCAGTCTATATTTTTCTACCAAAAAGGATTATTCGTTACGGATTTTACGATGGACGGATAGGCCAGACAGAGTCATATTGGATAGAGGGGAAAGGCCAGGGGTTAACCGCTCCACGCAGCTTTGCTGCGCTTTCCTTCGGGGAGATGGAATTATGAACGAATTCCGCGATCGTGAATGTAAGCAGTCCTGTGAAGAGCCTGTTCCTATCAAACCTTCGTTATCTTGGGACGCTATTTTTGTCACAGAAAAAAATATTTTGACGGCTTTCAAACTTCCTGAGGTTCCAGCGGAAACTTTTTACGATCAAATGGACCGCGTCGAGAACTCCTATCGCCAGGGAGGAATGCGACAGAATCCTGAACAGCTGATGGATCAATCCAAAGAGCTGATTGATAGAGCCAACAACGACTATATCGATACCTGGCAGAAACTGAAACCACAGTTTGAACGAATCAAACCCGGTGTGCATGCTGCAAACAGCGCTATCGAGAGCACTCTTTCAGATGCTGCTCAGACTATTGAATCAATGAATGAACCGGAAAAGTCGCAAGCTCAGAAGAGTCTGCAAACCTATAAAGACTTAAAAGGATTTCCTCCACAATCGAGGGCTGGAGTCTTGGCAGACATGAGAGCAATTAACGGCTTCAAGGATATTGGCGCCTCACTTACGCAGATCGAAGACGACTATCTGATGGTTCTTACTCAAATGAGCCAGATATCAAAGACTCTGGTCGGACCCCTATTGCAAATGCATTTTGCTGCGCACATTTCTTCAAGAATTCACTATTCCTATTATGGGCAAGACGAGCAAAGAAACAAGGACATAGAGATCATTGCGGAGCGCAAGAAACTGATCACCAGCACAATTGGAACGCCTGCATCTACTCTGCTTGATGCTGCTGAACCCTATTTAAAAGACAAATACGCTCCTGGAGCACAACCGGTTAAGCTCTCCAAGACGAAGTGATTCTTGCCGGCTTTGATCTTTGTGAGAGATTTCGCTCTCTCGGGCGATGCATGGCATCGCCCTTACGCTGGCAGTATAGACAATTCCGTGTGTAGGGGCGTCTCCATGCGGCGCCCGCGATGAGATTGATCGCCAAGTAAGCATGTTAAATAATTCTCGCTTCTGCATGCGGATAATCCCATCGACTTGAATGAGCCACAGGAATATTTTGAATTTGTTCTGCTCAGTCTCTGGACCTCCCACAGCAGAATCAAAAGAAAAATCGAATTTGATTTACTGGTAAACGCTTGGGAACGTGCAGCTAGTCAATTCGCGGGGTGGGAAAAAAATGACTGACAAAGCTAACGACGTGCCGATGTCCGGCGAAGAACGCATGGACAGCGCAAGAACCTTATTGTCCGCAATTGCTACTACTTATATGTTGCGCGAGGGTGGCATTCCTGAAAATGGAAGAGGCACCATTGCCACCGATGCTGATGGCAAACAGCGCATCGTTGGGATCAACGCTGGCTTCTCAAGATTAGACTGGGAGCACAAAACATCTCGCACAGTATCCGGCACAGAACCGAATCTTGAGATTGTTGACACCAGCGTTTTGTCCGAGAGCGGCCGCAGCGTCGAACACAAACAAGTTGTTGATTCACAAAGCAATCCAACTAAAAGTAAAGACGAGATTATATTGAAAACGAAGGATGGAGATGTGTTCCTTTCATTGAAAGGCGAGTGTGTTTTCGAACAAGCCACAAAGTCCAAATGCACTTACGATCTGGAAGCTGGTAATACTAAAGCGAAGGCGGAAGTGACGACTGAAAAAACTAAAGAAGGTCCGGAAGCTGCACGCGCTTCATTCACTAAATCGAGAATCGAAGTAAACATTGAAGGGGATCAGAACTCCGAAACACGTGCTGTTGAGCTCAAGTACACCGTTCGCGGCGATGAGATTGCCACATACGAGTACGAAAAGAAATAATCAAATCCAAGCGCGGTATCTTCCAACGAACCAGCAAGCCAAATGAACCCAAAGAAATGCTCGGAACTTCCGGGCTTTCTTGCTTGGGCCAAAACAGGGAAGTGTGAACAAAACACAACTTGACATCACTCCTCGTTTTGCTCAGTATCGTAGTGCTGCATTACGTTCGGGGGAATTCTTGTGGCGGCTGAACAGGAAGTTCTAGCTAGAAATACTGAACAAATAACGAAGCAATCGTTCTCAGACGACAGCCCAGGCGCTGGCACTGGCGGGATCGTACAAAACAATGCGATTCGTGAGGCTATGGGCGGACGGGACGTCCGCGCTCCATACGAAAACAAATCTCCGAACGAAGACCCATCGAAAAGAGATACTTCGTATAAGAAGGAATCTCGCTACGAGGCTTTTTCTCAAAGTGCCGAGTCTAGTCTTTTTCGATCTGCCTACTCGTCACAAGTTGCTCAATCAGATTCGCAAGATACACCTTCTGAACGCAACTCGGCTTTGATTGCAGGACGCAATGAAAACCTCGTTGCTGCAGCGTTGCCAGAGCTCACCATCGGTGGGCAGAGGGCTCCCGAAACCATAATTCTCCCGTGGAACGCAGGGGATAAACGTCACATGAGCTACGACCTCATGAAAGACGTGCGTGTCAAAATCAATGAGGGACCGTTCCACGTTGCCGAAAGAATTCTGGGCAAGGATGGAGACGACGCCGACAAGCGCGCCCTGACGAAAGCTTTGAAAGAACAGTTCGCAGAGGAGACGGCCAAAGATCCCAACACACAGGGGATACGAATTGGTTATCCGCTGGTCACCGAAAGAAACATTTATCAAATACTGATGCGAATCGAAGATCCCGCATGCCGCACCAGAATAATTGAACGAGTTAGACAAGGCTTCACCGACGTTGAGCAAGCGAAGCCCGTACCACTTGATGCACGAAACAGACCTGGTGAGACACGCCCGGACCGTATTGATGATGGCGCTGCGTTCATGAAAGATCTCGCCGCCGCTGCAATAGAAGTGGGCGCTCATAAGTTGTGGGCCAAAGGAAAATGCGCGCAAGGAGCGCGTCTAGCCTTTAACGAGCTGCCTCACTGGAACATTGAAGGCGGTGTCGTTGATAAAGTCATTTCGAAAGATCCAAACGGCTGGCGAAGTGGAATCATACTGGCAAAGGATCTTGCTGATTCCGGGCTTTTCGACGTGATCCCGCTAAAGGATTTCGGATATAAGAACCTGAAAGAAGGTCACGTTCTCGGACGCTATCACTATCCCGATTACGTCAAAGATCGCCCAAGCTGGGGTGGCGAAGATTACGGCGACATCGACATCGTCACGAAGGTGCATAGACCACCAAATGATGGAGATACCTACCACAGCAGCTTTGTCCTGGTACCAAAGAAGAAAAAAGTAGGCAAAGGGCATTAGACGGACGCACGGTATCACATCTGGTGCAGACAGACACTACTCAGAGATTGCCACAGTTCCAGAAGTCGGCACAGCAATAAGACTTTCAGCAAATTCTTGCAATTCGGGTTCAAGTTGATACATCGACTTGTATTGCAGAATTTGCTTCGCAACCAGCTTCAGCCGTTCTTCGAATGAAATAATCCCCAATGGCTGCATCAATGGTTGATTGAAAGGAGGCTGCACATCAGCACGCTGAAACTCGAATGCCATACTGATGCGAGATTCTCCTCCACGAGGCGAGGCTTTACTGCCCCAGTGAAGTACTGCCTGGTTCCACATGAAGAACTCACCAGGACGCGCAGGCAACGCGCGAATAGACGAATACTCAAATCTCCAATCAGCTTCTTCCTCAGTGCCATATGTCGGATCATCGCATGCCGGCACAATGTACACGCAGCCATTAAGAGTAGTGGCATTTGACAGCGGTATCCAAACCGTCAAAGAACGCGGCATACCATCAGGCAATAGCGCCCAACGCCCCTTGTCTCGGTGTGGTCTCCAGCCTCTCTCTCCCTTAGCTGGATCAACATTCCACACCCAAAAATCGGGTAGAAAAAAATACTCGCCGCCAAGGAGAGTCGAGATAATGCGGTGAAGTTTATAGAACGGAACCCAAAATTCATCATAGAGAAATGCAAATACTGGTGAGAGATTGGCAGCAACCAGTGAGCGGACTGTCTGTGCAAGCAAAGCATAATTCACGGATAACTCAGGGCTCGAACTAAAATGAGCCTGGAAGTAGCCCTCGACTTTCATCAGCTCAGCAACAGTCTCAAGCTCATCTGGGGAAAGCTTTAGCAGTTGTAGATTCCTAAAGAAACTAAGATCTGCAATGTGCAGTTGTGGCGCGAAATTCTGCCAAAACTCCGGGGTTCTCAGTTGATTCACGTCCACGTTCATACTCTCGCCAGTCCCCTAATGATAGCAATCGACCTATTGCCCATCAACTCACTTGTGTTGGACAAGACTCCCTACTAATTTCTCGTGCCAGAGCCGTTACACTGAGCCTGTTGACCTAAGCCATTCCCTATTTCTTCAACTTCGGTTTCAGGGACAATATGTCCATAAGCGATTGCATTTTGCCACCAATCGTTCGCTTGTGGAGCAGATTGATACCAGCTTTTATGTAATCACGCGCCGCGTCAGAGTATGGGAAGTGCCAATCGCGAATGCCCTGACCGCTTACTGCCACGTTTTTGATCATAACCATATCCAGCAGTTCGTACTCGGAATGCGCCTTTCCAAATCCACTGTTTTTAATACCACCCCAAGGTGCATCAGGACAAACGTGCGAAAACAGTCCATCATTGAGCCAGACTATTCCCGCCTGGACACGCTCAGCTAGTTTCTCGCCGTGCTCAATGTTTGCCGTCCATATCGATGATGCTAGCCCCAATTCGCAAGAATTAGCCTTCTGCATTGCCTCTTCCTCCGAACCCACCTCAACAACAGGAAGAAGCGGTCCAAAGATCTCCTCTTGCAGAACGCGCATGTTGTCGCTCAAATCTGTAATGATTGTTGGCTCGAAATAGAATCCGCCTAAATCCGGTCGGGCCTTACCCCCACACAAAATTTTCGCGCCTTTCGAGACCGCATCCTTCAGCATCTCTTCAATACGCGAAAGCTGAGGAGCATCGATGAGTGGACCAATGTCCGTATTTGCGTCCATGGGATTGCCAATGCGCAGAGCTTTCGTTCGAGAAACGATTTCATCCAAAAGCCCACTGGCATGTGGTTTCACCAGATAAAGCCGATCGATTGAGGCACAAGCCTGCCCGGCATTGGTAAATGCGTTCCAAACTATGCCTGAGGCAGCCACTTTAGCATCTACATCCGGCAAAACTATGGCGGGATGCTTTCCACCAAGCTCTAAAGTGAGTGGTATCAGGCGTGGTGCGGCAATCGCCATAATCGCTTTACCGCCATTGACGGAGCCTGTAAAAACAATACGGTCAACACCAGAGGTAATCAGTTTTTCGCACTCGTCGCGATCCCCCTGAACCAATCCAACTAAGCCCGGCGGGAAACCCGCCTTTTCAAAGAGTCCGACAAGCGCTGCAGCTACAAGAGGAGTCTTGGGTGAAGGCTTTAGAACCACACCATTGCCGGCTACAAGAGCCAACAGGATAGATGCGCCAGGGATGGAAAAAGGGTAATTCCAAGGTGAGACAACGGCAATGACACCGAGCGGTTGATAAAGGTTGTAAGCGCGCTTACCGGTGAAAAAAACAGCATTAAGCGGCACAGGCTTTGAGCGAAGAATATGCTCGGCCCTGCTTTCCAACCATTGACACGTCTCAAGGATGCCGAAAACTTCAGAAACCATCGCCTCCGTGAAAGGTTTACCTGCTTCTTCTGTGATCAGTTTGCTGACAGCATCCTTGCCTTCAGAAAGCAGATCTCTAAACGCCTTAATGTATTCAAGACGCTCTGCCACACTAAGCTTTCGCCAACTTTCGGCAGCCTGTCGAGAGCGAGAAATAATTTCAGGAATCTCCGCCAGCGGCGTGCACGGCGTCTTACCTATCTGTTCTTTTGTCGCCGGATTGAGAGACACTAAGGTCGTCTGTTTGCTGATTTCAGTCACCATTAATCAATCCTCCGTGACCTAACACTAGCACAAGCCGGTACTTTGCGGCATCAAAAGAAACACTTTAGAAAAGAACGAAAATCCTCTCATATACAAGAGGTCCCGCCGCGTTACCATAAAGGACCCTTTGCAGAAAAGAACATGGACGGTTCCAACAAAAACGAAGAAGCGAAAACGAGTGCCCGCCTTGGCTCGCTGTTATTAATCAGTGGATTGATTACTGAGCAGCAAATGAATCAGGCAATGGAAATGGCATCGGCTCTTAACCATCCACTTGGAAAAGTACTTGTCATGCTGGGTTTCATTAACGGAAATGTCCTGGTCGCCGCGGTCGAAATGCAATCGCTCCAAAGAGATCGACTCATCGAAATGGACACTCTGAAGGAAGCTCTGAAGCTTGTTGCAGAGCAAGGTTTGTCAGCAACCGCAGCCCTTGCCAAGTGCGGCTGGTCACCGGACGATACCTCTTTGTTCAGCAAACTCGGAGAACTGCTGCGAGAAGCGCGTATAGTATCTGAATTTCAGCTAAAGAGCGCTCTTGAAACTGCGTCCAAATCACAAGTCCCATTGGGGCGCGCTTTAGTCGTAAACAAGATCGTTAGCGAATCAGTTATATGGGCTGCGTTGAATACACAGGTTCTCTTACGTGACAACCGCATAACACGAACCCAAGCGATCGCAGCTTTGCGCGCCGCACATCGCCGCCACAATGCCAATTCACCGGTGTCAGATGCAAACAGAGTTGAACCACCAACAAGAAAAATCAAACTTGGTGACATGCTCGTATTGAGCGGACTTCTTTCTGAGGAGAAGCTGCGCGAGGCGCTTGAAGCATCTTTATTGAATGAATCACCGGTAGGAGAGGTACTGGTTCAAAAAGGGCTTCTCAGCAAACGCGTGATGGAAGCTGCACTGAAGATTCAAGATATGGTCACGAACGACGTCGTAGCTCCACAGGCGGCCGGAATGATCTTGAAATCCGTAGCGGAGCACAAGATGACGATACCGCAGGCAGTGGCACAAATTGGCGTCGATAAATTGGACAGACGTCAAACCGTGCGCCTCGGTGAACTGTTCAAACTCTCTGGAATTCTCACCGAAGATGACATCAAACATGCCATCAACTTGAGCGTGCTAAATACGTCTTTACTTGGAAAGATTCTTGTTTCAACCGGACAAATTGGTGAGTCGACTTTGCAAAATGGTCTACGCTGCCAGTACTTACTCCAACAAAGCGCAATTACCGAAGAACAGGCAGTCTTAGCATTGAATTTCTGCCAGCGCATGCATTGTAGTTTCGATGAAGCGTTAAAAGAATTAGGATTCTCAGCTAAACTCTAGTTTGCTAACGAGCGTTTTGATATACCTCTGGCTATCTGACCGAGTCTCTTTCGCCAAGCTTCGCGCTGGTACCCTTGAGTTTCCCCATAGTTTGCTTGCCTGTGACCTTTTTGATGTGTTCCAGTCTCTCAAGTGGGCTCAGATCTAGTGTTCTACTATGTGAAAGCTCAATTTTATCGGTAGCTTGCAGGTAGCGATCTTTCACTTGAAGCGAGGCATACTCGTAGGTAATCACTGGAGATCCGCCCTTCGTATGGCTGTAGCTATACAGTCCTTCAATCTGCATTCCACTACCAGAATGTATCAACTCCCGATTAACATCGTTAATAAACAGCGCTATGTCCTTGTGAGACATGTCTCCTACAAAAATCTCTCGAAGCCCTTGTTGCATTCTCTCACGCTGCCCACCTGACCCAAACGTGCCCGAGTCCGAAATATCATTTACCAGTTTATTCAAAAGTGCCTCACGCTTTTCAAATCTTTCCTGAAACCCATCGTCATTACGGTTTACGCCATCAGATGCCTGACCTACTCTAACTCGTCCCATAAGTCGGTCCATCGCAGAACCACGGTCGCCTGACTGCTCACCTCCGGACCCCTTCCCACCGCCACCTTTGCCACCGCCAGAGGTATCAGTCAATGAAAAATGAGGCAAGACGGTCTCAATTGTTCTGCCAGTGGCAACCGACGATGTTTCATTCCAATTGAATTGCGCACCTTCTCTTGTCCAATCAACTGAATCAAAAGGTTTATTTACAGACTCACTTTGCTTCACAGGCGCATCAAAGCCACGATCGTTTTCAACCATAACCCACCCCAATGTAGTAACACAAACTAGCAAATGAGTTTATACATGCACAAAACATACTGGACAGCAATTATCGCTCTATCGCAAAGTGTGCATAAATACACAGCTCGAACTACTGGAACCCACAGAAACAGTCAACTACTCCGGGGCCTTAGAGACCGGAACAGCAAGTTGCGGAATTTGCTTTTTTTGGCGGCTCACACTGGTTGGCAACGAAAGGCGATAAGTTAATTACCGCACTACCCCCACCCCCCCATCACTAACCTAACCCAGAGAGGCATATATTCACTACCTTTGCAGCGCTTCAAGGTTGTGTGAAAAAGCAGGAACACTAAACTCATCAGGCCGTCGTAAAACACAGCATGCTTGTTATGGCGCCTCCAAAAACTCATCCATCGGAGGAAAAGCAAATGTCTTTTCTCAAAACAATTATCGGTGCAAACGCTCTAGTTATGGCCTTCGGCTTCGCATTCATCGCTGACGCCAACGCGCAATATTCCGGGTCTGGATATCGGAATAATGTATACAGCCAACAAAGAGCAACTCTGCAATCCAAAATAGACTTTGCTTTGAAATCCGGTCAGATAAGCTCCGCGCAAGCCACTTCCCTGCAAGCAATGATCTCGACTAACCTCGATGCCGAAACACAAGCGATGCTTGATGGTTCACTGAGCTTTACCGAACGAAAAGACCTATCAGCCGGACTTGATGCGGTTGAAACTGGATTAAACTCTTTGATCGCACACAATCTCAGCACTAGCGCAAGACCCTCTGACTTCAACAGGCCTTTTGATAGAGGGGATTGGGGATCACGTCGAACGCGCAATGCAGATGAAGTAAATTCACTACGAAGCGCAGCAGAAGCGAAGGTGTCTACATCGCTGGCGAGCAATCAGATTACGTCGGCACAAGCTAGCTCAGTGAGAGCAATACTTTCTAATAATGCGACCCAACAAGCCTCTTTCATGGTTGACGGCAGAATTGATTCTCGAGAGAAAGAAGAATTGACGAAGGGCATACAGGCTGCACACGCTAGTTTGGACTCTTTAATCAAAATCAACATAAGCAACAACGCTAATGGTGCATTCAACTTTTACGACAAGAATTGGTGGAATAGAAACTGGAACAGCGGCCTGAATTCAAGCATGGTTGCTCGCTTGAGCAAGCTATCAGAGCGGATTGAGCGCGGCAAAATTAGAGGTCGCCTCACCGCCAGTGAGTACACATCTCTGAAAGCAGAGCTGGATAGACTCAGCACTCCAAATCAGTTTGGATTCCGCGGACGTCACAGCCGCTGGAACAAAGCCTCTTTTGAGACAGCTGTGAATAACCTGGAACTGCGTGTTCGCACAGAATTGACAGATAGCGAAAATGCAAATCGCAGAAGCTACTTCTAAGACGTTCTACGCATAGATTGAAGTTGATTGCCAAAAAATCAACAAAGAAAGGAAGGGCTGTGTCTGATACAGCCCCTTCCTCATTTAGGAATCAGGCAACTTAAATTCGAAAAGCAGCGAATCGCTAAGTGTTTTCCGACCGTCTGTCAGTACCAACTCGGGCAAATCCACCCTCGGTGTTGCGGAAGGCAAGCTTGCATAGTAGCTCATTTCACTGTTGCTGTACTGGGACTTCTTCGACTCATCGACATGCCAGTCCCTTTCCAGTTTTCTATCTTCCATCTTTGCGCCCTCCCAGTTCATGGAAGAAAGATATCCAAAGAATCTGAAAAATCTCTGAGTTGCGCTGAATCTGTGACCGGGACGGATCTCGAAAATGACCAAAAAGATTGTATGTAGGGCGCAGCGATAATCTGTTGCCTGACGAGAGGAAATTGTAGAGCCTTCGGTGCTGTC
>JAIEQI010000213.1 GCA_019747875.1 Candidatus Obscuribacterales bacterium
GGGTTCGATTCCGGGAGCGCCGGCATCCTGCCGGCTTCGAATTTTTAAGAGCGATCCGCTTCTTGGATTAGGGTTCGATTCCGGGAGCGCCGGCATCCTGCCGGCTTCGAATTTTTAGAGCGTCCGCTTCTTGGATTAGGGTTCGATCCCGGGAGCGCCGGCATCCTGCCGGCTTCGCATTTTTAGAGCGATCCGCTCTTTCAGGCGATGCATGGCGTCGCCCGCCAATACAGAAATTCGCTTTATCGGAAATACCACTGGAGTCAGTGATATATCCGTAGTGTATCCACCGCTGGGGCGAATACGCAGTGTATATTTCATCGTTGTGCTTTCGATCTTGCCTGGCGTGCATCGAATATCCAGGTATCAAAAATGGTGCCAATGCAAAAGATCAAAGCTGATGCAAGATAGGAAAAGAAAATTTCGGCTCATAATTTCTTGATTGATATGAGTTCAGATCCGAATTTAGATCGTCTGATATATGCACCGGATCTTTTTCTTCTTCTAAACGTTCACGATCCCGAAAACCCGTGCTTTTGCGCTATTCTGGACAAGTCAAGGATTGCTCTTAAAAGCATATTGAATAAACTTGATTCAGTGATCAATTTGTTTTTTCGCCACAACGGCGCTAGAAAAAAGGGGACTATGTCGAACGATTTGCCAACAAACCTCCAGAAACGCATCGAAGAACTGTGGGGCAAGGAGCAAAGTTATTGGGACGACGAATTTTATTCGATGGAAGCAATGACTAATTTGGATTATCGGTCAGAACTAGAACGTGTATTTAAGCTAGATCCCCTTGGACCTCTACCACCGCGGCAGACAGATACACTCCCTTAATTGTTAGAAGCGGATCAACACGGTCTACCATTTCGGATCTGCTTGCAATTTCTTGACACCAGCCACCGGTGGCGGTGACTTCAATAGACTCAGCAGTCTCTCCATTCAAGAGAGACTGTTTTGCTTTTGAGATCCAAAGATCAATCGTTGCAATTTGTGCAAGTAAGGTTCCATTTAAGATCGACGATTCCGTATCGAACCCCAGGGCATTAACCTGCGCCATGTCTGCGTCCGGAACCGGCAATTGGGCTGTTCTGCGAGACAACATATCCAGTGTTGAACCGTATCCTAATGTGATGAAGCCTCCTGCAAAAACTCCATTCTTTGAGACCGCACTGAGTGTAGTGGCCGTGCCGCAATCGACAATAATGTGTGCTTTGTCAGATCCAAAAAGGGTTCTTGCTGCGATCAGATTTGCAATTCGGTCCGAACCCATCGTTCCATAGCAGCCTTTGATTATTCTCGTGTCGCCTGATTTCAGAATGGAAGGGGTTATTCCCCTTGCTGCCAGGAGCTTGCGCATCTCCTCTGATTGTTCGGGAACGACAGACGAGATTACTACAGCACTGGGATTGAAATCGAGGATTCTATTTATAGATTGGCTGGCATTTTTACTGTCGCAATAAAAATGGAGTTTGAGAATTCCGGATTCGAATAGTCCGGCCGTTAGCTGCGAGTTTCCAATGTCGAGAGCGACGACAATGTCTGACTTAGCTTCTGAACCGTTATTTGTGTTTCCGCTCATCAGTCACCAACCTATTGATTTGCTGCCGGTGACGGCTGGTTATTTTGCAGTCCACCCAATTTTTGATAGAGAAAGGTCTTAACACTTTCGGCAAGTGACTTTCCTACGGTCTCCTGAAACTTAGGGTCTTGGAGCGCGGAAAGTTCATCCGGATTAATGACGAAACCAACCTCAACCAAACATGCAAGCATGTTACTTGGACGGCATAATGCGAGATTTTGGTAGCGCGTTCCAAAATCCTTGAGTCCGCCATCCTTCACCAGCCGCTCTCGAGCAAGATTCGCAAGACCCATTGATTGAGTGTGATACCAATAGCTCGAGCTGCCGTGTTCCTTCCATGGGTCTCGACCGTCCGGCAAAGAATTGTTATGCACAGAAATAAGCATGTCTGCTTTTGATGCAATTGCTGTATCGACGCGCTCCTGCAAGCCAGCATATTGCTCTGCTGTTCGCGTCATGATGACTTTAGCTCCGAGCGCTTCCAGCGCATTCTGAAATTGCTTGCCTAGCGCGTAGTTCAATGTCGCTTCCTTGACCCCGGAGCATGCAATTGCTCCCGGTTCTTTGCCGCCATGTCCCGGATCAACGCAGATCGTCAATCCTTTCAATGTTCCAGACTCTACATCAATGGGCGGCGGCGTTTTGATATGTAGAACTAGCGAGTTCTCTTCATAATCCGCATAGAAACCCCACTGGTCCTTGCTCTTCAATTGCGTCACCAGCTCATAATGGCGATCAGACTTTTGTCTCCATGTGACATAATCGATCAATTTTGCACATGCCGAGTCGCTCGGCTTTTGATCGCTCGTAACGAAGTCGGTATCAGATGTAATACCGAAAATATGCAGCGAGAGTTTGCCGCCGGATAGGTCTTGTTCAATTTGGTAAGGCAGTTTCTGATTCAAGGGAACAACTACCCGTGCGCCGTAAGAGTCGGTTTCTAAATTGACAGTGCTGACCTTTGACAGTGGTACATTGTTAATTTCCTCATCCGCAACCATGTCCTCCTTTGCAATCCAGACGTGGCGACCCGGTGCAAGATCCAATCGCCACCATTGTCCTAAATAGCCATCAGCCATTAGCCGCACGCCCTCCGGCAATGGTGTCGTTCTTGCTTGTCCTGGACCTAATCTGACAATCGTATCTTTGTGTGCTGTAGAAAGCAGGATCGGCTGCTGCACTACGCTCACTTTTCCCTCCGCCTTCGCTTGGATACTCTGTGCACCTTTTGCCGCTGACTTCTGCAAGGTGAAAATGACATTGGCATTCTGAAAATTGTCATTTGGTGCAACTTTGTAAAAGCCCAGATAAAGGTCTTTCAAAGCAGAGGGGGAACGTTGGAACGTGACGCCAAAAGTCGTTGCCAGTCCAAGGTTCACCGTCGTTTTACCATCTTTCCGCTTTTGCACGGCTGGCTTAAGAGCGACTGTGTGTCCACCGAATTTTGCTGTAACGATGCAACCGGGTGTGGCTCGTGCCGCGATTTGGATGATGTCACCAGCCGTGACACCAATGTCTTCCTTCGGTGATAAGCTCTCGGGCAGAATATTGAAAGAATTGGTCGAAAGCACCGGCGGCGGTGCTGGACGTTCGACCGTCACTTTCAATCCATCGGATGCGCCTTGTCCATCTACGTGCAAATTGAAATCATTTTTTCCGAAGGCAAGTTTTACCACCTGAGCAAAATACCCCTGAGCGTTTGTTTTCACTTCCTGTCCGTCAAGCAGCAACTTCTTTCCAGCCGTGACAGAGCCTATGAGAAAGGTTGCCGGTGCGTCTATCTTGTTGTTATTCTCACCGCGCGGATAGGCAAGCAAAATGTCGCCTTTTTTGATCCCGACCGGCTCTGATGGAATAACGGGCTCTGGTTCACTGCTTGCCGGCACCTGCGAGATGCTTTTCGCTTTCGATGCATCGTCTGTTTCCGTGCCCCTTTTTAGCTGCGCGCAGGCGCCCAGATTGAATGCGCTCATGAAGAGCAACATGCTGAGCGAGTAAGAAAAACTGATTCTAGTCTTGAAATTCATATCTATTTCTTTTCTTGCATTTCTTTCTTGAGTTCGTCTAATAGTTTCTTGTCGTTGAGTCGCCAATCATACTCCAAACCGTAGTTACGATTTATCTTTCCAACGTCGATCAATGTCTTCGTTGGAAGATAATCGGCTACTAAATCGAATGGCGATGGATACTTGAGTTCGATGAATTCTCGGTTCCAACGATAGAATGGTGAGATGCTGAGCGTCGCTGTTTGTGGATCGGCCTGTACATGGGCTGGGCTGGCAACAAAGCGCTTGCATGCGGTCGCTAATTCTTGATCTAGACCAGGGTCTTGATAAACGTGGTCGGCGATTTCGGGGCCGCCCAGGGAGCCATCGCACACAATGAAGATGCCTCGCCAATCTGCCGTTTCGTACAAAGGCTGAAGGACGTCCTTCTTTATTTGCTTTATTGAATAGAAGTTGCCGCCGATCAAAAATTGTCTCGTGCCGGTGTCTTGCCCGACCGACGTGACCAGCTTTATTGGGTAACGGTCAAGGATCACTTTCATAGTCAGCAAGTTGTGGGCGTTGACCCAAAAAGCCAGCTTTGCCTTCTCTGAAGGTAGCTTTGCTGGACTTATTGCTTGGAGCTCAAGGCAGGCGGCGTCGATACTGCCGGCATCTTTCAGGCTTGCATAGTCTACGAGTCCTTGCTTGACGTGCTTCTTCAGAATTTTGTCGAAGGAATCAAAAGGGTATGTCGTCGGAGTTTGGACCTTGGTGTTCAGTTGGAGCAATAAATTGGGAATATTGAATAAAACGTTGGCGACCACAACCAGGAAGCCAATAGCCAGAAGTCCAGGCAGTACGAGGGATAGAGGGGATTTTTTTGTTGCTTTGCTCACCATCTAATTCTATAGGTTAGGGCGCTAGCTGGACATACGGCGCTTAAGTTTAGAGGATATGGATTAGAATCGGGCATAAGATTTAGGATGGGGTGTTAATGGCGTTGTCTATGGGTTCAAACAATAGACCGGTCAGGGTATTACAATTCACCGACACGCATTTCTTCCGCGACGAATCCGGGAAGCTGCTTGGCGTGGATACGGCTTCCTCCTTCAAGGAAGTCTACAAGCTGGCGCGAGAGCAGTTCGGGACGCCGGACCTTTATCTTTTCACCGGGGACATTTCGCAAGATGAGACTGAAGAATCTTATCGCCGCATGGTAAATGCCGTTTCTGACGCCGGGGCGCCTTGCTATTTCTTGCCCGGCAATCATGATCGTCGCCACGAGATGCGCCGAGGGCTTTTGGGTGATGGTTCGCCATTCAAGACGGACCGTCAGATAATCGTTGGCAAGTGGCAGATAATATTGCTCGATTCTTTGATTGAAGGCGCCGTAGGCGGCCGGCTGGAGTCTGGCGAACTTGAGTTCTTGCAGAAGTGCTTGAAGGAAAGACCTGAATTTTACTCGATGGTATGTTTGCATCATCATCCGGTCGAGATGGGGGCTCGTTGGCTTGACCAGATCGGCGTGGAGAATGGCAGCGAGTTCTTGAATGTTCTCGATAATGCGTCTAATCTGCGGGCTCTTCTATGGGGGCACGTTCACCAACAGTTTGATCAGAGGCGCGGTGCCTATAAGATGATGGCGACGCCGTCGACTTGCATTCAGTTTAAGAAAAAAACTGATGACTTCGGGATTGACCCTCTGCCGCCGGGATATAGATGGATCGAGCTGGGAGCAGACGGAACTGTGGTAAGCGAAGTCATGCGCACTGACAAAGTTGCTCGCGGCTTAGAACTCTCGTCCGCCGGATACTAGATAGAGTTAGCTTCGAAGATTCGAAGAAGAGCCCCGAAGTCCCGTCCGCTTATAGTATGGAGCGCGGACGTCCCGTCCGCGTATAACACCACCTGCACCAACATCGGGTATAAGACTAGGGAACGCGGGAAGAGACTATCCATCGGAGTCCGATAATGACTACCTCAATTTCTCCAACAGAATCAACACAGTATTATTTCTCACGAGCCGCACGCCAGCTCGGCATTGGCAATTACCTTGAACGGGTACTTTGCACGCCGAGGCGCGAGGTAAAGGTAGAGTGCATTGTCGAAATGGATAATGGCACTCTTTCTGTTTTTACGGGTTATCGCGTTCAACATGATAATTCCCGCGGACCGATGAAAGGTGGATTGCGATACCATCCGGAAGTAGATCCCGATGAGGTCAATTCTCTTGCCGCGCTGATGACATACAAAACGGCAGTTGTAAATTTGCCCTATGGTGGTGCCAAAGGTGGTATCGCCTGCGATCCGCATAAGCTGAGCCATACCGAGCTGCAAAAGCTGACCAGAGCCTTTGTTGATGAGATCCATGACGTGATTGGACAGCATCAAGATATTCCTGCTCCCGACATGGGCACTAACGCGCAAACGATGGCATGGATCGTCGACCAATATTCGAAATACCACGGGTGGACACCAGCAGTGGTGACAGGCAAGCCTCTAGAACTTGGAGGAAGTGCTGGGCGAGAAGCCGCAACTGGGCGAGGTTTGGCTATTGCTGCCGAGGCGGTCTTGAAGGATCATGGTTGCGATTTCACCAAGATGCGTTTTGCAGTTCAAGGGTTCGGTAATGTGGGATCTTGGGCCGCTAAATTCATCCATGATCGAGGCGGTAAAGTGGTGGCAGTTTCAGATGTGACCGGTGCCATATATAACAAGGACGGCATCGACATTGAGTTGCTGCGGACATATGCTCAGTTGCAGGGAAGCATTGCCGGTTTCGGCGGTGCAGAGGTAATGGATCCAAAAGAGCTTTTGATCTGTGATTGCGACGTCATTGTTCCTGCTGCGCTCGGAAATGTTTTGACCGGTGATATTGCCGGACACGTAAGAGCGAAGTTCGTTATGGAAGGCGCCAACGGTCCGACTACACCAGATGCGGACGAAGCGATGCTCAAACGCGGAATTACAATCGTTCCGGATATCTTCGCAAATGCCGGTGGTGTCATTGTCAGCTATTTTGAGTGGGTTCAAAACGTTCAACAGTTTCGATGGACGGAAGAGCGTGTCAATACCGAGCTGGAGTCTGTCGTGCTTCAGGCATATAAGGAATTGAAGAATCTGGCAAAAGGGAACAATTGCGATTTGCGCACCGGAGCATTCCAGCTAGCAATCTCACGTATTGCCAGAGCGACTGCTTTGCGCGGCCGCGAACACGAAAACTTCTGCCTGGTCGCCGGTCCCAAGTAGCCAGTAAGTGCGATCAAAGGCTGTTCTCTATGGCGTTGTTCGTTCCTTGGCGATCTTCAATGTTTCGCCTGCTCCCGCCTGTCTTCGTTGGGGGCGATGCCATGCGTCGCCCGCCATCCCGACCTACCCGCAAAATTGGCACTTGCGCCGAATTCCGAAGAGCGCGGCGCAAGTTTATCCATTCACGGATGCTGCTTTCAATATACCCTGGGATCGGAAAGCGCGCAAAGCGGATCGATGCTCGGCGACAGGATGCTAGGCCATGCGTCGCCCGTCCAAAGAGCGCTGCTCTTAGGCGAGTCTGGTCTTGAAATAATGTTGAAAGTTTTTGGAGCGTACCGGGGTCGAACCGGTGACCTCTTCAATGCCATTGAAGCGCGCTACCAACTGCGCTAACGCCCCGCTATTGCTCACTTATACCATAAAAGCCAGTCAGGGTTTGAGAAACTAACCGTTAATATCTGGTTCACTCGATCTCAGCGGTTGTGTGGAGCTGCTTTTAGCTTCTTGGCCGATTGTAAAAGCAGCCTGCATGCCAAAAGGCGCTTCGAGTAAAGCCCTTCAATAATATGCTGTCATTAGGTAGCTCTTGTAAAAGGATAAATCTGGACGGTGGTGCTATGCTTGAGCGGCTTGGCACAGAATGTGCGGCTACTCAGGCGGTTTACAAGAGAAAGGTCAGGAAACAGTTACTATGCGACATTCGAGAATTCTCGACAGCAAACAAGCAGTGCTATTGATTGTCGATGTGCAAGAGAGTTTTCGCAAACAGCTGAAAGATCTCGACAACCTGACAAGGAACATCACAATCCTTGCTGAAGCCGCAAAAATATTAAAGGTGCCTGTGATTCTTACAGAGCAATATCCACAAGGGCTGGGCAAAACGATTGCTGAGATTTCAGCCTGTCTCGGCGAACACAAGTATTTTGAGAAGACCGCATTTAGCTGTTGTCAGGCAAACGGATTTATGGATATGCTTGAGGGGCTCGGCAGAAATCAGGTGGTTGTTTGCGGGGTTGAAGCCCATGTTTGCGTGAGCCAAACAGTACATGAATTACTTAATCACGACTATGTTACACACGTGGTGTCTGATGCCATCGCAAGTCGAGCGCAGAAAAACAAGGAAATGGGTTGGGAAAAGATGATTGCTTCCGGGGCTGTTCCTTCCTGTGTTGAAATCGCTTTGTTCGAAATGCTTGGCGAGTCTGGTTCTGAACAATTCAAAGCCGTACAGAGACTAGTCAAGTAACTGATCCTACCTTTGTGGGGTGGAGATGTACTGGGGTCCTTTGCAACTAGACTTTAAACACAAAATCACTTTAGCGGTGAGTTTGTGCGTTTGCGCTGGTTTTGTAGCCGGACTGCATCCAGCGATTGCTCAAAATACAAGCGGCTCAAATGCTGGACCGGCCTCCTCCGGAAATGCCATTCCAAGCCAACCTTCTGGTTCTACCTTAGAACCGGTGGACCCTTCGGTCTCACCCAACCCACCTGGCATGACGAGGTCCTCGTCCGGAGATCCCTGGGCGCCCGAGGGGGCGGATCAAAAAAACAGTGGTAGCGCCGCTGGTGCCGCTGCTCCCGGTAGCACCATGCTGGGACCGCCACCTGTGGGCACAATTACATCACCAATTCGCCAAGAATTTCCAGGGCAAGTCGGTCCTCAAGCGACGGATACTCGCCTTACTGAGGAAAGCGACTTGCGCTTGCCATCGACATCTGAGCTTATGCCGATGTCCAAGAATCTTCCAACTATCCGCTTAGAGGCGGTCTACAACGCGCCCGTTACATTGAAAGACGTAGTGAACTTTGCTGTTTTGCACAATCTCGATATAGGCGTCTCACGTGAGCAGATGCTCGCATCGAAATGGACTTTGATTGGGGCTCTTGGGCAGTACCTGCCGAACAGTGTGCTCAGCTACAGGCAGATATTCCAGGCAGGTACCACGCTGGTCGGCGGTATCATTCCCTCGTCATTTGCTACGCCGTTTGTCACCGCAACTGGTGGCTTTACGTATTACGGCTTCCGCGGCGGTCAAGTCTTTTTCAACGCCCTGGCGCAGAAGCATAATTTTCTTGCGCAGAAAGCGCAGCTGGGCGGGTCTATAAATGACACTCTAAATAATGTCGCAAAGCAGTATTACGAGCTGATGCGTGCCCAAGCTTTTCTTGAAATTCGTGTGCGAGCCGTGGAAACGTCTCGCGCTCAACTTGTACTTAACCAACAGTTGGAGCGCGCCGGCACCGGCACGTACTTCAACGTTTTGCAGGCAGATACGCAGCTTGCAACTGATGAACAAAACCTTTTGTCGCAAGAGGTAGCATTCAGAACCGCTGCTATCACGCTTGCTCAGCTGATGAACCTTGATCTTGGTGCCAATCTCATTTCGCTCGAGAACAAGGTTCGCAAGGTGCGCTTGGTTGATCCCAACATGGACATCAACTCGTTGATGCGCATCTCAATTAAATACCGACCGGAGCTGAAGCAATACGAGGAGCTTCGACTGGCCGCGCGCAGGCAAATTCAGGTGAATGCAGCGCCGTTGTATCCTTCCTTCCAGTTCTTCGGACAATATCAAGGTAATGGAGCAACGCTCGGACCAGGTTATCGTGTTCAACCTGGTTCCATTCAGGTGGTGCCGGGAACACTGAATCCCGGAACCGTAATCACTCCGCCTCAATTCGGGCAATCAGTGCAGGTGCCGGTTGTTGGCCAGTTCAATCCTGCGCAGCAAGTGAAGCGCCAAATGCGGAAGTCGTATCAGATCGGTTTCCAGGTTGACTGGAGTTATTTCAACCTGGGCGTGCCGAACATGGCGAACGTTCAGTCTGCACGTCACACCGCACGTGCTGCACTTTTGCAAGCTAACCAACAGTTTATGGCTGTGCTAACGCAAGTCAGAACGTCATATTTGGCAAGCCTGCTCGCTGAGCGGGAAGTGGACGTCACCACTCGTGCCGTCGCCTCATCAAGCGAGCAGCTTCGCTTAGCGCGTGTTCGTTTGGCAAATGGAGTTGGCACCAACATCGACGTATTGCAGGCTCAGCAGGTCTGGACTCAGTCCCTGATCAACAAAGCCGACGCCATTTTGCGCTTTAATCAAGCACAAGTTCAGCTTTTGCACGACATCGGCGTAATCAGCATTGATACGCTTACATCCGGACGTTTGGTAAAAGAATAGAACTATTTGCGACCGCCAGAATAAGTGCGGCTTCCGATCACATAAGTCGACTTCCTGGCGGGGATTCCGCACTCGACGGTGTGCTCTTCGGCATCCTCTGTCTCGTGGGTGTCGTGGTACCGCCCCCAGTGTCTGCCGGTAAATCTCTTTTTGCGAGGGCCCGCTTCCGGCAGGATTCTCTCCGGAAATGCCATCACTACAATTACGCCCAGAGCGAAAGTGATTCCCACTGCATAACAAAGAAAATCGGACATCGAGACGCTAACCTATGGAAGTCAAGACTGGGACAGTGTATCCCATGACAATGGGGGTGAAAAGGGTGGGATTACGATTTCCATTTAATCTTTCTCCCAAAAGGTCAGGGACAGCCCTGAAAGGACTGCCCCTGGGTGAAATTTGGGTACAAGGAGAAGCAAAAATTAAGAGCATGCTCTTTGCAAGTTCCAGCAAAAGCGACCAGCTATTCCGGCTAGCAACTAAATACTGAGGCTTACTGAGAAAAGGATGCTATCGGCGCATCATGTTGGCGAGATCTTTATAGAGGTCTGCCAGTTGTTTTGTCACCATCATTGTTGATGGTTTATCTGAAGAGTAATTAGAAAATTCCTCCGCTTTGCGATCAAAATGACATGCTAAGCGGTCTTCAAAAGTCTTGATATATGGCCTCATAGAGACACCTTCCTACGGCGAAAGCTGCACACACACGGAAAACAGGGATGGTTTCGGAATGAATTAATTTTGTCTCAAAGACTTGTCAAGCTCAATACCCTGAAGCAAAGAATCTCATGGAAATCTGAAAATTTAATTTTGCCTCCACATGTGATATCAGATCGTTTTACTAAAAAAGGGTCAAAAACGTCTGCAAATGACTGTATTGCGATCGTTCGCGGTAAAATTGAAGCAGCAATTCGCGAACAGACCTATATGAGCCACGAGCGCATAACATTGCAGCCAAATTTGCGCAGGCTTCTCGAGCTTGAAGCTCTCTCAGAAGCGCAAGTAATTTATGGCGACCATCTATTGGACAAGCAGATCTCGCAAGTAACTGCTCAGATTTATGGCGGGCAAAGAGAGGGCACGCTGGCTGTCTTGCGGGCAGACACCCTTGCTCAACAAGAGATTTCATCCTTTAAGGGCATGTCGGGCTTGATTTTGATCAAGCCGGTTCAGTCTTCTTCGGGGACGGGCAAATCCGTGGTGCGTAGCCAGGTCGTATCCGAAATTGAACTTGAGCCGATCGTCAAACTATGCACCGAAGCGAGCACCCCTCTAATTGTTTTGCCTTCTCTAGAGGACAGTCGCGAAATTGCTGAGGAGATTCGTGCCGCTTATTTGAGCGAGGTGAAGAAAGCAAGCTCTCGCCTTCATACATCGTTCATCCGAATTGTCATCGAGGAGGGGCTCGATGCATTCGTCCTCCAATTATCAGAAGTTCTGGGGCGGCCGGTCGCGGTGGAGACTGCTGACTTCAAACTGATTTCAGCTGAGAACATGGGTCAGACCCCGGTCAACCAGCAAAAGACCATTAGTGAAGAGATAGGCGAAGCGTTAAATCGCGAGCTCCGTTCTTCTTCGTTTGAGGATCCGGACACGACACTAGAGGTGGTGCGTGTCGGCAGGCGGCTGGTTGCGGCCATTATTCTAGAAGGCGCTGTTGTTGGCTATTTGTCGGTGATGCTGCGCCCAACCGACGATGAGGATCTGATCGGTGAGTATTTAAGACCCGCAGTACTTGCTGTTTTGGTTGACTTTTCTCAGCGCCGCCGCGAGTTTATTTCTGCAGGTAGCGTTGGGCACAAGAGCTTGCTTAAGGATCTCCTATCCGGTCATAGCCTTGCTGCCAGTGACCAGGAACGGCTGTACCAGTATTTTGGTCTGGATATTTGTGACGGCTCTCTTGTTTTTGCCGTTCGGTTGATCCCAGACAATCTCGCTCGCAGTCTTTCATGGACGGAAGAACGACAGGCGATGGTTGAGATGGAAGGCGCCCAGGTTTTTGTGGTCCCTTACGAAAACAAGCAAGAGCGCAGCTGGAAGGACTATGCTGAGGATCTGAAGGAATCTATTCGCAAGAAGGTCGATGGGCTGAAGATTCAAATAGGCGCAGGGCGAATGGCCGAAAGTTTGCTTGATGTTGCGGACTCCTATCGCGAAGCCCGGCAGGCTCTAATCACGGGGTCGATGATCCATTCAGATGAGGAGTTCGTTATTGGTTATAGCGAACTCGGAATCAAGCGAATCCTCTACCTGGTCATAGACCATCCGGAGCTTGAGCGATTCTATGAGGAGCATCTTGCGCCCCTGGAAAGCTACGATTCCGAGTGGGAGACTGAATTAGTTCCAACTCTGCGTGTTTATCTGGAACAAGGATATAATCTCAATTCTGCTGCAAAAGAGCTGTTCATTCACAGGCACACGATGCGTTACCGCCTTGAACAGATCGCAGAACTACTGAAGGTCGATATTGACGCGCCGGAAGTTTTGCTCAATTTGCAGATCGCGTTCAAGATACTCGAAATGAAGGGGAAGTCCAAAACGTGAGCCCGGCGATTGTAGAGATAAAGGATGTGACGAAGTCGTTCGGCCCGATGCAAGCGGTCCGAAATGTGAGCATGAACATTGAAGAAGGTGAGTTCTTCAGCCTGCTTGGTCCTTCCGGATGCGGTAAGACGACACTTCTGCGTATGATTGCAGGTTTCGAGTTTCCCTCGACCGGTGAAGTTCTGATCGGCGGCAAAGATATGAGCCGCACCCCACCACATAAACGCCCGGTAAATATGGTTTTTCAGAGCTATGCGCTCTTTCCGCATCTGTCGATCTACGACAACATCGCTTTCGGGTTGCGTATGTCCAAAGCTTGTGCGGAGAGCCAGATCAAGGAACGAGTCGAGCGTGCGCTCGAACTTGTGCGGCTTCCGCATATAATCTCTCGATTGCCGAAAGAGCTATCGGGTGGTCAACAGCAGCGAGTGGCGTTTGCCCGTGCAATTGTGAATCAGCCGAAGGTTCTGCTATTGGACGAACCGCTTTCTGCACTTGATCCCAAGATTCGCCATGAAATGCAAGCCGAACTTGCTCGCTTCAAAAAAGAACTGGGGATGACCTTTGTAATGGTCACGCACGACCAGTCCGAAGCCTTTGCCTTGTCTGACCGAATAGCTGTTCTATCACAAGGGCATCTTGAGCAGTTAGCTTCACCGGAAGAGCTCTTTGAGTCGCCTAAGACTCCTTTCGTAGCTGATTTCATTGGTGAAACCAATCTTGCGGAAGCCGAGGTTCTCGAAGTCCAACTTCCTTTCGTGAAGGTTGCCACTAAAGGCGGTTTCACTCTCTGGACCTCTGCCGGTGACGGAGCTGCGCAGCAACTCCAGCCAGGACAAACTGTAACCGTCTGGATTCGCACATCGTCATTTGAATTCGTGGAGTCCTCTGAGCAAGAAGCGGGACCGGATAACAATGTGTTTCCGGCCGAGATATTGCATCGTTCTTTCCAGGGCAACTTTTGTGACTACAGATTACGCCTGAGTGAAGACGTGTGCTGGACTGCGTCTCTCAATAATAACGGATCTGTGCACCACGCCGGTGAGTCCCGGTTCTTGAAGTTTCCTGCAAAGGCGGCGCAAGTGATACCACATTCGCCACGGTCGTCCAGTAGTTAGAAGAGACCGATGTCCAGCGAGACTTAGTGTAGTTTGCTCGTCGGAGCGTTTTGTGTGAAGAGAGAAAGCCCTGCTCGTACAAAAAATGGAAAGGCTAAATCAAGCCGTAACAGGACGATTGAGCTTTCAAACTCAGAGAAGGCATTGCTTCGCAAGAATCTAATTGTTCTGCCTGAAAAGTTTGGTGGTGCAAAATCAGCACCATATTTCCCCGCTGCCGAGAGAATTCAATGTGGAACATATCATGGCGATTTCGGGGACCTGGAGCGAATCTTGCCGCCAGCCTGTGTAGATCTTTTGATACTCGATCCTCCCTACAATTTGGCTAAAGAATTTAACGGTCGAAAGTTTGCGAAGCAGGATGTGGATGAATATACCGAATGGCTCGACGGTGTCATCAGTGAGCTTAAGTGCCTTCTGAAAGAGGATGCGTCTATTTATATTTGCGGCGATTGGTACAGTTCGGTTTCAATTTACACCGCTGCCTCTCGTCATTTCAAAGTTCGAAATCGAATCACCTGGGAACGGGAAAAGGGACGCGGCGCCAAATCCAATTGGAAGAATTCCAGTGAAGATATCTGGTTTTGTACTATGTCTGACAACTATACATTCAATGTCGACAGGGTGAAGCTGCGGCGCAAGGTGATAGCACCATATCGTGATGAATTGCGTGCGCCGAAGGATTGGGATGATACTGAGGACGGTGCGTATCGCGACACTCATCCGTCCAATATCTGGACTGACATCTCGATTCCCTTCTGGTCAATGCCTGAGAACACTGAGCATCCAACACAAAAGAGTGAGAAGCTGATCGCCAAGCTGATCCTCGCTAGCACTGATGAGAATGATCTCGTTTTGGATCCATTTCTGGGCAGCGGCACATCATCGGTGGTGGCGAAGAAGTTAGGGCGACGTTATTTTGGGTGCGAGATGGAAGAATATTACTGTCTTCTTGCCGAGAAGCGGTTGCAATTGGCGGAAGCTGACCGGCGGGTGCAAGGATTCACCGACGGCGTCTTTTGGGAGCGCAATACACTTACCGAGCAACAAAGCCGTCTGAAAAACTCCTCGGAGTAATTTCCGACATTGTCCGGATCCAATGCTGGGATCAGAATTCGAGCTTATTTCGTTGCGATCAGAATTCGCGCTCCGCTTTCGAGCGTGCTTAGTTCTTTTATCTGCCAATCAGCAAAGAGCCGCTTCAGCTCTTCGTCAGAAAAACATCGCAAAAGCATGCCTTTGCGTCCTTTGTCTGTATAAACGTGGGTGCCGTCTTCCAGCTTGTAATATTCGCCGGGTCCGGTGCCGACCATGTCGAAGCATCCGAAGAAGACCCCGCCATCCTTCAGCAGAGCCTTCAGTTTAGTCGCTGTCTGTTCTGCAAGTTCGTAAGTGAGGTGTTCAAAAATAGAGTTGGCGATTATCCCGGCAAAACTTTTGTCCGCAAAGGTCAGATGCGAAATGTCTTGAACCTGAAAGTCGATTTTCAGCGATTCTTGTTCAGCCCACATCTTGCCCAGTTCAATGGCGTGCGCAGCAAGATCAACCCCGACCGCATCGAATCCGTTGCGTGCCAGAAACACGCTTAGCCATCCACTTCCGCAGCCAAGATCCAATATCGGACCCGGTTTGGCATTTTGGAAGATTTCCAAAATCTTCGGCAGGTACTCCAAGTCCGGCAGCTGGGTGTAAGGCGCGCGCACACCATTCCAGGCTCGATCCCAAAAATCGATATTCTCCTGGTAGACATGCGGGTTGACAACAGTTTCTGACATCTTTACCTCATTCAAAGGGAGCTGAACTCCGCTTTGAGTCTGAATGCTTGGGCTAGCCCCGAGGGCTCATTCTCCTCTACATCGAGCTCCGTGCCAAGCGCGGAACGCCTAGTGTTAAGCTCTATGCCCCCACGCCCCAGGCATGATTAGATGCTTCAAATACAGGGTAAGGAATTTTTGGGGGATTTTGGCGGATTGGGCCCCCGTATATGGCGTATGGGATGCCATGGCAGAGCAGGGACGAACACAGCTTTTTATGATGCTGGTGCAGCAAGCTGGCACCGGAGCATTGACTCTGTCAAATTTGACGGCGGAGCAGTTCATGCCGTTCTTCCGCCGCATTGAAGACCATGTGGTTATGCATGGGTTGTCGCCTGTAATTGTGTATTGGTCCACTCGGAACGTCCGCTGGTTTTTGCCCGAGGCGGAGAAGTTTAATAAGCTGAAGCGTGATGCCTTTTGTGTTTCGACCTTTGCGGAAGATCAGCTGGAAAAGCAAGACGAATTTTGCTTTCTGGTTCAGAGTCAGGGAATTTCCATTGTTGTGTATGGAAGATGTTCCGACGAGAACAATGGCGACCGAATCTATCAATGCGTGGGCTCGATGGACCCTCACATTGTTAAGCGGGCGTTTGGTTTCATGCTGCCGGTTTGGCAATTCATAGATCTTCCGGAGTCAAACAGGCTTGATGATGCCCGGTCCCATATTGGGAATCCGGTTACTGCACCGCACTTCGTTTCTGGAATTCGCAATGATTGGACAGCGATTAAACAGAAACTAGCGCCAGGAACGTTAAATGAGGCTGCCAGTCAGGTCGTTCGTCCCGGCGACCCTTCTGCTTTTCCTGGCAACGCTATTGTTGATATAACGCAGGGGGCCTTTCCTCCTCAAGTTCCGGGGATGCCGCCGCCGCCGCCAATTGGAGTCTCGAACTTACCGCCACCGCCACCAGGGTCTCATACGCTTCCACTGCCAGGCGCTCCGGGTGTGGTTCCAGGCGGTACGTCATTCTCTTTTGGGCTGCCCACTCCCGGTGCTAGTCAAATTCCAGCAGCAGCTGCCGGAGGAAATGGAAAATCTGCAGATAATGGACCAGCGATTTCGCGACCGCAACCGGTCGCAGCCAACGCAGCATCATCAGCTGTCCCTGTTGCCACTCCACCGAAAGCGCCTGACACAGCTCCTTCCGATCTCGATAATTTGATCGACGGGGAGCCTGATTCATCCTTTGGTGATCCGAGTTTGCTTGAGGAGGAATTCTCAGACCTTCAAGCTTTGACTAAGGGTCCTGATTTCAAACCGCCCGCCCGCTCGCCCGATAGAGCCGCCAATGGTGGCAACGGCAGAAACGGCGCCGAAAGAAAAAATCGCGGACTCAAAGATCTGCGAGAGGTCTGGACGAACATCACCGAAGAAGTTCGCTCAGTCTTCGCTCCTGATGCGCAGAAAATCATTCGGGATATCGTGCATCAATTGCGGATATCCAGCGACCTCCCTGCTATCTTGCAGCTCGCAACAGAAGAGCTATCGAAACTATCTCGCGCCGATCGCGGATTGATTTGGCAAGTTGTAGATGATCGCCTGGTTGTAACCAACGAATTTGCACTTGATGGACATAATTGCTTCGGTGGCGCCAATCTCGGTGCGCAAGAATCTACGGCAATCGTGTCCGAGTTCTTGTCACGTTTCCCCGATGAAACTGGAAGTGGTGTGATCGGGATTCCCGATACCATGGATGATGCCAAGCTCAGGCGTATGTCTCCGACCCTGGCAGCATTGATTGAGCTCGGTGACGTGCGTGCTCGCTTAGTCGCGCAGATTCGCTGCCGCGGCATGTTCCATGGATTCATCGAGCTTCAGCAATGTAAGAATCCACGCGATTGGAGCGAACAAGACGGTTCCGTTTTGCAGAGCGTTTCCGAAGTGCTCTCGCTCGTTGTTCAGCAGTCTTTCGACTTAGGTCGCATCGAACAAGACGCGGGCGAAATGAAACTGATCAACGAAATTTCAAGTATATTTCGTGAGTCTGGTGGTCAACGCGCTCAATACACGATTGAGCAATCCATCAAATTGCTGGCTGAACACGCCGGCTTTAATTGCGCTCAACTTTTTCTATCTCACGAAATTGACGGTGTGCTGGTTCCTCAGATTTCTGAGAAGGAGCACTCGGAAAGTATTCCGATGGCGCATAAGCACAATCCATTCTTGCAAGCATTTGAGAGTGGCAAATTGAAAACGGTGAATTTGGAATACAGCAAGAAAGCTGATCCATTTTTCGGTCATGACACAGCGATGATTATTCCGTTGATGTCTGAGGGCGAGCGCCTTGGAGTTCTCGGTCTTTGGAGAAGAAATCAGGGCAGCCCCTCGTTGCGCCCACAAGACCGTGAACTTGCGCTGACTGTTGCAGGTAACCTGGCGTCGTTTATTCGTGCCGACCAGGCTATCGCGCGAATTCGTCAAGATAGAGCGCGGGCAAGTTTGATCAACACTGTGTCAGAACAGATTCAACAGTCGTTGAAAGAAGTGAACCCGATTTTGCAGACATTAACGAATCAGCTTGCGGACCATTTTGATTTGGAGCTTTGCGCAGTATCGATTTTTGACCACCAAAAGGAACAGTTCGCAGATACTCAGTGCGCCGGTGTTTTCTTTGAAGATCATCAGGAAGGATCGGTCGCGATAGCGGAACATCTCTTCGTTGCCAATCACGCAAACCTGCTTGGCGGCGATATCTCGCTCTTGCGCCCGAGTGATGTGAAAGAGTATCTTTCTGGTTTTGAGGTTGAGCTGCCGGAAACAATGCAGATGGCGATGTTGTTCCCTCTGCGCCAGGGAGCGGAGTTGAAGGGTGCACTATGTATGGTGTCATCTAAAGCCAAGCCGCCTGTTTTGGAAGACATGAATATGATTCAAGACCTCCTTAGCAGAGTCGCAGTAGTTATCGCGCACAAAGAGCTCTTTGAACAGGTCGAGCGTCAAGCTATTACGGATCCTCTGACAGGATTGTATAACCGCCGGTACTTCGAAGAGCAACTCAACAAAGAAATCGACCGTGCGCAACGATTCGGTCATTCTTGCTCGTACATCATTCTCGACCTCGACCACTTCAAGAGCGTCAACGACACTCTCGATCACGGCAACGGCGACATCGCACTCAAACATACTTCCGCCATAGTGCGCAAGTGCGTTCGTGACGTAGATACAGTTGGTCGATTCGGTGGTGAAGAGTTTGTCGTTCTCCTGCCTGAATCCGATGCCAATGCAGCAAAAGTCGTCGCAGACCGTATCTGTAATTCCATTCGAGAGAGCACGATCGAACAGTTCAAATCCCCAGCCTGCCACGAAAAGATTAATGCAAAGTTGGCAGATGGAAAGATCACCGAAGCAACAGCTCAACGATTGTCGGGTGGTAAGGTCACAGCCTCAGTTGGTGTGTCCACGTTCCCGCTTGATGCTCAAGACAAGACTCACCTGATGGAGTTAGCGGACAAATTCCTCTACGTAGCGAAGAATCGCGGACGAAACCAAGTTTGTTCATCACAAACTGCTCAAGAGAGCGACTTTGAAGCGGCTAAAGAAGCGGATGCAAAACCGAAAGAGGCACCGTCCGCAGCTGCAGCGGCGCCCGCCGCTGGACCAGCAGCTGCTACGCCTTCGCTGTCGTCGCCTTCTGCCGCTGTCGCTGCAAATGACCTGCAGGTAATTGCGGAACACGGCATTCTTGGTGTTCTGGGGAACGTTATTAAAACTGTAGGGGCGCGGGACGGATACAACGATGAGCGCTCGCCGCGTGCAGCCGATTATGCCACAAGAATTGCATTGACTTTGCGTTTGGGCAAAGACCATTGCACAATCATTTCCCTGGCTGCCATCTTAAATAACCTCGGAAAAGTAATGATCGATGAGCAGATCCTTCGCAAGGCAGGACCACTGTCAGCTGATGAGTGGAAGCAAGTAGAAGCCGCGCCTCAAGTAGCGGCGAAGATTCTGGAACCCGCTAAACACTTGCATCGTGTTGCGACAGTCGTGGAGTCCTACCAAGAACACTGGGATGGCTCCGGCTATCCGCGCGGAATCAAGGGCGAAGACATTCCACTTGAATCGCGAATCATTGCTGTTGTGGATGCCTACGTGGCAATGACGAGTGACCGCCCCTGGCGCAATGCCATGACGCGACAGGAAGCCATCGCTAATCTCCAAAAGGGCGCGGGCAAAGACTGGGATCCGCGCATCGTGAAACTTTTCCTCTCGATCCTCGACAAGGAAAACCAGCCCCAGCAACCGCCACCGGGTAAGCCCCGATCGTGATCAGTTTCCGGGGAACTGACATTAACACGTCTTCGTTACGACGTTGGCGCAGTTAGTCGCAATTCGGGATGCTAACGTTTTTTGTTGCGGGGGGAGCTTCATGCTCCAGTAATAGGCATTTCGAATAGGGATGCACATTGCATCGTTTTCCAGTTTGCAAGTCTATTTCAGACCACTGATGATATCCCCGTCTATCTGCCAGTTCATTAAGAGTTACGCCTTCATTCAATCCTTTTTTCAAGACAGTTTCGGAGAACCTTATTCCATTGTTTCCATGCCATTTCATTTTCAATTGAGGGAGGTGGCTTGAGAATACTGAGACTTCAATGTTTATTGTGCTGATCCGGCGCTCTAATCTGCCGCTTGCGAGATTGAATATCAATAGATCCACTTCAGGAACGTGAGGTTCGTTCTTGAACCTCATCGTAGCTAATGCGAGGTGATTACGATCTGGTGAGACGCTACAAGATGTGAGGTTTGGAACCACCTGTATTGATAGTTCTGCAAACTTCTGAATTTCTTGGGAAGTCTTGCTGATTCGCCAAATAGAACAAGGTCGAGCGTTTCCGGTTACCCAAAAATTGTTTTTGTCCGAAAATAGAATATCTTCGAATGGCAGATCATTAAAAGCTTTCAGCGTATGGTCAGAATTCGTAAGAGTAAGAAGCTGCCGACTTGTATGTGGGAGGTCTAAGGCTATTGGCTCTCCCATATAATCAATGATTTCTTTGTAGGTATGCTCTTTTACGACTTTTGAGAAAAACGCTGTGTGCCCATTTGATTCAATGAAATCAAGGTATTGGCCTCCCAGAAGTCTTCGTTTGCCTGATTTGCCCTCGACCAAGTAAAGCTGGTGATCCTTTTGGCTTCTAGCAACAATGTAATTCTTAAATACGTAATGCCGATTGTACAGATCTTCTCCGTGAGTTACAGGAATTTTCTCTAGGGATGGATTGGGCGGCCTGGTTCTTTCCAGATTGACTCGGTCTTTGACGTAATCAATGGAGAGATTGTCTGCTTGCGTTCTGCTGGTAAATGCGATTGCAGGAAATAACGTAATTGCTGTTAGCAGGCCGATCACCCATGTTGGTTTTCTTTTGAACATAAATCTACTTTAGCAAAACTTTCAAATCGTTTTCAGATTTGCTCGCTATCTTATCGTCATTGGGGAACGGCACTAGGGATAGAGCGATGAAGAACTTGAAAGAATCAATGAACGGAACAAACCTACTGGTTGCAGTCACTGGATTCGCCTGGATGGGTGTGTTTGTAGCTGCAGGTCTCAAAGTTTACGGTGTTATTTAGTCCTTGAATGAAGTCACTGAGATGTCACTGGCGCAAAAGTATTCTCTAGGAACGTTGGGAGAGGGCAAACCGATGAATAACTTGACAGAAAAACTGACCAGCACGAATCTTCTGATCACAGTAACCGGATGTGCATGGATGGGTGTGTTTGTTGCCGGAGCGTTCAAAGTTTACGGTATCATTTAGGCTTTTTGTTCCGTGTGATCTGAGAACTCTTCAGAGCGTTGTAGGGGTTCAGTCTAATTGGGCAAATCGCTTCCTCGAAATTCAAAATTCTAAACGTCAAAATGTGCGCAAAAAGAGTGTCTTGTTTTCCAGCTAACAATGCTATTTCGAAGCCCTTTACGAACTCTTGGCAGCCTGCTATATTGAAATCAATGAGGTTGATGTCGCCGCTACAAGCGGGCCACCACAGGTTGGACCCCGAAATATTCTCGAGTATTTTGCGGCAGTCAGCTTTCACTGATCGATCCAGGTGATAAAAACACTATAGGAGCAGACCTCTCTGTGCCCGGTGGGTGAACCGGCAGAGGGGTCTGTTTTTTTTCTTCTTGCATTGATACCGCAGGCGGTGTCGCGGCTAGTGATTTGAGCGCTGTCAATTTATGTGCCTTCGGTTCTAGTGTTTCGCTGTCACTCTTAAAGATAGAAGCCGGCAAGATGCCGGCGCTCCCGGAATCGAACCGAAGTCAAAAGATAGAAGCCGGCAAGATGCCGGCGCTCCCGGAATCGAACCGAAGTCAAAAGATAGAAGCCGGCAAGATGCCGGCGCTCCCGGAATCGAACCGAAGTCAAAAGATAGAAGCCGGCAAGATGCCGGCGCTCCCGGAATCGAACCGAAGTCAAAAGATAGAAGCCG
>JAIEQI010000132.1 GCA_019747875.1 Candidatus Obscuribacterales bacterium
TCTGGTTCTGGTTCTGGTTCTGGTTCTGGTTCTGGTTCTGGTTCTGGTTCTGGTTCTGGTTCTGGTTCTGGTTCTGGTTCTGGCTCTGGATCTGGCGGCAATCCACCACCACCACCTCCTCCTCCGCCACCACCACCTCCTCCTCCTCCTCCTCCGCCGCCGCCACCTCCTCCGCCACCACCTCCTCCACCACCACCTCCTCCTCCACCTCCACCTCCTCCACCTCCTCCTCCGCCTCCACCGCCGCCACCGCCTCCTCCAACAGAGGAGAAAACGGTAAGTTTTGCCGACCAGGCAAAATCGATAAACGGTGAATGGGCAGCAGCGAACACCCACCTCGGAACACGAGCTCGGGTCAGAATTCAAAGCTGGGATACCAAAGTAGAAGCTGTAATAACCGAGCAAGGAACCGGATACATACCGGTGGGACAGGTACGCTTCACAGGTTCCTTCACGTCGAACCCTTTTAAAGGCTCAATCCTGAGAGCCTATCCTGGTTTCACAGATCCATATCATGAAGAGGGGCAGATTTCAGTTAGCAGTAACTTAATAGAGATCAAAGCACGTAGTGGAGACTTAAAGTTCGAAAGATATGTGCCGCCACCACCGCCACCACCGCCACCACCACCACCTCCTCCTCCTCCTCCGCCTCCACCGCCTCCACCAAAGCAGAAGCACAACACGGGTGACGTGATCGTAGGTAACGCTGGAAAACACTTTGAGACAATGGACGATGCTTTAAGAGCTTGGGCCAAAGATTTCTTGCAAGCATCCATTGACTCCAACTTGGAAATTGCAGGCAAGATTTACAAAAACTGGGACGGCACTTGGTCTTACAGCCCGGCGACTGTAGGCGAGCAAAGCGCATCATTGCCAAAGACAGGTGATCCTTGGGTAGCGACCCATGGAAATCCACTTCAGTCTTATGACATTCACTCACACGGAAGCTATGAAGGACTGAGTCCTTTGGAAATCAGAAGTGTGAACGAATTTTCTCCTGATGATAAGAAAAAATCGGACTCTCCAACAGGAACAACGCAATTTATGCTGACCCCAGGAGGGGAATTCAAACAGTACGTACCCGATGCAAATCCATTAGTCAGGAATATTCCAGGTGTTGGAAATGGTACCGTCATCACTTTGGGAAATATCAAAGATTCGGGCGCATTGGTTCCATTTTTCTAACGAGGCACTTAGTCATGCAATTGAAAGCGTTCCCTTTATTAGCTGCGCTGATTCTCATTCTATCTCTAGCTCCGGCGTGCTTGGCAGACACATCAAGCTCACCACAGAACCTCCAAGAGTGCTTGGCGGAGCTAAAAAAAACGCTGCCGACAGATACGATGCAAAAACTGAACAAAGGATCCGAATCCGTCGTGCTGGATTTCCATTTAACTTTGGGAACTTGGATAAGAAATAAATGGATTCGCGGACAAAAAAGTTCGCCTCTGGTCCAGTACTTTTCCAAAATGGGAATTAGCAACCCTGACGATATCTCATCAATCATTCTCACGTCGCTCTGGCGAGATCTGCATTCTCAGCCGATAAAACTTCAGCAGCAAGTTGACCAGCGGAAAATCGTAAATCTATATGCAGCGCCGCAACTCATGCAGAGAAGAGCTGTCACTTCGACCGTGTGGAACAGGGAGCTGCCCTTAAGCAATGGCACCACAATGAAACTAAAGGACTGGAAGGGCAAAGTAATCATATTATTGATTGCATTTCGAGACCTCCATAGTATCCAGGCGGTCCAAGCTATTAACAGCATCAAAAAAAGATTTCCAGGCAATGAGCTGCAGGCTTTGGCTATACTCCACTGCAAGCTTACGCAGAACATGCCTTCCACCAGCAAAGAAATACAAGAGAGCTTTCTCAAGAGCGCTAAACCAGACTTTCCCACAGTTGTGGACGAGCCTGATGCCTTCGTTAATAATGCCGTGAGAGAATCTTTGATCTCTCCTGGTGGCATGTCTTTGCCGGAAACCATTTTGATTGGCAAAAATGGGTACATGATTACGAGGTTTCAAGACTGGTATCCTGATTTCGAGTCTGCACTGGTGAAAAGTGTTGAAACTGAGTTGAAGAACCCAAAAGCTGATAAACCACTAAAGAAAGGCAGCGACTGATGGATGGAACTGATGAAAAACTTTAGAATTCTAATTGCGCTTGCGTTCATTTTTTGTGCGCTTTCCAGCCTTCCCGCATCGCTTGCATCAGCATCAGATCAAATGAAGCCTCCACAGAAAAACACGCTTGTATTTTTCGGCACATACACGGATGGTGCCAGCAAAGGAATCTATACATATAAATTTGATTCCAAAGATGGGAGACTAGAACCTTTATCCGATACAAACGGTGGCATAAAGAACCCTTCGTTCCTGGCTATTCATCCTGACGGCGAATTCTTGTATGCAGTCAGTGAAGTCGGAGAGATTGACGGAAAGCCAGGCGGCACACTCTGGGCGTATTCAATCGATCCCGAAACGGGCAAACTCAGCTTTATCAACAAACAATCAACTGCTGGTTCTGGTCCATGTTTTGTTGCATTGGACAAGACAAACAAAATAGCACTAGTAGCAAATTACGACAGCGGCAGCGTCAGCTCATTTGCTCTCAATGCTGATGGATCGATTGCAGAGGCTTCCTCGCAGATCCAACACAAAGGTTCAAGCATAGATCCGGCGAGACAAACAGCTCCACATGCGCACTCGATCAATGGCTCACCAGACAACCGCTTTGCTCTGGCAGCAGATCTAGGTCTCGATAAAATACTGATCTACAAACTAGATCAGAAAACCGCACAGCTAAAAACCGGAGACAAAGAATTCAACAAAACGCCGGAAGGAGGCGGCCCAAGACATCTCTTCTTTCACCCGAACGGGCACTATGTCTACGTCTGCAACGAAATGCAGTCCTCAGTTAGTGCGTATCAATACAATGCTGAAGATGGCTCCATGAGCCTCCTGCAAACGATCTCAACAACGCCAGGCGAGATTGCTGGAAATTCTACTGCGGAAATCCAAATTCATCCCTCAGGTAAATTCGCCTATTGTTCAAACCGTGGGCACGACAGCATCGCAATTTTCAAAATCGACGAAAGCACTGGAAAGCTGACAACTATCGGACATGCAAAAACAATGGGCAAGAAGCCTCGCCACTTTTGTATAGATCCAAGCGGATCATTTATCATCGCCTGCAATCAGGCGAGCAATAACGTAATTGTTTTCAAGATCGACAAAACAACCGGTAATCTGACCCAAATAGGCGATACAATCGAGCTACCTTCACCGGTCTGTGTGAAATTCTTGGAAATCGGTCAATAAGAAAGATTGGAACATGCCAAAAATACTTGTTGTAGAAGATGATGCCTCCATGGCAAAGATCGTGCTAGACCTCCTGCAATTGGAAAGGTACCAGGTCGATCACGCCAGCACGGGTCAACAAGCCGAAGATTACCTAAACTCATTTGCATATGACTTGCTAATTTTAGACCGGCAACTTCCAGGCGCGTCCGGCGTTGAAATTTGCAGGAACTATCGCAAATCAGCAAACGGTCCCGTGCTTATGCTTACTGCCATGGATGCTGTCGTGGATAAGGTGGAGGCCTTAAGCGCTGGTGCCGATGACTACCTTACCAAGCCATTTGATGCAAGAGAGCTAATGGCGCGCGTCAAAGCGCTTTTGCGGAGAGCTTCCAACTTCAATGAAGAATCTGCACAGATCAAAGACATCACCATTCACTTCTCCTCCAGAATCGTGAACAAGGCAGACAAGGAGCTTAGCTTAACTCCCAAAGAGTTCGACCTCTTGGAATACTTTATCAAGCATAAAAACCAGGTCATCTCTCCTGACACTTTGTTGAAGAAACTCTGGCACTCAGATTCGGATGCATCACCACATGCGGTGTACACTTGCATGAATCGCTTGAGAAAAAACTTGAATCCTGAAGACAAAGAGGCGATCATCAAAACCGTTCGTGGAGTCGGCTACAGGCTAGATGCCTAGTCGCTTTCTTTCATACATCGCTATTTTGTTTGTCTTTTTTTTGCTCTAAATCAAAACTTTTGAGAGCCCTTTGCTGATATGCCTTCGCGCTCTTCATCGCAGCAACGGAATCTGCATCACTCAACAAGCTGTAAAGCTCTTCGGTCTTGGCGAAAGCACGGGCTGCTTCGTAGTGCCATCCTGAAGAAAATGCAGACATTGCATCAGCATTCATTTGAGATGCGGCCCACCTCGTCACATCGTCCTTCTGTTTAGGTGGAAACAAATCATACAAACTAGCGATTTCTTGATCAGAAGCTATATCATCACCGGCGAGCAGTAAAAGATAGGCCACTTTTACGATTTGGCGAAATTCGGATTTACGATCACGCAGTTTTTCAAAGATCGCAGCTGACTCCTTGCTCCGCCGGATGCTTGTTTCAAGCGTTCGTCGCCAGCCGTCCTTATCCTTGTGGCGGTCAAGCATTTTTCCCTGGTTATGTCCTTTTGAAGCGTACATCAAGAGGGACCAGGAAGCCAGGTCAGAAAGCGCTACCGCGCGACTTTGGTCCACAATGGGCGGCGAGTTTCGGACTGCCGGTTCGAGGATTTCGATGGCGATGTCATAACGGTATGCCTGCTCCGCACAAGTAGCAGCTTCCCGCGCGCCTCCAATTACATCGGCATCTACGTGCCGGCCAAGCCATTTATCGCGCACATTTGAACGATCTTGTGCGCAAGCCAACGCCATCGCTTTTCCTTCGTCGATTCTTCCCAAACGAAACAAGCAAATTGCCCTTAATCGGGAAAAGCTCTTTTGATCAATCGAGTCCCTGCACTCCTGGTCCATATAGTTCAAGGCTTCTGCAGAGAGCCGTCTATTGGTTTTCGAAACAGCAATTTGATACCGAATCTTATCTTTAACGTCACCAGGCAAATCCGGGTTTTTCTTCAAGATTTCCTCAAGCTGCATGGTTGGCTCTTCCATCTCTTCTTTCCGACCAAGCCATCCTGTAGCGCCAATTTGCGCTGACAAGAGAGGGATCAAATCAGTAGGTATTGTTCTTTGATCCTGTCGAAGCTTTTCAACGGCTTCTTTATAAACTTTGACTGCCGAAGAATAGTCGTTCAAAGCACCATAAGTCTTACCCAGAAGGATGGCTGATGCAGCAATGTCTGCCGGCGTCATACCTGCACGCTTAGAATGTACGTCCTGCCAGGACAACACCAGCTTTTGCGCTTCGGTTTGCTTGTTGCTATTGAGCAATGCATCAACCCGACTTTCAAGTTCACTGGTACGCAACAAACTCAGTGTGTTCTCCGTGATTAGCGCACTAGCAGAGTCCTTCTTAGGTTTCTCAAGAACCTTATTAGGATCGATCTGTTTTCTTTGCGAAGAAACAATCGTCAAGCAGGCTAGAAGGAGCACCAGGCTTATTGCAACAGCCAACCCGCTCAGCAACACATTTTTCTTTCCTGCTTCGGTCTCAGCCGGGAGAAGAATTTGATCCAGTCGATTATCCAGAAGAGCTTTGAGATCCTCCCGAACAGCATCAGCACTTTGGTATCGCTGGGCTGGATCCTTTGCGATGCATTTGTGAATAATGTGCTTCAAGTGGCTAGGTATAGCCAAAGAACGCTCATCCAATGGAGCAGGCGGCTCGTTGGCATGCTTATAGATCACGCCAATCGGTGAGTCGGCACTGAATGGTAAGCGGCCGGAGATGGCTTCATATAGAATGACACCGAGTGCGTAAATGTCCGAACGGGCATCCGGTTTCAGTCCCTTGCATAGCTCCGGGCTTATGTAGTTTACGCTACCAATCAAATCACCTGTCTTTGTAAGTTTCTGAACTTCCGCTAGTTGTGGATCGGTGATCTTCGACAAGCCGAAATCAATCAAAACGATTCTGTCATCCCCATCTGTCTGGGCTACCATGATGTTTTCAGGCTTTAGATCACGATGAACAACTCCTTGCGAATGAGCATATGAAAGTGCATCACAAATCTGAATAGCCACTTCTACCGACCATTTCCATGGCTGTTTCTTATCTGCAGAGAAGCGCTTTCGCAGCGACTGCCCACTCACGAACTCCATTGCCAGATAAGGAACGTGGTCGGCGCTTATGGCATACAAGAAGAACCGTGCAATATTGCGATGCTCCAATACGGAAAGAATTTTCGCCTCTCTCTCGAAGCGTGCAGCGCTGTCTTCGAAGTCTCCGAGAATCGAGTTAAGAAGTTTAAGGGCGACAACCCGTTCAACACCGATCTGCTTGGCTTTATAGACGGCGCCCATACCGCCCGCTCCAAGCTGATCCATCACGAAGAACTTAGCATCGAAAACTGCTCCGGATACAAGAGCAATCGTATCCATCTTCCACTCCCAATTCGCTATTTCAATTTGCCCGTTAAATAGCGCGCTTAACTTACCAATATTTTTCGCTTCTGCTCGACGTTTAGGTGCAATTTTACATGGCGCACCTTCATGCTGCCCTCATCATAAGTCGCGCCTTTCTTTCCCATTTTCCTTGATTTTTCGCTTTTTCAACTGCCCAGCTTGAAGCAATTCCTGTGCTTTGGCATAGTATGACTTGGCTCTCTTTAAGCCGATGACGGCAGCCTCATCATTAGGCACGAGGCTGTACAATTCTATCGCTTTTCTTAGAGCACGTATTGAATCTTCGTACCAGCCTGAACTTATGGCGCTCACACCGTCAGCGTAGATCTGCGAGGCCTCCCATCTGCTTACATACTCCGGATTGCTTGGAAACAATTCGTACATGCTCTGGATTGTCTTCTCCAAAGCACGATCATCATGTGCAAGCAAGTCCATATATGCGACCTTTCCTTCTGCCCGGAATTGCAAGCGGGTGTCGCCGAGATTTCCATAGATCTCAGCTGCCTCCTTGTTTCTTTGACGTGCTACACGAATCGTATCAAGCCAGCCAGCCCTATCCTCAGTGCGGTCACGCGCAAATACTTTACTGATGCCCTTGTCCGCGAATGTATTGAGACTCCAGGCAGCTAGATCCAACAAAGCTAGTGCACGTTCCCTGTCTTCAGGGTCCGGGGGCGAATTCTTGATGGTCGGCTCTAGTAGCTCGATTGCTATGTCATAGCGTTTTGCATACTCCGCGCAGCTCGCTGCCTCATGTGCAATTTTTATCGATGATTCCGCCTTCGTTTCAGCTTCTTTGCCAGCATTCTGAGCATTCGCATAGGCCAATGCCATCGATTTACCTTCATCAGTTTTACCCAAGCGAAAGAGGCAAATGGCGCGAAGCCTGACGAAGCGCTTCTGGTCAGCCAGATCTGCACATTCCTGATTAATGTATTGTAGAACCTGCTCATTATGTCCTTGACCAAGAGTCGCCAATGCAATGCCATAGCGAGCAAGATCTCTGGCTTCCTTCGGCAACTCCGGTTGTTCCAGCAGGGTCTTGAGATTTGCAATCGGTTCTTTTAACTCTTTGATTTTATTGAGCTCTACAATCGCTTCAGTTTGACCGGAAATAAGCTGAATCAATTCCTCAGGCTTACTTCGTGAATCCGCACGCAGTTTCTCCAGCGCCGATTGATAGATCTCTCGAGCAGTGCCGTAATCATTTGCTTGAAGCTGCAATCCGCCTACAAAAAGCGCTGCTTCGGTTAGTTTTGCTGGTGTCATCTCAACGTGATCTCGTTGAACTCGAAACCAAGCTGCCGCAAATTTCTTTCCCTCTATCTCACCTCCGCGCCGTTCCGAAAGCGCTTCAACGCGACGTTGCATTGCCTCAATGGTCATAGAAGTTAGATTGGACTGGTTAGCCTTCTGCGAATCTTCCTTCGCTTTTTCAAGTACCTTGTTAGGATTCACCGGAGCCTTTGCTACGGCAAAAAAGACAACTAGCAAAGCAACGACTAGCAGCGGCAGAACAACCACCAGAAACGGGAAGCTTTTTTGTTGTTCTGAGATATCGCTATGAGCTTCTATTTGATCCAACTTGTCATCGAGAAGTGCCTTAATATCGGCAGCAAGCTCCTCAGCGCCTTGATATCGACGAGCCGGATCCTTGCTAATACTCTTTTGAATGATCTGTCTCAATTGGATAGGAATATTCAAATAGTCCACGTCCAATGCAGCTGCCTGCTCATTGGCATGCTTGTAAATTACACCCATCGGAGTGTCGGCAGCGAAGGGCAGGGAGCCTGATACCGCTTCGTACAAAATCACACCGAGGCCATAAACATCACTGCGCGAATCGGGCTTTAGTCCTTTGGCTAGCTCCGGACTCAAGTAATTGACACTACCAATCAAGTCGCCAGTTTGAGTTAGCTTTTGTACTTCAGTCATTTGGGGATCTGTAATTTTAGACAAACCAAAGTCAATCAATACAACTCTTTCGGTCTGTCCCTCCCCGCTGATCATGATATTTTCCGGCTTGAGATCGCGATGAATAATTCCATTTTTGTGAGCATATGAAAGCGCATCGCAAATTTGCAAAACCATTTGCAGTGACCATCTCCACGATTGCCTTGCTTGCGATAAAAAGCGCTTTCGCAGCGAATCTCCTTCAACATACTCCATCGCCAGGTAAGGAACGTGATCAGCGCTTACGGCATATAAGAAGAAACTTGCTATATTTTTATGATGCAAAACGGAAAGGACTTTTGCTTCTCTCTCAAAGCGTGCAGTACTATCATCGGACTCAGCAAGCGCCGTGCTCAGAAGTTTCAGAGCAACGATTCGTTCAAATCCGATCTGCCTGGCTTTATAAACGGAGCCCATGCCGCCGGATCCGAGCGGTTCCAGAATCACGAATTTATTGTCAAAGACCGCCCCGGACAACAGAGCTACCGATTCCATTCTGAGCTCCCAGCAGCATCGCTACTCTAATTTGCCCACTAACTCTGGCAGCAAACCGCTTACCTGAGCAAGGCGGCGTTGCGTGGCATCGCGACTACAAAATGGGTTGCGCGCTCTTGCACCTTTTCGGGGTCGGTGCCTAGTCGTGCGGCGCCCATGAGGGTAAAATCACGTTGTTAACTTGTTGTGATCTTGCGCTGAGGACGCTGCCAAATCCAAGAACGTATTCTCCTTTCATGAAGCGCAGAGCGGAAAACAAACTTACCAAACAGATTTCAAACAGGAAAAGGCTTGCAGTAGCAAATTAGGGAGAGAACGATGACAGACAAAATTGCCGCGGTGCACAATAAAGAAGCAAGCGGAAACGAAACAGCACGAGCCTTGCTGACTGAAGCATTGGGAAGCATGGGGAAAAAGGCATGGACAGACCAGACACGCGAAGAAATGTCTAAACATAAAAACCTTCTGCCAGACGGATCAGATAGCAGCCGGATTTGCAATTCGATAGAGAAGAACCTTGAACTGCCCAAGGTCGAGTTAAAAGGCTTTGGAGTAGTCATAGCTCCGGGCAAGAGCAAGGAAGAAATGCGGGACGCCATGAAGGAACACGCAAAGCATCGAATAGAAGAGCAGCTTCCCAACCCGGCAATTCGCGATCCCTTTCGGGGAACGGAAAATATGAAGAAACGAGATTACTCGCAAGGCTCAGAAGGCAAACTGGCTGGCGGCGGCACATTTGTGATTCCGAAAGAGAATCAAATAACCAAAGAAATGATCGAGATGTTCAAAAAGGCAACACCAGTGCCCATGCCGTGGCTCGAAGGAGGTCTAGAGAATCGCGTAACAGCCGATCCCGATGTGCCTCCCGGAATAGCGAAGAAGCCAAAGAACTAAATTGTAAGTTTCTGACCAAGCAACCCAGCCACGGGCGCTGTAACAGCCCTGAAGCGTTGCAGCGCCAATTAGTTTTACACCGGCAATCCAACCCAGCCAGGGCGCTGTAGCAGCCCAATGCGGACACAGCGCCCATTAGTTTTACCCCAGACAACCCAACCCATGATCGATCGATGCAGGATGAACCGCGGCGTCCTGCATCGACCTGATATCGCAAACCCAGGAGAATGGAAATGACGGATGAAGGACACAGCAGAGGTTTCAGACTTGAGGTCAACAATAACAACCAAGCCCCAGAAGATGCAAGCTCAAAATTCTCAGCAGAAGTTCAAAAAGATTGGCAGCGGCACAACCAATCGGAGATAACCGCAGCAAACCCAGTCGACGAATACAAAACACTGGATAATAATGCACCAGAGCTTCACATACAATCAGGCGATCCGGATCAAAATGGTGATCACCCAATCGATATTTACCGGGACAGGAACCCCACTCCACAGGACGCAGATGCTGCTCCTAAACCTATCAAAACTGACTGGTGCGGCACGGGCAAGCTAGAGCCTAATATTGATCCGTTCAACAGAACCAAGAAACAAATGTAAAAACAAAGTCGGGCCGGAAGTGCAGATAATTCGAATTCCTTACGCCTCCCTCAGCGAATTATCTGGACTAACAAATCAGCTTCGATGCAGTGACTCCCTATTACTGCATCGAAGCTGGTACTTACTAAAACATGTATTTCGCAAGCAAAGGGCGCATACATTACGCGCATTTGAAATCCTCTTTCAAGATGTGGGGGCGCATGCAGCGCCTTCTGAACGAGTTTTACTGGCGACCCGAGATATGGTGCTATGAATAAGCTAGACAAGTTAAACAACATGGCAGATGAAACCACTTCGATTGAACTTATGAAAGACGTGATTCAAGCCCGAGAGGAAAGCGACCGCAGCGCGAGGACGCGCTCCGCGACTGCGCAAGGTATTCAGAATGTATCTCGGAATTGCAAGAAAGATTTGCCAAGACTCACTATTGTGTAACAGCTCTCTTTGGAAAAGCAAACCAAAAACAACTCCCGGACGGTTGTAAATTTCGGCACCCAATGGAGCCACCATGCGCTTCAACAATTGCTTTGCTGATAGCAAGTCCTAGCCCGGAGCCGGATCTCTCCACCTCATTTAGCGGATTGGCTTGCTTGAAGCGATCAAAGATTAACTCCTCTTTTCCTTCAGGAACACCAGGTCCCTGGTCTTTTACTAGAAAATTGATTTGCTTGTCCGTCTCTTCAAGCTCAAGTGTGATCACGGAATCGACAGGCGAAAACTTGATGGCATTTGAAAGAAGGTTTACCAATACCTGGACAGCCCTGGTACGGTCGCAAACGCATGAGGCTTCATCATAATCGGCGTATTGAATTCTTATGCCTTTTAATTCAGCGAAGGCATTAACTGATGCAGCCGACGCCTCCATCAGGTCTTGAACAGATACAAGTGCTAAATCGAGTGGAAACTCTCCAGATTCGAACTTATCTAAATCCAGAAGCTCGCCAACCAAACGCAAAAGACGGTCCAGCTCGGCATCAGCCAGATCACAAATTTTGATTCCACCTTCATTGAGCACACCGTAAGAGCCTTGCTTGAACATTGAGAACATTGCAGCCAGCGAGGCAAGCGGAGTTCGCAAGTCATGATTAACCATACTGACGAATTGCTGCTTCATTACCTGAACCTGCTTGCGCAGGCTGATATCAGATATGGTGACCAACAGCTTGTTTTGCCCCTTCATCATGAACTTCGTAACACTAAGCTCCAGATCCACCTTATCCCCAGAAGACGTGTGAATAAAAGTCTCCAGAGTCGCTTTCCCAGCTCCTTGCGTAAGGAAGCTGTGCACCCTAGCGCCTTCAGATCCAAAAAATTCACTGAGACCCTTACCAATAAAAAGAATCGATTTTTGATTCACCAACTCTTCCAGATTCTGATTAGCATACTCTATGAGCCCCAATGGGTTGGTGCAAGCAAGCGCAATCGGCATGGCTTCCATAGTAGTACGCAATCTTTGTTCGCTCTCTTGAACCTGAAGCTCTGCTTGCTTTCGCTTAGTAATATCGTGGGCGACACAGAACAAGCCATTGTCGGTCGCCGACCAGTGTGCCGACCATGAGAGATCGATCAAACTGCCATTCTTGTGCCTTAGCCTGTTTTCGAAGACGATCTTGTCAATGCTAGCCTGGGCACCAAGAACGGTGCTCAAACTCTGATCGGTTTCGCCACCTTCCAAAAACTCCGCCAGATGGTGCCCTAAAAGCTCTTCCTGCTTGAAGCCCCAAACCTTAGCAGCAGAAGGACTTGCCGAGATAAACTTCCCATTCATATCTATAATGCAAATAACATCTACGGCGTTATCAATGATCGAACGTTCGCGTTTTCGCGCCTCTGCCATTCCATCGGCGACTGCTTTTAGCTCCTCACTAAGCTCGCCTGATTCAGATTGAGATGGGACGCGTACATCAGTCTTCAAGCGTTTGAGCAATGCTTCAACTTTATGCAGTTCTGCCTCCTCACGGGTTAAATCACCGGCTAACTTTAGTCCAAAAAGTGCCAAAAGGACTAATAGTAACGCCAGAATAAGCGGATAAAACAACGGTACACTATGAGCTGGCATCGGCGGGAGAAAAAGCCCACCGATGAGGGCCAGGCCAATTAAAAGAGCAGCCACTGATGCAGCTCTTATTTTGCCGCGTGTTGCGCCCAGACGCTTTGGATTCAAGCTAACTCTTTCACTTAGTTTTACGGGACAGAACAAATTCAGTTTAGACCAGCCCTGATCTTAAGACAAGCCGCGATATTGGAAATAAGGGAAAACGCTTTGTGCCGGCATCATTTGAGTTCGGCTTCTTCGACTTCAAAGAATCAGCCATCAGCTGCCTTATATTTGCATATTGGTCGGTTGGAAGTTCCTTCATTATGTCACTTGCTTTTCGAAGTAGGAACATGGCTTCGTCTGGACGGAATTTATTTAGCCTGCGCTGGAAGCAATTGTGAAACTGTTAACTGGCTGAGAACTCGAAGAGAGGACTGTGCTAGGAAGCTTTTCTTAAACTGTTCTCAGAAGCCGGAAATGAGCTGGCGAGAGAGGGAAGTGATTGCGAACAAATCTGATTCGCATCATCGAGAGAGGGAGACGAACATGACGGATCGAGATGATTACAATCGCCCAGTAGAGACCATTATTAAGGGGTTGCACGCTGTGCTAGAAGAACACCCCCCTCAGTGGAACGAACACTATCGAACGGAAATAATGGACAGCCTGAGCACGGGAAAAGGGCTTGCTAACAAGTTTGGTCCAACACAAGGCTCAGCCACAGAAGCTGAGCAACAGCTTCCGAAACTAGTAATCGAAGGTGAAGGCGTAATCGTCGCACCCGACATGACTGGAGAGGAAGCCGGGGAACTTGTAGAGGATCTAGTGAAAGACATCGTGGCTGAAATAATGGACTTCTTCGGACAAGGTGAAGGCGGGTCCGGTCAAGGTGGAAAGAAGCCATCACCGATCAATTCGATTAGCAACGACAATGCAGGCTCGGAAACAGCACCGAAAACGCAGTCAGAAAACAGCGTTGGGAGACCAGTAATTGATCGACCGAGACCAGGCTTTCCTGTAGATCACTCCAACCCAGTGGAACATCCCAGACCCAGCCATCCGAAGCCAGCTCCTTCAGGCAGAGATCCCATGCCGAGACGACCTGCAGATAGACACGATTGGTGGGAACGGCACTAATTCAGAAATAAGCAAGAAGCGGGACCTCGCCTGCCTGAACATACTAAAGTTTATTGAGATCTACTAATCAACCCTGAACCTTCAAGGATCTCAAACGCATAAAGGACGGGATCCTCTCCCGCCCTTTGCTGTTTCTTAGACGTGAAAAAGGACCAAAAGCCGGTTGAGAACCAAATACTGAGGGAAGTAGATGGCAGACTGCTCATTGATCAAACGAATAACGGATTTATTTCCTTTACTAAAAAGGTGATGCAGATAATCAACTTGTGTTTGATCACAAGAAAAGAAATTACCACGACCTCAAAAGCGCTTGGGAACAGGAACCCAAAACATTGCCAAACTGCCAGAAGTTTGATTTCCTACTGCGTTTAAACGTCAAAAAGTGCCAAAAAGTGCGAAAAGCTGCTGAGAATGCTGATCCTAAGACCAGATTCCCAGCGAGCCTTTCACAACAAGTGCCACCGCAAGCGGTTGCTGAAAATCGAGCAAGCTCGGATCAAAAAGCACAAGATCCACGATTTTTCTTCGGCTTCGAGGACTTGCTACGCGCCTTTCGTGACACTGACTTACTTTGCTTCTGCTTGCCTTGCATGCAAGCCAGAGGAATCGACTTGTCGTTTTTGTCGACCGCAACAAAGATCATGTCGGCTTGCGTCACTTGCACGACCTTGCCTTGCCTTTCGGCTTCAACATCGACATGCACAGTGACAGACGTCGTACCCAAGTTAGTGATCGTGCCATAGCAGGTGATGACGTCGTTGACGTGCACCGGCTGCTTGAACTCGATCTTGTCCATGAGCCGATTGACACAGCGCGCCATGAATGCATTCTTGCATGCACGGCTTGCTGTGTAAGACCCCGCCATGTCCATGTAGTCCATGAGCAATCCGCCGAAGATGTTGCCCATGCCATTGGTCTCGTTGGGCATCATCACTTTGCGCAGAGCGATAACTCGCTCAGAGGAAAGTTCCGTGGCTGCTCCGGATCCAATCCCCGATTCGGAGCCGTCGGTCGCTGGCGCAGGTGGTGATGAGGGAGCCGACTTGGATTCGGACCCTGACTGTTGAGCCGGACATCCAAGCGGGGTCGGATTGCCGTTATCATCCAGTGCCACGAAGACGGCGGTCGCCGAAGTAACGGGAATGATCGTGCCAAGGCGGTCCGCCTCAACCTCGACCAAGACCGTAACAGAGGTCCTGCCGATGCGCTGAATCGTGCCGTAACAGGTGAGGACATCGTTGACGTAAACAGGGCGCTTAAATTCCACCCTGTCCATAGCACGAGTCACCATGCGATTGATGCGCATGCTCTGACAAGCGCTTCGTGCAACGACAGCTGCTGCAAGGTCGATCTGGCTGAGGATTACTCCGCCGGATACCTTACCCAAACCGTCAGTGTCGCGTGGTCTCATCACGAGCCGCGCGGCGAGTTGTCTTGAGTTTGAGCTCATGACATGTCTCCTTTTCAAAAGTTCAAAGAATTGGCGCATGCCAAGAGCACGACACCATTGCGCTAAGGTGCGCATTGGAAGAAACAGTTCAAAAGCGAAAAGTATTTGCTTGACTGGAGTTTGAATATCAAAATTGCGGGAGGAGGATTGATTACACCCTAACGTAATGAAACTTGCTTTCTCAAGAAACGCGGCTGAAAGTCCTCAGCCTAGAATGCTTCACGGACATCGATTTCAATCGCATATAACTTTTTGCAGTAAACATTAAGCAGGTTTCCAGCGCTTGCTTAGCGAAGCTAACCGAACTTGAGTCAACTAGGAAGAGCTGAAGGAAAGTTGAAGATCACTCATACAAGTGCATCCTGGGCTTTACCAAATGTCGCAAAGCTTGTTTTGACATGGGGCGAAGCACTAGTGTTTGGCGCCTTTTAACCCACTACAAGTCGCGTATATAAACACCAACCCACTCCAAACCCCACAACGATAACCAAACCATAGCCTTCCGATACTCGATCCTGTCGAGACTGGATTGCATTGGGTTTGCGCTTGAGTTGAGTTCGGTTTGTTCTAGTGTGCTTGTGTTGACTTGGAAGTGATTGCTCTTTCATCGCGGAAAACCGCCTAACCAGGAGCTTTCCATGAACAATAAGAAACCCGCTCGCCGGATGGATAACGTCCAGGCAAGCAAAATGTCGCGTCTGCTTGGAGAAGCAAAACGCCTGAAAGCACAGGGAGCGGAGATCATCGATTTAGCCTTGGGCACACCCGATTACGCAGCGCCAAGCTGGCTGCTTTCGGTTGCCCAGGAAAAAATCGCAGCCGGCTTCAACGGCTACGGTGACTCCAAGGGCAGTATCAGGCTGCGCCATGCGATCAGCTGTAACTTCCAGCAAACCCAGGGCGTGAGCTACGAGCCCGAGAATGAAGTGACGATCACCTCCGGTGCCTCGTCCGCCCTCTCGGCTGTCGTCCACGCGCTTCTCAACCCACGTGATGGCGTGCTCGTCTTCGAGCCCTATTACGAGAACTTCATCCCGCTGCTGCGTTTCGCCGGTGTGACTCCGCAGTTCGTTTCGCTCGACCCCGTCGACTGGAGCATCGACTTTGCCAAGCTCGAGAAGCGAGTTCGTCCCAACACGCGAGCTATCCTGATCAACTCGCCGCACAACCCCACAGGGCGAGTCTTCACCCCGGTCGAGCTGCAAGTTCTGGCGGCTTTCTGCCAGAAGCATGACCTGATTGCGATTTCCGACGAGGCATACGGCCCGTTCACCTACGAACAGCCGCACCTCAGCATTGCCGCGGTCGAGGGCATGAAAGACCGCACGGTCGTTCTGACCAGCGTCTCGAAGACTCTGAACGTAGCCGGTTGGCGCGTTGGTTCAGTCTTGGCGCCGGCCCATCTGTCAGACCCCATCCGTCGTGCCAACGGCATCACGATGGGTGCCCCGACTCCGCTCCAGGAGGCTTGCGCTGACGCCTTCCCTTACATCGAGGCGTTCTGTCAGGAACAGCGTCGTTCACACCAGGTCCTCAGGGCAGAACTGGGAGAAGCTCTTGCCTCAGCAGGCATGAGCTTCCAGCTGCCGCAGGGAACCTTCTCCGTACTGGCCGCGCTCCCCGCCGGAAGCTTTGCTGACGGCGACTCAGCTCAGGCTGAATTGCTGAGACGTGCCGGAATTCTCACGGTGTCAGGAGATAGCTTCTTCAACAAGAAGCCGTCGACTGCCTACCTTCGCTTTAGTTTTGCGCGCAGCCCGGAGACAATCCGCGCCGCTGCTCGCCAGCTCAGCAATATCAAGCTGGGCTGATTACGTTAAACACTGAAAAGAGGTAACCAGCTATGAAGTGCTTCACACTTCAGGCAGACCGACCCATCTTGACGGCGCCGTCATTCCACACGCCGATTACGATGGTCGCGCCTGAACTATATCCGGAGGCTCGTGAGGGCATCCGGGTTCACCGTCTTGCAAACGAGATCGAACTGGCGCCGGGGCTGAAAGCCGCCATCGCGCCCGAGCTTCTCGCGCAAGCGAAGGTCGCCACCGACGATCCGGAATTCCTGATCATCGAGCGCGCCTCCCTCGAGCGCACCGCCAGCGGTGCACTCTGCTTCTTGCCGGAACAAGACAAAGAGGACGAGTCCGCCCTCGTTTGGCTTGATCTCGGACGCGGCGCATTCTCAAGCGTTCGCTACGAAGTCGGCAATCGCGTCTTCTTGCGTGCCCGCAAGTGCGCGGACGTCGTCTTTGGCACGGAGGAACTTGCCCTCGTGGAAGTTCCGAAGGGCCGTCCATTCGCGGCATATCGCTCAAGCCGCCGCTTTCTCTGCTTCGGTGGAGATGTGGTGGGTGAGCAATTGCAGGTACGCTTCGACGGCGACAACGTCTCCTGCGAGCCAGTCAGCGCTGGCAATAACTGAGTTCCAAAAACTTAGGAACCCAGCAAAATATCGCTGACGACAATTCACCTGACCCGGAAGGGGCTAGAGAACTAGCCCCTTCCGGCTTCTTTTTGAATTTGTTCCGATCTCGTGTTAGCAATCCAGATTCGTCAGATTTCCCTTTTTCCGAATATTGCTGACGCGCACCTCTGAAGTACGCAAAGGTTCGTGGCGGCTAACACTTACAGCTAAAACTTGCCCTTATTTCATTTTGAGTTCTTCTGCTATCGCCAATCGTACTATCGCCAGATTCACGACTGCCCAGTGCCCATTTCTTTGGCTGTTAACCAGCTGTGATCTTACGCAGAGGACACTGCCAACTACCTGGGGATAGTCTCTAAGCATGAATCGCAGAGCAAGCCGATTTTAAGCAAATTACTAACGCGCTCTGTCCTTCAACTTTCATAACGACCAGCTTAGGGGACAACCATGAACGACAGAACCGACAATAGCATTGAAAGCCTGGCACAAGAGGAAATAGCCGTGGCAGGGCGACTATTGCAAGATGCAACACCTACTAGATCATCCAAACTCTCAGAAAATCATTCTGCAGGAAAGAGCCACACAAAACTTCCAGAAATAGCATTGGTTGCAAGCGGAATGCTAGTAGCTCCGGGTATGAAACCTTCCGATCTTGCAGACCTGGTAGAGACAGCAGTCGACCGCATCGAACAAAAATTGGGAAGCCGTGATGACTCGGAACTTAAAAAATCGGCAAGCAACGAGGGCCCGGAACTCAAAGTACCTGCGGGAGCTAAATCCCCGGAGAATCAAGGCTCGCTGGTTGGCGGCGGCGGATCATTCCAAATTCCTGAAGACTTGATGGAGCGGCTCAAGAAATCAAAGCCAATGAATTTACCCAACGCCGAGCCTGAGGATTTAAAGCAGCACAGCAAGGAAAAAATTCAAAATGGCATAGAAACCGTTCAGAAGCCCGAAAGAATCCTCTCGAAGAACGCCAAACCGGTCGATCTACCCAATGTTACGCCCGAGGATTTAAGTCGGTACAGCCAGGAAGATATTCAAAATGGCATGGGAATTATTGGAAGGATCAGTTCTGAGAACTCAAAACAGTCAGATATATCCGATGGTTCTGAAGGTTCCGGGGAAACGCCACGACAGGCGAAACACGATGACCTGGTAAAACTGGAGATCGGTGGGCTTACGAATATGCCCAAGGTTAATGCCGAAGATCTGAAGCGGTACAGCACCGAAGAAATTCAGAAAGGCATGGGTATTCGTGGAGTGATTAACCATAAATGAAAAACTCAATAACCAAATGCATTTTGATGCATGAGACCAGCTGCTGCCAAGCCCATTAAGTTTACCCCAGACAACCCGACCCATGATCATGTCGATGCTGTGCATCAGCCCTTTATGCAGCTGTCAAAACCAGCTTCTCACTATCGAAAAATATTGCTCAATGCGCGGCTGTTAACTGGCCGTGAACTTGACGCGAGGACCACGTTAGGGCTCAGTGCTTAGACTGTTCTCACAAGCTCAAACGAGCCAAACGAACAAACAAAGGGTATCGCCAAAGTCCAGATTCAAAGGACTAGTGCGTAAAGGGGAGCGAACATTATGGATAGATTCGAAGAGTTCAAAGCTGCGGCACAACAAACAAACGCAAAAGAATCGCTGCAGCTTGTAGCACTAAATGCTTGGCACAATAGGTCAGATAAATTCGATTCAAACCGCGTTCCCTTCTGGACAAAAGATGAGAAGCAGTATGGCAAGTTACCGAGCCTAACTATTGTGGACGAAGTACAGAGTTCACCAGAGAACACAAGTGATGGAGCGGCAAACGAACAAGCTGAGGAGCCGGATACAACTACAGGGCGGAACCCAAAGCCGCGGCCACACCAGGTTCGACCATATGAAGTTCCTGTCAAAAAGGACGAAGAGGCAGGAAAAATGATTGACAAAGGCTTCTTCACGAAGAACAGCCGCAACTGAGAAAAACCATTTTGCCATTACATGACCTCGAACAAACCAGCCAAGTAAGGCAGCCCACAGACAGCAGAAAAGCATTTAAATAGATACCCTGTTTTTTGGGAGCGATTCGCTCTAAAATATTGGCTGATCAATTTTTGCCGCGAAAGATATGGGCACAAAAATTACTGAAACCTTGCGTTTCTGCAGAGAGATTACTGTTGTACTCTGCGTAAGCCTTTTCTTTTTGTCGAGCTGCCTCACTTCCCCGAGCACCACAAAACAACCACAGTTAATAGTGTCCGCGGCAATCAGTTTGAAAGAAGCCCTTAGCGAGATAGCGACCGATTTCGAAAAATCAGAAAACTGCAAGGTCACATACAACTATGCTTCCACTGGCGAACTGGCAGCGCAACTGCGGAACGGTGCCCCAGTAGATGTGTTTGTTTCCGCATCAATGCGGCTTATCGATCAACTTACAAGCAACAATATTATTAAGCGAAAGAGCGTTAGCAAAATCGCAGGCAATAAACTAGTCTTGATCAGCTCCAAGAAACAGCTCAATTCAATTGAAGATCTCAGAAACGCGCAGAATGTGAGCATTGGTAATCCACAAACAGTGCCGGCTGGAACACATGCTGAGCAAGCGCTAAAGCAGTATGGACTTTATGAAGAACTTCTGCAAAAGAGAAAGCTGGTGTTCGCGGAAAACGCAAGACAGGTTCTGACCTACGTTGAGCAGGGCGATGTCGAAGCGGGGATCGTGTACAATACGGATGCTAACTTGTGTTCAAGATGCAAGATCGGCTTCAGCATTCCCGAATCAGCATCCGGTCAGGTTGTTTATGAAGCGGGCATCGTCTCAGCGAGCAAGTCAGAAATCCTGGCACAAAGATTCCTTGACCGCCTGAGAAGCCCAGCAGCTCGCAAGATTTTCAAAGCAAAGGGTTTCGTGTTGAATGAATGATATTATTTTTTCGATTCAACTTTCGCTGATGGTGGCATGCGTATCCACAGTGTTTGTGGCTTCCTTTGGATCGGCTCTGGGCTTCGTGCTAGCCCGTTTCAAATTTCCCGGACGCAATCTGCTTGATGCACTTTTAACACTGCCTTTGATACTACCTCCAACTGTTGTCGGATTTTATTTGTTGGGATTCTTTGGAAAGAATGGGCTCGTCGGAAAGCAAATATTCGAACTGACCGGGTGGAGCCCGGTTTTTACCTGGCAAGCATGTGTAATTTCGGCCATTGTAATATCACTGCCCCTTATGGTTAAGACCAGCAAAGCAGCGTTTGAAAGCCTGGACACAAAGCTCGAAGACGTATCAATGACCTTGGGGAAATCGCGACTGCAAACCATTTTCCTCGTCACACTGCCACTGGCAGCGCGTGGACTGATAGCAGGAGTAGCCCTCAGCTTTGCACGAGCACTTGGCGAGTTCGGTGCAACACTGATGATTGCGGGCAACATTCCAGGAAGGACACAAACGCTTCCCCTCCTGATTTTTCAAGCCACCCAGACAGGTGAAACGGATTTGGTACTATCTTTGGTATTGGTCTTGAGTCTTTTTTCTTTGCTAGTCGCTCTCCTCTCAAACGAATGGAAGGTGCACTGGTGAACCATTCCCTGCAAGTATCAATACAAGCATCAATTGGCTCATTTGACTTGAGCGCTGAGATTACGGGACAAAATGAATTGATCGTGCTCTTTGGTCCCTCTGGCAGTGGCAAATCCACGATTCTTAACTGCATAGCAGGCCTTCAAAAAGTAAGAAAAGGAGCGATTAGCGTCGGAGGCAGGTTTTTTCTTTCAACCGAAAAATCAGTCAATCTTTCTCCGCAACTCAGAAAGTGCGGATATCTCCCTCAAAATCCGTCCCTCTTTCCTCACTTGAACGTTGCGCAGAACATCTGTTTTGGAATAAGCGGCAAGAACAAAGCTGAGCAAGAATCACGCCTTCACGAGCTGCTTTCCACGTTTCATCTGGAAGGATTTGAAAACTCACGAATAACTGAATTGTCCGGAGGACAAGCCAAAAGAGTGGCTCTGGCTCGCGCACTGGCAGCTACACCAGCAATTCTCTTGCTGGACGAACCGTTTTCGGCTCTGGATGAAGATTTAAGAGAAGAGCTAGCAAGCGAGATCAAGAACATTCAACGCCAGCTTAGCATTCCGGTCATTCTGGTAACGCATTCAAAACAAGAAGCTTTATTCATTGCCGATAAGGTCGTAGTTATGCAGCATGGAAAGACCGCCAGACAGGGAGCTCCGGAGGATATGCTGGGCAAGAAGGAGCTCTCCGAGAGCACGCAGTACTCCTGGTAAGTCACCGCCGCCGGTTCAATCCCGAAAAGGCAACAATTGTCTACATTTAGCCAGTAGCAGGAAATTTTTTGCAGAACGTGGCAAGATGAAAGTAAGGTTAGGCATCCCAGAGGTTTTTATGGCCGACTCTCCCTGGTACGCAGATCCAACAGCAGTAGACGCTGGAACCGGTGGCTCTCCCTCTGCGTATTCCGGCGAAGATGGCCTCCTAATCCGGGCAAAATGGCCGGGTTCTTCGGAGGCGAAATGCGGGGCAGTCG
>JAIEQI010000135.1 GCA_019747875.1 Candidatus Obscuribacterales bacterium
AGCGGATTTCTTTTTTTCGGCAAGATTACTTGGCGCATAACCACCCTATATACGGCAAAGGTTCGTGGCGTCTAACACCAGCGAACAGGAGCTGGAAATTTTTCCACCGCACGAGCATTTTCGTACGGAGGCAAAGATTGTCCAAACATGACCCCGCAAGCGTCTCCAGCCAACATCAGTTTCGTTGACGGTGGCAAACGGTTCCATTTTAAGACTAACACTTATCAATACTGGAGCAGCGAAGCCACCACACACAGACCATGCAGTTGGGCGACCGATCATCCACGACAACCTGAGGACTCCGTTTTCGTCCGAGTGGGTCAACCACAAGCACAGACTCCGCCAGTGCAGTCATATACACCGTCACCGTCACCGCCACCACCACCGCCACCAGCTCCGACATATGCTTCGCCCCCACCTTCAACAGAAGGCTCGCCCAAGCTTCCCAGGTTTTTTGTGGCATATGGCGGAAACAACACACTGGGCGCAGCGGAGCTGGTACCATCGCCCAACCCGAACTTGTTTGAGGTAAGAATTTGGACACGGGCGTGCCCATGCAAAGGGGCATTCAATGTTAGACTCAATGTGTTAAAGGCAAACTGTCAGTCTGAGTTTGGAGATAGACAGATAATTCCAGCCGAATGCACCTATAATCAGGCAAGTCAAAGCCTACAGTGCCGTGGTGCTTTTAACCTGACAATGCCTTCCACCTCCAATGCACCAACGGTAATATTGAGTTACCCTTGGACAAAACCGAACTTTGGTTACATGGGAATCCCCATGCCAGCCGTTACGGCGTATTAACTAAAAGCGCTACCCATGCAATATGGCGAGCATGCGACGCGCCAGTTCCTGGTAATAATTTGTTTGCGAATTGACATTTGGCGCGAATGAAATTACCTTTTCGAAAAACTTGGAAGCTTGTGTAAAATTCGATCCACACATGTACTTCATTCCAACTAAGAAAGCGCCTTCCGCTTGCTGCGGAATAGAACCAGTGATAGCGACAACCTGCGATTCAGTTGCACTGCCAGCAAGATACTTAAGCACCGTATATGGCCACACCTTTTGATTACACTTCGTCTCTGCCTGCTTGAGCAATGCTGATTGTGCAGTCTTATCGCCAGACTTTTCATATGCAAGCCAGAGAATTACCACAGCAATTTGCTGAGTATGCTCATCTTCCGGATTGCTAATCGAGGGCAGCATTTGCAAGACTTGAGCGGCTTCCTTACTTGCAGAACTGCTATCACCAAGGGCTAGATATATCATCGCTTGGTTCAAATGATTCAGATCGTCTTCGGGACCTTCTTTGAGTTTATCTATAGTAGCTTTGAAGTCCGCAATGATCGCCTCCCGTCCGCTTAAAGAAGCGGGTTCTGCGGGCACCGCGGTAGATGGCGCCGCCGCCGGTGGCGCTGCGCTGTTGGTATTCGAATTTGTGCTAGCGGAAGACTCGGCTGTTGCTCCCTGTCTGCGAAGTTGCCATTTTCCTTTATTACCGTTGGATTGGTCCCAGTTGCCGGTCAAGGTTTGGAAATCTCGAGAGACGGTGAGCGCCGCAGCGCCTGTGACATTGTTCCAGTGTTGATAATAAGTGAATGTGAGCAATCTGGTGAGCGGATCAAAGCGACCCCTTGTGATAATTCCTTTGTTGCCTTGCTGCAGCCAATAACCTGTTACTTCGACATGGTCCCTTTGCGGTACGGCATAAAAAGTAAGAGGTCCCCATTCCGATTCCCAAACGCCGCCTAGCGCATCGGCACCCGCTTGTACTTGCGTCGCTGACTGGGCGCAAACAATTGGAGGACAAATAATGGCAGAATGCACGAGCTGCGAAAAACAAGAAACCGCAAGCAACGCGATCACCCTACGATGGTCCGATTCACACATCTTTCGCAATTGCATGAGAACTCCAAATTATGGACGCCGGCTACTAACCAAGACATTATAAAGCCACTCCCGAAGATCTAAGAACCAGGAATATTGAACAGTGCGTCGCTTTGGAAGCACGCGGCGCCTGCACTTCCAGGATACAAGCAAAAAAAAAACGCATTAGCCCTTAGCAAGTCGAATAAAAACAAGCGCTCTTTCAACTGAGTCTCCGCTGGGCAATCATACGAAACTCACCGTTTCAGCTGGCGTTTGAGGGTTGTCATTCGAGGGAAGGCAATAATAGGGAGCTATTGTTATGTTGTCTCGATTAAAAGTCGATCGCCTGGCGCAGTCGGTATCTTCGTTAAACGCACTGGAATCTAGCGCCTTCAGAACATACCTGGGTGGACAGGGCATTTCGGCTGCCGGCACGGGAATGCAGCAAGTAGCACTGGCATGGTTAGTTTATCGAACCACGCATTCAGCATGGGCACTTGGCGCGTTGACGATCGCAGCTCTCTTGGGACAATTCATCACAAGCTTCGCGGGCGGCTATCTTGCCGACAAATGCGATCGAAAGCAGCTCTTGATCCGACTTCAGTGGGTTGGAGCAGTAATCTCCATAGTGCTTGCGACGGCAGTTGCGTTCAATATCGTCAATATCCCGGTCATATTATGCAGTTCAATCTTGCTCGGTGGCTTTCTCGGGATGGAATATCCCGTCAGGCAATCGCTGAATGTTCATCTGGTGAAGCCTGATCACGCGCTCAGTGCCAGAGGTTTGTACGCCAGTGTTGTGTCGAGCTCCGTTGCTCTTGGCCAGGCAAGCGCCGGGATTATCATCGATGTACTTCCAGCTATTGGAGAAATGGCTTGCCTGGTGCTTAATGCCGTCTCTTATTTTTTCTCGATATTCATGCTCTGGAAGATCGCACCACTAGTAAAGACATCCTTGGAGGCAGAAACGAAGGCCGCGGAGCAAACCATCTCACCGATTCCTGATACCGCTCCAAAGCAAAAGCCGCACTTCCTGGACCAACTCAGAAACGTGGCACGAGGCAACATTGAATGCTTCCGCTATGTGTTGAGTTCCGAACTAATCCTTTTTAGTTTTATTCAGACGATCGTTCTTGTTCTGTTCGGCATGCGCTATATCCCCTTGCTACCAGCATTCGCTGCAGAAGCATTCTCTGGCGGAGCAAAAGCTAGCGGTATTCTTACTGGCGCGGTCGCGCTTGGCTATGCTGCAGGTGCGTTAATCTGCGGGTCGCTCAAGAACAAGCAGCGATTAGAAATTTGGGCGGACCTATCATTATTCCTCTTACCGCTTGCACTCTTGCTTTTCTGTCAGGCTGAACATCTTCATGTCGGACTTTGCTGCGTTCTCTTAATGGCAATCTGTCAATCTGCAAACGTAAATGCTTGCATCTGCATCCTCCAAGTGAGCGCTCCTAATGCGCTTTTCGGAAGGCTCATGGGCTTTCGAGTAATGGTGGTGGCACTGGCGGATCTGATCGGCGCCGTTGCTGTGACGTCGGTTGTTCAGAAGTTCGGCTTAACCAGAACCACTTTGGTAGCCGCATTCATCTGCTTCGCACTGGCAATCGTCATCTTCTCTCGGCGCGCAATTGGCTCATTCTTTTCAAACAACATCGGACAAGGAACAGCATTGCAGCCGGTGGCGGAGCGGAATTCCAGTTCCAGCCGTGCAAAGCGTGGGATTTATTAAGCGGCGCATCAGTTTAGAGGATCGAAGCCGGCAAGATGCCGGCGCTCCCGGGATCGAGCCTCTTTCGGAGTGGCAAGCGCGACGCTCGCCGGGATCGAACCGCTCTCGGAAGATCGGAGTCGGCTAGCCGACGCTCGCCGGATCGCATACAACAAATGGCTCTGGGAGGCTATGGGCGGACGGGACGTCCGGGCTCCATACAAAGATCGCGCTCAAATCAGAAGTCGGCAAGATCCTCGCTTCCTGGATAGAAGCCAAATCAAAGAGGGAATCGCTCTAAGAAGTGATTGATCTATGTCAGGGACTCGTTGGCGGCTCTTCAGACTCGGGCAAAATCGGTCTGCCAATCGACAAAGCGATCATCAAACACATATCAACCCTTTCCATCACTTCATTCGGAAAGGCACCTATCTTGCTAACCAACAAAGTTTTGGGAATGGTTGCGATAACGGTGCAATCAATTACGCTATCTAAGCGAATTCCTCCAGCCTTGCCTTCCGGCGTATTCATTTCCACAACCACCTGCGTCGGCTCGCGAGCCGCCCGCGACACATTGCTGGTCAAGGGAACCAGCAGCACGTCATCCAAGCGCGCGTTGTTATAGTCATTAGAAATAATGACTGCGGGGCGACGCTTGGTTTGCGTCTGCCCATCATCAGTTGTGTACGGAAATGCAACCAGAACGACGTCGCCCTTCCGATAAACTGGTGGCTTTGCAGAGGTCATTTGTTTTAGTAGTAAAGGGTGATTGCAGGCTAAAATGCCAAATCAATTTTAGCAGCAAACAAAAACGACCCCGATAAAATCGGGACTTCTTTCAAATTGATTTTTAAGACTTAAAGGGTGTCGTAAACGACTGCAGCCTCGTCAAAGAGAGCGACGCGTGCGAATGTGCAAGCTCCAGAAGCCTCTCCGAGGGAGCGAGCTTCAACTGGTGAACATGTAAGCCATTCTTTTAGTTCCACGGTCCAAGCTTTGGCCAGCAAGCCAACAGCCTCGAGGGCGGTTTCTTCAAATCTTTGGATCTTGCGGTCTTGGCTCACAAACTTAGCTCCACATTAATATCCAGTTCCAGGAGTATAACACACCATATCAAGGGGAAGAATCCCATTTTAATGTAGAATGTCAACATTTTATCTAAAAATGTCGCTTCCACAGATATACCCATTATCTAGAAGCTATCTCCAACCGATCAATTGGAAAATGAGGGTCGGAATTCAGTCTAAGAGGGTCACCAGAATTTCTTCTTCTAGCTCAACCCCAAGCGCTGTGTTTTTAGGAGCACGGCTTGGATTAGTTTGCTCCAACCTTGTCTTTTGCGACCTTGTCTTCAAATTTGGTTCTCAGGAACTCGATTGTTCGCTGCGTGGCGCCGCCCGGGACAAAGATTTCCGCAACGCCTTTTCTTAGCAGCTCTTCGCGATCTTCATCGGGAATGATACCTCCGCCAAAAAGGAGGATGTCATCTGCGTTCTGGTCCTTAAGAAGTTGGATAATGCGGGGAAAAAGCGTCATATGGGCGCCGGAAAGAATGCTCAATCCAATGGCGTCAACATCTTCTTGAATAGCGGTCTCTACTATCTCTTCGGGCGAGCGATGTAAGCCGGTATAAACAACTTCCATTCCGGCATCCCGCAGTGCGCGAGCTATTATCTTGGCACCTCTATCATGTCCATCCAGCCCGGGCTTTCCAATAAGAACTCGAATTTTTCCTTTTGCCATCTTCCCTGTCCAGTAAGCGATTTCTAAAAGCGATGCGATAGTACCGGGCATGCCCTCTCTATCCCGCGGTCCAACACAGTATATAGCTATTTCGGTCCATCCGAAGTGTTTGCTATTTCTGCAGTCTTGAGCTGAACGGCTTTCTGCTCAATAGTTTCAACTAACTGATCATAATCGGACAAATCGCGCCGGTTCAGGAGATAAACAAATTTCTTGCCTTTTAGTATCGAGAACTTCAGATAGATTGGATTGATGAAGCTTTTGATGTCTTCCCAGGCTTCTTTATTCTTGAAGAGAAGGTTCTTGATGACGATGCCACTAGGTTCGATCGTGACAGTATCAGCTTCCAAAATCACAGACGGAAATACAGGCAAGGCAATGATTAGCCCTAAGAAGAGAGCCAAACCTTCCTTGGGATGGAAACCTTGATGTAAAACAACATGCGTGTGGAAAGCGGTCCAAGCAAAAAGGATATACAGCATGCAGATGACGCCAAAAATAAAGAGTCGCAAGAAATGCTTCCAACGAGAACGCTTGAACTGCGTTGGCAAGCTATTTTCTGCCGTCACCGCCTGATTGACTTTGAGATCCTTGTATTCTTTCTTCTTCTTGGCCATCCACCAATTGTCGCACGCACAGTAGAAAACGTCGCCGCAATAGCCGCGCAGATTTCAATTGCCTTCCTATATATGGATTATGCTCGGATGACCTGGCTATTTAGCAGGCGTTCAATTAACTCAAGAAGTTCAAATCTCAAGCCCTTGCTCGATGGCGTCCATTACACGACACGCTTAAAGCAGGGTCAGAAGCTTGCCGAACGCCAGCGCGTCGTCAAGCATGGTGTGCTTCCGAAACGCGCAGCACCCACTTTAAGGGCGCGATTTTGTTCTTTAGGTTGAGGTGAAACTTCTTGGACCATGACAACCAGCACCCGCAAATTGATGCTGCCCCGGAAACACCAGCAGGATATGGGTTTGCGGCATGCATGAAAAATGACGAGGTCTATCGTCGATGGGAAAGATCTTTCACCTAAACCCAGGCCCGGCAAACTAGCGCTGCCGCCCTTCATTTTCGCGGCGATCGGTCACCTTGTTAAAAAGAGTTGCCGGAACTGTGACAGTAATTCTTTTACTGTCACGATCTTTTTTAGCCCATTTCGAACAGTCCACAAGGGCAAAACGCTTACAAGACGGGAGACAAAGGACGTAGGGTCGAGACCTTGACAGCATTACAGTAATTTGCAATAATACTGTCATGAAGACCGAAGACCCAGTGCTAACTCTCGATGAGTTGTCCGAACAAGTCGAACAGCTATTAAATCGCTACGCGCTACTGGGGGCACAACAAGACCATAGAGTTTCTCCTGTTCCTGATGCACGAACCATCAGGTATTACACGACTCTAGGTTTGATCGACAGACCGCGCATCGACGGGCGTCAGGCTCGCTACGGGAGGCGGCATGTTTTACAGATTCTCGCTATAAAGGCATTACAGGCGATCAATCTCCCTCTCTCAGAAATCCAAACTCGCCTTTACGGGCGCACTGATGGGGAATTGGAAGCCATTCTTGCAAGCCTGGCGGAATTTTGGAAAACACAAAAAGCGGAGACAGTAGAACCAGTACGAAGCACAACCTGGCATGAAATCGTGATCGAACCAGGTGTGAAACTGATGATCCAGGACGGATGGACGCCACCTCATCAGGACAAGAGTGCAACTATGCAAAAGATCGGAGCAGTTCTTGAAGCACTTCTGCCCAGATCCAAAAAACCTAACGGAGGAGAGCCCAATGACCACTAGTATCACGCTACCCATGCTGGACATGCCCGAAGCAAGTCTGGAGCGGCAGTTGGGAAGCTTGCTTTTACAAAAGGGCGGGCAGAAGTTATCGCTTCCATTACAGGGCGTCGACATACACGCCAAAGTTGTGGATCGCGTAGCAGAAGTAACTATCAAACAAGTTTTTCGGAACAGTCACAATGAGCACCTCGAAGCCGTATACATTTTCCCGATGGCAGCGGGTTCTGCTGTCTCAAACTTCACCATGCACGTCGGCGATCGCAAAATCAAAGGCGTTGTTCAAGAACGAGCAGAAGCTCGACAGCAATACCAGCAGGCTGTTGCAGCCGGCAAGAGAGCGGCACTGCTCGAACAAGAGCGCGATGATGTGTTCACTGTTCAAGTTGGCAACTTGCCACCAGGCGAAGAGATAACAATCGAAATAACATACTCAGAGCGCCTACCATTTTTTGAAGATGGAAAAACAGAATTGCGCTTACCGCTGGTGGTGGCACCGCGATACATTCCCGGTACACCGGTTAACCGAGAACAAGTTGGCGACGGCGTAGAATTCGACACGGATCAAGTTCCTGATGCATCTCGCATCACACCACCAAGACTTGCAAAAGGTGTCGATCCTGACACTGCTCTAAAACTTCAAGTTGAAATTCTGCCTGATGAGGACGGCGAGATAAACGATATGTCTTGCTCGCAACATGCTACCAAAGCCGGGCTCTCTCGTGATGGCATCACAGTCAGCTTGGCAAAAGGCAACGAGAGACTGAATCGCGATTTTGTTTTGCGCTGGACCACAACCGGACGAAACGTCAAATCCACTTTGATGACTTACACGGGCGAAGATGGCGAAACATACGGCTTGCTTTCCATACTGCCACCGCGCCGCGCTGGCTTTCTCGGCGCGGCCAGAGACGTTGTCTTCATTCTCGATCGTTCTGGATCGATGCAAGGTATCAAGATGACTTCAGCAGTCAGAGCATGCAACATCTTGCTGAATACATTGGGACCGCAAGACCGATTTGCGATTGCAGCATTCGACAACACAGTTCAGTGGATGCCGGGTGCACGAGGAACGTTCTTCACAAACGCGGACCTGGCTGGCGTAGAAAAAGGCGAAAATTTCCTTCGCGGTGTAACAGCCAATGGTGGCACTGAACTCAACCACGCACTGGCCGAAGCGTTTGCCGCTTTGAGCCGCAGGCATGATGCCGAAGGTCGTATGCCTGCACTTGTAATTTTGACCGACGGGGAGGTTGGACACGAGTCTGCGATTCTGCAGCGTATCCAACAAAACATAGGGGACGCCAGGCTGTTTGCAGTAGGAATTGACACGGCGGTTAACTCCGGTCTACTCAAACGCCTGGCGAACCTCGGCGGGGGAACCGCAACATTTGTTGAACCCGGGATTCAACTAGAGGAGGCTCTTGCTTCGGTGGCGAGAGAAATAGGTGCTCCGGTTGTAACGGACCTACAACTGGAGGATCTTGATCTCAAAATCGACAGAGCCTCCCTCTCACCTTCTCGAATTCCGGATATCTTCCAGGGCAGAGCATCGCTTGCTTTCTTGAAATTGAGCGGAGCTGCCAAAGGAAAAATTGTCGTCCGCGGAAAATATGCCGACGGTAAACCCTTCGAAGAGAAAGTTAAAGCGCAGAAGGTTGATGTTTCAGCGATTGCACAATTGTGGGCAAAAGCTCACATCGTTGATCTGGAAGATAACTATCGAATCAACAACTCGCAAAAAGCTTTGTTGAAAAATCAAATTGTTGCACTTGCGGTCAAGCATCAATTGCTTACGAAGTTCACAGCGTTTGTTGTCGTCGACGAAGCAGAAATCGTCAACAAAACCGGCGATCTCCACAAGGTTGTGCAGGCTGTCGAATCCCCTGAATCATGGGAGATGGAAGCAGTCTCAACAGCTCTGCCGGCTGAAAAGAAGCTGAAGCAAATGGCTATGATGGATGTGCAAGCATCCAATAGATTGCGTTCGCTTTCCAAATTATCACCGGCAGAAGGACTGGGTGGAGACGCTTATGGAGCACCACCGGCAGCAGGTTCGGCCCCGCAACGAAAAGATCTTGCCGAGTCGATTCGCCAGCAGATAGCTAGCACCGCCGAGCAACTGGCTCGTGAAGCAGCTCCAAAGAAGGAAGCCAGCAGCGGTTGGGGAGACACAGCAGAAGTCTCTGCACGCGACCAGAAATCTGACAGCGGAGAAGTCGCTGGTGGTGGATGGGGTGCCCCGCTGGGTGGCGCAGCCTCCGCCGGTGGTGGCGGACCAGATGATGCCTGGGCCGATAGTGATGCCGGTTCAAGCAACTGGGGCGGGCTTACCGATTCGGCAAATGGCCAGACCGGCGCCTACGGTCAGTCCAGCGCTGACCAATGGGGAGCACCAGCCGCGCAGTCCGCACAGGATAGCTGGGGAGCACCAGCCGAGCAGTCCGCACAGGATAGCTGGGGAGCACCAGCACCGCACGTCGCGGGCGACAGTTGGAGCGCACCGGCACCATCTGCTGCGCCAAAGGAGGCGGCATTCGATCAACTGATGGAGGCAGAGGAAATCCAGGCAGAACAACTGCAGGCGCAATCGTTCCTAGAAGCACAAGCGCCAACGCCGCCTCTGTCACAACCCTTACCGCAAGCCCCGGGCCCAGCATCACAACAGCCTTCACCTCCGCCAAAGGCAGCAAGAGCTGGCAGCCCGCCGACAGAAGCAGCGCCAATGCCTGCAAGAGAAGAGCCAGGTTACGGCTTCTCTTCGCAGAGTGGAAGCTACGGCATGGGAGTCCGCGCACAAGTGCTCGAGGTAATAGTCAGACAAGCAATAGCAGGGGCTCCCTGGCGACAAATCTGCGCCGGTTCGATGCAGGTGAACAACATAACTGAAGAAGAAGTTCAAGCAGAGGTTGATCGCAGATTAGCGCTTCTACAGAAAAACAATCAAGCCCATCCACCGGCACCACCGTCGCAATCAGGCATGGGAGCCATATTGAAGAAACTGGAGGAATTCGGACAGGCACTCACCGGCAAGCGCGATACAGCGCCGACTGGACACGAACACAAACACAGCAGAGAAATAGAAACGGTTAGGAAACTGCTGACCGACTTCCTCTCCCTCTTCGAACAGGCATTTGAGGAAATAGCCAACAAGAAGAGACCAAACGAAAGCAACTTAGAATCAGCAAGAGTCAAACTACTTCAAGCACTCGCTCCAATGAACTTCGGAATGGAATGTCCCGAATTGCAGCGATTCCTGCGTTCGACAGCGATCGAACTGATTGGCTCTCTGAAAGACAAGTCCGTGACGCACGAAGACCTCGCGGAATTCTGGAACAGCAAACAATCGGTTTTCGAATCTGTGAAAGCAGAACTTGACACCGCATTGAATGCAAAGGAAGCATCGTTCTGGGATTCAGCGGTCTAAAGCCTTGCAGCAGGCGACTGTTGAACTGCGGGGACGGTCCCTGCTGCACACGGACCCGGTGCTCCGGAGCGGTCATGCATTAAACCTCAAGCTTTCCTTCCTGCACGATTGACCTGGATCACCGAAATGAGCATCGCCACTGCCGGCGGTGCTCATTTTCTGCTCCGCAGTGAGGGGGCGTCCGGTTCGGAGCAACTTAGCCCTATATTCTTTCCATATCGATTTTCACGGGGAAAGCCCCCGTAAAATATCGAATTAGACAAATTCCTGCCGGGAGCATGGAGGGACATACAGCGTGGGCCTTCCGTCTAAGCCCCTTCTTGGGGCGCCGGGCATTTGCCGGACCCGAGTCAATAGTAGAGGCGACGGATACTCATCCGTTGACTGCAAAACTTTGCTAAAATGCCTCAGGCGGAGACAATCCACAGAGTATGAGCGACGATACAACGCTGAGCGAACTCGAATTAATCGAGCTCAAAAAGGAGACAAAACTCGAGGAGAGCTATGAACTGCTTGGTCCAATTGGAGCAGGTGGCATGGGCTCCGTCGTAAAAGCCCGCCATAAAATTCTGGGTCAGCTCGTCGCCATAAAACGTATTGCGGATACAAAAACGACAGACTCAAATGCCCTTCGGCGCTTCGTCAACGAAGCAAAAGCGGCCAGTCGTTTGAAGCACGAAAACCTTGTTTCAATTCGTGATTTCGGGATTGATGAGGATGGTATTCCATTTGCGATCATGGATTATGCAGAGGGTCGACCTCTCAGCACCCTTATCGACATCGGTGCAACAAGGGATCCAGCACGCACAATCAATATCGCCATCGAAATTGCTAAGGGACTTCAGCATGCTCACAAGCTCGGAGTCGTACATCGAGACATTAAGCCTTCCAATGTCATCATTAAGAGCAACAATGATACTGGCGAAGACAAAGCTGTTATCGTTGACTTCGGGCTGGCGAAAATCGAGGATCCAACGGGGCAAAAGATAACGCAGACGGGAGAAATTTACGGCAGTCCATTTTACGTATCGCCCGAACAAGCACTCGGTACTCCCGTTGATCTGCGAAGCGATATTTATTCGCTGGGCTGCGTAATCTTCGAATGCATTGCAGGCGTACCGCCATTCGTTGGTGACAACGCCATGCAAACTGCAATGAAACACATGCACAACGACCCGCCACAGCTCAGCTCAGTTAGCGCGACAGCGCTTCCAACCGGACTCGAAACTATTGTTAGCACGTGTCTTAAAAAAGCTCCGGAAGATCGGTATCAAAGCGCGGAAGAATTACTTAACGCACTATATGCGGTGCAAAAAGGCGAAAGGTTAAGAACCCCCGCACGCGGTAAAAAATCCATCTTAAAGAACAAGATTTTTTGGGCTTTGAATATACTGCTGCTTTCCATATTGCTTTTCTTGATGTTCGCATCCAAGCAAGGAGCGCCAACCGCCGGAGGTGGAGGGGGATCAGTCGGATGGATAGACACACTTCCTATCTCTCAGTTCGCCAAAGAGGCTGTGCGAGAGGACATGAGTGCATCGATCGGCTTGTACAACCGAAACGAATTTCTAAAGTCTGCCATCAAACTTACTTCGACAACCGATATCCTGAAAAAGGAACTTAAGACAATCGAAGAGAAGCAAAAATCAGCGACCTCACAAGAAGAGATCAAAAAACTTGGCCGAGACTATTACCAGGTCAACATGATAATTAACGAAAACATCTCCCACATTGGAAAGTGTTTCCTGCACGCGAAGCAGTACAGCGAATCACTCCCTTACTTCAAAGAAGCACTAGAATTCTTCCAGGAGGACGCTCGAAGAAGAAAGAGCCTAATCCCACCAACTCACGAAGTGTACCAGGACTATATAGCGGCGTTAGATGCACTGGGAGACAAGGCTAAAGCCGACGAGATTCGTTCACGCTACGAATTCGACAAAGCCGATTATCGCTAAGAATGAAACCAAGTGCGGAAGTCCAAAGCTAGCCAAGCCTGTGGCTTGCGAGCTAATTAAACTAGCCGACGGCAGCCTCGTCGAGGACAAGCTCGTTGGATTGCGAGGCTGTGCGGGCAGCGGGCAATGCGATTTGGATGGAGCGCGACAACCAGTTCAATACTGGACTGAGATGATGAAAGGCGGTTTGTCCGGTCAACAATCCATCGATGCCTTCATTTGCTGGAATCGGCTTCTTATCGCTCGCGCGCAACATTACTGACGGCGCAGGAAGGGTCGGAATATTCTCTTGCACGCAACTTAGTGCTTGAACTTTTGCGGATCCCGCAAGCGAGGCAACAATGCGGTGCAGACTGGCAGCAGCAAATGCCTTGGACTCATTGCTCATTTCACCATTGACACCAAGTCCAGGTACTTCATGATTCAAGCTACCGATACCAAGAACGGTGGCGTTTTTGCCCAGTAAAAACCTAGACGCAAACTTCGGTAACGAGGATTGCACTGATTGCTGGTAGCTTCCAATAAACATCGGCAAATTCAGAATAGTTTGATCGCGGTCGCGCACGACAACGGAATGAAGCTGCTCGACATCTGAGACTGGTGCTAAGTGAGCATAGCGTTTATTTGGATAAATCTGGGACCACTCATCCTTGCTCAACCCATGCATTTCAGGACTAATCGTGCTCGTTATCGTTCCATTTTTTGCGAATCTAGCTTCGCTCAAAACGGGAGCAATCAGCCCGCGCACTGTTTTTTGTTGGGGATCAGCACTTGCAAAATTTTGAACAAATCGTCCAACGGTCTTATGAACGAGATGACGTTGTAAATCCAAAGTCATCACGTGATCGCACTCATTCATTATGAATAGCGCCTTGTTTGCTGTTCCTATGTCCATATAGCAACGAGTGGCGTTGTTTATACTTGCCAACGTGTCATCGAGACTATACATGAGAAGCGTTGGACAGCTGACTCTGCAAAAGCGAGCGGCAGCATGATCGACAAGGTCAACCATGTCGGCTAGATTCTTATAGTACGTTCTGAAGCTGCCGAACTCATTGTTGCCGCTAACTTTGGCCGCCTCAATCGATTTTGTAATTTGGCGCTGGATCCGCTCATCGCGAATTCCATATGGTGGCAACTCTTCCCAATAAAAATTGCTGCCCACAAAAGGAAATGCGCGGCAGACGGCTGCAACGGAGCGGGTAACAGCATCGGAGTGATATATCCAATCGATAACACTGCTGAATAACACCGACCCGTCATAACGCAGGGTCGGCGACATCATCACCAAGCCAGCAACACGCTCTTCTTCACCTGCGATTACTGAGCCAATCACGGCTCCCATCGACAAACCAGCAATGATTACCTGGTCGAATTTTTCCAACATTTTGTGCACGCCCTGACGAGCGCTATCCAGCCACTGCGTCCAGGTCGAGGCAATAATTTCATCGTGACCGGCGCCGTGTCCGGCTAAACAAACGTTCTCTACTTCAAAACCTAACTTGCGTATGTACTTTTCCAGCGGCTTCATTTCTGTCGGTGCGCCAGTCAGTCCATGAATTAGCACAACACCGGTGCTTTTCGAATCTTGTACGAATCCGTTCTTTTCAACTACATCCATATATAGGTTCGGCTTCCTAGATTTTTCCCAGGCTCAGAATATCTAGTGATCCTTACGCCGACCTTACGACCAAGATAGTAAGTATCTGCTTGAAACCAGCTCCCGCACTTACATCGCAGCAAAAACGCCGCGGCCACAGTATGCACAGCGATTTGAACGTTTGTGAATCTGAGCTAAGCAAGAAGAGAACTGTTAAAAAGGCTTCCAGTATTTAGGTTCAAGGTTTTATCAGAAGTGCTTAAAGAAGCATCACTTTACATCTCGATCGCACGCGCCTAATATCGATTCAAGCGCATTTCTACCACTCCCCACAGCATTAGAAAGTTTGGTGCGCAACGGTTCCACCGCAGATGCAAGGGGATTCACATGACTTTTGAACAAGCGACAAGATTTGAGTCAAAATCAGCAACTGCTGCTGAGCAAAGTAACCCACTTGGCTCCGAAGCTTTGGGATTGATGTTCGGCGACAAGAATAGGAAGTCAGCGGGAGACAAAGTAGCAATCGGCACTTGCCCAGAATGCAACCCGCCATTTGAGTGGCCACCGAACGAGCCAAAGAAACCAATCGAACCCAAGCCAGAGAGGCCGAAGGATAAGTAAGCGACTCCAAACGTGTAAGAGATGTATGGAAGAGCAAAATGGAATAATTTGCTAGCTGCTTTTATTCCTTACAACTCATATTCCTTCAAAATATGAGTTGTAAAGAATAATTTTCAAGCACTTTTTATTCCATTTGCAGCAGGCGGCATGCTACTGACGCCGGTCCCAGCCTATGGTTGCACTATAAATGGTGCTTGGTTGAGTGCGGGCTGGACAACGGCTGGTTTGTTGAAGACTATACCTTCGTAGCGTCCATGCGAGACCATGTGGAGACTGTCCTTCACCTCGAAGAACGTTTCGAACGGATTGTGTCCAATGCCCTGTTCGACGCAGTAGTTGATCAATTTGCTTTTTGCAAAAAGAAGATCAGCTTCTTTAGACCAGCAGAAATCACTGCGTCCATCACCAATGACCACGCGGATTGTTTGATAGCCACCAGCCGGCCCTGCGATCTGGCATTTACAAACTCCCGACTGACAGCCCATCAAACGGGGACGTGCTGAGAAGTGCAAGCTGAACTCACCAGATTCGGATTCTTCCAGGTTGTTTGCGAAGATTCTATCGACGCGGATTCGATGCTTGTCCAGCACGTATTGGATCACACGATCCAATCCATCACTGACTACAGCAACTGGAATTAACCGATCTTTGCACCAGTCGACAAACTCAACAAAGCCTTCTGAAATCTGCAATTCGTCCAGTATTTCGCGAACCTTCGACCAGCCGCCTCGGATCAAAGGCACCTGCCGCGACATGCACTCGCGCGATCCAATTTTGCCTTGGACCCATTCTTCCTCTATTTCTTCCCAAGCTGGATCAGCTAGTTCAGTCAACAAGATATCAACGGTATCACGGGTGGTGATCGTTCCATCGAAGTCACAGAACACTTGTATCTTTTGCAAAACGGATTCCTCAATTAGGGTTTCTTATTTCGGCTGCTTACAGCCTGGGAGTCGAGAGAAGCCCGGGACTAAACCCAAGACCATCACCCAACTACATGCCCAACTCCTTTTTGGCAAGGGTGAGAAGCTGATCCAACAAGTCGTGCGCCATATCCATCTCGCGATACGTAATATCGAGAGATGGTGCAAGGGTAATCACGTTCTTGTAATAGCCGCCGATGTCGAGAATCAGTCCCATTTTCTTTCCAGCATAGGAAAGCTCGCCATCAAGCCCTTTCTGGAACATCATGTCAGCCAGGCGCCGACTCGGTGTGTATGCATCGGCCTCGCACATTTCCATACGGAGCGCCAATCCCAATCCGTCCACATCGCCAATTTCCTTATGCTTCTTCTGCAGGTCTTTCAGAAGATTGAGGAAATACTTGCCTTTCTCAGGCACGGACGTTGCGTAGTCACCCTCTTCGAACGCCTTCATCACAGCTAGTCCCGTTGCGGTGCCCAGCGAATTTGACGAGAAAGTTGAGTGAGTCGATCCCGGTCCAAACTTGTCCGGTGAAATCAACTCCTCACCCGCCCAAATTGCAGACAGGGGATTCAAACCATTTGTGAGAGCCTTTCCGAAAACCATCACATCAGCATGCGTGCCGGTGTGTTCCATCGCCCACAATTTGCCTGTGCGATAGAATCCCATCTGGATTTCATCATCGACGATCATGATTCCGCGTTCGCGGCATATTTTCGCGAGTTTCTCAAAATAGCCTTTAGGAGGGACAATGTAGCCACCAGTTCCTTGCACTACTTCGATAAAGAACGCACCGAATTCCGATTTCTTTGTCTTCGGATTCCACCAGGAGGTGTATTCATGATCGAACTTACGTTCGATTTGTTCGATGCAATAGTTGCCACAGCTCTCTACCTTCTTGCCGTATGGGCAGCGAAAGCAGTAAGGGAACGGCACAAATTCAGCGCGGTCACCGAACTCACCGTAAGCTTCTCTATACCGATAAGACGACGTGATTGACGAAGCAGCCAACGTTCGTCCGTGATAACCACCTTCAAACGCGAGCATTCGGCTCTTGCCGGTGGTCTTGCGAACCAATTTCAATGCATCTTCAACAGCTTGCGCACCACCAACGTTGAAGTGGATTCTTCCTTCTTTTCCGAAGGAGCGCTTGATGCTGTTTACCAGTTTTTCAGCAAGATGCACTTTTTCTTTGTGCAGATATTGGCACGCGAGTTGCGGCAGCTTGTCGATTTGGTCTTTGAGAGCGTTGTTGATTTTTTCGTTGGCATAACCGAGATTAACAGCGGAATACCACATTTGAAGGTCAAGAAAAGGCGTCTTTTCACCGTCGTAAAGGAAACTACCTTTGCAGTTTTCAAAGAAAGTCGGTCGTTCAGCGTAGTGAACAGTGTCGCCGTGCGAACACACCTTCGCCTCGACTTTCAACAAGTCCTCTTCGTCTTTTTTGACTTGGGCTGCTTCAGCAGCAGAAATATCGGTAAATTTGAGACCCGGGCACTCCTTCTCGAGTTGCTCAGGAGAAACGGCTTCCGTCTTGGTAGTCATACATGCCTTCTTGAAGGAAAGTTAATAAGCGAACCAGCAAAGGATATCCGAATAAACTGACATGAAGCTTACGAGAGCACCGGAATAGGCTTAAACAGCCTTCAGAAGCATCGTCGTCGAGACATATGGCAGAGATATCAGCTTCCGGGAACGCTTATTGGACAAGGGAAATTTGCACTCGGCTCCCTCAGTTAATTTCCTTTCCAAATCGGTGCAAGACGCATCCGATTGACATCAAGTAAAATTGAGAGCGCGAAAAACGGCAGATTAGATTAAGCTGTTTTGAGCTTGGTTAGCGAGGATCAGTACTTGCGAATTCTTCTTGCAGAAGATGACGAAGTTCTTTCGAACGGCATCTCAAAAGCACTACGACAATGCGGTTTTACAGTCGACCACGTCGCAAGCGGTTCTGATGCTGACGTCGCGATTGCTTCTGCTCCTTTCGACCTGGCAATTTTAGATCTCGGTCTGCCTCAGATGGACGGGCTTCAAGTGTTGAAACGCTTGAGGGCAAATGGAAAAAGAATGCCGGTTCTCATTGTCACTGCTCGCGATGGACTCGGAGACCGCGTCTCGGGACTGGATCTTGGCGCCGACGATTACATGACGAAGCCTTTTGATTTGCCGGAGCTAGAAGCTCGGGTGCGCGCTCTAATCAGGCGCAGTAATTACGGAGCTGAAACGGAAATAGTTTATGGACCGGTCCGCATGGACACTGCTTCACGGTGTATCACAATCAACGGGGAAGCAATTGAATTTTCTTCGCGGGAGCTTGCGGTTTTTGAATTGCTATTGCAGCGCCCAGGCCGGGTGGTAAGCAAAGAGCAGCTGTTAGATCATATGTACGGATTTGATCAGGAAGTCAGTCAAAACGCAATCGAGGTTTTGATGCATAGACTGCGCAAGAAGATTGAGCAGTATGGACTTTCGGTAAGAACGATTCGCGGACTAGGTTATCTTCTGGAAAATAAAGAATGAAACCGTTTACCTCATCGATTCGAAGGCATCTTCTCTGCTGGTTGCTGATCCCGATCTTGACCATTTGTTTTGTCGGCGGCTGCGTGACTTACGTTATGGCGGTCAACTTTGCGACAGATGCCTACGATGACGCCTTGTTGGATAACGCGCACTCGGTTGCTAATCGCTTGCGCTACACGAAGTCCGAACTGACAATCGACATGCCACCGGCTGCACGAGCGATTCTCAAGCACGGCGACAAGGACGTTTTGTATTACCAAATAATCGACGCAAAAGGTCAAGTCATTAACGGAGACATTTATATACCTGACGCACCACCGAATGAAAGGATAAGTCCAGAGCCAATTTTCTTTGATGGCGCAATTGAAGGTATGCCAGTCAGAATCGGCATCATCGAAGTGCCGTCACAGAACAAGAATTCGCGGATCGTTATTAAAGTTGCTGAAACAATTACGGGTCGTAGCGAACTCATTCAAAGCATCCTGCTCGGAGTGCTGGTACCACAAGTAGTACTAATCTTCCTTGCAGCATTTGCAGTCTGGCTCGGGGTTGCCAGAGGACTCACTCCGTTGAACGCATTGAAGGAAGCGGTTGAAAGCCGCAATCCTTCTGATTTGCGTCCTCTATCGGAAGAGAACGTTCCTAAAGAAGTTAAGCCGCTTGTAATTGCTATCAATAAATTGCTTATTCAGGTGCAAGATGATCGCGACGCACAAAAGCGGTTTCTATCAAACGCGGCACATCAGCTTAGGACACCGCTAGCCGGACTCAAAACACAAACAGAACTGGCGCTGCGGCAGAGCTCGAAGGACGAAATCAAGGAATCGCTGAAACATATTGGCACCAGCGCCATGCGAGCTACGAGATTGGCGCAGCAACTATTAGCCCTGGCCAGAGTCGAGCCAGCGGTCTTTAAGAATATGAGCCGCGAACGACTCGATCTCAATTCAGTAGCTCGTGATGTGACGCGAGAATTGGTTCCTCAAGCGCTGGCGAAAGACATTGATCTGGGCTTTGAAGATTCAGCGAAGCCACAGTTTATCGAAGGTGATCGCAATAGCTTGTACGAGATGTTGTTCAACTTAGTGGAGAACGCAGTTCTGTACACACAGACTGGTGGACAAATCACCGTTCGCGTACAACAGAGTAACGGACACCCAGTTGTCTCAGTTGAGGACAACGGACCCGGGATTCCCTCAGATGAACGCAGCCAGGTCTTCGAACGCTTCTATAGAATATTGGGCAACAAAGAATCCGGCAGCGGGCTTGGGCTAGCAATTGTCAGAGAAATCGCCGACGCACACCACGCAACTATTGAATTAAAGGATGGCGCCGAAGGGAAAGGCGCTCTGTTTGAGGCACGCTTTCAAACAACCTTAGCCTAGGCAAGCGAGGTTTTCAGCCGGCGCTCAAGCATCACCGCCTAATGCGATTCCTATTGATACCAACCCGGCATGTTGAATTCTCGCATCAACATGCCGGAATGTTATCTCAGCTGGACCTACATTTTTAGTCTGTTCCCTGAAAACTAAAAGTCGGTATAATTTGATGGCTAGAAAGCCTGAGAATGCTCTAGTGCTGCGCATATACAGACTGCAGCGTCTCCGTTAACGTACAAAGAGTATTACAGTGATCAAATTAGAACCCTGGACTTCATACACGACGCCTAGAAGAATGATGGTGATTGCATTTGTGTTGCAATTCCTGACATTATTCATTCTGGTAAAAGACAGTGATTCATTCGGAACTCTGGCTGTAAGTCTTCCGAGTACGTATAGCAGCGGCTGGACGCATGGCACCTATTGGATTGGGGATCCTGAGAAAACCGGCTTCCAAGCGCGTCCTCTATCGATTCTGGTTCTGCCTGCCTTGTTCATTATGTTCTCCACAAAGAATTACGAACGCCCATGGTGGCACAAAAACGGGTATTTGCTGACGGTAGGAATAATGCTGTTCTTCACCACAGGCGGTGCCATGTTCAGAGAACTCGGCGGCTTTATTAATATCAGCGCATTCATTCTCGCTTGCGTGGCGGCCTACAAGCACTCAAAGTGGCTGAAGGGCGCAGGCAAAGCAACAGAGAAGAACTCAACCGGCGACCTAACCGATTCACCGAACGGGCAGAAAGGTCCGCCGATACTTCCTGGACAAGAGAGAGAGCACAACGCCCCTCCACCGGAGCTTGCAGACGAACCAGGAATAATAGAAAGCATTCAAGGAATCAAAAAATCAATGGATTTGATGGATCCCGACCGAAAGCCCACAGCAAGAAGGAGTCCAAGAACAGGTTCACAACCGAATTCCCCGAAGAACGATCAGTTTTTTGAAGAGCACTGAATGGACGAAATCCAAAAACGCGAATTGGCAATCACATTCATAAAGTCTCAGCTGTATGCAGTGATTTCAACGATATGGGAAGGCGCTCCCCAGGCGGCGACAGTAGCATTTACGGAGCTGGAAGATTTTGCTCTTCTATTTGGAACAGACAATTTCACACGCAAGTTTCGTAACCTGAAAGCAAATCCAAAAGTCGCCGTAGTGATCGGTTGGGACGAAGCGATAACAATCCAACTCGAAGGAAATGCAGTTGTTCTAACCGGCGCCGAAAGAACAAGTTGCCAGGCATGCCATTTCGAAAAACACCCCAGCTCAAAAGACTACGTTACCGAAACCGAAGAATACATCAAAGTAATTCCAAACTGGCTCCGCTATACCGACATTTCGCAAGATCCCGAGTTTTCCTTCGAGTTCACGGCTTTTACTAAAGAATCGTAGGACAAACGGGTGTGGTGTGGTCTGGTCTACTCTGCCTGGTGTCGCCTACTCTCGCCTGGTCTAGTCTCGTCCGGACTCACCTACTCTCGCCTGGTCTAGTCTCGCCTAGCCTACTCTCGCCTGGTCTGGTCTGGTCTGCTCTGCTTCTCGCCTAGCCTGGTCTAGCCTCGTCCGGCCTCACCTACTCTCAATTCTCATTGGCCACAGCGACTTTGATTTACGCTTCGCCGTTTGTTTTCGCTTCAATGCTTGTTTGTGTGCCACTTTGCAGGGTGGCCACAAACGGTAGGCCATTTTCCGCCCGTTTTGGCCTATCACTTGTGGCCACTTTGCAGGGCGGCCACAAACGGTAGGCCATTTTCCGCCCAATTTGGACTACTGCCTGTGGCCACTTTGCAGGTGGCCACAAACGGTAGGCCATTTTCCGCCCGTTTTGGCCTATCATTTGTGGCCACTTTGCAGGGCGGCCACAAACGGTAGGCCATTTTCCGCCCAATTTGGCCTACTGCCTGTGGCCACTTTGCAGGTGTCCACAGACAGTAGGCCATTTTCTGCCCGCTTTGACCTATCATTTGTTGGCCACTTTGCAGGGTGGCCACAAACGGTAGGCCATTTTCCGCTCGTTTTGGCCTATCATTTGTGGCCACTTTGCAGGGCGGTAGGCCATTTTCTGCCCGCTTTGGCCTATCATTTGTGGCCACTTTGCAGGGCGGCCACAAACGGTAGGCCATTTTCCGCCCGTTTTGGCCTATCATTTGTGGCCACTTTGCAGGTGGCCACAAACGGTAGGCCATTTTCCGCCCGTTTTGGTCTATCATTTGTGGCCACTTTGCAGGGCAGCCACAAATGATAGGCAATAGGCAGGTCCGCCAACACGGGACGGGACGGAACGGAACGGAACGGAACGGAACGGAACGGAACGGAACGGAACGGAACGGAACGGAACGGAACGGAACGGAACGGAAC
>JAIEQI010000156.1 GCA_019747875.1 Candidatus Obscuribacterales bacterium
AAGCCGGCAGGATGCCGGCGCTCCCGGATTGCACCGATCGAAGCCGGCAGGATGCCGGCGCTCCCGGATTGCACCGATCGAAGCCGGCAGGATGCCGGCGCTCCCGGATTGCACCGACCGGCAGAATACCCCCTGGGGATATTAGCGGCCTGGGACTTCGGATTCGATTTGCGATCGTTCTTTGGCCAGGCTGATCGGAAATTGGAAGCGCACTCTGGTGCCGAAGTTTTTTTCGGATGCATTACTGATTGACCTGCTGGAATCGATGTCGATTTCTCCACCATGCAATTTGGTGATGCGTTCTGCCAGCGGCAATCCCAATCCGCTAAGGGGCTTACCTTCAATGGAACGAAAGCGCTGGAAGATCTGAGCTAATAGTTTTTCATCAATTCCACTTCCGTGATCAGTCACCAATATTGTCACGCCACTCTGTTCGTTCTCCAACTCGGACTTGACCAGCTCGACTTCTATTCTGCCACCACGAGGCTCTGCCGAAATTGCATTTTCGATAACAACACTGAACGCTCGTTCCAACAAAGTTCTATCTGCAGCAACCCTTGCTGCGTTTAAATCAGCAGGCATATTCAATTCAAGCGAAAGATCTTTTTCAACCGCGAGCGCTCGTTGTTCCTCGACAACTTTTTCTATAATATCCTTTAGAGCAATCTCGTCCGCCTGCAAATCATAGGCTCCAGCATCGAGTTTTTCTAAATCGAGCAAATCTGTGACGCGAGCCAGTAGACGTCGAACTTCTCTGTTTGCCGCGCCCACGGTTTCCTTAATATCCGCAGTGAGTGGAACGTAAACCCCTGCAGCTGTCATTTCCAGAACACTCAGAATCGACGCAAGCGGTGTTCGCAGATCGTGATTGATGACGGACATCAAAGCTTGCTGTTCTGCTTGTGCTTCTTTGATTTTGTGACACGCCTCCACTAAACGCTTGTCGAGGTACGTCAGCTCATCATCTCCAACTATCGTCTCCTCAATATTTTGCCCGGTTCCAAATGCGACGGATTTCAGTTGTATTGCAGAAATTTTCTCGATTATCTTAAGTCCCATAATCGACACGGCAACAAGCACGCAGACATTCAAGAAAGCTGCCAATGCAAGCGAAATCAAAATTTCCTCGCGCAACTTGTTGGACAAAGTGTACTGCGACTTCAACTTGCCGGTTTCCACTTCCATTATGTTATTCAAACCTTCATCGACCGTACTCATGTCAGCCTTAAGAGGTTTGATGCCTTTGCCTTTCAGCCCCTGCACTGAATTAGGATTAGATAGAAATCCACGCAGCATTTTCAGAATGCTTCTTTCGTGATCCATAATCTTCACGATTTCAGTGTTTACGAAGCTGCCTTCCTTCGTATGCTCTTTCACCCACTTTGTTTTTTGAACTACATCTTTGTAAGCAGCAAAAGCTTTGGGAATCTCGGAAATCTGTTCTTTCTCAGCAGCCATAGCGACGTTGGTTCTCCACGTCAAGAAAGAGAAATAGACTTCCTCAACGCGAAATAAAAGTCCTTTCAATTCATGATACTTGCGAGCACCAGATGCAATCTGTTGAAACTTAAATTGAAAGTTGATTGCTACTAAGATCTGCGGCAAAAGAAACGCAACCAGCATCAAACCAAGAACCTTCTTTAAACCGCCTTTCCGCCAGTCCGACTGACCTGACTTTTTTGTTTTGGCAATTTCGGACGAAGCCCCCACCGAAGCGTTCTCCGCGACAGGCGGATGGATATCGTGAAGAGGCGCAGACGAGGCAACAGAGGCAGGCGCAGAAGAATTCGGCAGAGTAAACCAAAATTTGCTACCCGAACCGACTTCACTCTCGCAGCCAATCTCGCCACCGTGCTTCTCTACGATTTCCTTGCAGATCATCAAACCAAGCCCGGTACCGGCACGTTTGATACCGTCGGCAGCTTCCACCTGCCCAAATTTGGAAAAGAGCTTCTTCTGCCCTTCCTCCGAAATTCCCGGACCTTCATCTTTGACAAAGAAACGGAGCATGTTGCCTTCATTTGCGACAACAAGATCGATGCGACCACCGGCAGGTGAATACTTGATGGCGTTGGATAGGAAATTGATCAACACTCTAACGATAAGCTGCTGATCAGCCTTTAATGCGAAGCTCTCGCTTTCCGTGCGAACCAGATTTATCCTGTTTTTGCTTACCAAAGATTCCGTGGAAGATACTGCCGCATCCAAAAGCTTGCTTGACGATGTATCAGCAGCATGAACCACAAGCTCGGTTGACCCGCCCTTCTGCAGAGCTGCAGTCATCGTATCCAGCAACTGATTCAATGCTGACAAAGAGGATAAGGAACTATTGAATTTCTTCGCTGCCTTATCGCTAACACCTTGGAGGGACAACAAACCCTTAAAGCAAGAAGTGACTCGTTCCAAGGCCGCAGCTTGCATTTGTTGCAACAACTCCAAGTTGCTTCTGCGCCTGGTGTCGTTCTCCTGAATCTTTGCCGAGAGGTTGTAAAAGCTCAGTTTTAATGAGCCTATTTCATTTCGCACAGATCCAGGCTTCTGCATGAGCTCGCCACTGGTGATACGTGAACAGCTTTCTGCAAGCTGCCTGATCGGGCGGGTAATTCCTCGCTCAACGGCAAAAGCGAGTGCGACAAGCATGGCTATGTTGACGGCGATCGCCAAATAGAAAAGCTGCCGAATATCGGGATCCTTGTAGGGCAGAGTCACTTGTTCTTGAACGAGCGCAAATGTCGAATTGACATTTGTGAGAAGGTCAACAAACATTTGGCCGGCTAATGGTCGGACCTTGTCATAGTCGACCTGCGCACCGGGATTTGCCACGACTACATTTACGAGATTAGTAACCAGGGTCTCAATTCGCTTGAAGTCAGCCTTGGCTTGCTTGACGGCGTCAGTTTTGATACCCACGGATTCAAGATCAACCCCAAGCTGATCCATTTTCTTGTAAACATTGCCGACAGTAGCGTGAAAAAAGACCGATTTCCCTTCGCTGGTCGGATCCTTCCGAACCAGATCCATTTGCGCCCACGACAATCCAGCCGACTGGACAGCTTCGCTCAAATCCTTAGCGATCTTCAATAGACGATATTGCCTTTCGGCCTGTTTATCAGTCTCTAGAATCTGTACAGTAAGCGCCCCGAGGAAAACAGACTCAACAATGGCAATGCTGAAAAAAGCCAGCAAAATGCCTACCGCCAGGGGCGACCGCAAAAGAGTTATCGTTCGTGCAAGGGGAGAACGGGCGCTCATGATTCCAGGGTATCAAAGGAACGCCAACACGGCTAGCCAATTGATGACAAAGCCGTCATTTCTTGCCTCTTTATTGAGTTTCAAGTTGACTGATAACTACAAAGGCTGGGATTTTCAGACCTTAGAAGTAGAAGTCGAATCAATTCGATTAAATCGCACTGGCTGCCATCTTCGGACGGGTCTGTGCCTTGTCGTAATCCACATCGACAGCGGGAAGGAACTGACCCTCTTCCTGGCTATAACAGAATACTTCGCCAGTTTGAAACTTGTAGGTCCAGCCGTGAATGCGGAGTTTGCCCGCAACCAAGCCAGCGGCAACCGATGGCAAAGTACGTAAGTTTTCGATCTGAACAAGCACGTTCTCTTGAATCGCAACGTTCAACTTGTCCTCTTCTTCGAGATGGGCGTAGTTCTCGTTGACTATTCGCCGCGTCGCATCGGCAAAGGAAAGCCAAGACTTAACTGCGGGCATTGAATCCAAGTTCTCCGGATGAAGGACTCCTTTCATTGCGCCACATGCTGAGTGTCCGCATACGATAATATCCTTGACACCGAGGGCGGTGACTGCAAACTCGATGGTTGCCGCCTCTCCTGTGTTTCCAGATCCATGAGGCGGAATAATGTTACCGGCGTTACGCAAAATGAACAAATCACCAGGAGCGGTATTGGTCATCAAGTTTGGATTAATACGCGAGTCAGAACAAGTTATGAAGAGTACTTCCGGACTTTGTCCTTCGCCAAGGCGCTCAAACAATGCGCGATGGGATTCAAAAAGATGGGATTGAAAATGACGCAATCCCGTAATCAGTTTTAGCATGCAAACAGCTCCACTAATGCGGGTTCAATATGAATATGCGGGATTATAGCATGTGCACTTGTCCGACCTTCAAATCATAGATTTGAAGCGCCTTTCGGAAGTTTTGGTTTCATGAAACTTTCTAGGATATGCACGCGTAGCGTTTCCGGGTCCAGCACCCATGAAAAGTGGCAGATTAACCTCGTAGCTTATCGGGCCGGGTATAAGGAGGAAAAGGAAGCCTCAAATTGCAGCAGCTGAAGACGGGATCCATCTTTGAAAACCGCTTTGAAATCCTCGGATTTTTGGGCGGCGGTGGCATGGGCGCAGTTTATAAAGCAAAGCAACTGGATGCAAATAGAATTGTTGCTGTAAAGCTATTGCATCCTTCACTGGTTGACACCGAGGAGTTCCGTAAACGTTTTCAGCGGGAGTGTAAGATGCTCTCGCTGATACAAAACGAGCATGTAATTACCTTCTATCACGCCGCCATCAGCTCCGAAGGCGATCCTTACGCCGTCTTCGAGTACATGGAAGGGGAAACACTTCGCCAGCTGCTCAGCTCAAACGAAAAACTAAGCGTAATTGAAAGCCTTGAATTTCTATTACAAACATCGGAGGCTTTAATTGCGGCACATTCGGAGGGAATCGTCCACCGCGATCTGAAGCCGGAAAACATAATGATCAGCAAGCGAGGCAAGAGCAACTGGGTTAAAGTCTTTGACTTTGGTCTTTCTAAAGATTCCATTGCCGAAGAACGCGAATCCCAACGACTCACCCTTACGGGCGACCTTGTCGGAACGGCGGCCTACATGAGCCCCGAGCAGTGCAGGGGAGCGCAGGCTGATTTCCGGTCGGATCTCTACGCGCTTGGCTGTGTGGCATACGAATGCCTCGCCGGTAAACCGCTCTTCGACGAGAAAAATCAGGTCGCGGCGTTACATCAGCATCTGAATGAAGATCCAACCGACGCGATTAATGAGCTATGTTCTTTCTGCCCTCCGGCACTCACCGACTTGCTAACATCACTATTGGCTAAATCTCCGGCTGCCCGGCCTCGCTCCGCAGGCTTGGTGCGCGACGCTCTGCTAGAAGCGAAGTCCCAACTCCAGCGTGGAATTTCATCATCAAAACGAAAAAAGACAAGCGCAAGGAAGCCAACTGCAATCATTATTGCCAGTGTCTTAGCTGCCATCGCCCTTTGCGGAACTGGCATTTTCATGCTTGCGGAAAACCAGAAGGCTGTTCAAAAAGCAAAGATGGAAGAAAGGAACAAGCGAAAGAAGAAGGAAGCCGAGGAAAGGCGCAATCTCGTTTTAGGATCGGACTTAGCAGATGAAGCCAGTGAAGCCATCGTCCACCAAGACTTCGCAAGGGCAATAGAACTTGCAAAACGATGCCTCAGCCTCAAGAATGACTCTTGTGAGTTTCACAAGGTCAAGCTAAGAGCCGTTCACATACTAACGCAAGCCAGCGATTTTAGTGGACTTGCTAATTCTGATACTGCGCTTTTGCAGTACGGCAAACTTCTCCAGGAGGCAAAGTCCAAGAAATGCCTATCTGCGAGCAAAGAGCTAAAAACTATGTTTGGATATCTTCTGCTGGCAGGCAATGTTCATGCGGGCAAGAACCGTCTCAAACAAACAATAGCCTGTTCACTTGAGTTTGAAAGGCTCCACAAGAATGCACCAGCTGATGAAAAAGAGCCTCGTCAATTTTTTCTCTCAATGGTGAGCAGAGGACAAGCATACAGAAATCTTCGTCAGTACCAAAAGGCACTAGCGACCGACAGAAGAGCGTTGGAACTCGCTAAGGAACTAGAGCGAAATGGCGCGGACGAAATGCATTCAATTTATCCATCCTTGTTGATTGACTGTTGTGTGGTAAATGAAGACCCTAAAGAAGTCACGTCGCTGGTGCAGGAATACGCGACAGCATTTGAGAAGAGTTTCAATTCAGATAACTCTGAAGGGCTTATCACATCACTTCTCACTATTCAAGATTACCTACTGAGCCACCCCGAATACATAAAAGCGGCAACGCCACTCATAACGAAGGGATGGAAAGCTGCCGAGATGTTCCCGGAGATATCCGTAAATCTTCGCCTGCGAGCGTTACAGCAGTTCATGCTCCTGGAGCTTAGAGAGTCCGGTTCAAAGAAACTGAAATCTGAACAGCTTCTCCAAATAGCAAATGCATATCTGCGCATCAAACGAGAATCAAATTCACACAGGGTACTAAAGATGCACCAAGACTCCGGAAAAGCACTTGCCGATCAATTAGTCCCCCTATTAATCGAGGCTGGTCAGATCAGTCTTGCGGCAAAAGTGAAAGAAGCAGGCGATCAAAACTCCTAAGCATCAATCATGTGAACTAGTTAGCACGGACTGGATCTGACTACTCAAACTAGGTTCGTTTGCTTCACGCAGAAGTGACAGAAGCTTAGCCCCTAACTCCGCTCGTCCTTTTCCCGTGGAGCTCGGTGATCCAGACTCCGAATCACGTTCGATTTGCAAGAAGTCCTTTGCAAATTCAGTTATTTGCTTCCGCGACAAGCTTGCCTTAGCAGACTGCTGCTCACTCCATTCCACATATTGAAGAAGAGCTTGAAAGCGCAACTCCGATGGAATGTCATCTCGATTCTTCGCTGCAAGCCAGGCGGCTTTAACGAGATCACCGACGTTTGCACGATACTCGGGCTTCGATAGGAGAAAACGAGCAGAGCTGAGAATCCCCTTCATCATTGTGTCCGTATAACGCGATCGATAAATTTCTTCCTGAAAGCATTTCAAGTATTCTTGCTCAACTTTTAGCACTTCAGCTGGGCTCTTCTTCAACGCACCATAATCAGCAATAATCGAGGGAAAGACGAGGCCGAGAATGTCGACTTGCTGCCCGCCAAGTTTTGACGCCAGCGAAAACACTTTCCGGTCAGTCTCAGCCGCCTGTTGGATCAGCCCCTGATTTCTGTAGCCATGTCCTTCCGACATCAAACAAAATAGCAATGTTCTTGGCTCAGCCTCGTCCCAATATCCTTTTGAAAGGGTTTGATATTTCTTCGCGTAAGCTACCGCTTCCTTAGGATTACTTTCTACATGTGCCGAAGAAGCCAAAAGAAGATAGCGCAGGACCATCAAAGTTTTTTCTTTCGGCGGAATTTTCAATTCCCGGAACTCGTTTCCAGAAAATAGAACACCGAGCTGTTTTATGTAAGGTCGCGGGTCCTCTTCTCGACTGTTTGTCAAAGCCGCTGCAATGGTTCGAACCGCTCTAATTCGCATCTCAATCGGAACCCTGGAAAAGTATTCCATGTTAATACATCGCTTGCCCAGGAGCATCGATTTGTGAAAATCTTGCCTCTCGTTGGCGACGTCTGCCTCTTCCAACAACCTGCTAATTACGAACCGGGTCCTTTCAATAGCCCGTTTTGTTTTTAGAGCCAGTTCTGCTTGCATCCGTTTCTTCTGTTCGGCTTGCAGCGAAAGGTATGAAAAGGTAAGACCAGCAACGAAGATCAGGGCCAAAAGCCCGACGATGCTGGCGACGATTATGTACAAGGAATGGCTCTTGCGACCAATAGCTCGAATCTTTTTGCCGGACCAGGTTCCTCGTAATAGCTCTGCTTGAACTTGCTTAAGTTCTTCGATAACAAGCTCCATTGAAGCCGGTCTTTTTGCCGGAGATTTTTCCAGCATTGATAAGAGTAATTCCAAGAGAGAATCTGGACATTTGCTGCTCAAGCTTTGAATCGCCGGGAGTGGACTCTCGTTTGCATGCATGTGCATAACAGACATTGAGCTATCGGCTTCAAAGAGTAAGCGCCCGGAAAGACATTCGAACAAGATGCAACCCAGTGCATAAATATCTGACCTGCACTCGGCTTTTTGACCTGCGCACTGCTCAGGGCTCATATAACTTACAGTTCCGACGAGATCGCCTGTTAAAGTAAGTCGTTGTGATTCCCGCTCATCAACGAGTGATTCCTTAGACAATCCGAAATCAAGAATTTTTACGAAGTCATCATGAGGCTTACTAAGAAGCATTATGTTCTCAGGTTTGAGATCCCTATGCAGAATTCCCAATCTGTGAGCATCATGCATCGCCGAACATACTTGCAAAATAATCTCTATGGTCCGAGCAGTCGATAGAGATTTTGCGCGGTCAAGCTCACTGCGTAGTGTCACCCCCTCGAGTTGCTCAAACACGGCATAGGGCATTCCATCCTTAGAAATTGCAGCATGATAGAAACTTACAATGTGCTTACTTTGAAGTTTTGAAAGATTCGCGCACTCTTTTATGAATCGTTGGCGAAAAACTGGCTGCTCGGCAAAGTCAGCATGCATCACCTTCAAAGCAACCAGACGCTTCGCATCCGACTGCTCAGCAAGATACACGGCACCCATGCCGCCCTCTCCAAGCAGACGGAGGATTTGGAAACGCTCTTCAAAGCGCTGCTCTTCCAAAAGGTTAACACTGCCCATCAAGAACCCCAGCCATCCAGGATACACTTTGTGTACCCGAGGACCGGAAGCGCGAACCGTCAAGCGAACTAGCGCAAGCTAGTTGATAGTTTCGGCTTTAAAAGAGCACCAGGAGGATGATTTTGCTAGTACTGGAGGATCCTAGCAGCTGCAAAATGGCGAATTATGCATTGCTCCCAATTCTTACAGCCTTCACAATATATGAGAGTTTTGTGCAATCCTTTTCGGATCTCCGATTCGGAAAACGGCGTTGAATTGCATGCTCAGAGTTAGCAAGTCAATTTGCATGTGCAACTTACATGCCAATTAACTTCTTACCATCGAACCTCTCAGAAGCCGGCAAGATGCCGGCGCCCCCGGGATCGAAACGCCCAATACCGATTAAGGTGAACAACATGGCCGCTGAGTCCAATGCAGAACGTTCGCGCGACTCAAGAAAAGAAACTGCTTCAAAAGCAGATTCTCAATCGGAACCTGGTGCATTTCAAAACGAACTTTATTTAGCGCGTTTCGGCGCCGGATCAGATTGGAAGGACACTGGCAGCACTAGAGGCTCGACAGCGCTCCCCGCATTGGAAATCAAAATTCTCCGGGAAAGTTCCGCCAGCGCCAATGCCGATTCAGGAGCAATGAAACTCGCACGCTTTGAAGGACACAGGACCAACGACCAGAAGAACGAAGTTCAACTCATCAAAGAGCGTTCAGATGGAAAGCTGGGAATCGGCACACTCGGAGTTAGCACGGAGCAATTAGCAAGAACAATAAAACGACTTGATGCTGAAATTTGGGAAACAGATTCCAGTTCGCCACAAGAGAAAGAAAGAGTCTCGAATTTGAAAGACTTACAAAAGAGCTTGTCGGCAGGACGGGGCGGCGATCCGCTGCTTCAAAGATTGAGCGATAAGTCAGCAAAAAATGGTGACGCTCAAATATTCGAGAAACAATACCCGGAAGGAATGCTGACGAAAATCAATTCTTATCTGATCGGTGAATCAGCAAACGAGATATTCAAACAAGCCCAGCTCAAGGGTGATACGAGCCGATTCGCAGAAAAAGATCGCCTTCTAAAAGAAGCCGTGCTGAGTGTGCAGCTCGGACGCCTGCCTTCTGCCCAAGAATACAAGGATAATCTCTCTAAAGTGGAGAGCACGCTGGCAAATCTGAAAAAGGAATACGATCCACCAAAAGAATGGACTAATGATGATCATCGGCAAGTAGCAAATGCAGCCAAAGATCAAGTCTCTCGTTCTGAACATTGGTCCGAAAACTATGCCAAAGCAACGAACAACGGCAGACTAGCATGCGGCGCATTCATTACCAGCGGAAGAGCGGCCCGTGATACCGCGCATGGGATTGTTCCATCGCTTGACCTAAATGTTAATGGAATTGTGGGAGAATCATTGATTCGAGGCTTCCAGCCACGCACCACATCTGATGCCCTTCGCCAGGGACAAGAGACCAGTACACCCAATGCGATGGCGCTAGTTATACGCACTCCAAGACTGGCAAATGGCATGGAAATGGCAAGCGGTGGCAACGGTCATATTGGATTCCTGCACACGAACAGCGGAGAAGTTATGCACAATTCTTCGGCAAGAGGAGTTGGTATCAAAGAAAGAATCGGGCAAAGCAGCAGCTTTCCAACACACTCATACGTGCTGGTGCCGCCTGGCTGGGAAAAGCTAGCCGCCAAAAATCGAAGCTAGTCTAAATCGATCCAACCATTGCCGTCGGCTTCCTTCGGAGGCAAAACGACGTCGGGCCCCGGAAATGTTCGTATACATTGAAGACGTTCGAGCATCTCAGGAGCCTTATCATTGTTACATTTCTGGAGCAGCGAGCAGTAGCTCTCCACAAGCGGCGTTAAAGCCTTTGATGTCTTTCCATACAATTTTTCTCTTATGCAAAGAGTCTTGCCGTAATAACTGATTGCTTCCTGAGGCTTGCCTATCCTTTCAGAATTGACAGCTAAATCAAAGTAAGAATTAGATACCAGCCGATGCTCAGCTCCGAGCTGTTTCAGGCGAATGCTAGCGATTCGCTGTAGTATCGGCTCGGCCTCCGCCAGCTTATTCTGTCTTCGCATAGACCGGCTCAATCCATATAAATTGTTTGCCAGATCAAGGGAATCATCACCACTTGCTTGCGTCGTGAAATTCAGAGCTTTCTCGTACAGTTTTTCGGATTCCAAAAAGTGGTAGTTCAAAAACTCGATATATGCAATGTTTTGAAGACACGCGGAATATCTGCGCGGCTCAGCTTCGGAAATACCATCCAAAGCCAATTTGAGTGCCTCTTCGGCAGCTTCATAGTCACCGTCGTCAAAAAGAGTTTTTGCAGATTTTACGAGAATGGTTGCATCGGTAGCGCTAGCAGGAGTCATTGCTGCTGCGAACACTGCAAGCAAAATACCGATTATTCTCCTTGTCGCAGAACTGCCATCGAGCATTAATCCGGTACCTTAATGGAAACACCGATTCCAATAATCACAGTATACAAGAAAGGGTAAACTACACTGATCGCCGACGTGGTTTTTCGAACTCTTGTGTTTTTGCCGACAGCTCTGCAAGTTGGGTCTCGGAAAGTGCTTGCTCTATCTCCGGAAAGAACTCATGCTCTTCCCATCGGATATGTTGCTCCAGCTTTTGTCCAGTTTGCTTGCAGAGCTCGAGATCGGGCTCTGGCAAATCCAAAGCGTTCAAGAGCTTCAAACAAAGTGTTCGTAGCTCATTGTGATCGGCAAACAATTTATTGATACTTGCTTCTTTGACCGGAGGCATCGCCAGCAGTTCTTCTTCACCGGCAAAATGCGAAATCAATTCGGAATCCCATGCGTGAAGGAAGTTACGCACAGTCGTTTGGGCATCACACCGTGCACGCCCTCCAGACAGCCACATCAATTGATGTGCATGGTACAAGCCAACAACATGATCGCGTGAGAATGGCTGTAACGCGGGATGTCTTTTAATCGACATATTATAAGATCCAGTTATTTATGAGTCGATAATACGTTGCTAGGCTCAAGAACATCAAAAGATGAAAGATGCCAGTGCTCCCAGAATCGGCCCCATTGTAATTTGTTAGCAAACGGGACCAGATGGAGCAGTGCCACCACATGCTTTTAACACGGAATCAAGTCTTGAAACTTTGAACACCTTATACACAGGTGGCTTCACGTCCTTGAAGGTTATGGCTATTCCACGGGAATCTGCCCGCAGCAGCAACTCTTCCAGCCACTCCAAGCCTTCAACGCTGATAAACTCGCACTTCCCAAAATCAAGAATCAGATCGACACTGCCGTTTGCAAGCGTAAAATCGACTTCGTTAATCTGCCGATTAAGTGAGGTCGGCATATCGAAAACAGCTTGATTCTTCTTAGCTGACGTTTCCATTTCTTCTCCCTTATGGACGTTGGCGTTTTGGATAGGATTTCTCGAACAATTCTTTGATATCTGTGATCAGCGCCATTCGAGGATTTGTGCGCAAGCTCATATCTTCAAAGCAGGTCTTCACTAAGTCAGGACCAGACTCAAGGAGTGCCGGAACCGGAATGCCGAGTTCCTCAATTGACACCGGCTGCCCCAGGGAAGTAAGCAGATCGTATACGGCTCGCCTGAGCAAGACAACCATTTCATCATCGGAGAGATCAGCATGCTTGTCGCCCAAACCTAAGAAGCGCGCCGCCCGAGCATATTTTTTCGGGGCAACAAAGTGTGTGTGAGTCGAATGCGGCGTAATCTTCCTCGGCACCTGGGAGTTATATTCAAGCGTCGACAACAAGAAAACACCATTTGCTCTTCCGTGTGGAATTTCGAAGCGAGCACCCAACGCGTGAGCCAATGCGTGATTTACACCAACAGAGGCATTACCGATAGCCATTCCAGCAAGACAGGCTGCATTATGCAATTTGTGCCGCCAGACGACATTGGAGCCTGTCTTCACCGCTTCCGGTAGTGCTTCAAATATGAGCCTTATCGCTTCAAGGGCCAGTCCATCAGTATAGTCAGAAGACATGATCGAAACGAGGGCCTCCAGCGCATGTGTAAGCGCATCAACAGCCGTATCGATCGTGATTTGCGGCGGCAAACTGCGAGTTAGTTGCGCATCAAGAATTGCGATATCTGGCAAAAGCGATTCATCAACCAACGAGAATTTCTTCGGAGAGTTAGCATCCTTCAGCACCGCAAATGGTGTCACTTCCGAACCGGTGCCGGACGTTGTCGGAATGGCCACAAGCTGGGTTTTTGTTGCACCAGCGGGGAATCTAACCACTCTCTGCCGGAAATCCAAGAATGGAGTTTCGACTTCGGAGAGCTTGAGATCCGGCCAATCGTAAAAGAGACGCATGATTTTGGCAGCGTCCAGTACCGAGCCGCCGCCTAAAGCAATGATGGTATCAGGTTTGCTCTTGCGCATCATCGCGACAGCTTTCTCAACGGTAGAGATATCAGGCTCAACGCCGACTTGCGAGAAAACATCGACCCGGCTATTTTCCGGAAGTCGCTCAAGAACCATCGAGAGGTGCCCACGGCTGGCTGCTGATCCTGAAGTTACGACGAAGACCGACTTGGTTTTCAAACCACGCAAGTGTTCAATGCTGCCGGGATTGATGTATATGTTCTTCGTCGTTTGGAAGCTGAGAACGAAGTTTTTGCGATGCGGCACGCGTTTGTAGTTCAGTAGATTTGCAACACCGACGTTATCCGTGGTGATGTTGCCGCCCCCGGTTCCGCAACCGAAGCTCAAAGTCGTATTCAAGTTGTTATAGACACCACCCAAGCCACCTATCGATGTAGGCGAGTTAACAATGACGCGTCCGGCGTTTATGGCGCTGGCGTATTTTTCAATCACTTCATCGTCGTTACAGAAGATGCCGGAGGTGTGTCCAGTGCCGCCTGCGTAGTTGATATCGAGGGCACGATTTATCCCTTCATCGACGCTGTCGACTGCGACAATGCCAAGAACGGGCATCAGTTTTTCAACGGACAGCGGATGATATCTAAGGTCGCCTTCAAGCGGGCAAAGTAGTATCTTCACATCGGGGTGAGCCTCGATCCCGGCAGCATCGGCAATCAACTTCGCGGGCTGCCCGACGAATTTGTAGTTCATTCCTTTAGTACGTTTATCGATAACTGTATCGACAACCTTCTGCACCTCTTCGGGTGTACAGACGTGACATCCGAGTTTTGTGAACATCTTAAGAGCGGGGTCGAGCACTTCTCGGTCGATCACAAGTGTTTGTTCAGACGGACACTCAGTACCGTTGTCGAAGGTTTTCGAAATGATGATGTCGGTGACGGCACCTTCAATGAAGGCTGACTTGTGAAGATACACGGGTGTATTTCCGGCGCCAACGCCGATGGCTGGCTTGCCTGAGCTGTGAGCAGCGCGAACCATTTGCGTGCCGCCGGTTGCGAAAATCAAATCAACATCAGGGTGAACCATCATCAGTTCGGTTTCTTTACGGAGGCGCGAAGACTTCTCAACCCAACTGATAAATCCTTTGGGAGCGCCAGCGGCTACTGCTGCTTCGTAGAGGATCTTCGCCGCATGGTTGCTGCAATTTGCTGCCATCAAGTGCGGGCTGAAGATAATACTGTTGCGCGTTTTGGCTGCACACAAACTCTTGAAGATAATTGTTGAAGTCGGGTTTGTCACCGGCGATAACGCCAATATAACGCCCATAGGTTCAGCGATTTCCACCATGTTGTCTTCCGGGAATTCGCGAATAACACCGACGGTACGCTTGTCCTTAATCTGGTTGTAGAGGAACTCCGAAGCCACGAAGTTCTTCAGCATTTTGTCCTCAACCTGGCCCATGCGCGTTTCTTCACAAGCCATATTTGCCAGAACATGAACGTTCTCCAGTGCCGCCAGCGTCATCGCTTTGACAATGCGATCAACGTGTTCCTGGCTGTACTGTGTGAAGACAGCGGCTGCCAATCTTGCTTGTCGAACCATGAGATTGACATGCTCGTGGAGAGATTTTTCATGGTCTGTTTGAGTACTGGCGGAATGCTGCTGAGTCATGTGGGCGTACCTATTTAGCTTTTAGCATTTAACGATTTCAACGAAGCCTTTGAATTCTGGAATTTCCAGACCACCTTTATGGCATTCATTAGATGTAATTCAGAAGTGCGGCATTAGCGGCATAGCGGCGGAGTTGAGACGGGCAATAGCCCTGAAAAACTCAAGAGCGACTATTTACAAAACCTGCCTTCTCAAGTGTATGTGAGGAATCGGTCCAAAGAATATAATTTTAGAAAGTTTTTGAGACATCTGTGACATTGCGGGAAACACCACTTGGCAAGAAGCTGGTGTCTCCATAAAATAAGCTGGACGAATAGTCTAAGCAGGATTGGCGCAACTTAAGTGGTTTTAAGGTTTTTGGGATGATACCCCTACAGATTCGGGTCAAGAATACCCTCCATACGTGCAGTTATCTGGCACTTACAGCATTCACCATTCAATTGGGGCTGCCTGTCGAGCTTCAAGCTGCTGATTTCAGCAAGGCCTCCCAGGTCTACGTTCCACCTAGCGCCTACGACCGGCGCATTGATTTCAGCTCCATACGCGAGCAATATGCCGTTCCAAGCAAAACCAAGAAGGTTTTGCGTACGCCCACGCCTGCAACTAGCAAGACCAGCGCCCTGAAAAGTACGGGCAGCAAAGCCGTAAAGACTGTCGCCTCCAGCAATTCGGCCGCCAAAACCGCCAAAATAACGACGCCGGCTGTCAGTTCAGTCGAAAGAGCTGCGGTAAAGACTACGCTTCCGCCGCCTGCGTTGAGCCATCACATGACCAGCGGCCAATCCTATAGCGACATCGCCCGCTCACTGACTTCCAAGATGCCAGCCAATCTGGCAAAGATGAAGCAAACGGCCCAGGAATTGGCAAAGAGTGGCAAGTTGGACGAAGCTCAACGCGTCTTGTCCAAAATCAGCCAGCTCACTCCGCAGGACAAAGAGAACCTGAAAGAGATTGGCTCTGTTAGCCTCCAACGAGCAAAGCTTTACCTCAAGAGCGATAACTACTCAGAAGCAATTGTTGCGGCACGCCAGTCCCTGGCTATAGATCCCAACAACGCCGAAGCCAACGGAATTCTTTCGCAGGTCTACCAAAAGGCCGGTGCCGATCCAACCGATGTAACCCACAGGCTCAAGACAGCCGATGCGCTATTCCAGCAAGGACGATTGCATGAAGCGGAAGTTGAGTATCGCGCTTCCTTAAATGTGAAACCAACGGCCGATGCTCACATCGGTCTTGGAAAGGTACATGAAAAACTTCATGGCGCCGGCACCGGCAAACAGCACTTCGAACACGCGCTGGAATTGGATTCAAACTCTCATCACGCTCATCGCGAGCTGGGCCTGGCGCACCTCAACAAAGGTGACGTCGTCGCAGCCAATTCATCACTGAGCCGAGCTGTTATTCTCAATCCAAAGGACCCCGAAGCTGGTAAGCACCTTGTCAAACTCTGGCAGGGACAAGTAAGTAAAGTGCCGAACGCGAACTCTCACCTGGGTCTTGCTCGCGCATATCAACTCACGGGAGACCTCCCGAACGCGCAAGCTGAGTACAGAGAAGTAGTGCGCTTGGAACCTAACCATCCTTATCTACCAGCTGCACGCCAGAGCTTCAAATCAGCATTGGCGAAGCAAGAATCGGAAAAGAGCTTTGCAGCAGCGAAGAATCTCGAGTCACAGGGATTGATTTCCGATGCCTATCAAAAGGCTAGCGAAGCAGCAAATTACAGCGCTGGCAATGCTAACTACAAGATTTATCAAGGCGAGTTACTGGAGAGGATGGGGCAGAACGCCCAAGCTCGCCAGGTATATATGAATGTATTGAAGGACGATCCAAACAACACAACAGCAACTCAAAAGCTGAAAGGTCTTCCGGCCGATATTGCCAACGCCGCTCCAGGCCTGGCAGGACTTGCCGGAGCACTAAGTCCAAAGGGACATCCAGCCGGATTTCCCGGCTCGAAGTTTCCATGGCCGAGCACCGCTCACCCTTCATCGATTCCAGGATTGACCACGCCAGCCATGACGATGACTGGTGGCGGCAATCCAGCCAGCGCGATTGGCGCACTGAGCGCATTCGAATCACCAGCCGGACTTGGCAGTGTCGCTCCTGGTCAGGTCGATCATGTAGGACAATTGACAAACTTCATTCAGCAAGCCGGAATGGCAAGCATGGCCTGGAAGGTTAAGAACGACAAGCTGGGCGATGCCGCCAGTGACATCAGAAAGAACCTGATCAAACAATTTAGCCCAGAACCTGAGCCTGAAGCCAAACCGGCCGGCTCTGGCACCGTGGCAAGTGCTGGCGCTGCCAGTGCCGCTACTGATGCAGCAAGCGATGATTTTATCGACAAGATTTTGAAGAGCCCAGTTGGTAGTGCCCTGCCTGGCACAGCAGCCAGCACCACCAGTGCTACCACCGCCGCCGAAGCAGCCGGATTGGCAGCACCTCGTTCGATGGCATCTGCACTGGGTGCTCCAACGGCAACAACAACAACAACGCCAGCCAATTCAGCCCTGTCCAAGATCAAGCAACTAGCCGGATCAACAAAATCAGCAGCAAAAGCGACGACGGCAGCTGCTCCAAAAGCTGTGACACCGGTTGCAACACCAGCCAGCTCGGGCTTCCCGCCACAAACAGCGCCAGACTTTCGTCCTCCGCAAGGATTATCAGCGGCACCTTTGATGCAATCGGCAACGCCGATACAAGGCATGTCTGCGGCACCGATGATGCAATCATCTGCTCCAGCCATGAGCGCACCAGGCCAGGTGATCGATTCAACGTCAGGACAGGTCTATCAGACACCGTCATTTTTAGCGCCGTCAGCTACACCTCAATATCAGACGCCATCATTCCTGGCACCGGGAGCAGCCGCGCCTCAATATCAGACACCTTCATTTATGGCTCCGCAATCAGTTCCGACACAAAGCTTTGCGGCTCCCGAACAACAAGTAAATCCAAGCGGCGGTCCCCAGGGACTACGCGGACCAATCGCAGGCAATGGCGGCACAACCGGATTGCGTTTTGAACTAAAACAGATCAAACCGACGCTGACAAACGTCCAGTTGAAAGTCGTCCTGCGCAATGACAGCGATCAAGCACTCAACATTCCTGACAATTTGCAAGCCATAATCCGTTATCCAGACATGCACGAGTCCGAAGTTAAAATTGCCTTCGACAACAAAAATATCCCGAGTCATAGCAGCTCTGAAGGCACAGTCAAAGTTCCTTTTGACAAGGTCGATCCAACAGCTGACCTTGTTCTGCGCAATATCAGCCCGCAAGAGCTTCATCTAATTACAAGCCTGGTTCAACGCCCACAGTAAGGGTTTTGCCTGACGGTTGCATTCATGTGACCCAGTGGTACAAAACTGGGAGAAATAGCGAAGGAAGTAGTAAGGCAGGGTCTGAAGAACTTCCAAAGCATTTACACCGCAGAGTTGACATCAAATGGGTGCCAGAACACTTCGTATCTTAATATCGTTTGCGCTTGTATTTGGGGTCTTCCTTTATCTTGCATCGCTACAACTTAAAAGCCTGGTACCTGAGAAATCAGAGGAAGAAGGGATACTAGGCGGGCCGATTCCAGGACTGACGCGCTGGCAATTGGCGAAGTTCAAAGAGGGAAAGGAGTTATTCCAAAAGAACTTCACAGCACAGGAGGGACTGGGCCCAGTTTACAACGGACAGTCTTGCGCCAGCTGCCACGGCGGAACCGGCATCGCTGGCGGTGGCGGACAAGATCCACGAACAGCTAGTATTACCTGGTTCGCAAAACGAGTTACCAACGGGCGCTTTGCTAAAGAGCAGCCTAAAGCAATCGCTGCGAAAATGGAACTGAAAGATGAGGACTTCATGCCGAATGACGGCGGCCCCATCCTCTTGAAGAAGTCAATAAGTACCGAATTCAAGGACAGTTTGGGCTTAGCTGCGGACTGCAAAATCGACGCAGCAACAGAAGTGCCGAAGCAAGCTGAGTTTCAATCAAAGCGCTTCGCCCCTCCCCTTTTTGGTTTGGGTTTAGTAAATGCTGTTCCTGACCCTGCATTCGATTTTTTTGCAGGGCAACAATTACGCGATTTAAAATCTGCAGTGCGAGGAAAGCCTGCACACCTGGCTCCCTACCTTTGGGGCTGGGCTGGAAATGGCAAATTCGGCATGAAGTGCCAAGAGCCGACACTCTTTTCCATGACGGCATTCGAGATGAGCGAAGAATTGGGATTGACGACGCCTATCCTGCCGCAATCACGTACGAGCAAGGCACCAGATGCAGTACCAGAATGCATGAAAACGCTAGCAAAAGAGCCGAACTTTACAGTGCAAGAAATCAATAAACTGCAGTTCTACTTGAACACCTTAGGAGCACCGCAAGCTGCAGACGTGACACCAGAATCACAGATGGGATACCAGGTGTTCGACAAACTGGGCTGTGGCAGTTGCCACCTTCCTGCAATGGAAACCATCGACAAAGTCTTCATGCTAAATCCAGATGCAGAGCCCTGGAAGATGCAAATGACCGAGCCTGGACAGGGCGCCCACGGACCGAATGTCACCTTAGCCGAAGACCCCAAGTATTTTGAAATAAAAGCGCTAGAGAAGCAGAGAGTTTTGGCATACTCCGATTTCCTATTGCACGATATGGGTCCGGCTTTACAAGATGGCATTGCACAGGGAAGCGCCACTGGATCTGAATGGCGCACCACCCCACTTTGGGGACTTAGACACAAAAGCTTCTACCTTCACGACGGCAGAACAAAAAAATTGGAAGAAGCAATTGCACTGCACGGCGGACAAGCAGCAAAACATGCAGCCGAGTTCAAGAAACTCTCAGACAAAGAAAAGGCTAACCTTTTAGCCTTTTTACGATCATTGTGATCTTACTCTCTTCAACCGAGAATTGAATATGCGAACATTTCGCTATCCTGCAGGTACTCATCTATAGTTTAATAGGATTTTTTTTTCGCGGGCATAATTCAACCCACCGATTGATCATCCTACCTCTGATTCCGATGCGATCGGCGAGCCTGAAAAGCGGATTTTGTCACCAAGGAAGGGCAGTGCCGATTGATTCAAAGCCGCCTTCGCGATAAGATCAAACCGACGGATTGTATAGAGTGAACATGAATTCAGTAGTTTTTCGCGCGGTCCTTATATGCAGCCTGTCGGTCTGTATCGCTGCTTGCGGCGGCGGCAGCAAATCTAACCAGAAATACAAACCGAAGCCCGGTGCAAAAGAATTCACAAACAGTATCGGCATGCAGTTTGTCCGCATAGAACCTGGCACTTTTGATATGGGCGTCAAAGATCCTCCCAAACCGGAAGAGGGCCCAGTTAAGACAGTAATTCTTTCTGAGCCTTTCTATATGGGCGTCACGGAAGTAACGCAGGAACAGTTTCAGAAAATCATGGGAGAATTCAATCCTAAATGGAAAGACGAGCCGAAACTACCAGCTAATATGTTAGCTTGGAGCACCGCGCAAGATTTTGTCCACAAACTAAACGCTGCCGAACATTGCAGCAATTATCGCCTCCCATCAGAAGCAGAATGGGAGTTTTGTGCAAAAGCAGGCAGCACTGACGAGCCTGATGAAGCAGCATTGAAAGAAAGCGCATGGTGCTACCAAACCTCTGGAGATAGAGCACCAGGAAAAGGAGAAGAGGTTGCAGATGGCGAGACGATGCGCACATTAAATTGCCGAAGACACGATGTTGCCAGCAAAACGGCCAACGCATTCGGTCTCTACGATATGCTCGGCAACGTAGAGGAATTCTGCCAGGACCGCTTTCACAAAAGTGGTTATGAAAATACGCCGACTGATGGAAGCGCAGATGAGTCCGATTCTCCAGCAGATTCTGGCAGCACTTGGCGCACCCTCCGCGGTGGCTCATACGCCACTCCGATTACGCAGCTCTATACAGGAAAGCGACACGGAGTCAGCGACTCCTATCCATGGGAAACTTTCGGAATGCGCGTGGTTTACGATACGTCGCCGAGCAAGAAAGAAAGTAAGTAAATAATGCCCGCATATTCATTTAAGGAATCCGACCCAATTAGATATCAGCCAGACGCCTCCGCTTCCCAGCGCTCCACTAACGATCCGAAGAGCATTTGGCTCTCAGGTAATGTGCCTCAGCGATCTGTTGATCTTCACAGAAAAGTTGGCGGTATTTATCTTAGCTTATAAAGCTTAGTCACCTTTCAATGTCATTGGTCTTCACACAAAATGGAGTTCTGTCGAGGCGAGGAAGCAAACTTATGCTATTTGAAAATGATCGAGTAATTACAGAAGCTCCGCGTGGAGCAGACTCCGAATTAACACCACAAGATCAACAGCCAGAGCTATCAGCAAACGTGTGGGACGATATGATGAACGACGGAAAGTCAGGCAAAATGCAACTAGCCGGGGTCACATGTCGCTGGATTGACGACTACGGCAACATGGGCTACGGAACCTGTGACTTCGAGGCAGGAACCGTCCGTAAATGGGAAACTTAACTAGAGAGATCTAGCCAATAAAATCCATAAGCACCAAGCATCAATCTGTAGGGCTCATCGCCAACAGGTGGAAACTGCGTCATTCCGAAAATCTCCAATGGAATTGTGCCGCTGAGTTCCGCCAGATTGATGTTTGCGACCTGTGGCGTTGATGCAAAGTTGGCGACAATAAGAACTTGCTGATTTTCGTATCTGCGCAGATAAGCTAGAACTTTGTGGTTGTCGCTTTCCAGAAATTTCACAGATCCCCTTCCAAACACTTTGTATTGCTTGCGAATAGAAATTACTTTCCTCATCCAATTCAAAAGTGATGAAGGATTCAAACTTTGGGACTCAACATTGACGGATTTGTACCCAGCAATAGGATCAGCAATTACAGGCGAATAGAGCTGTTCAGCCGGGGCAGCCGAGAACCCACCGTTGATATCGGCACTCCACTGCATCGGAGTACGCACACCGTTTCGATCGGCCAGGTGGTAATTCTCACCCATGCCGATCTCATCGCCGTAGTAAACAATCGGTGTGCCAGGCAGCGAGAAAAGCAACGCGTTCATCAATTCGATACGCGGTCGGCTGTATTCCATCAGAGGCGCCAGGCGTCTGCGAATACCAACATTGATGCGCATAGCAGGGTCCGGTGTGTAGGCGCGATACATGTACTCGCGCTCTTCATCCGTCACCATCTCAAGTGTCAACTCGTCATGGTTTCTCAAGAAAATTGCCCATTGGCACGCCGCTGGAATTTCTGGAGTGCGATGCATTATATCGATAATTGGTCGCGTATCTTCTTTGTGGATAGCGATGTAGAGCCGCGGCATTATCGGTGCGTATTCCGGACGAAGATGGCCTCCTAATCCGGAGCAAAGTGGCCGGTCATTCCGGAGCAAAAAAGTTGGGGT
>JAIEQI010000098.1 GCA_019747875.1 Candidatus Obscuribacterales bacterium
GGACCGAGCAAACAATATGCTAATCGCTGTCGAAGATCGGAGCCGGCACGATGCCGGCACGATGCCGGCGCTCCCGGATCGGACCGAACAACAAGGAGCTAATCGCTCTTGAAGATCGGAGTCGGCACGATGTATGGAGCACGGACGTCCCGTCCGCCCATAAGCGCGAAGCGCGTTGCAGCTACGCATTCGGAGTTTCGCAAGAGGTAGAGCCTCCCTAAAGCTGTGGCTTAGATAGTAGAACTTGCATATGGGCGGGCAAGATGCCCGCGCTCCATACTAGGGCATTTCGCTTTTCACAGTGCTACTTTGTTGCCACCATAATTGGTGCGTCTTCATCGCGCCAGTTTTGCAGGCGCAATCTCACCACATCCTTGAAGCCTTCTTTTCTCAGCAAATCACCAAGTTCTTGCTCACTGAAGATGCAACCCTTTTGAGTCATCACCAACATGTTCACTGCAAACAATTGGGCGGAAGGTGGACCGCTGTATTCATTATTGCCAATCATCTCAGCAATTACAATTCTGCCGCCCGGGCGCATCGCGCGATAGCACTCCTTGAGCATAGCAGCTGATTCTTCCATCCCTTCGCTGTGCAAAATGTGCCCCAGATAAATCACATCGTACTTATCTGATTCAATCTTACATTGGCGCCAGCCACCTTCAATATAAGAGTATTGGCTAGCTACTCCTTCACGCTCAGTAAACTCTCTGGTCACCTTCAACACAGAAGGAAAATCCAATGCATCAACATGCACATTCTTGTTTTGCTGCGCCAAAGGAATACTCCAGACACCGCTTCCCGCAGCAATATCCAGAGCACGGCTTCCAGCGGGTAGATCACTCAACTTCAGTTCGTTCACTACATTGTGCGCGGTGCTATAGCTAAGAGGGAATATTCCAGCCGCCAGTTTTGGAAAAAATTCCTCAGCATGTTGTTGATTATTCACTGTCACTGCTGGATTCCCAGTGCGCACGACCTCTGTCAAATCCTTCCAATACTCAGCTACATGATCGTGTGTGACAAATCCACCGATATATAAAGGACTGTCTTCCACCAAATAGGTTTGGCTCAACTCATTCAACTGATACTTGCCATTCTTCTTTTCCAGAAATCCAAGCGAACATAGCGCATTGAGCATAACCTCCGTTGCATGCGGCTCAGCTCCTATCGCTGTTGCAATTGATTTCGCATCTTGAGCAGCGGTTCCTATCTTAGAAAATACATCCAGCTGCACTGACGTTTTCAAAATCTGAGCAGCCCATCTTCCATTCAATACCTGAAAGATTTGCTGTGGAGGCATACTCGTTTTCATTTGAATAGTGACCATAAATTCGTCCTTACTCTGGGAGTCAGCGATCATATCTCATTTAAACGCTCCGAAGTTTCGCAGGGCTGTCGCCCCTCTCAACTTCTCCGCTTATACATCGCCCTTTTTCGCAGGGCTGTCGCCCCTCTCAACTTCTCCGCTTATACATCGCTCTTTTTGCAGGGCTGTCGCCCCTCTCAACTTCTCCGCTTATACATCGCTCTTTTTTGCAGGGCTGTCGCCCCTCTCAAGTTCCCCGCTTATACATCGCTCTTTTTTGCAGGGCTGTCGCCCCTCTCAACTTCCCCGCTTATACATCGCTCTTTTTTGCAGGGCTGTCGCCCCTCTCAAGTTCCCCGCTTATACATCGCTCTTTTTTGCAGGGCTGTCGCCCCTCTCAACTTCCCCGCTTATACATCGCCCTCCCTCTTAACTTCTCCGCTTATTCACCACCCCCATTTTGCTGGGCTACGCCCCCTTAACTTCTTGGCTAAGACATCGCCCTTGTTCGCAGGGCTGCCCCCCCCCTCAGCTTCTGCACCACTTAAGAGTCCAACTAGCTCTGTGGGGATATGGCCCCAGAAATACGCTGTCAATTGTCAGGCGATTAAGTTTCTAAAGACATGCAAAAGGCTTTTCTGGGCGGCAAAACGACCACATAGCCAGGAACGCCTGATTATCAATCGTTTGCTGTCTTCAAACCGCTCGTTTGCGGGGTGGAGATGGGCTATAATCCTTAATACAGATCGTTGGGTGCGGCGAAGGCCAATGAACCTGGTCAGGGGGGAAACCCAGCAGCCATAAGTTGAACTCTTCGGGTGTGCTCAGCGGTCTGTACCTTATTGCCAAGTGTGCGAAACGGGACAAGTAAAATGAAAAAAGGGTCCGGTAATCAGCCTCCTGAGTCGACAGATCAGAGCACCCTCTTGGGTCAAATCCTGGTAGAACTGGGCTATATCACGGTTTACCAGCTTGACGAGTCCCTTCAAATTCAGAAAGGGCAAGATGCCAAAGGTGAAGAGCACCAACCACTTGGTTCAATTTTGTTGGAACTTGGCTACTGCGGGCCGAATCAGTTAATTCGCGCAATCCAAGTACAGGTGGAGTATCGCAAAGCCTCCGCCCAAAAAACATAATTCAAAAGCTTCGATTTCATACTTAACCAATTTCCACGAAAGGCTCTGAGGAGATAAACTTCTAGTAGCCTCCGTTGCGGTGTGGAGGTGTCCGGCCGGGGTCATGTTTCTTGGGAGCTAAGCTCAACTTCGCATTCATAGCGATCATCCTGGTGATGGCTCTCACCCAGGCGGGTTTCTCCATTTTTGTTGACTTCACCCGGGCTCGTGACAAGGCTAAAGCGCTAGTCCAACCGGCGGTCAAGAATGTCAACAAAGAACTCATCGACGTCTATGACCGCAATAGCGAGCTTGCCAACCTGATTGCTAACGATGCCAGTTTTAAGCAGGCCATTAGTGCCAAAGATCGTGCCGCGGTCGCTGGCATAATCAAATCCTATTATGATAAAGCTGGCTTTGCTGGATATGGCACCATCATTCAAGAGAACGGCGTCGTCTTTTATAGCAGCGACTCTCCAGCCAAATTCGGATATTCCACAGATCCGCACCAAAACAAAGGTCTAGTCGGAATGGCATTAAGCGGCCAGCCGCAACAAGCTTTGTGCGTCCTCTCGACAACGGGAACCCCATGCTTGTCATTTGTAACCCCGATAAAAATAGGGAACTCCATACCGGCCGTTTTAGCAGTCAGCACACCCTTTGGTGGCGATCTCCTGCAGGGGATGGAACGCAAAGTGAAGGTCACAAGCGATGCAAAAGACTTTGACCTGGCCTTCTACGTGCTACCTGAGCACCGAGTTGTGGCTTGCTCCCCTAATCTCCAAAATGTCAGACCTTCTTTTCTCGGAACCATAAACGCAACTAACAATCCAAATAACATAGGAGAGACTGAAGCTGACGGCCGACTCTGGCGCCCGATCCCCGTCTGGGGTCCACCGATGCAAGGCACGCCACAGAAGCAGGCTTACGGGCTAATTTATGTAAGTGCTCCGATACAAAATACTACGCCGAATGCATTCATCCTTTTAAGCCAACTTGGTGTAGCTGCAGGTGCAGCCCTGATGCTCTCTTTACTCTTCAGCTCGGGATTAAATCAACGATTTTCAACTTCGATGCGCTTCTTGAAACAGCGAGCTAAAGATCTCGCCGCCAACAAACAGGAGCTGCCATCACTGGCGGTGCTAGACGGAGACTTCCTCGAATTAGCGGAAATGATGGACACAGCCCTATCAAGCCCGCGCGCCATTGTACAGAATTTGAAAACAGCAGTTAAAGAGCAGAATGAAGAGATCATCGAAAAACAACGACAGATTGACGCAATCAATTCACAGCTTGAAATGGTGAACCGTCAACTATCGGCGCACAACAGGCAATCGCTTGAAGTGAGCAGTCAGATCGAAACCGCTAACAGGCATGCTTTCCAGGTTCAGCAAAAGCTGGCAGCAATAATGCAATGTTCAACAGAAGGATTCTTGATTCTCGATCCATACGGCAGCGTTTTGGATGCCAACCCGACGGTTCTGAACTGGCTGGGCATGGGCGAACGTGAAGTAGCTGGGCGTCTTTGCTTTGACCTTGTAAGAAAGCCAGGAGAGCGAAGCAATTGGGGCATAACATTTGCGCATCCGGGAAGCGGTCCTGGAGATTTGATAAATCAGTTCTTTCCAGAGGGAACTGTTTTCCACCGCCATCAAGACAAGCATGTTGATGTGCTTATGCACTTGCAACCAGTTGTTGGCGACGAGCAAGTCGTCGTCGGCTACATCATGGTTATGCGCGACAAATCATTGCACAGCGAAGTAGCGCGACTGAGAAATGAAATCGTAACGATGCTATCGCAAGATATTCGAGCACCACTCGGAGCTGGAGAGAAGATCTGGAATCCGGTACTCAATTCTCAATTGCAGGGCGCGTCGCCCCCCTTGACGCAAAACCTACTCGAGCTCCACAAGATCTATTTGCAAATGATCGGCGTGGTTGATAGTTACTTGATGATCTATGGCGGCTACGTACCGCCACAAGAAGAGCAGACTCCACGAGAGCAAGTAGCGGTAACACGACTCATTGGTGAATGCCTCGAACAGGTATCACAGCAGGCGCGCCAGCAACAAATCATGCTGGACTATAAGACAGTCACAGGACTCCCGACGACCGCAATCCACAAAGAAGTAGCGCAAGAACTCATACTCAAACTTCTGCAAAAAATGATCAGCGTCACCGCACCTGGTGGCAGAGTACGTGCAGAGACTACGGTTAAGGGAAAGGAAATTCGGCTGATTATCTCCAGCTCAGGTCCCGCACTACAACAAGTCGAGATCGAAGAAATGTTTGTTGGATTCATAGATGGCAAACACACTGAAGACACTTATCAGGAACGGCTCTCGCTTTACCTGGCACGCAGCAACGCGGAACGGCTGGGCGGACGCATCTGGGCCGAATCAGAAGCCGGACGTGGAACCGCTATTTTCTTGACATTGCCCGTACACTGACCTCACACTAGCGGTACGTCGCGCGATGCGATGTCCGGTTCTGTCCTACAGGCGGGCGAAATCAGTTATTTCAAGGTACGTAACCCAAACATTCCGCAGGTGAATGGATTAACGATTTTCTTCGGTCACACATTCGTGTTTCGGGCGATCTTAGGTCCCCGGCAAGTTTTGCAAACCTTCTTGCACTAAATGTAGTTTGGCCAGCCCTGGTTGACGTCAAAGATCTTTTACATCGAACAAAGGCTACAACACTTTGAACAGACCTGCTTAGTGCGTCTCAGCAAGGCTTTCGGGGAGACGCTATTTTTCGCCAAAACGTTGTCATGGTCAAAGATGTTTGACGTCAACCCTATAAGGCCAAATTAGGGTCACGGGTCGAGTTCCGTCGGGTCTCAATAGCATGATGCAACCTGGTGCGTAGCGTTCAGATCCAAAATAGCAAAATAGCAATTTGTACGGGTTAGATGCCTTGAGCCAGGCTCAAAAGAGATTGCCAAGGCTCACATCTCCCCCACAAAACCCCGCTATTCTCGGCGCATAATCAATCATCGCCTGGAGAAACGCAAATGAACACAGCAGCAATCCAAACAGCGGCCAAAGCCCAAAGAAAGCCACTTCCAAAACTGAAAACGCTGAACAACACCAAGGGACTTAATTCACACCTCGGCGGACAAGATGCAGGAATGACGCTTACATGCCGGGTAACACTAAACCTTTGCAATACACATCCCTGTCCTCAATAGGATTAGCGAAGAGCAAACAAAGATCTCTTTTGCCAATACGAGAATATTCACGGATTGCGACCGGCGCCATAAATGCAAATCACTTTCAAAATCGACGCCTTCAGCTCCAGCATTGACGACCTTCGAGCGCGCATCCCTAAGAGATCCAAGCCGGAAAGACGCCGGCTCTCTCTGGAACGATCTCATAGTAGTAGTTTGACGTCTTGTATAATTTGCGGATGAAATAACATTAGCGTTTACTTTCACCTTATTACGACTGAAGCCAAAACAAGAACAATGAAAACTGAAACCTCAAAGGGAACACTATTGATTCGGTGCATCCCCCACAACTCGGCTGAGTATAAAGAAACGGTGGCGCTGAGGAACGAGATCTTGCGCAGACCTCTTGGACTTGTATTTAATGCCGAAGACCTCGAGAGAGAAACGGATTCAACACATATAGCGTGCTATCTAAACGGTTCGCTTGCTGGCTGTCTAATCTTGGAGCCAGATCCTCATGGTGGACTAAAGATGCGTCAAGTTGCTGTCTCCAAAGAGCATCAAGGATGCGGCATCGGAAAAGCAATGGTGCAATTTTCTGAGCAGTTCGCCCGCGAAAACAACTTCACAAAGATCCATATGAACGCCAGAGACACAGCTGTTGAGTTCTACCTTCGATTGGGCTATGAAATCGAGGGCGAACCGTTTGAAGAAGTCACTATCCCACATCGCCACATGTTCAAAGACATTCAAGAATAGAGGCTTGATCTTCTCAATGTGCAGCTGGAGCGAACGGGATCTTTGGCTGAGCCTGCCTTATGAATTGAACCGGCTTGTTTGCATCATTATTATCGATAACTATTTCGTCACCATCGGCAGCGACAATCAGCTCATTCTTAAAATCTTGATTCATACCAGCAACAAAATCATCCTCCACTTTTTTCAAAGTAGGAATCACCGGCACTAGATGCGTCAGAACCAGCCGCTTTACTTTGGCTCTGTCAGCCATTTTTGCAAGATCAATCGAATCCGAGTGGTACTTACTGATGTCTTTTGTAAATCCTGCCGAGAATTTATCTCCAGCTTTCTCAGAAATCGCGATCACTTCCTCACTTAGCGGACGACTGAATGCTTCGTTGATCAAGATGTCTGCATTTGCCGCATGGCGTTCAAGATTTGGAGCCACTCTCGTATCCCCACTAATGACTATCTTCTTGCCACCGTATTTAATGACATAGCCGAGAGCTGGAACTACTGGAGTATGATTAACGCGAAATGATGCTACTTCGAAATTCTTTCCGGCATACACCAGAAAGAGATCATCGGTCGAGCGCAACTCGACCGGAATAGCAGTGGTTAAAGCCGGATCCATAGCACCATCAACGGTTGCGGACCGGTAGATCGCATCCAATTCATATGCTGAATTTATTGCGCTGACAATCTTATTCACACCAAAGGGACCATAAACCGTAACAGGATTCTTGCGCCCACGAATCCACGAGGCATTAATAACCTGACCGAGTCCGGCAAAGTGATCCGAGTGCCAATGCGTCATGAACACCTTCTCGAGAGCATGATAAGGCAAGCCGAATGCAGCAATGTTCTGAATTGCTCCCTCACCAGCATCAATTAAAACGAACTCTCCATTGCAGATGATGGCCAAACATGCAGGCTTTCGCACGTTTTCCATTTCAAATTCAGGATTTCCAGTGCCCACCATAAAGATGTGCATCTTTCCGTCCTGCAAGATTCCCAACCGCTGTGGCTTTGTAACGTATAGATACTCGTTTGCTATCGCAGCCCCCGAGAGCAGCGAAATAGACAAAACAGCAAAGGCTACATATGCAGAAAGGATGTTGATAATTCTCATGTGTTCATCATAGGTACGAAAACGCACATAGATTACCATTTGCCTGCAGAAATGTGGACAGCAGAGATTGTCAGCATCCACGAATATATAACCCAGAAGCCGGCTTAGTGATCGGGCTGGTTAATTATATTATTGAGTTGCCCGCCAAGCCCTTGAACCGCCCTAGCCCGTGAATAAATGCCACCACCTCGCGTTCCCGAAGCATCAATGCCGGAAGGTGCTGCAGAGCTTGCTCCTCCAACCATTTGCCTTGGTGTAATATGCGCCAGAATTGATTCGGCCTTGCCTTCCTCTGAGATCGCTTCTGTTTTGCGATTGAGTTTTCGCAACCATCCTGCATGCTCCATCAAAGCTTGCGCAAAATCCTTCGTCATCGGACCTTTTGTCATGCGCACAGCCGCCACCTTGCGCATGGAATAAGATTCCCCCTCTACATTCTTTCCCTGTGCTGCACAGATCTCTACTAATTTAGAAAGCGTGTTCGATGCCATAGCGGATGACTCATATTTCTCAGCAATCTGAAGAGCTTCTTTCAAGAGTTTTTCGGCCTGTGCATAGTTCTTTTGCGCAATTGCATCGGTCGCAGACTTGAAAGATTCTGACCAGGCTGCGTGGTCCTTTTGCGCAACCGCCTTTGGATCAGCATCCGCATTCGAAGGTGCTGAAGCACTATGCACAGCACCACCTTGCGCCTCGACCTTTGCTTGCGCGAGCGAAAACTTCTTCTCCAATTCGGCAGCTTGCTCCGCGCCATTATTCTGTTTCAAAAACTGCGCGTAATCAGACAATGCAGATCTCTCATCATCGCTCAAACTGCCAACTACCGCTGCGCTCTCTATTTTCTTGTAGAGCGCTTGTGCCTGTTCGGGCTTCCCGGATTCAGCATAAAGTTTTGCCAGTCCAGCGCTGCTTTGCAAATAGCGCGCCCCTGTTCCACCAGAAATCTCCAGTGATTTTTTCCAATATTGCTCAGCGCCTGCAAAGTCCTTCTTTGACGATGCGTCCAGTGCCGCTTCCTTGAGCTGTCCCCAAGATTGAGCGAAGAGCGGTTGCGCCAAAAATACAGTCGACGACATCAATAATAAACCAACTGAAATTTTGAACCGTCTCGCAACATTTCTTTGAAACATGGGCCCTCCTTGGACTATCCCTTCTATAAAGCTATTCCCACATATGTCTCACCTGTACCGGCTTTTCGGACGCACAGCGAAATCGCCACTGCTCGATGCGTTTGGGAATTTCACCCCTGAAGCGGGGCCGTCGCGTAGTATTCCCCTACCTTTGTCACACGCCCTAGATTAATTTGCTGCTGCTGGATGGGGTTAGATTAGGTAGGTAAAAATGAATAGGCAGGCCGAAAGCTTCGAAGGGACCGAAGCTAAAACTCAAGTCGCTGATAATAGTAAAAGTACCTCGAATTTAGACAGCGTGCGTGCGTCTGCATTCGGACCGCCTGACAGAACTCCGCCAGGCCAAAGTTCAGAAAAACAAGCGACAGTAAGTCAGGAAGAAGTTCGCGCTCACTTTCAAAAACAAATGGAACTGACAATCATCGATATGACCAGTGTTGGTCCAGTCAAGCGCGGACAAGGATATTTCCAGGCACTCAAGGATCGCTTTCCTGATATGAAGGATGAGGATGCATCTAAGGAAGCCAGACGCATCAAAAAGCTCAGCGACAGTCGCGACGTGTTAAAGGTTGGAGAAATGCTTCCAACTGCTAGCCCAGAACAGCGAAAAGAAATGCTCGATAAGATGATGAAAGGATGGGACGCTGCGACGGCTTCGTTAAATGCACATATTGAAAAAGCTGCACAGGAGCGTGCTGCTGCTGAAAAAGCTGAGCAAGAAAAAGCTGCTGCTGAAAAAGCCGAGCAAGAAAAAGCTGCTGCTGAAAAAGCCGAACAAGAAAAAGCTGCTGCTGAAAAAGTCGAGCAAGAGAAAGCTGCCGCTGAGAAAGCCGAGCAAGAAAAAGCTGCTGCTGAGAAAGCCGACCAAGAAAAAGCTGCTGCTGAGAAAGCCGACCAAGAAAAAGCTGCTGCTGAAAAGGCGGAACAGGAGAAAGCTGCCGCTGCTGCTGAGAAGGCTGAGCAAGAAAGAGCTGCTGCTGAAAGAGCTGCGCAAGAACGCAAGGTGGATGACGAAGACGAGAAGCCTACAGCCACTCCTGATTTCGACAAACTAAATGTAAATCCACAAGGCGCCGTTCCAAAGCTTCCCGACAGTCCTCCAACTGATCAACCAAGCAAAGAACAAGCAACAAAGGAACAACTTCAAAAGAAAGCTGAAGATGACAAACCGTGCGGACCGATTTCCGAACTAGGTCGCAACATGGCCGGCGGAGTAATAACAGGTGGAGCAATTGGATTTGCATTAGGCGAAGGCGTTGGAGCCATTCCTGGAGCAATCATCGGAGCCGGTTATGGCGCATATCTGTGGCATGAAGACAAGGAAAAATGCATACAAGATAAAGTGCAGAGAGCTGCAGAAGGTGACAAAAAATGACGAAGGACGATGCAGCATTTCGTAAGATAACTGCATCCAGTTCAAAAGAAATGCAGGAACTTGCACTGGCAGTTAGGCAACTCATTTACGAAGTTGAGCCTAAAACAGTGGAAGTAGTCTGGGAGCAGCAGAAGATAGCTGGCTTCGGCACAGGTCCCAAGAAAATGACTGAACATTTTTCATGGGTCAGTGCCTATACCAAGCATGTGGCACTAGGATTCAATTACGGCAGCGAACTTCCAGATCCCGAAGGATTGTTGGAAGGGAGCGGAAAGCTGATGCGCCACATCAAGATCAAATCAAAAGACGATCTGCAAAATCCTGCAGTCAGAGCAATCTTGCGAAAAGCCGTCCGTTACCGGGTTCCAGAACCAGCCTGAAGCACACCTACATACCCGAGACAAATTCATTCTCCCACGTCGATCAAACACATTTGATTCGTACGACCAGCAACCCGGTTGCACCGCTTACAGACTCTAGAAGATGTTGTCATCTAACCCGAATAAACGAATCCGGTTCATCGTACCGGACAGGAATCTATAGCACTGAATCGATTGCAAGATGCAATTCGCGGAATTTTTGCCCCGCGATCTCGCCCGCTATCAGAGGGGCAGCAAGACGAACTCGCTCAGCCTGCATCTTATTGGGCAAGATGTTGCGCCAGGTCATTCGATGCTTTGTTTGCCACCATTTCACAGCATCAAGGGCGGCAGCCTTAACATCAGCGTCCTTGTTCCGCAGCGAAAGCAGCAGATATCCCAAACTATCCCACTGCGGCAACATCATCAAGACGCGAATAATGTTGATTTGAATTTTCGGATTTTTGGTGCCTGAGTACAATCGCCAGAGTTCTTCACCAGTAACATACCGAAAACACTTCTGAAGATTACTCTGGGCTTCCTTAGCTATCCCTGGTTCCGGGCTGCACATAAACTCAAGCAAGTGAGCTACCGTTCTCTCTTTATTCAAATATGCCAGACAGCTCATCGCAATTTTCTTGACCTGGCGATTCTCATTCTTCAAGAATAGTTCGATAACGGAATAGTCTTCGGGTTGTTTGCACTCAGTTAACCCCTGCAGCGCAGCCACAATGACTTTGCTGTCAGCGCTCTTCAATTGCTCTTGATAGAACTGCCTAAAATCAAAATTCGGATCGCGCTGCTTCAGATGGTACTTTGCTAAGCTGCGAACCGTTGCAGCTCCATCAACCAACATTTTTCGCAAATAATCATCTGCCCTTTCCGGAAAATGCGTTAGCAACAATCCAAGCGCCTCCCGACGGTGAGCGGGAAAGCGGTCTTTCAGTGCATCCTCGATAAGTGACCAAAGTTCATCGCCTTTAGCTTGCGCAACAGCTGCCATCAACGCGATTTTTCTGACTATATTGTCTTTATTTCTCAAGCCAGCTTTTATGATTTCTTGCCGATCAGCATTTTGCGCACCCAAACCAATATAGAAACAAAGCCTTCTAGTTTTGGAATCCTTGTTTTTCAGCGCTTCCATAAACTCGCCAGTATCTGCCTTTAGACAGATCTCTTGTATCGATTGAAATAAGCTTGCAGCGTCGCCGCGTTTACGCTGGCGCAATTGATCGAGCAGCGCCATGTTCGCAAGATAATGCTTAGCATAGCGAGTGGTTAGTCGCTTTGCGCGAATCGCGTTCTTCGCCTTTGTGCTAACAATCGGCACCCAATCCGTGCTTCGTAAGAGCAAGTAAGGCAGTTCGCTCCCGTCAGTGATTTGATCGAGCTCCTGGATAGCAATCTCGCGAACACGTCCATTTCGATGCATCGAGCACAATCCCATAAACACCACAGGTGGTGTCATGGCGCGCAGAATACTTACAACTTCCAGACTACTCTCATCCCACAACTTACGAAAATCGCGCGTATACCAGGCTGATCCGCGAACTCGATCATCCAGGCGGGCAATGGTCGAAGGCAAAATGTCATACATAAAGTGCGCAATGCAACCGGCTGATTCATTTGCGATCTCTTTCTCGTAACTAATCACACACGATAGCAAATATGGAACAGTCACCCATGAGCCGGAGTGATAAAGCTCTTGCAAGACTGCTTTCGTTTCTGCTTTAACGCCCTCAGCAGTCAGACGCGGAAGCAAATCCGTGTGCAGCCTTTTTAGAAGCTTTTTCTGTCCACCAAGCACATCAATTAACCAACAGTCGCTTTAGTCGAATTGTCGTCTTTCGATTCGCAGCATCCGGAACCATGATCATGCTGATCATTGTCACTAATTTGTGTTACAGAGAGCTTGCTTTTGCCTGCCGCTGCATTCCCTCGTTTCAACGGGATCGGAGTCGCTTCTTGGTCTAAACCTAACTTCGCTGCAATTGTTTTGGCACGTGACTCAATCATTTGACGTTCGACCAAACGATTTTGCACCTTCATCAGTTGTGCATAATACTGTAGTGTGTTCAAAAGCTCAGCTGCATCCTTGCCATACAAGGTTTCTTTCATCTCAAGCGCGGCTTTGTAATGGTTCTCTGCCATTGGATACATTCTGCGCGCACTGAAGAGCACCGCCAGATTGTGATGATTGACCGCAATATCAGGATGGCATTCTCCATGCAATCGAATGCGAATATCGAGCGCTCGCTTATAGAGAGGCTCAGCCATTGTGTACTTCCCTTGCTCATGATAAATCGCCGCGAGATTATTTAGCGTCAATGCAAGTCGCGCATCATCCTCGCCAAACTTCTCAGCTTCTTCCAACGCCGCCAAGAGCTTCACTTCCGCTTCCGGAACTTTGCCTCGACCATAGGAATCATTCGCTTCTTCAACGAGCTTTTTCCAAGAATCACTCACGACTAGTCACCTCACAGCTTAGCTTCTCAGCATATACGCTATTGCCAGCGAAGATCCAGTAGATCCGCCTCTTTTTGAGACTTTGGAACAATAAATGAAGTACTCTTTAGTGCAAACACTTGGCAAGGGCGGGCACTTGTAGCGCTAAGCGTGCAGCGCAAGAGCAAATACCAGAGACGCCACCTAACTGTCCCTTGGTGCAGGGAGGACAGGTGGTACAGGACTAGCAGGCGGATAAGGCGCTGGAATGAAATCGACAGACGGACGCCTGCCAACATCTTGAGGAAACATTGCCATAAACTGCAGAACTTCGACAGGCATATCACAGTTGACTGCCATGCCGACTTCCTTCAACTCATCTACTGAAATCGGATAGTCTTGCGTCCAATTTCCGGACGTAAATACGCTAGCAAGTTGCTCGACCATCGGCTCATCATGGCGATGCGACAACAAGAATCGGACAGTCGAATTCATTTGCTCGGTGCTTTTGCGTGCTTGATCCAACAAAATGAAAGTGGAGTCGGACATGTCATCGAAATTTTTCTGACCAGCAACACTCATGATCGAAGCGGCGGGATACTGCCCGACCATCGGATCCAATGCGCCAAGAACCGCGTCACGACTCATGACCACTTCATTGGCCGCCAACGCCAAAAGCGTTCCTCCGGACATTGCATAATGCGGAACGAACACAGTTACCTTGGATTTATGCCGACAAATAGCCCTTGCAATTTGCTCCGCTGCAAGTGAGACACCGCCAGGAGTATGCAAGATCAAATCAATCGGAACATCATCCCCAGTCATGCGAATAGCGCGCAGAATTGCTTCTGAATCTTCTATATCGATAAATTGAAGAATTGGAATTCCAAGTAGACTCACGCTTTCTCGCCGATGAACAAGCGCGATAACCCGGCTTTCTCGCTTTCGCTCGAGCTTCCGCAACCAACCAGTACGCGCGGCAGCAAGCATATTCTGTTTCATCGCCGGTTGCAAAATAAGGAAAACTATCCACACCCATAAGAGGTTGGTGAGCATCTCTCCGAATTTGTCCCAGTGCATCTGGCTGCTGACTCCCTTGCTGTGAATAGCTTATTACATCCGTGGAGTTAACGATCACGAGTGCGAGAATCACAATCGGGCAATGCATGGCATCCCAGCAAACTGGCCGCCTCGACATTTTTGCCTGCAGGGGGACGCCATGCGTCGCCGCAATGGCTGGAGCTTCGCTGCCACCGAGCAAAGATTAACCACAATAAATACAACCATCACCAGGGATAGTATTCGTCCTGATAATAGCGATTGTACTCCTCGCGCTTTTCAAATAGTTTCACAAGGATCATCCCTGCGATGAACCCACCAATGTGCGCCCACCAGGCAACGCTCGCTTCTGCCGCAACCGGCGAATTGTCGAGTGAGCCCAAGCCCGTGAAGAATTGCGAAAGAAACCAAAAGCCCAGAAATACAATCGCAGGAAGTTCCACAAAATAAGGAATGATGATAATCGGAATCAGCGTGATTATTTTGGCGGCAGGGAAGAGAACAAGGTAAGCACCGAGAACGCCAGCTAGAGCTCCGCTGGCACCAATGGTTGGCGTACCCGATCCTGGATGGACCAGAAAATCCGTAAGTGCTGCCGCAACTCCGCAGATTATGTAAAAGATGACGTAGTTTCCATGTCCCATCTTGTCTTCGACGTTGTCACCGAAGATGTGGAGTGCCCACATATTGCTGATCAAATGCATCCATCCCGCATGCATGAACATCGATGAAAAAATTGTCATGATTTCGCCTAAACCGAAGTCATGCGCGAATCTTACAGGCACAAACCCATTGGCTTCTATGAACGCATTCAACTCACCCTCGGACATGGAAATCTCGAAAAGGAAGAAGAGCACGTTCAGAATAAGTATGAACCAGTTGAAAAATGGAAAGGATCTAGCCTGGTTCGCGTCCTGTAATGGGATCATGGAGTCCGCACTGTAGTATGTAAGTTGCTGACAATGTTCACTATTTCCAAGTAAATGAATCGGGTATTTCGAGCGCGAAGAAGATATCATGATACAGCTCTGGAGCGGGAGTTGATCCGCCCAATATTGCCAAGAAGAAAGCTATGCCGGAAGCCCCGTTAACCAGAAGATCGCAAGCGAAATTTGTCAGCTTCTGCTTGAGCACTTTAGCGATTTTATTTTTGACTTCTTCGCTTCCAGTTTGTGCAGCTTCTGTCGACACTCTCCAGGAGAACGCAAGCGAGATTTTGTTGAGACCAGAAATAAAAGCTGGTCCGAAGTTCACACTGGAAGCATCGGTCAACGCCGCGCTCAAAAACTACCCGACAGTTGTCGAAACTGAATCGAAAGCGAAAGCAACTTCAGCTGAAGTTACGCTTGTGAAAACGACATATCTGCCGCGTATTGATATCTTCTTGCAAGAGCTACGAGGCAGCGTCAACAACACCATCGGTGTGCTTTTTCCGCCACTTTCCATTCCCCAAATTACTGGCGTGCTTGATGCTCCTAGAAGTTTCAAAAGCTATTGGCACTCAAATGCAAGCGCGTTCCTCTCCTGGGAAATTTATGATTTCGGACTGCGCCACCATCAGGTTATGGAGGCACGAACATCAGTTAAGCGTGCCGATGCCGCAATTGTACTGACGAAATTCCAAGTTGCTTGCCGGGCGGCTGATGCTTTTTTTGCGCTTGTGGCAGCGGAGGAAGAAGTTCGCGCGCAACAAGCTGCGCTTGAGCGCATGAAAGTTTTCGCGATGACTGTACACCAGCAAGTTAAGGCGGATTTGAAACCAGGAGTGGATGCATCACGCGTGGATGCGGAGCTAGCAATCGCGGAAGACAATCTCATATCAGCGGAACAGGCGCGCGAAATACGGCGCGCAACACTTGCTGAGCGAATGGGAATGGCAGGAGCCTACGTGGAGACTATTCACGGTCCACTCTTGACGGTGCCCACGTTGCCGGCAACAGTGGTGAAGGTTCAGCCCTTCGAATATCATCCACTAGCGCTTCATCAAGATGCTGAAGTGAAAACACTTCATGCACGCTACCAGGTGATTCAACACGAGTGGCGCCCTCATATCTTTTTCGAATCTGGGATTTTCGGTAGAGGAAGCGGTGCCCAAGTCAACCGCAGTGTAGCGAGCCTCGGATATCTTCCGAACGTACCGAACTGGGCTGTGGGCGTAAAGGCGCAAATGCACCTCATGGATTACTTTTCCGTGCGGGCTCAAAAAGATATCGTCGCAAACCGCGAGCAGGCTGAACGTGCTAAATATGCTGAGATCATGCAGATTTTGAAAGGCGATGACGCAAGAGCCAAAGCAATGATTGACGGCGCAACCCGTCTTGCTGCTAATGCACCGAAGTTTCTAAAGGCTGCGCAAGATACAGAGTTGCGCGCAAGAACACGTTATGGAGTGGGACTAGCAAACATCAATGATGTTGCCCTTGCTGAGAAGCTATTGATTCAAGCACAGGTTACAAATGAACTTGCAGGACTAGCCGTATGGAGGTCCTACTTAGCGGCCGCTGAGGCGCGAGGAGATTTGACGCCGCTTTTGAAACTGTCTAGCGGTTTACCTCCAAACGCAGGAGGGCAAAAGTAATGGGTCTTCTCGATTTCGCAATGAAGCGCCCCGTTTCCGTCATCATCGCGGTTTTGGCGATGGCATTATTTGCGGTCATGGCGCTTACACGTATGCGCATCGATATTTTTCCAAATCTCAATTTGCCTGTCATCTACGTTGTGCAACCTTACGGTGGAATGCTCCCGCCACAAATGGAAGGCTATCTCTGCGATTGGTACGAGTATCACTTCTTCTACATTGATGGTATCAAGGAAGTGGAATCGAAATCCATCGAAAGCGTTTCGATGATCAAATTGACGTTCCATCCAGGAACCAACATGGCAGAAGCTATGGCTAATACGATCGCCCAAATCGAGCGTTCAAAAGCATTCATGCCCCCCGGCACAGTAGGTCCATTCGTATTGCGCGTCGATGCAGGAAGTTTGCCGGCTGGTTATTTGGTCATCTCTAGTAAGCATCGATCCGTAAACGATTTGCAAGACAAAACTGTAACGTTGATCAGACCTTTGTTTGCAAAACTGCCAGGCGTCTCCGGCGCGCCAGCATTCGGCGGAAACCAGCGAACCATTGTCGTAACGGTAGATCCAAAACGCTTGAGTTCATATCACCTGTCAGCAGAAGACGTGGTTCAAGCAGTCGCAAAAGGTAACGCAATCGTTCCGGCAGGTGACGTTCGCACAGGAAAGTGGGACCGGTACACGCCGATCAATGCGACAGTGGAACTATATCAAGACCTTCTGATGCTACCGATCAAGAAGGGACATGGTCCGACAATTTTTCTAAGGGATGTTGGAAGCATCGCCAACTCGGCGGACGTCGCTACAGGATACGCTCTGGTCAATGGCAGGAAAACCGTTTACTTACCTGTAGTCAAGCTCTCATCAGCTTCCACGCTCTCAGTGGTTAACGAAGTTAAGGCCGCTTTGCCATCAATGCGACACAACGTGCCCGACGACATCAAAATCGATTTCGTTTTCGACCAGTCAATTTACGTAACCCAAGCGATCAATTCAGTGGTAACAGAAGGCGTCCACGGCGCCCTTTTGACAGGATTGATGGTGCTTCTGTTCTTGCGGGATCTTCGTAGTGCTTTAATCGTTCTGACAAGTATTCCCGCTGCAATTCTGTGCGCGATTGTCGGTCTCTGGATGGCAGGACAAACAATCAACATCATGACACTGGGCGGACTAGCGCTAGCCATCGGCATTTTAGTCGACGAAGCAACAGTTACAATCGAAAATATCCACAGCCACCTTTCGCGAGGTGAACCGCTCGCGCTTTCGGTACTTCGTGCCGGACAAGAAACAGTAACCCCACGATTCCTCGCGATGATGTCGGTTATCTCAGTATTTGTCCCGTCATTCTTTATGGAAGGCGCTACTAAAGCGCTTTTCATTCCACTCTCACTCGCCGTCGGTTTTTCCATGATGGCATCATACATACTTTCATCAACCCTGGTTCCGGTTATCTCTACGTGGTTCTTGAAAGTGCATAAGCACTCGTCCGAGAAGAAGCCGACGTCAAAAGGTTTCTTCTACCAAGTTCAGAAGGGTTACATGGGAATACTTTCTGGTCTTCTTCGTGGACGATATGCAGTCTTGTTGATCTACTTATTGGGCTCGGTTGCGATTGCTGGAGCTATCTACCCGCAATTGGGTAGCGAAATTTTCCCAAACGTTGACACAGGCGAGTTTCAGCTGAGAATCAAAGCACCGACAGGGACCAGATTCGAAGAAACTTACAAGTATTCAAAACGCATTCTCGATCTAATAGCAAGGGAAGCTGGTGGCAAGAACAATGTTTTGATCTCGATAGGTTACGTGGGAACGCAACCACCGGCATATGCCTTGAGCAACATCTACGTGTTTACGAGCGGACCGCACGAAGGCATTCTCACTGTCGCATTGCGCCCGAGCGCCGGTATCAAGTTGTCTGAGTACAAGGAAAAATTGCGTGCCGCTGTAGCAAAGGAAATCCCAGATCTCAAGATCTCATTTGAGCCCGGAGACATCATCAGCAAGGTCATGAACTTTGGCGCACCGGCGCCAATTGAAGTCGCTGTATCCGGTCTGGATCTGACGGCGGATCGTACCTACGCAGAAAAGGTGCTAAAGCAGTTGAAGCGCATTGAAATGCTGCGGGATCTTCAAATCGAACAGCCTCTCGATTATCCCACCATCAATATCAATGTGGATCGCGAACTCGCCGGACAGCTCGGCGTTACAGTTCAAGACGTAGGCAAGTCATTGGTTGCAGCATCATCATCAAGCCGATGGATTTCGCAGAACTATTGGACAGATCCAAAAACAGGCGTAAGCTATCAAGTCCAAGTTGAAATGCCGCAATGGCACATAGCTTCAATTGCTGATATGGAAGCCGTACCGGCGATGAAAGAAGGCAATGAAGGTCCATACGTGCGCGACCTTGCCAAACTTGCCTACGGCATTATGCCTGGAGAGATTGATCACATAAATCAGATGCGACTGATTTCCATCTCGGCAAACATCCAGGGCGATGATTTAGGAAAAGCATCAGAGCTAGTAAAAGAAGCAATTAAACATGTCGGAGATCCACCGCGTGGAGTTGAAGTCCGCGTCCGCGGACAAGTACCGGCTCTACACGAGACATTCTTCGGATTGCAACTCGGAATTGTGCTGGCAATTGTTGTGATCATCTTGATGTTGACTGCAAACTTCCAGTCTCTGCCACTTGCACTCGTGATCGTGTCAATCGCACCGGCTATTGTCGCAGGTGAGGTGATTGCGCTGCTTCTGACACAAACTACACTAAACGTTCAATCATTCATGGGTGGAATCATGGCAATCGGTGTTGGTGTTTCCAATTCAATTTTGCTGATCACGTTTGCAGAGAATAATCGCATGGAAGGACAATCCGCATTGCGAGCTGCGATCATGGCCGGACGCGAGCGCTTGCGTCCAGTTTTGATGACCAGTATAGCAATGATATCAGGGATGGTGCCCATGGCCATTTCCGCTGAAGCGCAAGCATCGCTGGCGCGCGCCGTTATCGGTGGACTGCTCGTATCTACACCATGCGTTCTCCTAATTATGCCAATTGTCTTCTCCATCGCCCGAAGAAAAACAGGACGAAAGTCCGCCTCAATTCACCCAGACGATCTAAAAATCCCAGTAGGTACAGCTTCCCCATGATCAAAGACGCGACACGCTCAATTTCTGCAGAGGAGACAGCATCCGGCACAGCGGGTAAGGGATTCGTATGGAGCGCGGACGTCTCGTCCGCCCATAAGTATGGGGAGCGGACATCTTGTCCGCTCTTAGATACCCTAAAGTTCTTCACGCTTAGATCCAATTCCAATTTGCTCATCACTCTCCTGGCTATCGCACTGACTTGCTCCCTCTCCGCATGCACGCAAAAGGCAGCCGATCCCAAACTCCACCACGCTCAAGATGAAGCAAGCCTCCCTGTAGTTCCAACCGTAAAAGTAGAAAGCCGCGTTCTTAATCGCGATCTGCTTCTACCCGGTGAAATATTGCCATACCAAGACGTTCCGCTCTATCCAAAGATCCCGGGCTTCATCAAATGGATCGGTGTTGACCGCGGATATTGGGTCAAAAAAGGACAAGTTCTTGCACAACTGGTCGCACCGGAAGTAGAAGCACAACGTCATGAATGCGAAGCAAAAATGTTACAAGCTCGAGCGCAAATCTCCGAAGCTCAACAGAAACTGTCGAGTGCACGCGCCCTGGTAACGGAATCAAAGGCTCACTATAAAGCAAACCAAGACACTTACGCTCGATTAAAGAAAGCAGCAGAAATACCCGGTGTAATTTCGGGAAATGAACTGGAAGATTGGGCGCAAAAAGCTGAAGGGGATTTAGCTGCAGTGCAGTCGCGCGAAGAGATTGTCAAAGCCGCAGAAGCGCAACTTGCTTCCGCCAAAGATGCCGAGAAAGCGGCAGCCAAGGCGCTCGACCATATCAAAGAGTTGCTGGCTTACTTAACGATCACCGCACCATACGATGGAATGATCACAGAACGAAACATGCACGTCGGTAGTTTTGCCTATCCTCCACATGGACAAGCAGGCTATCCACCAATGCTGCGTATAAAACAGCTTTCACTCTTGCGAATCGTGATTCCGGTTCCTGAGTATGCAATAGATGCTGTAGATGTCGGCACGAATATCTCCTTCAAAGTCTCCGCGTATCCCGAGCGAACTTTCGTCGGAAAAGTCGCACGGATAGCTCATTCTTTGGACGTGAAGACGCGGACCGAGCCAGTTGAACTCAACTATTGGAACACTGACCGCACGGTGGATCCGGGAATGTTTCCAGAGGTAATTTGGCCGATGAAACGCAGTTATCGAACAAACTTCGTTCCATCCACTGCAATATATGAAAGCCTGGAAACACCTTTCGTCGTCAAGATCAAAGATGGGGTTGCGCACCGCATCGAAGTGCGCCGAGGGCAAACAATGGGCGACGATGTAGAAGTGTTCGGAAACTTGCAACCTGATGACCTGGTTGCTGAGCATGGCACAGAGAATCTCGCTGAAGGTATGGAAGTCAGACCGGAGGCAGCAAAAGGAAAAGAACCAGAAGCCCCTACGCCGGCGACGCCACAAGGGTAATATCAGCGAAAGCGGAAACTGTTTCCATTACTAACGTCACGGTTTCTTAAGATACGCCACTAATTTCAAGACGATTCCGAAGACGCAAATCGCCCACGGGGAAATCCATCCAAGCAAAACAAGTAGAGTCAAAGTTATCATCCCGGGACTCATTCTTACCGAAACTATTTCCTCCAAACCGATGTCGCTGTATTCTGGAACTAGATCCAGGACCGCGATATAAAGATGACATCTTCCGATCAAAACTCCGATTCAAATAAACAGCTAGAAATAGTGCCCACAAATCAGCCGTTCAGTGCGAGCGGACATTCCGAACACGATCATGAGCATGACCGGAAGAGCGGCCCCGGCCCTCATTCTCACGCTCACAGTCATGGCGATGCTAGAATGCTGAGCAAACAGCGATTATTCACCGTGCTAGCGATCACGGGATCTTTTATGATCATCGAAGCCGTCGGTGGCTGGTTGACCGGAAGTCTCTCACTCGTCGCTGATGCTGGTCACATGCTTGGCGATGTCGCCGCGCTGGCTTTAGCCGTTTTTGCAATGTGGCTCTCCAGCAAACCGGCAAATTCATCGCGAACATTTGGCTACCACCGCAGTGAAATCTTGGCTGCTCTTGCCAATTCCGTGATGCTCGTTCTCATTTCTATCTTCGTTTTTGGTGAAGCGATAAGCCGATTTTCAAATCCGCCAGAAGTGCAAAGCGTACCTATGTTAATTGTTGCCACCGCCGGTCTTGTGGTGAACCTGATTTCAATGCGCTTACTAACGGACGGTGCGGAGAAATCGTTGAATGCAAAGGCTGCATATCTTGAAGTTTTTTCCGACATGATTGCATCGGCTGGTGTGATTGTTGCATCAATAATAATGATCACTACCAAATGGTATCTTGCGGATCCGCTGCTAAGCGCCCTTCTTTCGATTTTCATTCTCTGGCGCACATGGGGACTGCTAAAAGAGTCAATCGATATATTGATGGAGAATGCGCCTGGACACGTAAATCTCTCGGAACTCACAGCCGCAATGGCGGCGGTACCAGGTGTGGTGGCAGTACACGATTTGCATGTGTGGACGATAACATCAGGAATGATAGCCATGTCTGGGCATGTTGCAATTCAGGAAAACGCTGACCCAGAACCTATTTTGGATCAGCTTAAAGATTTGCTAGAACACGAATATGAGATCAATCACACGACGATCCAGCTTGAACGCGAGAATAAATCACGCAAGCGCAACGATACTTGTACGGTTCTCTAGGTCAGCAGCCAGAGAAGCCGGCAAGATGCCGGCGCTCCCGGGATCGAGCAGAGAACACAAAGCCCCTATCCAGGATACAAGCGCAACAATATTAGTATGGTTCTGTAAGTCAGCAGCCAGAGAAGCCGGCAGGATGCCGGCGATCCCGGGATCGAGCAGAGAACACAAAGCCCCTATCCAGGATGCAAGCGCAACAATATTAGTATGGTTCTGTAAGTCA